>NZ_JBITXB010000002.1:0-922465 GCF_044544295.1 Streptomyces sp. NPDC053750 | reverse complement strand
CGCATCCGCGCCAAGCTCAACATCAACAGCACGGCCGAGCTCACCCGGCTGGCCATCTCCCTGGGCCTGTGACACCCCACCGCCCGAATCCGGCCACACGGCCGGACGGCCGCCCGTAGCCGGAAATCGGCGGCCCGGTGGGAGTGCGGTCGGGTGCCTGGAGCGGCGCTGCGGGCGCGGGCGGCCTGGGCTCCCACACCTCCAACATCAACGTGGTCCCGCGAGCCGCCACTTGAGACGCACCCGCCCTGCGCATTCCGCACGCGGCACGTTCTGGGGATGGCGTGCGGAGCGGGCAGCCCGGCGGCCGGGCAGGACGTCGGCACTGCCGTGATCGCCGCCGCGTGTCACTTCTCCTCGCCCCGTCGGCTCCTGCGTCCCGGTGCGCCGGGCTCGGGTCCGGGCACCGGCATCACCTGGCATCATGGGGCCGAACGGAGATCCACCCGTTCTGGGTCGCAGTGGGGGCGAGGTCAGTGCAGCACCGGAATCCGGCCGACGATCACGTGCAAACCCTCCACCAGCAGGGCTGGGATGCCGCCTGTTCGTTGCACCGGCACCTCAGCGGCGGAGGCGAACTGGCCCCGATTGCCACGCCGGGCGTGCTGCTCGAAGTGGGTGAGACCGCCTACGGCGACGTGACCGCGCACTACGCCCGCTTCTACGCCATGAACGTGACCTACAACCAGCGCTCCGGCTTCTACTTCGGGTCACCGCTGTTCGTCGCCGCCGGTCTGGTCGGGGACGCGGTCGCCAATAGCAGTGCCCGCAGCAGGGCGCAGGCGATGGCGCAGGCGCAGTGGCGCGACTTCTCCCCCTGCCGCGCGATACTGACCGACCGCCGCATGCTGTTGCACGTCGCGGCCGAGAACCGCTGGGTGTCGCTGCGACACGACGAGACCATCAGCTTCCTTCCCATGATCGACCAATGGGCGCTGTTCACGGACTACCAGCAGTGGGAGCCGATGCGGCTGGCCGGGCCGAGCGTGCCGTGGTTCACCGCCGCGACGGTCAGCGTGCTCAACCGGGGCCGGTCCGAGCACCAGAAGCTCCCGCCGTTGCCGCTGCCCGTCTGACACACGCCCGCGCCACCTTCACCGCTCCTCCCCCGAGGCTGGCCGCCGTCACCGTAAAGGCACTTGACCTCCTCGCTGAAAGTTATTGACAGCGACTTGGCGATCCGTTGAAACTAACTTCCACTCCGGGAAGAGCGGCTCCGCACGCCGTCCGCGACGAGGGAGGGGCGACCGAATGACCACCCCCGTGCACGAACCGGCCGAGGGAACCACCGGCACGCACCAAGGGCGCAGGGCACTGGTGGCGGGTTCGGTCGGGAACTTCATCGAGTGGTACGAGTTCGGCGTCTACGGCTACTTCGCCACCATCATCGCGGCCAACTTCTTCACCCCCGACGGAGGCGGCGACGCCGAGGCGCTCGTCAAGACATACGCGTCCTTTGCCCTCGCCTTCTTCTTCCGGCCGGTCGGCGCGGTCTTCTTCGGCCGCTTCGGTGACCGGATCGGCCGACGCCCCACGCTCATCCTCGTCGTCCTGCTGATGACCGCGGCCACCACCCTCATCGGCCTGCTGCCGACGTACGCCACGGTGGGCGCGGCGGCGCCGTGGCTTCTCACGCTGCTGCGTGCGGTCCAGGGCCTGTCCGCGGGAGGGGAGTTCGGCGGCGCCGTCTCGATCATGACCGAGTTCGCGCCGCCCGGCAGGCGCGGCCTGTACGGGGCCTGGCAGTCCTTCACGGTGGCACTCGGACTGCTCGCCGGCGCGGGCATCGCGGCCCTGCTGGCCACCGCGCTGAGCGAGGACGCGCTCCACGACTGGGGCTGGCGGCTGCCGTTCCTGCTCACCCTGCCGCTGGGACTCGCCGCCCTGTGGCTGCGGCTGAAGCTGGAGGAGACACCCTCCTACCGGCGGACCACGCGGCCCCGGAGTCCGGCAGCGGAGGACGGTCCAGGCACGGTGCCGGTGGCCGACGCCCCGGCGCGCGAGGTCGCCAAGGCCATCGCGCTCGGCGCCGGCCGTCTGATGGGCTGGTCGGCGGCCGGTTACACCTTCCTCGTCGTCATGCCGTCGTATCTGCAGAGCACGTTGAACGCGACCTTCCAGCAGGCGCTGGTCGCCACGGTCGTCGCCAATGTCGGCTTCGCGGCCTCCATCCTCCCGGCCGGCGCCCTCAGCGACCGGATCGGTCGGCGCGCGGTGATGGTGGCGGGCTCGGTCCTCGTGGCCCTCCTCGCCTTCCCCCTGCTGGGCCTGCTGCAGGACCCCGGCGCCTCGACGGCGGCCAAGGGCGCCGCGGTGTTCGCCGCGGGCGCCGTGGTCGGGTTGATGGCGGGCCCCGGGCCCGCGATGCTCGCCGAGATGTTCCCGACCGGCGTCCGCTACACCGGGCTGGGACTGGCGTACGCGCTGTCGAACGCGGTCTTCTCCGGCTGCGCGGGCCTGATCATCACCGAGGTGATCGAACGGACCGGCGACGTGGACATCCCCGCCTACTACGTGGCCGTGACCTGTGCCGTCAGTACGCTCGCCCTGGCCACCCTGCGCGGTGACGACCACCGTCGCGCGTTGCGCGACTGACCCGACGGCAGCCTGGCGAGGGACGGAGGATCGGCGATGCGGGTGATCGGGATGATGTCGGGCACGTCCCACGACGCGGTCGACGCCGCCGCCGCCGATCTCGTGCTGCACGGCGACAGCCTGCTGCTCAGACCTCTCGGCATGGTGAGCGCCCCCTATCCGGAGGATCTGCGGGCGGCCCTGGCCGCCGCGCTGCCGCCCGCGTCGACCACGCTGCGGGAGGTCTGCCGGCTCGACACCCGGATCGGTCAGGCGTTCGCGGCGCTGGCCGTCCGGGCCAACCGCGAACTGTGTGACGAGCGTGCCGAACTCGTGGTCTCGCACGGTCAGACCGTCTACCACTGGGTGGAGCGGGGGCGGGTGCACGGGACGCTGCAGATCGGCTCGGCCGCCTGGATCGCCGAGGCCACCGGCTGCCCGGTCGTGTCCGATCTGCGCAGCCGCGACGTCGTCTCCGGTGGTCAGGGCGCGCCGCTGGTGAGCATGGTCGACGTCATGTGGCTGCGCGGGCGGCCCGGCGTGCCCGCCGCGCTGAACCTCGGGGGCATCGCCAACCTGACCGTGGCGGCCGGGGAGTCCGGTCCCCTGGCCTTCGACACCGGCCCCGCCAACGCCCTCGTCGACGCGGCCGTCCAGGCCCTCACCGGCGGGCGGCTGGTCTACGACCGGGACGGCGCCCTGGCCGCCCGCGGCACCGTCGACGACGCGCTGCTGCGGCGGCTGCTCGACGAGCCGTACTACGCCGAGCCGCCACCGAAGACGACCGGCAAGGAGCTTTTCCACTGGCCCTACCTCCAGCACGCCCTGACCGGCTTGGCGCAGCTTCCCGTCGAGGACGTGGTGGCCACCGTCACCCGGCTCACCGCCCGCACCGTCGCCGACGCGGTCCGCTCGGCCGGTGCGAGCGAGGTCCTCGCCTCGGGCGGCGGAACCCGCAACCCGACCCTGATGGCGATGCTCGCCGACGCACTCGGCGACATCCCGCTGCGGACCTCCGACGACCTCGGGCTGCCGTCGGCGGCCAAGGAGGCCTACGCCTTCGCCGTCCTGGGCTTCCTGACCGCGCACGGGCTGCCCGGGACGGTCGCGGCGTGCACCGGCGCCCGGCACCCCAGCGTCCTCGGGTCGATCACACCCGGCCGGCGAGGGCTGCGGCTGCCGGAGCCCTCGCCGACCGCGCCCGTGAATCTGCGCACGGTGCCGGCCTGGCGGCGGTCGCGCGATCTCAGTTGATGATTTCGGCGCGGCCGTCCAGACGCATCGCGGCCAATCGGTCTCTCCACGCCTGGAGGGCGTCGGGCGTCTGCCGCGTCCAGTCCGAGACCTCCCCGACGATCCGGAGCGGTTCCCTGCTGCGGTAGGAGCGGGTGGGATTGCCGGGGAACTTCTTGTCGGTGACGTTGGGGTCGTTCTCGAAGTCCCCGGTCGGTTCGACGAGATACACCCGCGGGGAGCCGTCGCCGGCGGCGAGTTCGGCGGCGAGTCCCGCGCCGTCGCGCAACGCGGTGAAGTAGATGTGATTCATCACGACTTCGGGACGGTAGTTGGACCGGAATCCGGCGGTGAGGTGATCCCCGATCCGCAGGTCGGCCTTCGTGCCGTGAAAGAAGGGCCCCTCGTCCAACACCTGGTCCATCAGCACAAGTTATCAAACCGAGCCGCGGTGGTGACGGGCCCTTGGGGCCGGCCCGGGTGTCAGACGTGGGTGTACAGGGCGGCGTACTCCTGGCTGGGCGGGACGACGGTGATGACGTCGATCAGCACGTCGTCCGGAGCGGCGATGATGAAGTGGCGCTGACCGAACTCCTCCGTACGCAGGGGCAGCACCTCGGACAGGCCGGCCTCGGCCACGAGCCGCTGGTGCTCGGCGTCGACGTCGTCCACTTCGAAGTTCAGCAGCAGGCCTCCCCGGAGCGCGGCCCGATGGCCTTCGGGGACGGTCGGGTGGGTGTGGTCGAGGAGGGCCAGCTCGTACTGCGGGGCGTCGGGGCGTCGCAGGCTGACGTACCAGTCCGCCTCGAAGGTCACGTCGAAGCCGAGGTGGCGGGTGTAGAAGTCACGGGAGGCCGCCACGTCCCGGCTGGCGAGCACCGGGTAGAAGCCGCCGAGCTTGGCCCGGGGCGTGGTCGTCGCGGGGTCGTTCGTCATGGCAGCGATCCTCCAGCTCCATTTCACATACCCGGAGTATGTGAATCGTGACGTTAGCATACCCTCGGTACGCGAAAGGGAAAGGGCGGTGCGCGCGATGGCGGTCAGCCGGGCGGAGCAGCGGGCGGCCACGCGGCAGGCGCTGCTGGCCGAAGGGCGGCGGCGGTTCGCCGCCGACGGGTACCACCACGTGGTGCTGGCCGAGGTGGCGCGGGCCGCCGGGGTCACCAAGGGGGCCGCGTACCACCACTTCGACAGCAAGGCCGGGCTGTTCCGGGCCGTTGTCGGCGAGGTGCAGCAGGAACTGGGCGAGCGGGTCGCGACCGAGGCCGAAGGCCAGGACGACCTCTGGGAGCAGCTCCGGGCCGGCTGCCGGGCCTTCCTGACGGCGGGGACCGATCCGGCGGTGCGACAGATCCTGCTGGTCGACGCGCCGACCGTACTGGGCTGGGACGAGTGGCGGGCCGTGGACGAAGAGCACTCCGCCCGGCACCTGACGGAGGCCCTGACGGCGCTCGCCGCGGCCGGGACGATCGCCGATCAACCGGTGGAACCCCTGGCCCGGTTGCTCTCGGGGGCGATGAACGAGGCCGCGCTCTGGATCGCGCGGGGCGGGGACCCGCAGGCCGGGCAGCAGGCCCTCGACCGACTCCTGGCGGGACTGCGCGTCCCGGCCTGACGTGTCGCGCGGACGCTCGGCGTACGGACCCCGTCGGCGACGCCGCCCCGGCGGGTGAGCCGACCTTCACCCATGGCCGTACCGATGCGCCCGGCGCGGGGGCAGCCGCGCCTCCGGTTGCACGGAACCGCCCGGCCGGTCTCAGTGCGTACTACGGTCTTCTTCGCGCGGACTCGTCATGTCGGTTCGCGCAGAGGGCGGTTGATGCGGGTCCTCCGCATGCCCATGTGCGCCGTGGGGGCTGCCATGTCGGCAGTGCCGAGGAAGTATGAGCGGAGCACCCCGGCCAGGACAGTGGAGCGGTCATCGACCGTCCGCAGCCAGGAGAGCGGGCAAGGCACGGCCGAGGTCCCGCCCCGTGTAGTGCGCTCCTCGGCCACGCTGTATACGCGGCGAGGCCGGCGCTCTTGGGAACAAGATGGGGATGGCGCGACTTCCACATGCCGCGCAGGTCGCAGGAGGCTCTGCTGTCGACTGCAAACGTTCCCGGGCTGGGGAAGCCCTGCCCGGGAACAGCCGTCCTGCGAACCGGCCTCAGCCTCCGCCTCGCTCCTCAGCCTCGGCTTCGGTCATCAGCCGGCGGGCGGCGCCGGCTGAGGGGTGATGGGCGGGTGGCCCTGCAGGCCGCTGCCCAGACGGGGCTGCCCGGCCGCCAGCAGGCCGTACGACGCCGTGTCCAGGGTGCGGACACCGGTCGTGACGAGCCCAGTGTCCGATCCGGGCAGGGTGGTGAGAGCGCCGCTGCCGCCGTCCTCGCCCGGCGCCGCGATGGTCAGGTCCTTCCTGCCGTCGCCGTTGAAGTCCTCCAGCAACAGCTGCGCGCCGAACTCGTCACCGGACTCGTTCTCGCCGGGTATCCCCTCGGAGCCCTGGTCGAAGACCTGACGGCCCGTGGTGACGAGCCCGATGCGGTTGCCGTACAGGACGACGACATGGCCGGCGTCGGCAACGGTCTCGCCGTCGGTGTCCTCGTTGGGGTCGCCGGCGACAAGGTCGTCGTAGCCGTCGCCATTGATGTCACCCGCGGCGAGCCCGGCACCGTAGCGGTCGTAGATCCGGTCCTCGCCGGGCGCGCCGAAATCGGCCTGGTTCATGGTGTAGGAGCGGTCGTAGTCCCCCGTCCAGGTCGGGTCCGTCGCGGAAGCGGGGCCGCCCGGAACGTAGTTGATCTCGCCGCCCTTGCAGTCGCGTGCGGTGACGATGTCCGTGTAGCCGTCGCCGTTGAAGTCACCGAAGGCGGACGCGTAACCACGGGCGGCCAGGTCGTAGGGGGAGGGATTCAGGCCCAGCACGCCGGAGTCCCCGGCGCCGCTCCGGTGGAGGCTGCGGTGATTGACCAGCAGGTCGTCGGCGCCGTCACCGGTGACGTCACCGGCCGTAAGGGCGGTGACCTCACCGTTCCAGGTGTACAGGTAGCCCAGCGGGTAGGTCCCGCCGTTGCCTCCGTCCCTCGTGAAGCCGCCCGCGTACAGCCACGCCTCGGGCGAGGTGTTGCCGGTCGCCAGGTCCGCCCTGCCGTCACCGTTGAAGTCGCCCGCGGCGAGGGTCCGACCGTGGGCCTGGTGGTTCTGGGTCGCGGGGTCGGTGAGGGTAGCGCTGCCCGCGATGCCGGCCGCCGAGCCCCAGAGGATCTGGACCGAGCCGGCCTCCGCCTCACCCGCGACGTCCTCGCCCGGCACACCTGCCGCGAGGTCGTCGTAGCCGTCGCCGTCGAAGTCGGCCACGGCCACCGAGAAGCCGAAGTGGTCCCCGGCGTCCGCCTCCCCGCCCACGCCTTCCGTGTTCTGGCTGAAGGTGGCCCGGTCGCCCTGCCCGACGCCCGCCCCGGCCGCTGAGCCGAAGGCGACGGTGACGACACCGGCGCCCGCCGCGCCGTCGACCGTCGCGTCGGGGGCCGAGGCGACGAGGTCCACATGGCCGTCACCGTTGAAGTCACCGGTGAGGCCCGACACCGCGGCGTGTCCGCCGACCGCCGCGGACGCAGTGCCGGTCATGACGGGGACGAGCACTCCACCGGTGAGCACGGCGAGCGACAGGGCCCCCCGCACCATCCGGGCGGCGCGGAACGCCTGGCGTGTTGTGGGTCGTTCACGTCTGGATGACACACTTCTCCCTGCGGAGTAGTACGTACGACGTCTCGGACGCCAGCCCGTCGATCACGGACACGGACGACCATAGGACGGCGGACTGACAACTGCCCTCTCGCACGTAGTCGTTGCCGCGCGGATGCGGTGACCTCGCGGCATTTGGTGCGGGATCTTCCAGCGCGCGGATCACTGGTGATCAAAGTCGGTGGCCGCGGCGGTGGCGACGGACGCGACTCCCGGCGTGACGCTTCATGAGAACGAGACCCCGATCGACCGGAATCTTGGTTCGCTTCCTGCTGAAGGCGCAGTGCCCTTCGTCCTGCAGCGAACTGAACCCCGGCGAGGGGACCGGCCCCGAAGCAGCCGCGCGACACACGCTCCGTCTGCTGGCCGGGCACATCTTGCACCTTCCCGAGGAAATCAGCGACCTCACCAAGCGGATCACGACGGCCATGGGCGACTGCGCGCCCAAGCTCCTCGATGTCTACAGCGTCGGCCCCGACACGGCTGCCACACTACTGACAGCGGCCGACGACAACCCGCAGCGGATGGGCAGCGAGGCATCCTTCGCCGCTCTCTGTGGGGCGAGCCCCGTCGAAGCCTCCTCCGGCAAGACCCGACGTCGCAGACGAGCCACGCGGCGACCGCGTCGTGCGGGCCGCCGAGCGCCTGATTGCAGTAGGTGCCGCGCTGTCGAAGTCCAGCCGGTCAGCCCGCCGTCCACGGGCGGAGTTTGTCAGGGTTGCGCACTGCCCAGATGTGCGTGATCCGGTCGTCCGCGACGTCGAACGCGTATACGGCCACGGTGACGTCTTCGTGCTCGATCACCAGACCGGCCCGGCCGTTGACCGTGCGCTCCAGGACCGTCAGGCCGCCAGACGCCCGGACGGCGAGGTCGGTAAGGTAGCGCGCGATTCCTTCGCCGCCCTCAATCGGGTGGAGCGCGGCGGCGACCACGCCGCCGCCGTCCGCCGTGAACGTCGCGCCGGGGGCGAGGAGTCTGATGAGGGCGTTGATGTCCTGCGCGTCCCACGCCTGCTTGAAGTCCCTGACGAGGCCCGCCTGGTGGGCTGCCGGGGCCGCAGGGGGCAGGGAGGCCCGGACGCGGCGTCGGGCGGAGGAGGCCAGTTCGCGACATGCTGCCGGGGTGCGGCCGGTGATCCCGGCGATCTCGGCGAACGGATAGCCGAAGACATCGTGCAGGATGAGCGCGACGCGCTGAGCCGGGGTCATGGATTCGAGGGCGACGAGAAACGCCATGCTCACCGACTCGTCGAGCGTGACCCGGTCGGCCGGGTCCGCGGGACCGGTCGCGGCGGTGCCTGGGCGCCCGCTGATCCAGTCGGTCCGCTCGGGCAGCGGCTCTGGGATCCATTCGCCCGTGTAACGCTCGCGCCGCACCCGAGCCGAGCCGAGGAGGTTGAGGTCGAGCATGCCAACGGTGGGGTGGACGATCCGTTTGCGCTCGTCTCTGCGCACCCCCACGTCCTGGTCGGTCCAAAGCGCCTGGAACTCCGGCGACTGTTGGAGCAGTTCGTCCACCAGCTTGGTCGCCTCGGCGTCGCCCGGGCTGCGTCGCCCGATTGCCGCTCGCAGGTCGGCAACGAACGAGCGTGACTGCGGGGCGAGGTCCTCCGGCGGGTAGATCTGCCGCGAGGCCGGGTCGGTGAACCATCGGTAGATGAAGCTCGCCGCGCGGCCGTGGTGCGCGGACAGGTCGCCGAGCATGGCGATGGCGAGCGGGTTCTGGATCAGAACGGTGTGCAGGTCGGTGCTCACCATCGCCGGGGTCCCGTCAATTCGTGTCAGCAGGTCGAGCATCGCGGGGTGGACGTGTGACGCCGTCCCGCCCTGGTGGGGGATCGGACGGTTCGCCAACCGGTACAGATGGTCGCGTTCGTCGCGACTGAGGCGCAGGGCGCGGGCGAGCGCGGCGAGCATCTGGTCGGAGGGCTGCGAGCCGGCACCGCGCTCGAGCTCGGTGTAGTACTCCACCGAGGCGCCGGCCAGAACGGCGACCTCGTCGCGACGCAGACCGGGGACGCGGCGCCGCGGGCCGGGCGCGAGCCCGACCTCCTCGGGGCGGATCCGCTCGCGTCGCGAACGCAGGAAGCCACCGAGTTCGGAGTACCTCGTGTTCGTCGACATGGGCACAGCCTGCCTGGGCGGCGCCGTTGGAGCCAGGGGGTGTCGTCCCCACCTTTGGAAGCAACTGTCACGGATCCGTGCCGCGCCACAGAGTGGACGCCATGAACACCTCACTCACTGACACACTCACTGACTCCGGCGCATCGCCGGTCGCCGGCAAGACGGTCCTGATCACCGGTGGCACGAGCGGGATCGGCGCCGCGACCGCTCGGCTCCTGCTCGTGCGTGGCCACCGGGTCGCCGTCACCGGGCGCGACCCTGGTCGGCTCAAGGCCTTCCTCGACGAAGTCGGCCACGCGGACCGCGTCCTGGGCCTGGTGGCAGATGCCTCCGACTGGGACTCCACGAACACTGCGGTCACCAGCACGGTGGAGCGCTTCGGGTCCCTCGACGCGGCAATCGCGAACGCAGGCGGCGCGTCCGAGGATCACTTCCGGACGGGCGGTGCCGGCGTCATCGACGGCGGCGATCCGCAGCTGTGGGCGCCGATGGTACTCGCCAACGTGCTCGGCCCGGCTCTGCTGGCCAAGGCGACCCTGCCCCACCTCGAGCAGTCCCGCGGTCGGCTGGTGCTCATCGGCAGCGTGGCCGGAATCAAGAACAGCCCGGGCAACCTCTACTCCGCCACGAAGTGGGCAGTGGTCGGCTTCGCCGAGAACCTCCGCCTGCACGCCACGACCCGCGGCATCGGAGTCACGGTCGTGAACCCAGGCATGATCGACACCGCGTTCTGGCACGGCCAGGCTCCCCCCATCGCGATGAGCCCGGATTCGGTGGCCGAAGCGATCGGCTTCGCGCTCGACCAGCCGGCAGGCGTCGACCTCAACACGGTGACGATCCGTCCGATCGGCCAGCCCGTCTGACTCCAGGCGGGCAGCGTGCTCACGGATGCACCATCCTCGTGTCCGTGATCTTCGATGGATCGCATGCACCCGACCTGCTGCCGGGTCATCGCCCTGCTCGCTCGACGCATCGGACGTCCAGCATGAGTTCTGCGGGGCCCGGCAGAGGGGGCGCGTCGGTGGCCGGGGAAAGGTCGAGCCCTCCCGGTGATGAAGTCGTGCCCGGCCAGCGCCTTGACCCCGACCGTGCGGTACTGGCCTGCAAGGTCGTCGAGCCGGACGACTGGTGCCACCGCTGCGGCTTGCCAAGGCGCACCGCGCGACTCGGTGACCCGACGGCTTGCGCACAAGCCGTTCGGTTGGCGACCGACGACAAGCTGCTTTCTGCGTCCGGCGCCTCGACGGGCGCCTCAAGACCGCACGCTCCAGGCCAGCAGCTCGACGGCGCCGATGGCCTTGAGAGCGCCGGGGCTGAACTCCAGGACCCCCTGCGCAGAGGAGCCCACCGCGGCCAGCTTCTTCCGCGGCACGAACTTCTTGGAGCTGCCCACCAGGCAGACAGCGGCGAGCACTCCAGCGGTGATCCACAGCGCGACGTTCATCGTCAACTCCCTGATCGAGGACTTCCGCACCCGAGACGAGGCAGCGACTCGGCCCTGCAGAAGCATGCGGCTCTGCGCTGGTCGCTGCGGCCGTTACCTGCGTAGCGGCGGTTCTCGCGTGTCTTCACGTTGTGGTGGCGACGGATTACCGAGTTGTGTCCCGACCCGTCACGTGCGAAGCCGGATGACCCGGGGCTGCTGCCGTGGCGGTGCCAAGGAAGACGTAACCGTGCTTGTCATGGCGAGTGGCGACCACCAACCGGTTGATCGCGGGTTTCGAGCCCCGCAGACGCTTCGGGATGAACCCTCTCGCCACGGTCATGACCCCGGGCCGTAAGCTGCGGGCATGTGGCGGGGGAAGACGGGGGAACCCGGCGGGCGTCGGCGGCCCACCTGGTCGAACGACGAATGGAACCGTGCGGCCGCGCTGTGCGCGGGGCAGCTGCCGCTGGTGTGGCTGGCGTGGTGGTTCGCCATGGAGGCGGGCCGGGACGACTACGACCACGGTGGCGGCGGCTTCCTGGGCATCGTCTGCGTACCGCTGGTCCTGCCGTTGCTCGGTGTCCTGCACGCGACCGTGCAGATCATGCCCGCCGCGACGCTGGCCCGCCTGCGGCCCCGCACCGCCCGGGGGCCGGAGTGGTTCTGGCATCTGGCCGGGTCCGTGCTGATCGGCACTGGGTGGTCGGTGCTGGGGTGTGCGTTGTGGGGATGGCCGGTCTCCGACACCCTCCCGTGGTTCACCGGCGTCGGCGCCCTGCCGGTGCTGGTCCTCGCCCGCCTGCGCGGACGTCGGTGGGGATCGTGGGGTGTCTGGCTCCGTTCGGCGGGCGCGAGCTTCGTCCTCTTCGTCGTGTGCGGAGTGTCGGCGGCCTCGCTGGCCGGCGACTACGAACCCCCTGGGCTGTCCGCCGGGCAGCTCGTCGGGGACTGGCGCGGCGCGGACGGGGGCGTGCTGCGGCTGTCCCCCGGCGGCACGGCGGAACTGACCCACGTGCCGGCCCACAACGACGTCGACGAGGACGGCGACTTCACCCTGTGCGACGGGACCGGCACGTGGACGCGCGAAGGGGGGAGCGACGTGCGGGACACCGACCGCGACGGTGTCCTCGTACGCCTCGACGGCGAGTGTGGCCAGGAGACGTACTGGACGATCGGCGGCACCGAGCGGGACCCCGAGCTGTTCGTGCTGTTCGGCGACCCGGACGCCGGGGACCTGCGCATCCTGACCCGAGGCTGAACCCCGTACCCGACGACTTCAGCCCGGCAACCGGGACCACTTGAGCACCGCACTGCTGCTCTGATGTGCGGCCAAGGCTGGCCTCATCACGATCCAGCGGAAACAGCCGGGAAGCGCGCTGTTCTGGCGTTGTTCTGGCGGGGGGCGTCGCCACGCAACGGTCGGATCACCCTGGTGCGGTGGGACTTCGACCAAGGCGGTCGGTGTCAACGGCTGTCCACCGGTGCCTCGTTCGAGGCGGTGACCGCATCTGGATCGGTGGGACGTTGCGCCACCTCGGAGCCTTCCGCGGGTTGGGGCCTCGCCGTCCACAGGCCGGTGAACACGGCGGTGGCCAGGGTGAGGGCGCCGGCCACGACGAAGGCGCTGTTGAGGCTGGTCTCGAAGGGGGCGCCCCCCCGACTGCCGGGTGCGGACGACGGCTCCGAGCACCGCGCCGACCTGCCGGGTGGTGCTGCTGATGCCTGAGGCGAGGCCGCCCTCCTGCCCCTGACCGCTTGGATGGCGGCGCCTGTCAGTGGGGACAGGGTCAGGGCGAAGCCGATGCCGACGACTCCCAGCCGCCACCACACGTTCCCGTAACCGGTGTCCGCGTGCACCACTCCCAGTGCCACGAGCCCCCTCCGGCCAGGCCGAGGCCGGCGGTCACCACGATGCGGAAGCCGTAGCGGGCGGCGAGCCGTCCCGAGGGACCCCCCCCGAACCTCCTCCGGCGCCCGTCCGCACGGCCGAGGCGCGCCGTGCCTGAGCCGATCGGCCCGCCGAGGCTCTCCTACGGGCTCAGCCCTCGGGCACGCGCAGGGCCAGGAGGGCGACGTCGTCGTCGTTGTCGGCAGGGCGCACCCGGCGGAGCAGTTGGTCGGTGAACGAGGCGAGGGGGCGGTGGGCGAGGGCGGCGGCGTGTTGGCGCAGCCGGTGCAGGCCCGTATCCAGGCTCTGGCCGGGCGCTTCGATGAGGCCGTCCGTGTACAGCACCAGGGTGGACCCCGGTGGGAGCAGCGCTGTGGCGTCGGGGCGCCGGAGGCCCGCCTGGGTGCCCAGGAGGATGCCGTGGCCGTCGGTCAGGTAGGTCGTCAGGCCGTCCCGGCTGATCAGCAGCGGCGGAGGGTGGCCCGCGTTGGTCCATGACAGCTGCCAGTGACCGTCGTGGGCCGTTTCGATCCGGCCGAAGATCATGGTGGCCATGGCGACGTCGGTGATGTGCTGGATCGCCTCGTCGAGCCGTTCGACGATGCGACTGGGGGGTTCGTGCTGAGACCAGGCGTAGGCGCGGAGCATGTTGCGGACCTGGGCCATGCCGGCCGCCGCCTCCAGGTCGTGGCCGACGACGTCGCCGATGGCCAGGGCGGTGGACGCGTCGGCCAGGGGAAAGGCGTCGTACCAGTCGCCGCCGACGTGTGAGGCGTCGGGTGCGGGCAGGTACCGGACGGTCATCTCCAGGCCCGAGACGCCCGGCATCTGGGGCAGCAGGTGGTTCTGCATGGTCTCGGCCACCTTGCGCTGGCGCTGGTAGAGGCGGGCGTTGTCCAGGGCGAGGCCGGCCCGACGCGCGATGTCCTCGATCAGCGGAAGGTCCGTGGGGGCGAAGGCCGTCGGAGTCTCGGTACGGCCCAGGGTCAGCGCCCCCAGGACCGCGCGCGTGCTGCGGATGGGTGCGATGGCCGCGGAGTGCATTCCCGTGGCGTGGAACAGCCGGCCCTGCTCGACCGCGATGCCGGAATCGGGTGTCCCCTGGTAGGTCTGCGGACCGGCCAGGGTTGAGGAGACACCGCGCAGGGCTCTGGACAGGGGCATCGGGGATTCCTCGGGAATCGGCGGCATCGGTCCCTGCAGGTCCTCGTGCTGCACCAGCGTGTCGCCCTCGGCGTGGACCACGACGGTACGCCACACCTCGTCGCGTTCGGTGATCAGGTCGACGACCGCCCAGTCCGCCAGCCGGGGCACGACCAGGGCCACCAGCCGCCGCAGCGCCTCGTCGACGTCGAGAGTGGAGGTCAGCCGCGTGGTGGTCTCGGCCAGCAGGGCCAGCCGGTGCAGTTCCGACAGCGACCGGGCCGTCGGCTCCGGCCGCGGGCCGGTGACCCGTGGGTGTACGGGGGTGTGGAAGACGACGAGGGTGGTGACCCGGTGGTCGCCGATGCCGTACGGGGTGATGAGCCAGGAGATCGGCAGCACCGAACCGTCGGCGCGTGCGAAGTAGTCCTCATCGGCCTGGGCGGGGTGTCCGGCGTGGAATGCCTGTCGCATCGCGCATTGGGTCCTCGGCAGCTGCTGCCCCTGCGGACCGCGGTGCAGCAGGTCGTGCGCGTCATGGCCGAGGAGCTCTGCGGCGGGTCGGCCCAGCAGTTGCTCGGCGCGGGTGTTGACGGCGATGATGCAGCCCTGCTCGTCGACGACGTAGGCGCCCGCGCCGATGGCTTCCAGCGCGGCGGAAGCGGTCGGCACGGACAGCCCGTGGACCTGCGTGCGTTCCGGTCCTGTCATCGTGTGCCTCCTTGCCGGCCGGACCGGGCCGGCGCCCCGCCTGCCTCCCGTGTGCCCGGCCGCATGTGCCCTCGTCCGCTTTCCTGCCTTCCCCGTATGCCCATGTGTGTAAAGATCCCACGTCGGTCCGACGGCTTCGTCGAAGTTCGATCCGATGAAACCGGGCAGGAGCACCGCATGGGCCGGTTCTACCAGGGTCTGCTCGGGTGGCCGGTGCGGAGGGCGGAGCCTGGCTGGGGCGAGATCGGACCGTCCGACAGCGGCGCCGGGCTGTCGTTCCGGACGGAGCCGCTCTTCTCCCGCCCGCGGTGGCCCTCCAGCCGGACCGAGCAGCAGATGATGACGCACCTGGACATCGAGGTGGACGCCCTGGCGTCGGCCGTCGAGCACGCCCTCGCCTCGGGGGCGATCTTGGCCGGCTTCCAGCCCCAGACCGATGCGCGTCCCGTGCGACCCGGCGGGCCACCTGTTCTGCCTCTTCACGCGCTCCGGCCCGGGCGGCTGACGGGCCGGGCCCGCGATGCGCACCCGGAAAATGACGGGCGCGCCGCCGGGCCACGGAGGTAGCGTCCCGGAGCAGTGGTCCGGGAGCCGCTCCCGGAGGGACGGAGACGGAGCATGACAGGCGAGGACGTGGCCGGGCTGTTCGCCGACGAGACCCGGGTGCGGGTCTTCGCCGCTGTGGCGCTGGGCGCGACGAGCGCCGCCGAGGTCGTCGAGCGGACCGGGCTGTCGGCCAAGGAGGCCCTCCGCGCGCTGCACCGGCTCGAGGAACGGGAGGCCGTCGCAGCGAACGCCGGCGGCCTCGCGGTGTCCTACGACTCGTTCCGCCGCCTGGCGCGCGAGGCGACCGGACCCCGGCCCGCGCAGGACCACGGCACCGGGGACGAGCGGGTCGAGACGGTGCTCCGCACGTTCGTACGGGACGGACGGCTGGTGAAGCTTCCCGCGCAGTGGAGCCGGAAGAAGCTCGTACTGCGCCATATCGCCGAGCGCACGTTCGAGCCGGATCGGGAGTACCCGGAGCGCGAGGTCGACGAACGGCTCCGCGCGTGGTGCGAAGGTGGCCGACACGACCACGTGACCCTGCGTCGCTACCTCGTCGACCTGCGCCATCTGCACCGGAGCGACGGCATCTACCGCCGTCCGGCCGAGGACACGGCCCGGATCGGCTGAGGTACGCCGGTAACGCGCTTCGCCAGGCCATCCGGAGTCGCAGCCACCAGAAGAGGGGTCCGAGGACGCCGGAGCCCAGGCCATGGCCGGCGCCGCGCAGCAGGTGGCGGGTCAGCATGCCGTGACAGCGTGCGCCCCGGCGGCACGCGCGAGCACCCCCCCCCTCTACGCCGAACTCACCGGCCAGGGCTTGGCCGGCGACGCCCACCACCGCCCACAGGTCGGCGAGTTCAGCGAGGCGTCGTTGACGCGGATGAGCTCCCTTTCCGGAAGGGTCACGGCACACAGCCGTGCCGGGCTCCCTCGGTGGAGCCCGGCACGGTTCGACCGCCCGGTCCGTCGGCGCGACGTGAGTGCGGACCAGGGCGCTCAGGGGTGTCGCCGTCGAAGCGGCGTCTCAGTTGTTCAGAGCGTCGATGAGGGCCTTGGTGACGTCGTCCGTGGTGGCGGTGCCGCCGACGTCGCGGGTGAGGATGCCGGCGCCGGTGACGGTCTCGATGGCCTTGGTCAGTCGGGCGGCCTGGTCGGGCAGGCCGAAGTGGTCGAGCATGAGGGCGGCGCTGCCGACCGCCCCGATGGGGTTGGCCAGGCCCTGACCGGCGATGTCCGGGGCGGAGCCGTGGACGGGTTCGAACATGCTGGGGAAGCGGCGTTCGGGGTTGAGGTTGGCGCTGGCCGCGAGGCCGAGGCTGCCGGCCAGGGCGCTGCCGAGGTCGGAGAGGATGTCGGCGTTGAGGTTGGAGGCGACGACGACCGACAGGTCCTCGGGGTGCAGGACGAACTTGGCGGACATGGCGTCGACCAGGACACTCTCGGTCTCGACGTCGGGGTAGTCGGCTGCGACGCGCTTGAAGACGTCGTCCCACAGGACCATTCCGTACTGCTGGGCGTTGCTCTTGGTGACCGAGGAGACCTTGCGGCGGGTGCGGGTGCGTGCGAGGTCGAAGGCGAAGCGGATGATGCGTTCGCAGCCGACCTCGGTGAACAGGGCCGACTGGACGGCGACTTCGCCTCCGGGCCCGCGGCCGGAGAGGTTGCGGCCGCCGAGGCCGGCGTATTCGCCCTCGCTGTTCTCGCGGACGACGACCCAGTCGAGTTCGGTGTCGTCGGCCTTGCGCAGGGGGCTGGTGATGCCGGGCAGGAAGTGGACCGGGCGGACGTTGGCCCACTGGTCGAAGCTCTGGCAGATCTTCAGGCGCAGGCCCCACAGGCTGATGTGGTCGGGGACGGTGGGCCAGCCGACGGCACCGAAGTAGAGGGCGTCGAAGTCCTCGAGCTGCTCCAGGCCGTCGTCGGCCATCATCTTCCCGGTGCGGGCGTAGTAGTCGCTGCCCCAGTCGAACTCCTGCCAGTCGAAGGCGAAGGCCCCGTCACAGGCGTCGGCGAGGGCGTCCAGGACGGCGCGTCCTGACGCGACGACCTCGGCACCGACGCCGTCGGCGGGGATGGCCGCGATACGGAAGGTTCGAGTCTCGGGCACGGGGGCCTCCGGTTCTTGGACGACGCCCGTGCTCAACCGGGCAGGGGCGAACGCTGATCGAGTGCTGATCCGATGTGCTCTCGAGTCAACCGGTCGGCGGCACGGCGCGTCCAAGACGTGCTTCCGATACGACTCATAGGGATGACCGATCGGTGCAGGGGCAGAAGCGCGCCGTCACGCCTGCGGGTCGCGCGCCCGCCGCGCGGCCAGGGCCCGGGCCAGGTCGAGGAAGGCCCGCGCACCAGGGGTGAGATGGTCGGGCAGGCTGATCATCGCGACGTGGAGGTGGGCGGTCGGCGCGAGGGAGACGACCACCAGTCCACAGCGGCGGGCCAGTCGGGTCCAGGCGGCCGGCAGCACGGCGACGCCCACGCCGGTGAGCACCAGCGGCAGGATCGAGGTGCGGTGGTCCACGACGGCGACGATCTCCGTGCCTCCGCTGCGGGCGGTGATGTCGTCGACGATGGTCCGCATCAGGCTGCCCGGGCGGGAAGCGATCAGCTTGTGCCCGGCCAGGTCCTCGGGGCTCAGGACGTCGCCGTCCTCGAAGCCCGCGTCGGCCGCGGACACGACGACGAACGGTTGTTCCTCCACCGGCAGGACGTCGATGCCGGACGCGGTCACCGGCCGGGCGGCCCCCAGCAGCCCCAGCTCGCAGGCGCCGCTGCGGACCAGGTCGACGGTCTCCTCCGGAGTGAAGGCCGCCTGGGTGTTGATGGTGACGGCGGGGTGCAGTTCGGCGAACCGGTGGATCAGCGTGGTCAGCGGCTCGATGCCGGGTGAGGGCATGGCGGCTACCTCGACCGTGCCGCGGCCGAGCCCTGCCAGGTCGGCCGCCCGCGCCCGTACGGCGTCCAGGTCGCGCAGGACGCGGCGGCTCGGCTCCAGGAGCTGGGCGCCTGCCTCGCTCAGGACCACGCCGCGGCCCATGCGGTGGAAGAGGGAGACCCCCAGGTCCGCCTCCAGGTTGGCCATCGCCTGGGACAACGACGGCTGCGCCACGTGGAGCGCGGCGGCGGCCTTGCTGAAACCGCCGTGCTCCACGATGGCGAGGAAGTACTGCAACTGCCGGGCGTCCACTCCGCCTCCCCTGCCTTGCGTTATAGGGGCAGCCTATCGAGCAGGCGGACGATGACCCGGCTCGGGCAGGGAAGCCGGTTCGCCTCTCAGACCGACCGCGAAGGAACAGCAGAGGGCAGGTCGCCGGCCGGACGTGACCCCGGGCCCTGCTGATCGGCGCTCCCTTCCTCCACGCGCGCGGCGTCTCGTCCCTTCTGCGGCGACGTCACACCGTCTCGTTCGGGCTTCTCCTGTACCGCCTCCGGTTCGGGCAGGTCCTCCACGGGCTGTCCGGCCAGGACACGGCGGGCTCGTTCGAGGTCCAGTCCGTTCTCCCAGCGTGCGACGAACAGGGTGGCGACCGCGTTGCCGCAGAAGTTGACGACGGCCCGGCACTCGGACATGAACTTGTCGATGCCGAAGACGAGCATGATGCCCGCGGCGGGGACATGGCCGACGGTGGACAGCGTCGCGGTCAGGGCGATGAACCCGCCGCCGGCCACGCCGGCCGCGCCCTTGGACGTCAGCAGCATCACAGCGAGCAGGCCGAGCAGCTGGCCCGCCGACAGCGGGGTGTCGGTGGCCTGGGCGATGTAGAGGGTGGCCAGGGAGAGGTAGATCGCCGCGCCGTCCAGATTGAAACTGTAGCCGGTCGGCACCACGAGGCCGACGGTGGGCCGGTCGACCCCCATGAACTGCAGCTTGCGCATCAGCCCCGGCAGCGCCGGCTCGGCCGTCGAGGTGCCGAGCACCAGCAGCAGCTCCTCCTTGAAGTACCGCAGCAGCTGGAAGATGTTGAGCTTCACGTAGGCGGCCAGCACAGCCCCGAGGACGACCACCACGAAGAGGATCGAGGTGACGTAGAACAGCAGGATCAGCGAACCGAGGCTCGTCAGGGTGGACAGACCGAACTTGCCGATCGCGAAGGCCATCGCCCCGAAGGCGCCCAGCGGGGCCGCCTTCATCACGAACGCCAGGACCTTGAAGACGACCTCGGTCAGCCGGTTGACGGACGCGATGATCGGCTCGCCGGCCTTGCCCACCATCTTCAGCGCGATGCCGAAGAGCACGGCCAGGAAGATGACCTGGAGGATGTCCCCGTCGACGAACGCGCCGAAGAAGCTGTCCGGGACCAGGTTGGTCAAGAACTCCCACCAGTGCTGGTGCTCGCCCTTCTCGATGTACTGGCCGGCGTCCCCGGAGGTGTCCAGCTCGCCCACGTCGGCGTGCACGCCCTCGCCGAGCGGGAAGAGGTTGATGGCCACGAGGCCCGCCGCCATGGCCACGATGGTGCCGATCTGGAAGTAGGCGAGCGCCTTGACTCCCGTACGGCCCACCTTCTTCAGGTCCGCTACCCCGGCGATACCGCCGATGATGGTCAGGAACACGATCGGGCCGATGAGCATCTTCATCGCGGTGACGAACGTCGTGCCGATCGGCTCCATCGAGGTACCCAGATCCGGCCACCGCCAACCGAGCACGATACCGACGACGATGGCCACCAGGACCTGCACATAAAGCTGTCGGTACCAGGGCTTGGCCTTCACCACGCCGGTGTCGCCCGCGGCTTCGTCCGGGGTGTGCGTCATTGCAACCTCCATCCAGGCACGGCTGAACATCACCGACGCGCCACGAGAAGGTCCGATGCGGACGGCCACGACGACGATGTCCGCGGCGCCGGACCCGACCGGCACCGCCCTAACTAACGGGTCAGTGAAGCCGGACACACACGGGGAGGTCCACGACCAAAAATCGATGCCCTGTATAGGCGCACCCTATGAGAGCGCCGCCCATGGCCCACCGCTGGAACCGAGAGCTGCTCCCAGAGACCGGCGCCTGCGTCGATCATGGCGGTGTTGCGTGCGCTGAGGCCCGGAAGGCCGTGCCGGCGCATGAGCACGTGCATTCCGTCAGCAGGTCGCGGACGGCTGGACGGGCGTCGGGAACGCACGCCTGGGGCCCATGGTTCTCCCTGGACTGCTGACGGACCTTGGGCAGGGCGACTCCGTCTTCGGTCGCTTCGGTGCCCCGGCTTCGGTGAAGGCGTCGTCGACTGCCCTTTGGAATGACCGGCCCGGTAGAGCCGAGCTCCCGGCGCCGGCCTACCGGGGGACGGGCCCACGGATCCCCTCTGTCCGCATGCCCGGATGGTCGCCGGAAGCGATACTGGTACCAGCAGTGGGACGACGCCTGCCACACGCCGGGGCCGCGGGGCATCCGACGGCCGGCCTCCGCAGTGGCGCCGTCGCCGCCGCCGGAAGGGGCATCACGATGTGCCGCTGGATCGCCTACTCGGGTACACCCGTCCTCCTCAGCCAGGTTCTGTTCCAGCCGGAGCACTCCCTGATCGACCAGAGCCTGCACTCCCGCATGGGCGTGGAGACGACCAACGGCGATGGCTTCGGTATCGGCTGGTACCCACAGGAAACGGCCGATCCGGCGGTCCTGCGGGATGTCGGCCCGGCCTGGAACAACCGCAATCTGCGGGAGGTCGCCCACCACACCCGCTCGAAGCTCTTCTTCGGGCACATCAGGGCCTCGACCGGAACGGCCGTGCAGCAGAGCAACTGCCACCCCTTCCGGAGCGGTCGTTGGTTGTGGATGCACAACGGAGTCATCAACGAGTTCCGTCGCCTCCGGCGTGATCTCGCCCTGGTCGTCGATCCGGCCCTGTACGCCGATATCGAGGGCTCCACCGACTCCGAGGTCATGTTCTTCCTCGCCCTCACCTTCGGTCTGACGGACGACCCGCCCGGTGCGGTTGCGCGTATGGCGGGCCTGGTCGAGACGACCGCGGAGGCGCACGGCATCCGGCACCCGCTGCAGATGACCGTCGCGGTGAGTGACGGCGAGCGCATATGGGCCTTCCGATACTCCACCGAGGGCCGCTCGCGATCGCTGTACGTCAGCACCGAGGTGGACGCCCTGCGCGCACTCCACCCCGACGTGTCGTTCCTGCGTGAGCTGTCCGACGAGACCCGTCTCGTCGTGTCGGAGCCCCTGGGGGACCTGCCCGGCGCTTGGAACGAGGTACCCGAGAGCAGTTACGGCGTCGTCCAGCCGGGCCGGGGCGTACTCCGCCCCTTCACGCCCGAGTACGCCGACGGTGCAGGGCTGCGGGGCTGAGGTCCGTGGTCACGGCCGACGGCAGGGCCCGGCAACCGGCCGGTGCGGGCACCGACCCGCTGGGCGATCCGTACCTGCGCACACGGTTCGCCCTTCCCTCGCGGCCCGCCACGTTCCTGCGGCGCCAGCGGCTCGTCGTGCACCTGAACGAGGCACTGCGCACACCGCTGACGGTGGTCAACGGTTCAGCCGGCGCCGGCAAGACACTCCTGACGGCCGACTGGGCCGCGGGGCTGCGGCTGCCGGTCGCCTGGCTGACCGTCGAGGCCGGAGATCACCGACCTGGGGTCTTCTGGGCCTACGTCTTCGAGTCCCTGCGCGTGTGCGGGGCGCCGGCGGCCGGCACCGCCGGGGGCCCTGCGGACTCGAGCGGCGTGGGACGCGGGTTGCTGGCCTCGCTCGCCGCCGAACTGAACGCCCTCGACCGTCCCGTGGTCCTCGTTCTCGACGAGTACGACCGGATGACCTCCGCCGTGGTCGCGGAGCAGTTGGAGTTCGTCCTGCACCACGCCGGGCAAGGGCTGCGTCTCGTCCTCGTGACCCGGACCGAGCCGCTGCTCCCGCTGCACCGCTACCGTGCCGCCGACGAGCTGACCGAGATCCGCGGCGCCGAACTGTCCTTCACCCCGGAGGAAGCCGGCGCGCTGCTGCGACTGCACGGACTGCACCTTCCCGAGCACGCCGCGTCCGCTCTGGTGGACCGGACTCGGGGATGGGCCGCCGGGCTGCGGCTGTCCGCACTGGCGGCCCGGGAGAGCACCGACCCCGAGCAGTACCTGAAGGAGTTCGAGGCGGGCCACAGTACGGTCGCGGACTTCCTGCTGGCCGAGGTCCTGAAGGGGAGGACGGAGGAGACGCAGGACCTGCTGCTGCGGGTCAGCGTCCTGGACCGCTTCTGCCCGGAGCTGGCCGACGCCCTGACGCTGCGAACCGACGCCGGACCCCTCCTGGCCGGGCTGCACCGGGAGAACGCGTTCATCGAGAGGCTGGGGCACTCCTGGTACCGGCTGCACCCGCTCTTCCGGGAGATACTCCGGGCCCACCTGCGCGAACGCATGCCCGGTGTGGAACCGGAGCTGCACCTGCGGGCCGCGCGATGGCTGCGCCGTTCCGGCTTCCTCCCGGAGACGCTCGCCCATGGCGCCGCGGGCGGCGACTTCGATCTGGCCGCCGGCGCGCTCGTCGACAACCTCGCGATCGGCGAGCTCTTCACGGGCCTGCGCTCGGACGCTCTGGGCCAGCTCTTCGCGGGCATGGGGCCCGAAGCCGGAAGCCCGGCGAGCGACCTCGTACGGGCGGCCGACGCACTGGCCCGACGCGACCTCGATCACGGTCTGAACCAGCTGCGGCGGGCTGAGGAGAAGCTGTCCGACGCCGAGGACTCCCCGGGCCTGGCGGCGACCCGGCTGAGCTGCGCGTTGTTGGAGGCGCTGGCCGGCCGGCTCACCGGATGCCCCACCAGGGCCGAGCAGGCCGCCGCGACGGCCGGGGAACTGCGCCAGGACCTGCCGGACCACCTGCTGGACGAGCACCCGGAACTGACCGCCCTGCTGATGACACATGTGGGATCGGCCCGTCTGTGGGACGGACGCTTCGACGACGCGCGTGCCGTGCTGACCCGTGTTGCCGGTGCCCGGGGCGGGTCCGCCACCATCCTGCCCCGTACGGAGTCGATGGGGCACCTGGCGCTGATCGACTACCTGAACGGCTGGCTCGGCCGGGCAGAACGCAGGGCTCTGGCCGCCGTGTCCGAGGCGGAGCGGGCGGGTCTGCCCCGGCCTCCCGGCGCGGGCCTCGGCCGGCTGGTACTGGCCGCGGTGGCCGTGGACCGGCAGGAACTGGACCGGGCCCGGGTCCTGCTCGACGAGACGGCCCGGCTCCCGGAGCGGGAGCACGACCCGGTGCCGACGGCGGGGCGAGCCCTTGCCGCGTCACGCCTTCTCCTCGACGAGGGTGCCACGCACGCCGCCGCCGAGGCGGCGGAGCCGGCCGTGTCCGCAGCCGTGGCGTCCCCGTGGGCCGAGAGCCATGCGGCAGTCGTCCGCTCTGCCGCCTGCCTCGCCGACGGCCGGCCGGACGAAGCCGTGCGGCTTCTCGGCGGCGTCTCCGGCGACCAACCGGTGTGCGCCGTGGAAGCGGCGGCGATCCAGGTCGCCGCGGGGCGTCCCCATGCGGCAGCCGAACTGCTCGGTGCCGTTCGTGCCGAGGGACGCACGGGCTCCGCGGTGAGCGTGGGGGCAGCGCTGGTGCAGGCCCGGGCGGCCCAGGAATCGGGAGACACCGCCACCGCACGCAGGCTCCTCGCACGTGCTCTTCTCGACGCCCGGCGCGAGCGTCTGCGACGCCCTTTCCTCCAGGCGGGCGACTGGATCAGACCGCTGCTGGCCACGGCCTCGCTGCACGAACTCGCCGAGGACTGGCTCCTGTCCGGCCGGCCACGAGGTCACGGCGAGCCACTGGGGCCCGTACCCGAGTCCGCTCCCCCGGTGCCGGTGGAGCTGAGCGGACGCGAGCGTGACGTACTGCGGCGGCTGGCACGCATGATGACCACCGAGGAGATCGCGGCCGATCTGTACGTGTCGGTGAACACGGTCAAGACCCACCTCAAGAGCGCGTACCGGAAGCTGGCGGTGAACCGCCGCAGCGACGCGGTGCACCGCGCGCGCGACCTCGGCCAGCTGTGACAGGGCACCTGGGAGCCCGCGCCGTCCGACCCCGCTCGCGGTGAGCGTTTCGTGCCCGGGGAGGAGCGGACCTCCCCCGCAGGGGGTGAGGCGATCGGCGCCGCACTCGGGTCCGATGGGAGGAGCGTACGCCGGAACGCGGTATCGGGAGCGACGGTGCGTGGCCGCTTCGCTGCCGGAGCGTCTCCGCCCTGGTGTACCGGGTCGACAGGGCGAGGTGGGACGACGTGAAGCACTGGCGGGCCCTCGTGGTCCTCGGGACGGCCCAGTTCCTGATGGTTCTGGACACCTCCGTCATGAACGTGTCGATCAGCCAGTTGGTCGAGGACTTTGACACGGAGGTCACCGCCATCCAGGCCGTCATCACCTTGTACGCCCTGGTCATGGCCGCTTTCATGCTCATCGGGGGCAGATTCGGGGACATCCTGGGGAGACGGCGCATGTTCCTCACGGGGCTGGCCGTCTACGGTGTCGGGTCGGCCGTGACCGCCGTGGCGCCCACCCTGTGGGTGCTTACGCTGGGATGGTCCGTCATCGAGGGGCTCGGGGCGGCCATGGTGCTGCCGGCCATGGCCGCCCTGGTCGCGGAGTCGTACCGCGGACGGGACCGCGCCGTCGCCTACGCGGTCATCGGCGGCCTCGCCGGAGCCGGGATCGCGGTCGGCCCGCTGCTCGGCGGCTGGATGACCACGTACCTCACCTGGCGGCTGGTCTTCGCGGGCGAGGTCCTGGTGGTCGTGGCCGTGCTGCTGTGCCGGCGGGTGATCGCGACGCCCACCCCGACCGGACCTCGGCCCCGGCTGGACGGAGTGGGCGCGGTGCTTTCCGCCGCCGGGCTGGGGCTGGGCGTGCTCGGGGTGCTGCAGAGCAGCACCTGGGGCTGGCTGGAGCCCCGCAACCCTCCCTTCACCGTCCTCGGTTTCTCCCCGACCCTGTTCGTCGTCGGTGCCGGGTTGGCGGTGCTGGCCCTGTTCCGGTTCTGGGAGCGGCGCCGGGAGGACCGGGGAGCCGATCCCCTCGTGCACCTGTCTCTGCTGGGCAGGCCGGTGCTCCGGGCCGGCCTGACGACGCTGCTGAGCCAGAACCTCATCCTCCTCGGTCTGTTCTTTGCCATCCCGCTGTATCTGCAGGTGGTGCAGGGCTTCGACGCCTTCGAGACGGGGCTGCGCCTGCTGCCGGTGTCGGCCACCATGCTGGTGACCTCCCTGTGCGGGTCCTCGCTGGGGCGCAAGGTGGGGCCGCGGAGGGTGGTGCGGCTGGCCCTGACGATTCTGGCGGCGGCCGTCGTGTGGCTGCTGGCCACCATCGACCCGGTCATCGACGACGCGCAGTTCGCCGGGGCGATGGCCGTGCTGGGCGTCGGCGTCGGTCTGCTCGCCTCGCAGCTCGGCAACATCGTCCAGTCCGGTGTCGGCGAGGACGAGCGCAGCGAGGCCGGTGGGCTTCAGTTCACGGCCCAGAACCTCGGCTCGGCGCTCGGCACCGCGCTCATCGGTTCGATCCTGATCGGCGCGCTGGCGGGCGCCTTCACCACCCAGGTCGCGGACGACCCGCGGCTGTCCCCGGCCGCCCGCGAACAGGTCGGGGTCCGTCTGGAAGCGGGCGTCACCTTCGTCTCCACCGAGCAGGTGCGTTCCGCGGCCGAGCGGGCCGGACTGCCACCGGCCGAGATCGACGCCGTCGCCGAGTCCTACGCCTCCGCCCAGCTGGACGGGCTGAAAGCGGCGATCCTCGCCACAGGAGGCGTCGCGCTTGCCAGTTTCCTGGTCACCACGCACCTGCCGACCGCACGGGCAGGCCGTCTGCCCGAACCCGCCCCCGGCACCACTGCGGCGAGGACGACGGGACCGACGGGCTGAGTTCGGAGGGAGAACCCGGTGTCCAAAGATGCGAGCAGGGTCGGGCGGGTCACGGACCCGCGGGAGCGCCGGGCCGAGCACCGGGCACACGCGGACTACACCGGGGGCGTCTACGGCTCCATGCTCGCGGCCTCCGTCGTCATCGGCGCCGGCTCGCTCGGCTCCTTTCCTCGCGCCGAGCTGGTCCTCCTGCTGTTGCTCACCGGTCTGGTGTTCTGGATCGCCCACGTCCACGCCGAGCTGTTCGGCGAGCGCCTCGCCCGGCATCCTCCGGACCGTCGGGTAATACTGCACGTGTGCCGTGACGAGTGGCCGATCGTCAAGGCCGCCGTACCGCCGGCAGCGGCCATCGCTGTCAGTCCACTGCTGGGGTTGGACGTACCGGCCGCCCTGTGGCTGGCGCTGTCCGTCGCTGTCGCCGGGCAGGTGGGCTGGTCCGTCGCCGCGGCACACCGCGCGGGTGCCTCACGACGGCTGGTGGCCACCACCGCGACGGTCAACGTGCTGCTCGGTATGGTGATCGTGGTCGTCAAGATCGCACTGACGCACTGACGCACTGACGCACTGACGCCGGAAACGACTGGCACTGCGGTCGGAGTCACCTTTACCGGGTGAGGCCGCCCGGAGGCGACGAGGCGCACGATCGTCACAGAGAGCACCGTCCGCCCCGGAGCCCGGGCGGTGTTCCGAGCCCGTCCGGTGGAAGGACCACTTGTGCGCTACGAGTTCCGAGTCGAGGGACGCCTGTCGGAGACGCTGGTCAACGCGTTCCCGGAACTGGAACACGTCGTGATGTCCGGCCAGACCGTGCTGTTCGGCACGGTGATCGACGAGGCCCACCTGTACGGGCTGCTGACCCGCTGCCAGTCGCTGGGCCTGCGCGTCCTGGAGATGCGGCAGCTTCCCGAGTGACGCCGGCAGACGGTGTGCGCCGGCCCGCTCGTTGCGCTCTGGTCGGCCGCACACAGGGGCGGCCGTGATCCGGCGGGAGCGTCGGGCGGCGCGCAGGGCTTCGGGGTCGCGTTCGTTCTGGGGCCCGCCCCGTTCTGGGGGTCCGCCCGAGCGGGCGTGGGCCCGCGCCAGGCAGGACCCGCACAGAGGGGCGACTCCAGCATGCGGCCGCAGCGGATCGGTACCAGTGCCGGGACACGCTCGCCGGACCGGCTCTCCAGCAGGTCGATCGGGGCGGCACGCCGTCGCCCCACCTCGAAACCTGCCATGGCGAGAACGTGAGGCCCGTTCACGGGCCTTCCTCCTGGCGGCCAGGCCCTCGATCGCCCAGGCCGCACCCCAGCAGCAGCGACGTGCCGGCCGTGAGCCGCTCGTCCAGGGGGAGCGTGGGGCCGGTCCGGAAGAAGCTCGGCCCCTGCCGTCCGAGGTCGTATCGCTCATCTCACGTCTCTTCGTCTCGTCCGGCCCCAGTGGGCCGACCGTTCCCGAATCCCACCTCACCGCCCCGACGGCAGGCCGGGATCACCCCTGACGGGTGACCCCGGCCCTCGGTGCCGAGCCCGACCCTGGTACGGACACATGGATGTACTCCGGCGCTCACCGACCGTTCCGTCGGGCGGTCCGGCGGCGTCCGGCCGATCCAGGAGGAGGCGCGATGCCCGTGCCGCGTGATTCGGCGGATCCCACCGGCCGGGGAGAGTTCGGCAGCACGGTCCCCGGAGCGATGAGCGATCCTGCACACGTCCTCGCGAGACTCGGCGGTTCCTGGACCTGGCTCATGGCATCGGCCCTCGCCACGCTGGTGCCGGGCATCCTGGTCCTGGTCTGGCCGGAGGCGACCCTGCATGTCCTGGCCGTCCTCATCGGCCTGTACCTGCTGCTGACCGGTGTGTTCCGGTTCGTGGCCGTCTTCGCGCGCGAGGGACACGACAGGCTGACCGGGCTGCTGCTGGCCGTGCTGTACCTGCTGGCCGGAGTGCTGTGCCTGCGCAACCCGCTGCAGACCGTCGCCGCGCTCTCGCTGATCGTCGGCATGGTCTGGCTGGTGTCCGGCATCCTCACCTTCTACGCCGCCCTGGTCACCGAGAACCTGCCGCACCGCGGCCTCGTCATGGGGGTGGCGGTACTCGTTGTCGTCGCGGGGATCGTCGTCCTCGCGCTGCCCGCCGAATCGGCCCGTGCCCTGACCCGGCTTCTCGGCCTGTGGCTGGTACTGCTCGGTCTGGCCGAGGCGGTAGTCGCTCTCGGCTGGCGGTCCGCGCTCCGCGGGGCGCGGCCCCCGGGGTCGGGCACGCCCACTGCCACGGCCTGACCGCGGATCCGCGGAAGGAGCAACGATGGCCCCGACCACCCCCTCCGGTCCGCATGGCTCTGGTAGACCTGCGGACCGCTCCCCCGCCCTCTCCGCCGGTGAGCGAGCGGAGTACGAGCGTCTGCGCCGGCAGGCGTCGGTACGCCACCGGCGGGCCCGCGTGGCAGGCTCCTCGGTCCTCCTTCTGCTGACCCTGTTGTTCGCTCCCCTGGCCGTCATCGCGGCCTGGGTGCAGGACACCGTCACCGACACCGACCGGTATGTGGCGACCGTTGCGCCGCTGGCATCCGAGCCGGCCGTGCAGGACGCCCTGACCGCCCGGCTCACCGACCGCGTGGTGGCACAGGTGGACGTGAAGGCGGTGACGGACTCGCTCGCCGACACCCTCCGTGACGCCGGGGCGCCACCCCGAGTCGTGGACGGTGCCGAGTCCCTTGATGCCCCGCTGCGAGAGGCCGTACGGTCCGCCGCCGAGCGCGCCGTCAGCGGCGTGATCACCAGCGACGCCTTCCAGCAGGCGTGGGAGGAGGCCAATCGGCGGGCGCACGCCGCGGTGGTGCAGATGCTCACCGGTGACGGACGAGGGGCTCTGCGTGCGGAGGACGGCACCGTGCGGCTGGACGTGGGCCAAGTCGTCGACCAGGCGCGCGAACGGCTCGTCGACGCGGGTTTCGACAAGGCCGCCGCGATTCCGGACATCGACCGGACGATCGTCCTGTTCGAGACGGAGCAACTGGGCAAGGCCCAGGACGCGATGCGGGTGGTGGACATCGTCGGCCTCTGGCTGCCCGTCCTGACCGTGGTCCTCGCCGCGCTCGCGGTGTGGACCGCCCCGGCCCACCGGGTGATGCTGATGGCCACCGCGACCGGCGTCGGCGTGATGATGGCACTGCTCCTCGTCGCGCTGGCGGTGCTCCGGCGGGTCTATCTCGACTCCGTGCCGCCCGCGGCGCTGCCGCCCGACGCGGCGGCGGCCGTCTTCGACACGTTCGTCCGTTTCCTGCGCGACAGCACCCGCACGCTGCTCGTCGTCGCGGTGATCGCCGTGCTGGCCGCGTACCTGTACGGGCCCGGACGTGCCGCCCGTGCCGTCCGGGGGACGGCCGCGCGCGCGACGGACGCCACCGGCCGGGCCCTGTGCCGGGGCGGTGTGGACACCGGGTCCATGGGACGTCTGCTGGCGAAGCACCGGACGTGGGTGACCGGCACCGTCATCGCGGCGGGAGCACTGGCTCTCCTGCTCTGGAATCACCCCACGGTCGCCACTGTGGTGCTCGTCCTCGGGATCACCTCGGCCGCCCTGATCGTCCTGGCGATCCTGGCGGCAGCCTCCGGACCGGCCCGTCCGTCAACGCACCGAGCAGCCTCATGAACGAGCGCCGCGGTTGCGGGCAGGGCACCGGCCGCGGCGCCCACACTCACCCGTGCCGGGTGATGCCAGACGGTGAGCTTCGTGACCACCCTGACGTCGGTACGGAACGACGGCCGGGCCACGCCCGGAACGGAGGACGGACATGAGCGCACCGACCTACCTGGCGTACGACTACCCGCTGCTGGGGGCCTTCTGGACCATGCTGATGATCTTCCTGTGGATCATGTGGTTCATCCTGCTCTTCCGCATCATCACCGACATCTTCCGGGACGACGGACTGAACGGCTGGGCGAAGGCCGGCTGGCTGGTGTTCTGCATCCTCCTGCCCTTCCTGGGCGTGTTCGTCTACGTGATCGCACGCGGCAAGAACATGGGCCGACGCGAGACGGCTCAGGCCCGCGCGCAGCAGGAGGAGTTCAACGCCTACATCAGGAAGACCGCGGCCGGCGGTTCCAGCAGCGTCGACGAACTGGCCCGGCTCTCCGAAATCCGGGACCGGGGCGCCATCACGGACGAGGAGTTCCGCAGGGCCAAGGAACTGGTCCTGTCCGGTCACGGCCCGGCAGAACGCGCCGACACGGCGGGCACCGGCGCCTCCGCCCGCTGAAGCATCCGAATCCCGTGAAACGAGGTCCGATATGACCGCGACACACACCCGCCCGGCACCCACCGCGAGGCAGGAATGGGCGACCGGTCTGACCGCCTTCGCAGCCGTGATGCTCTTCCTCGCCGGTCTGCTCAGCCTCTTCCGGGGCATCATGGCCATCGCCGAGGACGACGTCTTCGTCACCACGCCCAACTACGTCTTCGAGTTCGACCTCACCACCTGGGGCTGGATCCACCTCGTTCTGGGCGCACTCGCCATGGCCGTCAGCACCGGGCTGCTCAAGACAGCGGCATGGGCACGTGTCACCGGCGTCGCCATCGCCGGACTGGTGATCATCGCCAACTTCCTCTCCATGCCGTACTACCCGGTGTGGTCCGTCGTCATGATCACCATCTCGGGCTTCATCATCTGGGCCCTGTGCGTGGTGGAGAGCGGCGGCAATCTGTACGACCTGTCCGGGGAACGCCGCTAACGACAGGGGCGGGGAAGAGAAGAAGGGCCGACAGGTGGGGTCACGAGGTGACACGCCGAGAGCCCCGCAAGCGGCGGGCGGGCGGGGCGACCACAGCGCTGCGCACGCCCGCGTCGCCGTGCTGCTCCTGCTGGGCGGCGTCCTGGCGCCACTCATCGCCGCCGGTCTTCGCAGCGTGCTGTGGGTCCTGGCCGGCATCGCGGGACTCACTCTGGCAGCCGTCGGCGTGTGGTGGGTCCTGGCACATACCGGTGTCGTCCGGGTCGTCGGAGCATTTCTGTCGGTGGCCGCGCCGGTCACCGTCCTCGCGCTCTACGCCACGGCCGGCCTGCTGGGCCCCGCCCTGGTGTCGCTGGGCCTCCTGGCACTGGCCGTCGTCACGGCACGCCGGGCCCTCGCTCCTCCTCCGTCCTCCTGCGAACAGGTCGCCCCGGCACCCCACTGTCCCTGGGTACTCATGAACCGCCGATCCGGCGGCGGCAAGGTGGACCGGTTCCGCCTGGCGGACAAGGCGCGGGCCGCGGGCTGCCGCGTGCACGTGCTCGATCCCGGCCAGGACGTCACCGCGCTGGCCCGGCAGGCCGTCGCCGACGGGGCGGACCTGCTGGGGGTGGCGGGCGGCGACGGCACCCAGGCGCTGGTCGCCGACGTCGCCGCCCGCCACGACGTGCCGTTCGCGGTGATCCCGGCCGGCACCCGCAACCACTTCGCCCTCGACCTCGGTCTCGACCGTGACGACCCGGTGGCGGCCCTGGAAGCCCTGACCGGCGGTACGGAGATCCGCGTCGACCTCGGATACGCCGCGGACCGCGTGTTCGTCAACAACGCCTCGTTCGGCACGTACGCGTCCGTCGTCAACGACCCCGCTTACCGGGGCGCGAAAGCCCGTACGGTGTGGCAGACCCTGCCCGGACTGCTCACCGGCGAGGACGCACCCGCTTTGCGGATGACGGCCAACGGGCGGCGGGTGACCAATCTTCAGGCCCTGCTCGTCAGCAACAACCCCTACGGACGCGCCATCGACATGGCGCACCCGGGGCGCAGGGAGAGGCTGGACTCGGGGCTCCTGGGTGTGGCGTGCGTGCGGGTCGGCAGCACCGCCCAGGCGGCGCGTCTGGCGAGCCGACCGCGCTCCGGCGGCCTCGTCCGGCTCAGCGCCGGTGAGGTCACCGTCGAGACCGACACCGCCACGATGCCGGTCGGCATCGACGGGGAGCACGTCGTTCTGCCCTGTCCCGTGGTGTGCCGCAGCGCCCCCGGAGCCCTGCGGGTCCGCGTGCCGCGCCGCCGCTCCCGTGGGCCGAGGACGCAGGGGCCGGCGGCCGACTGGCCGCGGGTGGCCCGGCTGGCACTGGGCCGGCAAGCCGCCCCGCCAGGAGGAACCGCGCGGCCGTTCACGGCGGGCGAGTTCCAGGGCCGCTGCTCCATCCGCGGCCTCACCCACGGCGGTCGTGTCGGGAGTGTGGTCGACAGGACGCGGAAGCTGCCGCGCACCATCGCCTCCGCCGTACATCATCGCCTGCTCCCGCATCCCCAACGGGCCATGTCCACTGGGCAGTCCACGGTTGCCCGGTGACCCGCGACTGTCCGTCCTCTCCGTCGCCCGTCTCGTCGTCTCCGTCCGGACCGCGCAGCTGCCGCAGGCCCGGCACCGGCGGCCGGATGAAGGCACAGCGGCCGAGGAGTCGATGGGCTCGTACTGGAGCGGGGGCCGGGCGCTCAACTCGTCGGTGACGGGAAAGCCGTCGACCGCGCCGAAGTCGATGACCTCGATCAGGAGGCGGATGAAGCCGCGCGCGGTGCCGTAACAGGCGACTGCAGCAGGGCGGGTATCGAATGTCGGCCCCTGCCCCGGTCACGCTGCTTTCGCGTTCTCACCGGCCAGGAATGGACGCAGCAGTGTGAGCAGGGCGCGTGGGCGGTGCAGCGGGATGATGTGGCCGCAGTCTTCGATGTGAGATGGTCGGTGACCGGGCGGAGCTGGCGTTCCAGCGCGGCACCGACGGGCCGGGCGCCCAGCGCCATCGTCGGCACCGTCAGGCGGGCAGTGGCGACCGCCTGCTCGATCTGTACCGCGCTCTCGGGCAGCGCCCGGTAGTACGAGAACGCGCTGCTCAGCGCCTGGCGGCCGGTGTAGGCGCGGACGAAGGTGTCCCGGAGGGCGGGGCGCACCCCGTCGCCGAGCGTGCCGACACGCAGAAACCAGTCGACGTAGGCGGCCTCGCGGCCCTTTGCCTGACTTCGGGAGCACCCTGTCCAGCTCAAGCAGCACCTGTTCAGGACAGCCGCGTACCCGCTCTGGGACCGCCAGCCGGCCGGCGTGCTGGAGGGTGGCGGTGCAGCGGCCGGCGGCGGTGACGCTCAGCCCGAACCGGTGGCCGAGGCGTTTCGCGTCCCCTCCGGCGCGGCCGTGGGGGCCGTGGGCCGGCGGCGGGCGTGGAGGACGGCGAACGCGAGGAGGACGGCTGCGACGGCCAGCAGGGTGAGCGGGGCGGCGACGGTGATCACGGTCAGCAGCAGTCCGGCCGAGGAGGCCTTCTCCGCCAGTTCCTTCGAGCTCTCGGGCGTCACCTCGAATGTCAGGGCGGACACCGGCAGCAACGGCGTCGGTTCACCGCCGACATCGGCGGTCGCCACGATGGTCCTGTCGACCGTCTGGTCGATGGCGATGCCGGTCTGCTGGTCGATGTAGGCGACCAGCGTCGACCGGCCGAGGTAGGTGAGGGGGACGGGGTCCGGCAGCGCGGCCAGCGCCGCGGGCGTGAACCGGGCCCGGGCGGCGGGGTCCAGGACGGGATGCAGGCCGGTGATGAGCTGCTTCGGCAGGGCGCCCGGCAGCGTTCGGAGCGTCTCCGGGTCCTTGACGGGCGCGGAGGTCGTGATCTTGTAGACGTTCACGGCCCGGCCCTCGCGCTGCGCGGATCCCGTGTAGCGGACGGGCACGATCGAGCGGGTCGTGGAGTCGTAGTAGGTGTAGGAGTCGTCCTGGGCCGCGTCCGGCGGGAAGGCGGAACTCAGCGCGCCCCGCGAGGGCTCGACGGGCGTCGAGGACGGTGGCGCCGTGCCCTCCCTGGTCTCCCTGTCCACGGCGTAGGTCTTCGAGCTGGGCATGGACTGCTCGCCCGCCCGTACGGTCAGCGTGTCTTTCAGGACGGCCGTGTCGCCGTGGGTGGAGACGGCTCGTACGTGCCGCTCCACGGTCACGGGGATGCCGGAACGGAGCGCGTGCGCGGTGTCCCCGGACTTCAGGGCTTCGGCGTCCAGCAGGGTGGCCCGGCCCGTGTAGTGGACCTTCTGGTCGGTGTCGTCGGGCAGTTTCGTCGCGCCGGGGGCGACGACGAAGCGCACGACTGCGGCCGCGGCCACCAGCACGGCGGCCACGGTGGCGAGCACGATCGTTGATCGACGAGCGGACACGAGGTCCCCTCCCTCACTGTCTCTGGTCACATGTTGCGGGCGCCGGCTCGGATCGCTTCGCGGATGCGGGGGTAGGTGCCGCAACGGCAGATGTTGCGGATGCCGTCCAGGTCGGCCTCGGTGATCGAACGGCCCTCTTCCCCGACGCGCCGGACGAGAGCGACGGCGGCCATGATCTGGCCGGGCTGGCAGTAGCCGCACTGGGCCACGTCCTGGTCCAGCCAGGCTTCCTGCATGGGGTGCAGGTCCGCTCCGACCGTGGCCGGCAGCCCTTCGATGGTGGTGACCTCGTCGGAGGGCCGCAGGTCTCTCACGGGTATGGCGCACGGGTTGGCCGCCTTGCCGTTGAGGTGACTCGTACAGGCCTTGCAGACGTTGATCCCGCAGCCGTACTTCGGTCCGGTGACGCCGAGGATGTCCCGCAGGACCCACAGCAGCCGTTCGTCGTCCGCGGCCTCGACGGTGACCTGCTCGCCGTTGAGGCGGAATGTGTGCTCGGGCACGGGAACTCCCCACTGTGTCAGCGGACATGGTCGAGGCCGTCGATCGGTGATGCCGGGACGGGCGGGACGGTGGGTTTCGGCGCGAAGGAGAGCGTGCCGTGGTTGATGGGGAAGGCCGTCGGCATGGTTCCGGTGGCGCGGCCGTATGCGCAGGCGACGGCGGCCATGGAAGGTGCCACGCCGAGTTCACCGGCGCCGCCCGGCCTGTCGCCGGTGGCCTGCATGACGATGATCTTCAGTTCGGGGGGTGTGTTCCACTGCCGGGTGTAGAAGTAGTTGTCCCAACTGGCCTCGAGGAAGTGGCCGTCGCGCAGGTGCAGGCTGGAGGTCAGGGTCAGGGCGATCCCGTCCATGAGGCAGCCCATCATCTGCGCCTCCAGGCCGCGGGGGTTGACGGCCAGCCCGACGTCGACGGCGATGACCGCCTTGGTGACCCGGGGGCCGGCGACACCGTCGCGGACGGGGCGTCGGACCGTCTCGGGCCGGCAGTCGATCTCCACCAGCACGGCGGCGGCGGAGTGGTACTCGGAGTGGAAGGCGATGCCCTGAGCCGTACCGGCCGGCATGGCCCTGCCCCAGTTCCCGGTCTCGGCGGCCTTGTCCAGTACGGCGCGTGCGGCGTCGTCCCGCAGGAAGTCGCGCCGGAACCGGTAGGGGTCCTTGCCCATCCGGCCGGCGAGGCGGTCGACGAGGAGTTCGCGGGCGCAGGTGACGTCGGGGGAATAGACGTTGCGCATGCTGCCGGTGTTGAAGCTCTTGTCGGTTTCGCTGAGGAGCCGGCTGTTGGCGCCGAAGTCGTAGGGCATCGACTGCGAGAGCTGGAAGAAGGTCTCCGAGAACCCGATGTCGCCCACCGGGAGTTTCGCGGCCAGGGCGGTGAAGATCTCGCCGAGGCCGTGCCCGAGGTCGGTGGAGACGCTGGTGTGCCGTTGCTTGTAGCTGAGCACGGTGTCGCCGAGGTAGGCGATGCGCACGCGGGAGGTGGCCATGGGGTGGGTCCGCCCCTGGCGCGAGTCGTCGGCGCGGTGCCACATGAGCTTCACCGGCTTGCGGATCTTCTGCGAGACCTCGACCGCCTCCAGAGCGGCGTCGAAGAAGAGCTTGCGCCCGAAGGAACCGCCGCCCTCGGTGACGTGTACCTTCACCGCGCCCAGCGGGAGTCCGAGTCTGGCGGCGATCGCCTCCTTCGCGACGATCGGCGCCTTCAGACTCGACCAGATCTCGGCACGGTCGGAGCGGACGTCGGCGATCGCCGCGTTCGGTTCCAGTGCGCTGTTGCTGCGGAAGTGGAAGGTGAACTTCTCCTCCACGCTCGGGGTCAGCGGCGGCAGGCCGAGCGGCAGTTCGGCGGCCTCCAGGGCCTTGAGCACGGACGCGTCGGACTTCCCCTCGGCGGTGCCCGGCTTCCAGGTCACCCGCAGGGCCCGTACGGCGTCGATGCAGCGGCCGAAGGTGGCCGCGCGCACCGCGACCCCGGTCGAGATCACGACGACGTCGGTGACGCCGGGCAGGGCGCGGACCTGGTCCAGGTTGGACACCGACGCAACCTTGCCGTTGATGGTCGGGGGCCGGCACACCATGGTCGGCAGGGCGTCCGGGACGTCCAGGTCCAGAGTCAAGGTCTTGCGTCCGGTGACGGCGGCCAGGGCGTCGACGCGGCCGTGCGGCTTGCCGATGACGGTGAACATGTCGCGGGGTTTGAGCCTCACGGCGACCTGCTCGGTCCGCGGACCGGCGGCCTTGCGGGACAGGCTGCCGATGTCGGCGCTCCGGTTCCCGGGGCCCTTGACGACTCCGGCCTCCAGGGACAACGCGGCCGCGGTGGTGCCCCAGTCCGCGGCCGCCGCCTCCAGCAGCCGGTTCTTGGCGACGGCGGCGGCGACCCGGATCGGGGTGTAGGTCGAGAAGGTGGTGTTGGATCCGCCGGTGAGCTGGTTGAACAGGAGTTCCGGTCGCGCATCGGCCAAGGTGATGTGCACCTGCTTGAGTGGTACGCCCAGTTCCTCCGCGATCAGCATGGCCGTCGACGTGGTGATGCCCTGCCCCACCTCGGTCCGCGGCAGCGCGAAGGAGATGGTGCCGTCCGTGTTCACCTCGACCGTGATCAGACCGGACGTCGGCAGGGCGGCCACCGTCATCACGTCGTTGAGGTCGATCAGTTCCGTGATCTCGGGTGAGGGGATCTGCGGGGAAGGGGCCGAAAGTGCGGGAGCGTCGGCCGCCCCGGCCCGTGGGGCGGGGACCAGTTGGGCCGCGGTCGTCAGCGTGGGCGCGGCCAGCACGTAACCGAGGAAGCGCCGTCTGGCGAAGGGCTGGGGCAGGCGGTCCCGTCGTGGTGAGTGGTCGGCGCCCGTCACCGGCGGCCTCCCACGGATCGCGTCGGCGGCTGTGCATCGCCGGCGCCCCGAGTGCGGTGCGACCGGCTCGTGCGGGTACTGGGCGGTGTCGTCATCGTCTCAACCCCGGGTTCGTGGTCGTCGGGTTCAGGCGTCGGCCGGGCGGCACGGCCGGTGGCGGCGGGGCGAGTGCCCCAGCGGTGGTGCGCGGGGTACGCCGTCGCGGCACACCCCGCGCACCGGTGGCGGCGGCCGCGCTCAGGAGGGCCGGTTGGTGTCGGGGATCTCGAGGTGGATGGGCCGCCCTTCGGAGAGGAAGAGCAGGACGAACTTGCGGAGCGCCTCCTCCACGGTCCAGGCCGCCTCCGGGACCAGGGGCAGCGGGATGAGCCCCTCACGGAAGGCCACGAGCAGCGGCCAGGCGGCGCTGATCAGCGGCTGCCAGAACGGCTCCCGGTCCAGCCCGATCAGGTCTCCGGTCCGGTCGCCCAGCGTGTACCGGGAGAAGGCGTTGATCAGGGGCCGGGTGAGACCGGCGTCGAGTTCGGCGACGATGTCGAGGAGCACGTCGGTCAGCTCGATCCCCTCGGGTGTGGAGGCCAGGATCGGGTCCAGCACCTGCCGGGACTGGGCGTTGGCCTCGTCCCAGGACGAGGGGATGTACTCGTCGAGGACGCCGAGCATGTGCGCGGTGACCTGCCACACGTGCAGGAACCCGTCCGATTCCACGGAGCTGACCGGCACTCGCCAGGTCTTTAGCTTGCTCATGACAAACGTGGAGAGACTGTGCCAGGTGACCATGATGTCGGCCTGGCTGATGGGGATCGTCTGACCGCCGCTGGTGCGGGTCCAGCCGGGAGACTGCGGCAGCAGGTGCCGCACCGCCGCGTGCACCAGCCGGGTCTTCACCGCGGTGACGATCATTCCGCCCTGCGGCTGGTAGGCGTCCAGGTCCCCGACGTCGTAGCCCAGCCGGGCGGTCTTCGCGATGCGGTCCTTCATGTCCGCACCGCCCTTGGAGTAGTAGACGGCGCGGGCCTCCCGCGGGATGGCCGTGCTCATCAGACCGCTGCCGAGCCCGTACAGGGCGCCGGTGTAGATCCCCTTCTTCTTGGTGAACTGAGCCGCGGCGGCGAGCTTGCGCGGGTCGGTCCAGGACGGCAGCTGCCGCGCCTTCTCCATGAAGTCACGCAGGTCCGCGGGCAGTCCGGACGGCAGCGGCTGGTCGTTGCGCGTCCACTTCCGCAATGCCTCGTTCACTCTGGGCACGTCGCCGCGGTCGATCACGGCGGCGAGGACGGGGTCGGCCTCCTCGTCCCAGACCCAGTCGGGGTCGACGCCCGCGCCCTTGCCGGCGACCGAGCCGCTGGGCGCCCACGTCCACGGGGACCGCGCCTGGGCCGGCGAGGCGGCTCCCACCGCTCCGAGCGCTCCGAGCGCCCCTCCCATGATCAGCATCTTGCGCCTGCTGAGATCGTCCATCGTTTCGAACTCCTCCTCGAGTCCTGGTGGTACGCACTGTGGTTCGCAGGGACCGTGACGCGCTTCCCCGCTGCGGGGCGCAGCCGGGACGGGCCGTCGTGTTTCCGCCCGCGGCAGGGGCCCGGGCCGGACACGGCCTCAGGTGGGGCGGTTGGTCTCGGGGATCTCGATGTGCGCGCCCCGTCCCTTGGTGAGGTAGAACAGGATGTACTGGCGAGCGGCCTCGTCGATCGTCCAGGCCAGGGGCGGGACCAGCGGCAGCGGGATCAGCTTCTCCCGGAAGGCGACCAGCTTCGGCCAGGCAGTCGCTATCGCCCTCTCCCAGAACGGCTCTCGGGGGATGCCGTCCCAGTCGGCGACCTGGTCACCGACGAGGTACCGGGCGAGCGCGTTGACAAGGGGACGGTCGATCCCACCGGGGCTGGTCTGCTCGGCGAGTTGCCGCAGCAGGATGTCGGTCAGCTCGATGCCCTCGCGGGTCGGGGCGAGGATCGGATCGAGGACCTGCTCGGACTGCGCCTCGGCCGCGTCCCAACTGGCGGGAATGTACTCGTCCCGGATGCCGAGCATGTGCGCGGTGACCTGCCACACGTGCAGGTAGGCAGCCGATTCCGCCGTCGTGATGGGCACCTTCCACTCGAGCATCTTCCGCATGGCGTAGGTGGGGAGGCTGTGCCAGGTCACCAGCATGTCCTGCTGGCTGATGGGGATGGTCTGGCCGCCGCTGGTGCGGGTCCAGTCGGGAGACTGCGGCAGCAGGTGCCGCACCGCCGCGTGCACCAGCCGGGTCTTCACCGCCTGCACGATGACGTCGCCGTCGGGCCGGAAGGCGTTCAGATCACCGACGGCGAACCCGAGCAGGCTCGTCTTGGCGACCCGGTCCTCCATGTCGGCGCCACCCTTGGAGTAGTAGACCGAGCGCGCCTCCCGGGGGATGGCGGTGCTCAGCATTCCGCCGCCCACCCCGTTGAGCAGGTTGAGGTAGAGACCCCGCGACTTGTTGAACTCGGCCGCCGTCTCGAGCTTGGCCCGGTCCGACCAGGACGGCAACTGCCGCGCCCTCTCCATGAAGTCGCGCAGGTCCCCGGGCAGTCCGGGCGGCAGCGGCTGGTCATTGCGCGTCCATGTCCGCAGCGCCTCGTTGACCCTGGGCACGTCGCCGCGGTCGATCACGGCGGCGACCAGTCGGTCGACCTCCTCGTCCCACACCCATTCCGGGTCCAGGCCCGCTCCCCTGCCGGCCACCGAACCGCTCGGCGACCACGTCCACAGGGTCCGCGCACGGGCCGGCGACGCGAGGCTCAGCACTCCGAAGGCCCCCAGGGCGCCGCCCCCCAACAGCATCCTGCGCCTGCTGAGTTCATCCATCGCTTCGAACTCCTCCTCGAGTTCTGTGGGACCACCACGCAGATTGATACGATGAAACAAGCAGTGCTTCGTTGTTTCATCAGGGGAGCACATACGCGCCGTGAACGCCAGAGGCTTCACAGAATCGGGAAGGCAATCGTGGAACCTGACCTGTTGGCACTCATGAGGTCGCCGGACGCCCCGTCCGCGCTGGAGAGCGCGTTCGCCGAGGCCGTCGGAGGAGCGGAGCGGGACGACGGGGTCACCACACGGCTGCTCGACGCCGCCTACGAGCAGTTCTGCCGTGTGGGCATCAAGCGCTCGACCATGATGGACGTGGCTCAGCTCGCCGGCGTCTCGCGGATCACCGTCTACCGCCGGTTCGCCACCAAGGACCAGTTGGTGGCGCAGGTCGTGCGGCGTGAGTTCCGGCGATACTTCGACCGCTTCATCGTGGACATCCAGGGCGCCGAGACCGTCGCCGACCGGGTCGTCCTGGGCTTCGTGAGTTCCCTGCGGGCCATCCGCGGCAACCGTCTCATCGGTGGCCTCATGGCCGTCGAACCGGACGCCGTCGTACCGTCGATGACCGGTGACGGCGGCCGCACCCTGTCCGTCGTACAGCGGTTCGTCGCGTCACGGCTGCGGCAGGAGCAGCTCGCCGGTCATGTCGCCAGCGACGTGGACATCGAACTGGTCGCCGAGATGATGGTCCGCGTCTCCGCGTCGTTCCTGGTCATCCCCAGCCACGTGGTCGACCTCGACGACGAGGCGGAGCTGTGCACGGTGGCCCGGCGGTTCCTGGTGCCGATGCTCGGGTCACCCCCACGTGACGCGTAGTCCTCGCCCTTCCCGGCCCTGGCCGGCAGGGGCGGGGCGCTCGAAGCGCTGCCCGTACCGGTCCGCCAGTTCCCCGGCCCGGGTGGCGAAGCCGTCCAGCCCGCCGGGGTAGCCGTCGACGTAGTGCGGGACTCCCCCGGTCCACGCCGGAAGCCGGTACCCAGGAGGGCACCGTGGGGATTTATTGGCTCTGCGCCAATAGATGCGTTGAGGGTGAACAGATATGCCTTCAAGCCGAGTTGGCATCCTCAACCAGGATGTGCCCTCCCGCTCCACAGTCACTCGCGCACCCGTATTGACTCCTCGCCAAGAGCCGTTCATGGTGGGGACCGCTCAGGAATCCGCTCACGGTTCGCGAAGCAGGGAGCCCGCCGTGGCCACAGCAGAGCAGTTGCACGAGTCGGTCGAGGGGCTGACGATCACCGCGTTACTGCGCCGCAACGCCCGGCAGTACGCCGAGCGTCCGGCACTGACCACCGGCCTTGGCCCTGACGCCGCGACCCTGTCCTGGTCTCAGCTGCGGGCGGAGGTCGCCGCCCTCACCCGCGGCCTCCTGGCCCTGGGCCTGGAACAGGACGACCGCATGCTCATCGCGATGTCCAAGCGGGCCGAGCACTGGATCACCGAGTTGGCCGCGGTGCACGTCGGCGCCTTGCCCTGCAGCACCGACGAGACGCTGAGCACCGAGCAGATCGGCGCCGTGGCACGGCACAGTGCGGCCACCGTCCTGGTCCTGGAGGGCACGGAGCAGATGCGGTGCTGGCAGCCGGTCCTCGACGAACTGCCGAGCCTGCGCGCCGTCGTCGTCCTCGACTGGGAGGCCGCCCCCGTCGGCGATCAGCGCTTCGTCGGCTACGCGGCCGTGCGCGGTGCGGCCCCTCCCGACGACGACGCGTTCGAGGCACTCACCGACGCGGTCACCACCGACCGGCCGCTCACCCTCGCCTACACCTCCGGCACGACCGGTGACCCCGAGGGCGTGGTGCTCTCCCACCGCAACGTGATCCACGAGTCACTGATGCAGGAGGAGCTCTTTCCCGTGCCCGAGCATCCGCGGTCGGTCGCCTACCTGCCGTTGGCACACGTGGCCGAGCGGGTCCTCGGGATCTACATGCCCATCTGCAACGCCGGCCACGTCACGATCTGTGCGGAGCCCGAGCAACTCCTGCCCACCCTCGTAGCGGTGCGCCCGCAGGCATTCTTCGGAGTACCCCGGGTGTGGGAGAAGCTGGCCGCCGGCCTCCGGGCGAAGCTCGACACGCTACCCGAAGGCAGCGGCGCGGCCATGGACCAAGCCCGCAGGACCACCCTCGAGGTGCACCGCCTCCGCTCCGACGGCAAGGACATTCCGGAAGACCTGACCGGCCCGCTGGAACAGCTCGACGCGCAGGTGATGCGTCCGCTGCGGGCCGCCATCGGGTTCGACGAGTGCACCAGGGCCTTCAGCGGCGCGGCGCCGATGCCGGTCCCGGTACTGGAGTTCCTGGCCGGTGTGGGCCTGCCGGTGTACGAGGTGTGGGGGCTGAGCGAGACCACCGGGGCGGCGACCGTCAGCACCCCCGGTGCGTTCGCGCTCGGCTCGGTCGGACGGCCGGGGCCCAACGTCGAGGTCAAGGAGTCAGAGGACGGTGAGCTCCTCGTCAGGGGGCCGGTCGTGTGCGCCGGCTACCTCCGGGCCGACGGTCGCATCGAGCCCGGGACCGACGCGGAGGGCTGGCTGGCCACCGGTGACGTCGGGACCGTCGATTCGCGGGGACTCGTCACCGTCACCGACCGCAAGAAGGAACTCGTCATCACCGACGGCGGGACGAACATCGCCCCCACCAGGATCGAGTCCCTGCTGCGCGCGCACCCGCTGGTCGCTCACGCCGTCGCCATCGGGGACCGCCGGCGTTACGTCACCGCACTGCTGGTACTGGACGAGGAGACGACCCCGCTGTGGGCGCGGGCCCACGGCGTCGCCGACGCGTCCGACCTCGACGCGCTGGCCCGTAACCCGGTGGTTCTCGAAGCGCTCGACCAGGCCGTCACCGAGGCGAACGGGTTGCTCTCGGGCGCCGAGCAGGTGAAGAACCACCGTGTGCTGGCAGGTCCCTGGACCGCAGAGACCGGCGAGCTGACACCGAAGCTGAGTCTGCGCCGCCGTGCCATCGACGAACTGCACGCCACGACGATCGAGTCAATGTACACATAGGTCGTCGCTTCGCGACCACGAAAGGACAGCCCTGCATGGCCGTTCAGCGCCAGGCCCCGCGCCGCAGGATGGAGCCGGACGCCCGGCGGGCCGAGATCCTCGGCGTCGCGCGCAGACTGTTCGGAGCGAAGAGCTACAGCACGGTGTCGATCGCGGACATCGCCGCCGAGGCCGGCGTGGCCCGTGCCCTGGTCAGTCATTACTTCGGCGGTAAGCGGCAGCTCTACCTGGAAGTCGTCCGGCAGATGATGACCGTCCCGGCGTCGGTCTCCGAGCGGCTTCCCCCTACCACCGCCGAGGAGCGCGTCGCGATCTGCGTCGACCGCTGGCTCGAAGTCGTGGAAGGCAACCGGGAGATGTGGCTGTCAGCGATCGGGCTGGAAGCTCTGGGCAACGACCCGGAGATCGACCAGATCATGCTGGAGGCCGACGAGATCGCGACCGACCGCGTCCTCGAGGCGGCCATGATGGACGACGTGACCGAGGGCCGGGAGAAGCTCCGGGCCATGATCCGCGCGCACAGCAGCATGCTGAAGGCCGCCTCCCGTGAATGGCTGGTGCGTGGGACCCTCAGCCGCAGCGACCTGCACGTGATACTCACCCGCACCGTGATGCACCTGGTCGACACGGTCTTCCCCGCGCTGCGGGACAGGTGAGAACACCGATCGAACCCGTGTCGAGGAGAGATCCGAGCCCCGAGTCCTGTCCGACGAGCGCCGCGACCCGGTCAGGGCGACAGCCGACTTCTGCCGCCGTGGGTGCGGGCACCAAGGAACGGCGGGTGGCCGAAGCCACCGCGAGACGATCATGCGGCGGGCTGCCGACCGTGGTTGTCGAGGTGGCAGCGGGCGGTCAGGCGTCAGGGTCGACTTCGGGGTGCGTGAACCGCAGGGGCTTGCCCAGCGACCGGGCGTAGGCGATCTCGGCTCGAGTGCTGTCTCCGATGTAGTCGCCGACTACGAGCACCTCATCAGCGAGCCGGATCTTCGCCCGGTGCAGATCGTCGAGTCGACCCTTCAGCGCCTCGGCCTCGTCAGGATCGGACCAGAGTTCGTGCGGCGACTTCATGTCACAGCCCGGTTTGACGACGATCCTTCCGGCTTCGGTCTCTCGCAGATCGGCCTCGGTCATCTCGGTCATGAAGCGGGTGGAGCCACAGATCACGACGATACGCGGGAGGCTGAGCTGCTTCTTCGCGGCGGCGAGCTTCTCCTCAGGGGTGAGCAGTTGCGGGTGGGACACTGGTTCCTCCTGGTGGTCCTGGAGCTGGTCGCCGCCGGGCGGGCCACCTCGCACCTCCTGCACCCCGCCAACGTACCCCGAGGCCGTTCCGGCTGCCCCAGCCTCGTCCCGGGACATGCCAGCCGGCGTCGAGGGCGCCGGGTTTCCCGAGGTCGACGCCACGGCCGATCATGTCCTCGATCTTGTCGCCGTTGACGAATCCAAGGGTGCGGGTGTCCTTGCCGCCGGGGTCGGAGCCGGCGCCTCAGCCGCTCAGGTGGACGGCGCCGACGGCCGCCACGCGGCCGTCCGTCTTGGTGCGCGGACGGAGAAGGTCGGAACAGGGGAAATGCGAGCCTGCACCAGCGGCACCAATGCGCTTTGGTAGACCTGCTTTCGGTTCCATCGAGCCGGCGTTCCGACCGGGCGCGCCCGGCAGGCCGAGGTGATGCGTTCGCGCTGCTTGTCACGGCGGCCCGTCCTCCAGTTTCGCAAGGACGGGCCGCCGCGTCTGCTCCCCCGGTCAGCAGGTCGAGGTGTTCAGGATCCTGATGCCGGTCACCGTGCCCCACTGCCGCAGGTCGACGGTGTAGTTGGGCAGGATGCACAGCGGGCCGCCACTGGAACGGCGCAGCAGCACCGCGTCGTCGTTGCGAGTGTTGACGACCTTGGTGGCCCCCCGGCTGGTTCGGAGGTCCTGGTAGCCGGAGGTGACGTCCTTGAACTGGCCGGTCTTGGTGCTGCCCTTGTAGAAGCAGACATACGGCCAGTTGCACGAGGCCTGGGCGCTGACCTCGCCGGTCTGCTGCTGGCCCGCGGCCGAGGCCGTGGGGGCGAGAGCGAGGCCGAGGGCGACGGCTGCGGAGGCTACGGCGAGGAGGGCGTGCTGGCGAGCGCTCACGGTATGGCTGTCCTTTCCTGACGCGGGCCGGGTCCCCCCGTTGGGTCCCCTGTCGGCCCGTGACCCGTACGGCGCCCGTGGTCGGCGGGCACCGTTTGGTGCGGGCACCAGAGTTGCGGGCGGGGCCGGGTCGCGTCGTCGCACGCTGGGTTGAACCTCGGCCCCGCTCACGGCGGTACACCGATGGACTGTGCAACTTGCGCGGTACCGCGCAAGGTTGATGCCCCTCGCCCACCCTTGGGTTGCGCTGCGGCGATACGGATTGACCCCTCGCCGCTTGCCGCATTCCACTGGTTTACCCGGTCGCCAAGGTCGGCTGACGCCCACCAGCTGGTGAGGCGGCCGGCGGCTTCGTCCCCGGCACGCAGTTCGGCCCCGCCGTCAGCTGCCCCCCTAGTCCGCCGAATCGGGTCGGCTGGTCGGCCTCGTGGCCGCACTGAACGAGGTTGTTGCACGAGGTCCTTCAGAGGACGGATCCTGGTTCAGGTCGGGTCCGCCCAGCAGCTCGAACAGGCTCGAGAAGCCCTGGTCGCCGTGACCGTCGGCGATCCGGCGGTCCATCAGTCGCTTGACCTCCCGCATCCGGACGGCTTCCACCCCGAGGGATTCGCGGTGGTCGATCATGTCGTCCATCAGCGCGGCCTGGACATTGAGCGGACCGAGGTCCGGTGCGTAGGTGCCGCTCCGAATCGCCTTGCTCATCGACGTCAGCAGGGGCGGGTAGATCGCCACCGAACCGGCGACGCGCTCGGTGAACTCCACCACGTCGACCCCCTCCGCCTGAACCAGGCGGAGCACGTGCAGATAGCCGATGAGCAACTCGTAGCCGACCGCGACCTGGGCCATGAACTCCACGGCGGCCAGGCCGGCGTCCTCACCGTGGTAGGCGATGCCGCCCAGTTCCCGCAGCATCGGCTCGTGAGTGTCGAAGGCGGTGCGGGAACCGCTGAAGGGGAACATGACGTTGGGCGTTCCCACGTACGGCGGGTCTCCCATGACCTTGCCGTCGATGTATGCGGCGCCCCGTCCAGTCGCCCAGCTCTCGATGGCCCGGGCCTGGCCGGCGGAGCCACTGGTGACGTTCACCAACACCTTGCCCGCGACCTCGGATTCGACGGACGCCAGCACCTCTTCGACCGCCTTGTTGTCGAGCAGGCAGACGACGACGAGCGGGCTCGCCGCCACCGCGTCAGCCGCCGTCGGGGCCGCCGTTGCACCGGCGTCCACCAATGGTGTGCTCTTGCTCGCGGTACGGTTCCAGACCGTTGTGCGGTAGCCGCGGTCGACGAACGTCCTCGCTATCGCCGCCCCCATCTCACCGAGCCCCAGCACGGTGACCTGGCTGGTCCTGGCGGTCGCTTCCTCGGTTGTCGTCATGTCGGTGCCTTTCGTGCGAAGGACTGCAAGTGGTCGTTTCGTTGAGCGGTTCAGCGGTTCAGCGGTTCAGCGGTTCAGCGGTTCAGCGGTTCAGCGAAGGGTGGGCATGGGTTCATCGGTGACGGAGGCGGCGGGCGTCGGGGGCAGGGTGGTGCGGCGAGGCAGCGTCAGGGCGGCAGGGATGCCTGCGAGAGTGAGCGCCGACGCGACGTAGACCGCGTCGCGCAGACCGTCGGAGGTGGCGGTGCGCAACGCATCGCCGGTCAGGCCGGCGAGGCCGGAGGTGGAGACACCGACCAGGACGGCCAGACCCACGCTGGTGCCTATCTGAAGGGCGGTGTTGGCCATGCCCCCGGCGGCGCCCTGGTCCTCGTCGGCCACACCGGTGCCGGAGGCGCCGAACATGGTCGGGTAGATCATGCCCATGCCCATGCCGTAGACGGCCAGGCCGGCGAGGATCGTCCAGTAGGAACCGTCGGTGCGCATGCCGGCGGCCATCAGCGCGCCGCCGCCGGAGCCGAGCAGCAGGGCGATGATCAGGGTCGTGCGGGCGCCGATTCGGATGATCAGTCGTTCGGCGACGGAGTTGGCGATGCCGATGACCACCGAGAGGCTCAGGAAGGCCAGCCCGCCCCGCAGTGCCGAGTAGCCGAGCACGTCCTGGAAGTACAGGGTGAGGAAGTAGACCAGGTTCTGCATCGTGATGCCGAACGTGAGGATCACCAGCAGGCCGGCGCGGAGGTTGGGGTTGGTGAACAGCCGCAGTGGCATCAGCGGGTGACGGCTGCGGGCCTCGATGATGACGAACGCGGTCAGCAGCACCACGGCGACGACGGCGGAGGCGAGGACGGAGGTTGTGGTCCAGCCGGCCTCGGGGCCCTGCGCGATGGCGAAGACGAGCAGGGTCAGTCCGCCCGTGCCGGTCACGGCGCCGGGAACGTCGAAGCCGCGTCCCCGTTCACGCCGGCCGTCGGGGGCGAGCAGGGCGAAGGCGCCGCCGACGCCCGCCACGACGAGCGGCACGTTCACCAGGAACACCGCCTCCCAGCCGAAGGCATGGGTCAGCACGCCGCCGAGCAGGGCACCGAGACTCAGCCCGCCGGCGCCCGCCATGGCCCACACGGCCAGTGCCCGAACGCGCTCGGGGCCTTCGGCGAACCCGGTGGTGACCAGCGAGAGCGTGGCGGGGAACAGGACGGCACCGCCGACTCCCTGGAACGCTCGCGCGACGATCAGCACCGCGGATGAGGTCGCCAGGCCGCCGAGGAGCGACGCACCGCCGAACAGGACCAGACCCAGGACGAACATGCGGCGGCGGCCCAGCAGGTCGGCCGAGCGGCCGCCCAGGAGCAGGAAGCCGCCGAAGAGGATGGCGTAGGAGCTGACCACCCATTGGGCGGCGTGACCGGACAGACCGACCTCGTGGGCGATGTCGGGCAGCGCCACGTAGACGATGGTGAAGTCGAGCGAGGTGATCAGGCTGGAGAAGGCCAGCAGGCCGAGGGCCCAGCGCGACCCGGCAAGGGTGGTCGTCTTCTCAGGGGTTCGCATCGCGGTCTCCTCGAGTGGTGCGAGCAAGGCTCCGGTCATGCCGCATAAGGGCGTTCGGCCCGGGCGTTCCGGAGGGCGTGGGCCCACCAGGCCAGCTGGTCGAGCAGGCTGTCGGCCGCCGCGCGGCAGCCGACCGCGTCGATCGGGCGGCCGTGGTCGTCGAACCTGTCCCGGCAGGAGTGGAAGCTGACCGTGTTGCGGACGGTGACGGCGTGGAGCTCGACGAAGACCTGCCGGAGGTGCTCGACGGCGCGCAGGCCGCCGGAGGCCCCGCCGTAGGAGACGAAACCGACCGGCTTGGCCTGCCATTCGTCGACGAACCAGTCGATGGCCGTCTTGAGCGAGGCCGGGAAGCTGCGGTTGTACTCGGGTGTCACGATCACGAACGCGTCGGCCCGGCCCAGCCGTTCGCCCAGCTTCCGTACCGGGTGGGGCACTTCGGAAGGTCCCGCGTCGTCGGCGGCGAGTACGCAGGGCAGGGCGCTCTCGGCGAGGTCGACCACGTCGAGGCCGAGGGCGGGGCGCCGGCGGGCCTCCCCGGCGAACCATTCGGCCACGGTGGGGCCGAACCGGCGGTCCCGGGTACTGCCGACGATGATGGCGACACTCAGTGGTCGTGGCGCGGTCATCGAGCTCTCCCTTCCAAGGTCGCTGTGCGGCTCGGTGGGTCGAGCATGTCGACCGGCGCTTGCCCCGCGCTTACCGCGCGCTTTCCGCCGGCGCCGAGGCGCGGTAAGGGGATTGATCCAGAAGGGGAACGGGCCCGATATCGTGGCCACATGCGATTCGGGGTGCTCGGGCCGCTGGGGGTTTGGACCACGGACGGCGCCCCGGTGGTGGTGCGCGGGGCGAAGGTCCGCGCACTGCTTGCCGTCCTGCTCGCCCATGAGGGCCGGCCGGTACCGGTGGACCGGCTGATCGACGACCTCTGGGGCGACGGGCCGCCGCGCAATCCGTCGGGGGCGCTCCAGGTCAAGGTCTCGCAGCTGCGCCGCGCCCTGGACGAGGCCGAGCCGGGCACGCGGGACCTGGTGTCCTTCGCGGAAACCCTGGGCTATCGGCTGCGGGCGGACAACGGGGCCGTGGACGCGGCACGGTTCACGGGACTGCTGGCGCGGGCGCGCGAGGCCGCCGGCCCGCGGTCCCGGGCGGACCTGCTGACCGAGGCGCTCGAGCTGTGGCGCGGACCGGCCTTCGCCGACTTCGCCGACGCCGAGTTCGCCCGGCCGGCGACCGCGCACCTGGAGGAGCTGCGGCTCACCGCCCTGGAGGAACGGGCGGAGGCCCGGCTGGAGGTCGGCGAGCTGGGTGCGCTGGCGGTCGAGCTGGGCGACCTGGTGGCACGTCATCCGTTGCGCGAACGGCTCCGTTGCGCCCACATGCGCGCCCTGTACGGCACCGGAAGGCAGAACGAGGCGCTGACGACCTACGCCGACCTCCGGACCCACCTGCGCGAGGAGTTGGGCCTGGACCCCGGGCCGGAGATCGCCGAACTCCACCGGCGCATCCTCGAGCAGGACTCCGCTCTGGTCACCGCGCCCGGAACGCCGCCGCGGACGAACCTCCCCGCCCAGATCAGCGAACTGGTCGGGCGGGAGGAGGCGATCGCCCAGGTCCAGGCCCTTTTGAAGTCGGCCCGGCTCATCACACTCACCGGTCCCGGCGGTGTCGGCAAGACGCGGCTGGCCGTGGAGACCGCCGGGCGGGTCGCCGCGGACCATCCGGACGGCGTATGGCTCGTCGAGCTGGCCGGCCTCGACAGGACGGCCACGGCGCCGGGGGCCGATCGGCTCGTGGAGACCGTGACCGCCGCGCTCGACGTCCGTGACGACACCGCCCAGGGCATGCCGCGCTCCGGCACACCCGCCGATCCGGCCGAACGGCTGGCCGGCGTGCTGCGGGCCCGCCGGACGCTGCTCGTCCTGGACAACTGCGAGCATGTGGTCGACGAAGTGGCCGCGTTGAGCGAGCGGCTGCTGCGGAAGGCGCCGGAGGTGCGGATCCTCGCCACCAGCCAGGAGCCCCTGGGCCTCGCCGGGGAGACACTCTGGCCGGTGCCGCCGTTGCAGTCGCCCCACTCCCCCGCCGACATCGGGCCCGCGGCCCTGCGCGGGTTCAGCGCCGTCCGGCTGTTCGAGGCGCGCGCGAGGGCCGCCGTTCCCGGGTTCGCGGTCGACACCGCCAATGCCCGTGCGGTCGCGGCGATCTGCCGTCGGCTGGACGGCGTTCCGCTGGCATTGGAGCTGGCGGCCACCCGCTTGCGGGCACTCGACGTCCACGACCTTGCCGAACGGCTCGACGACCGGTTCCGGCTGCTCTCCGCGGGACACCGCGGCGCACCGGCACGGCAGCGGACCCTCCGCGCGATGATCGACTGGAGCTGGGAACTGCTGTCGGAGCCCGAACGCCTCGTCCTGCGGCGGCTCGCGGTGCACACGGAGGGCTGCGCGCTGGACGCCGCTGAGGAGGTCTGCGCGGACGACGGTGACGTGGCGCCCGAGGACGTCCTCGACCTGCTGGGCCGCCTCGTCGACCGTTCGATGGTCGTCAGGACCGGTGGCGCCGGCGGGACCCGTTACCGGCTGCTGGAATCGGTCGCGGCCTACGCCCTGGAGCGTCTGGAGGAGGCCGGCGAGACCGAGCAGGGCCGCCTCCGTCACCTGATCTTCTACGTCGGGCTGGCCGAACGTGCGGACCCGCGGCTACGAGGCCCCGACCAGCGGCGCTGGCTGCAGCGGCTGGACGCCGAGCACGGCAACCTGCGCGCGGCCCTCCAAGAGGCCGTGCGGCGGCACGACGCCGAGCTCGCGCTGCGGCTGGTCAACGCGCTGGCCTGGTACTGGTACCTGCGCGGAAGGATCGGTGAGGGCCGGCGCGCGTTCACGACGGCACTGGGCATCCGGGCGCAGGCGCCCGCCGCGACGAGGGCGCGGGCCGAGGCCTGGCAGAGCGGCCTGGATCTGCTGGGCGAGCGTGCGGCGCGGACCCGTACTCCCTCGGAAGCCATCGCGGACCCCGGTGAACGCGCCAGAGCGCAGTGGTTCATCAGCGACGTGCTGCTCGGTGCCGGCGACCTGGCCCTCAGCAGGGAACTGGTGGAGCGGGCCCTGCCGGTGTTCCGGCGGCTCGGCGACCGCTGGGGCACCGCCGCGGCGTTGGCCACCGAGGCCGGCCAGGCCCTCGTACTCGGCGAGATCGGCACGCTCGAACGGTCCGGGGCGGAGAGCCTGGCGATCTTCGGGGAGCTCGGGGACCGGTGGGGGCAGGTCAGGGCCACCGACCTGCTCGGCCGGCTCGCGGAGATCAAGGGCGACCGTCGCAGGTCCGCCGATCTGTGCCGCGACGGCCTCCAGCTGGCCGAGGAGCTGGGCCTTTGGCTGCATGCCTCGCTGCTCCAGTCCGGGCTCGGCCGGATCGCCCTGCTGACGGGCGACCACGCCGAGTCGGACCGGCGCCACGAGCTGGGCAGGGCCCTGGCCGTCGAGCACGACTACCGTCCCGGCGAGGCCTTCGCCCTCACCGGCCTCGCCCTCACCGCCCGCCGCGCGGGCCGCCTCGACGAGGCCGAGGCCCACATGCGCGTCGCTCTCGCCTGGGAACACGAAGTGCGGTACGCGCCGGGCATTACGTTCGGGCTGGCGGAACTCGGCTTCACCGCGGAGCAGCGAGGGGACGCCGCGGCGGCCGAGGAACTCCACCGGGAGGCCCTCGCCGTCGCACAGGACACCGGCGACCCCAGAGCGATCGCGCTCGCCCTGGAGGGCCTGGCCGGCACCGCGGCCCTGACGGGCGAGCACGCGGCGGCGGCACGGCTCCTCGGGGAGGCCGCCGCGCTGCGCGAGTCCGCGGGCGCACCCCTGCCCCCCGAGGAGAACGGGGACGTCGACCGCATACGAGCCACGGTGCGATCAGCCCTGGGCGACGACGCCTTCACCACGGCCTTCGCCGAGGGCCGCGCCACACCCCGTTCCTGAGCCCAGGCGTTCTGACCCGAGCTGCTGCGGGTCCTGGGCCGCACGACGGTGTCCGATTGCCGCCAGCAAAGTCCTGCTGTGGTGCTCATGCTGGCGGCATGACGATGTCATCCACTTCGGAGTCGGTAAGAATTCTCACCGGCATGTACGCGGCTGAGGCGGAGTACCTGGCGGCGGGAGGCCCTGGCGCGGCTTCGTTCGACCTGCTCGCCCCCTTCTTCGCGCCGGATGTCGAGCTGCATCAAGCAGATGCCTTGCCCTATGGCGGCACTTGGCGTGGGCACAACGGCATGACGCAGTTCTTCCTCATGATGAGAGAGGTGTGGGAGTCGTTCGACATGGTGGAGCAGGAGTTCCTTGCCACCGGTGAGACCGCGGTCGTGATCACACAGGTCCGGGCTCGCGCTCGAGCGACCGGCCGTGAACTCAGCTTCCCCCTTTTGCAAGCGATCACGGTCAAGGACGGACGGATCACCGAGGTCCGTCCGTTCTACTGGGACACGCGGGCTGTCGCCGACGCCTGCGCCGTACCGGCACCGACAGACTGAGGTCGACCAGACCCGGGCCCAGCACGACCAGATGCGGACGACGTCGACTTTGCCGTGCGGCTCGCCGTCAGATGTCGCTTCTCCGGCTCGCATCGGATCCTTGCAGCAGATCGGCGGACTCCGGACGGTCGTCGGCCCATGCGTCCGGACGTGTCGCCGAACACCTGCAGCCGCGCACTTCGGGCCACCGAGAATCGCCACGCAAATCACTGATCCTGGCCGGTTTGATCCATTACAGTTCCCGCAAGGACGTTCGAAGTGAACGTTCGGGGAGGGAAACAGAAATGGCGTTTCGCAAGTTCCTCAGCTCGTTGGGCGTCAACGCGCCGAGCGTGGAGACCGTTCTGGGCAGCACCTCGGTGCGTCCGGGCGACAAGCTGTCGGCCAAGGTGACCGTGCAGGGCGGTGGGGCGGACGTGCAGATCGAGCGGTTCGCGCTCGACGTCGTGACGCGGTTCGAGGACAACGAGAGCTCCGAGACCGGGTGGAGCAACCCGGGCGTGCTGCTCACCTGGAAGCCCGGGAGCGGCGCGTTCACCCTGCACGCGGGGGAAACCCTCACCTGGGACGTGGAGTTCGACCTGCCCTGGGAGATGCCGCTGACCCACGCCCTGGGCAGCCCCGTCAAGGGTGGCAGGGCCGCAGTCCGCACCGAGCTGGCGGTCGACAACGCGGTGGACAAGGGGGACTTCGACGAGTTCGAGGTCCACGCGCTTCCGGCCCAGGACAGCATTCTGCGGGCCTACCTCGACCTCGGCTACCGGCTGGACGAGGCGGAGGTCAAGCACGGGGTGGTCAAGGGAGGGGACAACTCGAAGGCGAACCACTGGCAGGAGTTCGAGCTCTGGTTCCCGGTGGAGTCCGGCCGCAGCGGACAGCTGGAGACCGCCTTCATCGCCCGGGAGGACTCGCTGGACCTCGTCATCGGCAGCACCGGGCCCCACGCCTTCTCCTACGCGCAGGCGGGCGACCAAGCGGGGGTCACCGCCTGGCTGAAGGCCCTGCTCGACGCCCACGGCCTGTAGGACCGTAGTGACGGGGCGGGGACGCGAACTGTCGCGTCCCCGCCGCCGCGCCGGAAGCCAGCCCCGTGCGCCTGGTCAGCGCAGCAGCATCACGTCACGCCGGAGGCGGTCATGCTCCTTCTCGGCGCGGCATCATCCTGCTGGTAGTCGGATGCGTCACCGGCATATCGGTCCTGTGGACGATCGGCATCATTCTCGCGCTCATCGGCGCGGTTCTGTGAATCATGGGCTCCATGGGACACGCTGTCGCCGGCCGTCGGCACTACTGGTGACGCACCACCGGTCGGTCATCGCAGTCAGCCCGCCCGGCCTGGCAACAGACCACTCTGTTCGGCCCCCAGCCGGGCTGCGCACCGCTTCCCGTCGACTCCGCCGCCACCGCCCAGGCATGCGGTCTGCATGCCCGACCGAGGCTCCCTGCCTGATCGAAGCCGTCGCCGAGGCCAGAACCGGGGGGGGCACGGCGGCGATCAGGATGCCGAGCGTGATCATCAGCTGGTTCGCCATCGCCGGGTAGCCGTTCGCCCCGCACGCGATCGCCGTACCGGTGACGAACACCACGCCGATCACGCCCAGGGCCTTTCGCCGTCCGAATCCGTCGGACAGCCGGCCGGCCGAGCCGGCGCCGGTCACCGCGCCGACGAGCAGCACGCTGACCACGCTTCCCCGCTCGAAGGAGTTCAGGCGAAGTCCTGCTTGATGTGGAGCAGGGCCCCCGACACGACCGCCGTCGTCCGTCGGCGAGACCATTCGTCGCAGCAGGCCGACCGTTCACCGCTGGGACCGCCCCGTGATGTTGACCACTCGACCGGGCGCTGATTGATTCGTTTCAGTTTGCCTCTCGCACCACCGGACCGCACCACACCACGAGCCCGTGACGTCACCGCCCTGCAGGGTTGCGGCCTGAGCGTGCTCTCAACTGCAGAGGAAGCCATGAAGCGATCACACGTGATCTCCGCTCTCGGAGCGGCCGCCGCGCTCCTGCTCAGCACCCTCGCCACCGGCCCCGCCTGGGCCGGTCCCATGGACGCGTCTCCGGTCCCGACCAGGCAGGTGACCACCTGGGCCGCCGGCGACGACATGGCCGGGGGAACGCTTTCGGACCTGACCGTGCGCAACATCGTCCACACGAGCATCGGTGGATCAGGACTGCGGGTTCGCCTGTCGAACGCCAAGGGCACCAAAACGCTGCACCTCGACAGCGTCTACCTCGGCCTGCAGGCCGACGGAGCCGCCCTGGTCCCGGGTTCCAACCGGAGAGTCGAGTTCGGTGGCACCACCACCGCCACGATCCCTCCTGGTGAGACGGTGCTGAGTGATCCACTCCCGGGAACCGTGCCCGCTCAACGGAATCTGGCGATCAGCATCCACGTGTCAGGGGACAGCGGCCCGCTCACCGCGCACAACCGTTCGATGCAACACAGCTACAAGTCCACGAGCGGCGACCACGCTGCCGACGAAGACGCGACCGAGTTCCTTACGGAGACGGCGACATGGTTCTGGCTGGATGCTCTCGTCGTCGATGCTCGGAAGCAGACCGGCACGGTCGCGACACTCGGTGACTCCATCACAGCCGGCGTCGGCACGACCATCAATGCCAACCGCCGGTGGCCGGACGTCTTGGCCGATCGATTCGCCGCCCTTCCGCCGGTGCGCCAGATGGGCGTCGCGAACGAAGGAATATCGGGCAACCGCGTCCTCGGTGGCGTCTCCCGGCCGGGCGGCGCAGGTGATGCTGCCGTGGTCCGCCTGACCAACGACGTCCTCACCAAGCCGGGCGTCGAAACCGTCCTCCTGTTCGAGGGCGTCAACGACATCGGCGCCGGGGCGTCGGCGGAGGAGATCATCGGGGGCTACCGACAGTTGATCGCCCAGTCCCATGGTGCCGGCGTCTGCATTGTCGCCGCGACCGTCACGCCGTTCGGCGGCTCCGTATTCGTTGATCCGGAAGGCGAGACGGTACGACAGGCAGTCAACGACTTCATCCGGAACAGCGGCGCATTCGATGCCGTGGTGGACTTCGACGCCGCAACCCGCGACCCGGACCAGCCCGAGCGGCTGCGTCCCGCCTACCACGACGGCGACGGGCTGCACCCCAACGACGCCGGCAACGCCGCCATGGCTGCCGCGATCGACCTCAACGCCCTGCGGTGTGACTGATGTATTGCCCCGTGAGGTTGGGGACACGACTGGCTGGCGGTTGGCCCTTCAGCAGCCACACGTCGAAGGCGTCACGCCGTTCACGTTCTGTGCGATAGGGCCTGGCATATGCCCACTCGTCGAGAAGGATGGCGGTTGAAACGTTCCACTTTGCCGTTGGTCTGGGGACGGTAGGGGCGGGTGCGTTTGTGGGCAATCCCTGCAGCGAGCAGCGTTTCGCGCCAGGTGCCTGAGCGGTAGCAGGATCCGTTGTCCGTGCGGACCCGACGGACGGTGATCCCGGCCTGCGTGAAGTAGTCCTGGGCGCGGGTCCAGAACGCGGCGGCGGTCTGCTTCTTTTCGTCGGGAAGGATCTCGCTGTAGGCCGGCCTGGAGTGGTCGTCCACGGTGTTGTGCAGGTAGCTATAGCCTCCGCCGGAGCGGTGCTTGCGGCTGGCCTGACGGCCCATAAACTGGTGGCCGCCCCCGCCGGGGATGTTGCCCAGCTTCTTGATGTCGACGTGCACGAGCTCGCCCGGAGCGTGGTGCTCGTAGCGTCTGATGACGCGGCCCGTGGCGCGGTCGAGATGAGTCAGACGGGCGAGCCGATAGCGGGTGAGAACTCGATGCACCGTGGCGGGATTCACCCCGAGCAGATATCCGATGCGGGCGGGCCCCCCACCAGCGGCGCATGATCCTGACCTTGATGATTCGTCTCTCGGTGCGGCTCGGCGGGCGGCGGGGGCTGTGATGAGGACGGCTGGAGCGGTCGCGCATGCCAGCTTCGCCCTGTTCGCGGTACCGGTCGGCCCATCGCTTGGCAGTGGTGGGTGAGGCCTGGAAGCGTTCGGCTGCGCGTCGTAGCGGCCACCCGTCGCGCATCACGCAGAGGGCCAGACGCAGGCGGCCGGTTTCGGTCAGAGGTGCGCTGCGGTGAGGCATGAGCTTTCTGGTTCTGCGAGGAGAAGCGCCGGGTTCGGCGGATCTCGGACGATGGAACAGGAACGTCGTCCTGCTGGCACTCGCCGTCGTTCTCGCCTGGGGTCGCTTCGGCCCGCACGCCTTCTGACTCTTACGCGATGACCACCGGCCCGCCCTGAACGCGGGCCGCGAACCGAGAAGGAACAGCGATGCTCCCCGAGGAGAACAACGGCGTCATCACCGCCGACGCGCAGATCGACGCATTGCAGGCCATCCTGGCGGCCCACGGCCAACCGACGACGGATGTCCTGGCCGGTGCCGATGCGGGCCGCGAAACCCGACACGGGCGCCTCCCCGCAGACGACCGAAGGGCCCTACTACATGTCCGCCGACGGCGAGGGGCGGCAGCGGGTGGACATCGCCGACGGCCGACCCGGCGTTCCGCTCCAGCTGAGGATCACCGTGCTCGACGCCGACCAGGGCGCACCGGTCCAGGGCGCCGAGGTCGACGTGTGGCACTGCGACGCGCTCGGCTACTACTCCGGGCACCTCGCCCACGACCCGGACACACTGCCGACCATGAACGAGTCCGGGCACGTCCCGCCCACCGACCCCTCACGCTTCCTGCGCGGCTCCCAGCGCACGGACATCGACGGAACGGCCGGTTTCGACACCATCTATCCGGGCTGGTACTTCACCCGCAGCATCCACATCCACCTCAAGGTCCGCGTCGACGGGCAGGAGGTGTACACCGGACAGCTGTACCTGCCGGAGGAGTACAACAAGGCCATCGAGACGTTCCCGCCCTACAACCAGCACACCACGCTGCAACGGCTGCCCAACGCCGACGACCTCGTCTACCGGTCCGCCGGCGGCAGGGACCTGCTTCTGGACATACAACCGGTGGTAGCGGCACGGCCCGGCGGTAGCCGCTCCTAACCTCTGTGGGCAATACACCTAGGTGGCTGCGCAGGGAGATCAGCCGGGCCCGCAGCGGCGCCGGCAGCAGTTTCGGGATCCGCCCGCCGGTGAATCTTCTTACGGACCCGTGACGGGCCGCTCGCGGCTCCCGGGTCCGGGAGCCGGGGGCCCTAGCGTGTGCGTATGCGCGTACTGGTCACCGGCGGTGCCGGGTTCATCGGCTCCCACGTTGTCGAGGCCCTGTGGGAGGGCGGGCACGAGGCCGTCTGTTTCGACGTCCGGGCGGATCCCGGCGACGACGTGCGCGACCCCGAGGCCGTGGCGCGGGCCCTGGCGGGGGTGGACGCCGTGTGTCATCAAGCGGCGATGGTCGGGCTCGGCCGCGGGTTCGCCGACGCTGCCGAGTACGTTTCACGCAACGACCTCGGCACCGCCGTCCTGCTCGCTGCCATGGCCGAGGCTGGTGTGCGGCGGCTCGTGCTCGCCGGGTCGATGGTCGTCTACGGAGAAGGACGCTACGCCTGTCCGCGGCACGGGGTGGTGCGGCCGGGACCGCGCGCGGTGGGAGACCTGGAGGCGGGACGGTTCGAGCCCCCGTGCCCGGTGTGCGGCGCGGACCTGGTGCCGGGGCTGGTCGGCGAGGACGCCCCGGCCGATCCGCGCAACGTGTACGCAAGCACCAAACTGGCCCAGGAGCACCTGGCTGCCGCCTGGGCACGGACGACCGGCGCGACGGCGGTGTCGCTGCGCTACCACAACGTGTACGGGCCCCGGATGCCCCGCGACACCCCGTATGCCGGTGTCGCCTCCTTCTTCCGCTCCGCCCTCGCGCGCGGCGAGCCACCGAGGGTCTTCGAGGACGGGCGTCAGCGCCGGGACTTCGTGCACGTGCGGGACGTGGCCGCGGCGAACGTCGCCGCGCTGACGGCGGAGAGGCCGGGCGGTGGCCTCGCCGCCTACAACACCGGCAGCGGTGAGCCGCATACGGTCGGGGAGATGGCATCCACGCTGGCGGCAGCGTACGGCGGGCCGAAGCCCGTCGTCACCCGCGAGTACCGCCTGGGCGACGTCCGCCACATCACCGCCGACTCCGCACGACTGCGGAACGAGACGGGGTGGCGGCCACGGGTCGGGTTTGCCGAGGGCATGCGGGAGTTCGCGCGGGCGGAGTTGCGCCGGTAGTGACCGCGGGCCCGGCGTCTCAGGCGTCCGCCGGGGGCAGGAGCACCTCGAAGCGGCAGCCGCCCGGGATGTTGCGGACCGTGGCGCGGCCGCGGTGGGCCTCGACGATGCCTCGTACGATGGCCAGGCCCAGGCCCGCTCCGGCCGGGGGTGTACGGGCGTGGGTGCCGCGCCAGCCGGTGTCGAAGACGCGGGGCAGGTCCTCCTCGGGGATCCCACCGCAGCCGTCGGTCACCGAGACCACCACGCCCTCGGGCGACCGCTCGGCGGCGACCGCGACCGTGCCGTCGGCGGGAGTGCGGCGGATCGCGTTGACCAGCAGGTTGCCCAGGACCCGGCTCATCTCCTTGCCGTCCACCTCGACCGGTACGGCGGCCACGGCGTCGCCGACCAGCCGTACGCCGTGCTCGCGGGCGAGCGGGTCCGCGCCCGTGAGGGCGTCGCCGACCAGGTCGTAGAGGGAGATCCGGGCCGGGGCGAGGGGGAGCGTGCCGGCGTGGATGCGGGAGAGTTCGAAGAGGTCGCCGACCATGTCGTTGAGGCGTTCCACCTCGGTGCGGATCTGCCGCAGGTAGCGGGCGGGGTCGGCGGCGACGCCGTCCTCCAGGGCCTCGGACATGGCGCGCAGGCCGGCCAGCGGGGTGCGCAGGTCGTGCGAGATCCAGGCGACCAGTTCGCGTCGGGAGCTCTCCAGGGCGCGTTCCCGTTCGCGGGACTCGGCGAGCCGGGCACTGGTGGCCGCCAGTGCCCGGCTGAGGGCGTCCAGTTCCGCGGTGGCCGGTGTGATGGGGGCCGCGTAGTCGCCGTCGTCACCGAACGAGCGGGCCGCCGCGGCCAGTTCACGGCTTCGGGCGACCACCCAGCGGCCCAGCAGCAGCGCGGTGGCCAGGGAGACGACGGCCGCCATCGCCACGACCGTCGTGACGACGGACAGGTCGTGCGGAGACAGGAACATCGCCCAGGCGACCGCGAGGGTGCCCGCGAGCATCGCGAGGACGGCGACGGCTGCCACGACGGCGAGAGACGCCGTCAGCGAGCGACGCCGGATCAGCCGCAGCACGCCCGCGCCGACCAAACCGGCGGCGGCGGCGCCGGAGAAGGCGTAGAGGGCGATGAGGAGGGTGTCGTGCACGTCAGTCCGTCTCCCGTCCGGCGGGGTCGAAGCGGTAGCCCACGCCCCACACGGTCTGGATCAGCCGGGGCCGGGCCGGATCGTCCTCGACCTTGCCGCGCAGCCGCCGTACATGGACGGTGACGGTGGACAGGTCGCCGAAGTCCCAGCCCCACACCGCGCGCATCAACTCCTCCCGGGTGAAGGCCTGCCCGGGGCACCCGAGGAAGAAGGCGAGCAGGTCGAACTCGCGCAGCGTCAGGGCCAGTTCAACGCCGTCCTTGGTGGCCCTGCGGGCGGCGGGATCGACGGTCAGGCCGCCCGCGGACGGCGGGCTCGGCGCCGCGGCGGGCCGAGTCCGGCGCAGGACCGACTCCACCCTCAGCACCAGCTCCCGCGGGCTGAACGGCTTGGTCACGTAGTCGTCGGCGCCTACTTCCAGGCCCAGGATCCGGTCGTCCTCGTCACCACGGGCGGTCAGCATGATCACCGGCACGGGTCCCGTTCCGCGTATCCGCCGGCAGACCTCCAGACCATCGATGCCGGGCAGCATGAGGTCCAGTACCACCAGGTCCGGCCAGTGCGCGCCGGCTCGGGTGAGCGCGGTCGGACCGTCATCCGCCCGGTCGACGACGTGACCCGCGCGTTCCAGGTACCCGGCGACGACTTCCGCGACCGTCGGGTCGTCGTCGACGACCAGAATCCGGGCGGGACGGGCAGGGGGTCGTCCGGCCGGCCGGTCGGGGGACACCTGCGCGGAGGCGGGCTCGTGGGACTGCATGCGGCCAGCCTCGCACTGCGCACCCGCGGACGTCGCCGCCGAGGGCGGCCCCAGCCTCGACGTCCGCGTTTCGTAAGGAACAGAAGTCCGATACGCGCGCATTGTGCTCGTAGGGTGAAAGTCGTGACCACCTCGCCCCCTGCGAACGTCGACGTCGTACTCCCGTGCCTGGACGAGGCCCGGGCCCTGCCTTGGGTCCTGGCCCATGTCCCGGCCGGCTGGCGCGCGCTCGTCGTCGACAACGGCTCGACCGACGGTTCGGCGGACATCGCCCGCGCGCACGGCGCCACGGTCGTGACCGAGCCGCGCCGTGGCTTCGGCGCCGCCTGTCACGCCGGGCTGACCGCCGCCACCGCCGACGTCGTCTGCTTCTGCGACTGCGACGCCTCCCTCGACCCCGCCCTGTTGGTCCCCTTCGTGGGCGAGATCCTCGCCGGCAGCACCGACCTCGTCCTCGGCCGCAGACGCCCGCAGGGGCGAGGTGCCTGGCCCGCGCACGCCCGCGCCGGGAACCTCGCCCTCGCCCGGATGCTGCGCCGCCGCACCGGCCTGCGCCTGCACGACCTGGGACCGCTGCGCGCCGCCCGCCGCGACGCACTGCTCGGCCTCGACCTCACCGACCGGCGCAGCGGCTATCCGCTCCAGATGGTGGTCCGCGCCGCCGACGCGGGCTGGCGGATCACCGAGCACGACGTCCCCTACATGCCGCGCACCGGCGCCTCGAAGGTGACCGGCACCTGGCGCGGCACCTGGCACGCCGTACGGGACATGCGCCGCGTGCTGTCCGAGGCACCGGACGTCCGAGAGGAGAGCACCAGGTGAGCGCCGCGACCACCCTCCTCGTCATCGCCAAGGAACCGCGCCCTGGCCGGGTCAAGACCCGGCTCACCCCGCCCTTCACCCCCGCCGAGGCGGCCGCGCTGGCCGAGGCGGCCCTCGTCGACACCCTGCACGCCGTGGCCGCGACACCCGCGCGCCGCCGGATCCTGGTGCTCGCCGGAGAACCGGGCCCCTGGCTGCCGCCCGGCTTCCACGTCGTACCGCAGTGCGGGGGCGGCCTCGACGAACGGCTCGCCGCCGCGTTCGCCGGGTGTGCGGGGCCCGCCCTGCTGATCGGGATGGACACCCCGCAGGTGACGCCGGAACTGCTCGACGTGGACTTCTGCGACTACGACGCCTGCTTCGGCCCGGCCGAGGACGGCGGTTTCTGGGCCCTCGGTCTGTCCCGCCCTCGACCCGCCCTGCTGCGGGGCGTACCCATGTCGACGCCGGAGACGGGCGCCGTGCAGCGCGAGCGGCTCCTCGCGGCCGGGCTGCGGGTACGTGACCTGCCGCTGCTGCGGGACGTCGACACCGCCGACGACGCACGGGCCGTGGCCGCACTGGTCCCGCACGGGCGCTTCGCCGCCCGGCTGGCGGAGTGCGCACCGGTCGCGGGCCGGCGGACGAGCCGGTGAGGGCGGCCGCGCGTGCGACGTCCGGCCGGCCGTCCGCGCCTCCCGCCGCCCGGTCCTGGGAGGCCTGCGACCCCTACGCCGCCGCGCTGCGGGCCGGTCGGGGGCCGCTGTTCCTTCGGCGTACCGACGGCTGGCTGCTGCCGCTGAACGTGGAACGGTGGTGCGCGCGGGCCGACGCGGTCGACCTGGAGGTGCTCGACCGGTGTGAAGGTGCGGTGCTGGACGTGGGCTGCGGCCCCGGTCGGCTGGTGGCGGAGCTCGCCGCCCGGGGCCGTACCGTCCTCGGCATCGACGTCAGCGAGGCCGCCGTGGCCCGCACGGTCCGCACCGGCGGCCAGTCGCTGCGTCGTTCCGTCTTCGAGCCGCTGCCCGGCGAGGGACGCTGGGACACCGTCCTGCTCATGGACGGCAACATCGGCATCGGCGGCGACCCCGGTGCCCTGCTCGCCCGCGTCGCCGCCGTGCTGGCACCCGGCGGCCTGCTGATCGCGGAGACGGCCCAGGCGGACGTGGACGAGCGCGCCCACGTGCAGGTCGTCGACGACACGGACGGCCGCGCGCCCGGCAGTCCCTTCCCCTGGGCGCGGGTCGGCACCCGCGCCCTGCTCCGCCACGCGGCGTCCGGCGGCTGGCGGACGGCCGATCAGTGGACGTCGGAGGAACGCCGCTTCGTGGCACTGCGCAGCAGCAAGAGCAGCGCCGAGCCGCCGAACAGCACCGCCGTGATCAGCAGCCAGCGGGTGAGGAACCCGTCCGCCGACAGCCCGGAGACCGACCGGTAGCGCGCGTCCACCCGGCCGCTGATCAGCGGGAACCACACCAGCAGGAGCAGCGCCGAGAAGGCGGCCGGCACCCGCACGTACGGCACCCAGTCACGGTGGCCGCCCCTCCCCAGCCCTCGTACCAGGGCCCGGTCCGCCACCGCGTACAGAGGCAGCAGCACCAGGTCGTGCAGCAGCGCCGCCCCCACGAACCACAGCGCCACGCCGAGCCAGTCGCCGGCGAGCAGCCGCACCCCCGCGTAGCCCGCGAGCGCGAACGAACAGGCGCACAGCAGGATCGTGAAGGGACTGCCGATCGAAGGGCGCGGCGGCCTCAGCCTGCTGAGGAGGTTCATCCCAGGTCTCCGAACGTCATCCGCGCCACCCACTTGGTGTTCAGCACGCCGGGCGCGGCGGGCACGATGATCCGCGCAGGGTAGCCGTGGTCCGGGCTGAGCGTCTCTCCGTTGACGTACAGCGCGAGCAGGGAACGCGCGTCGGCCACCTGGTTGCCCCGCAGGGCGCCGCTGCGGAAGGCGCCGCGGCGCTGGAGGGACTCGACGAGCACGTCCGGCGGGTCTCCGTCGAAGCCCACCAGTGCGGCGAGATCCCGCAGCCGCACCCCGCGCCACCACTGATCGGAGGTGGACCAGCCCTCGACGCAGGCGATGGGCAACGCGGCGCTGTGGAGCGGCAGGCGCAGCAGGTCGGCGCGGCCGAGGCGGACCGTTCCGGTACGGCCGACGAGGACGAGCCGCCACGTGTCCTCGCGCGTCTCGGCCGCGTCGATGCCCGCGTACGCGGCGGTCTTGTTGATCTGGAAGCCGTTCGGGCCGCTGCCCGGTTCCGCCCCGCCGTGCGGCGCGAGCACGGCCGTCGCGCGCGCCACTCCGTCGAAGTTGCGGCCGGCGCTGGTGGCGAACAGCAGCAGCGATCCCCCGCCGACCGTCCACAGCGCCCCGCGTCGCGACACCGTCGGCGCGTCGGGCCGCGACGCCACCAGGCCGTCATGCTCCTCCCCTCCCCCGGCACGCATCCGCCGCACGTTGCGCACCGCGGCCGGCGCCTTCAGTGCGACGTGCACGAGGAACGCGGAGAAGAAGACCCAGGCCCCGTAGAAGTGCAGTGGATAGAAGGAGCCAGGAAAGAGGTAGTCCAACTGGACGTTGAGGACACCGGTCACGAACTGGAACAGCGCGCCTCCCACCAACAGCAGCAGCGAGACCCGCTCCAGCGCGTGGGCGAGCGAACGGGCCGGCGGCAGCGTGAACAGCCTCGGCACCACCGACCACAGCTTGGCCAGCAGCACCGGAATCAGGGTCAGCCCAAGGGTCACGTGCACGCCCTGGGTGAGGCGGTACAACCAGGAGGGTTCGGTCGGCCAGGCGAAGAGGTAGAAGCCGAGGAGCCCCTTGCCCGGGGTCTTGTCGTTGACCGGAGACAGGTCCGGGTTGTAGGCGGCGTACGAGAGCAGCCCGGTCACGAACAGCACGTTCGTCCCGACGAGCAGGACGAGGCCGAGTACCGAGGTGAACCAGGGGCCGCGCAGAGGGCTGCGCCAAAAGCGCGGCGAGGACGGAAGCCGTGAGGCGAGGTCGCGCATGGTCCGACCGTAGGCCGCGACCGGCACCCGCAACGGTCCACCACCCATGACGAAACGCTGACGTCCGCCGTGCGCACCCACCGACGCGCGATCTTCGTGCCTACGGTGCCGGTGTGACCCGCCTCCGCTCCGTTCCCCCCGACCTGTACGCCGCCGCGGCCGCCGCGCTGCTCGTGACGGCCGCCGTGCTGGTCGGCCGATACCGGTTCGCCTACGACGACCTGATCGTCGGCTGGCCGCCGCTGCTGGGCCGCTGGGACCCGCATGTGGGCCCCGGCACGCCGGCGGCCGTCGTGGTCGCGGTGGCGGCCGTGGCGTACGGCCCGACCGTCGCCGTCCGCCTGCCGTGGCGCTCGCTGCTTCCCACGGCGTGGGGTGCGGCGATGGCCTGGACCTGGTCGTTGGCCCTGATCGACGGCTGGCACCGGGGCATCGCCGGCCGCCTCACCACCCATCAGGAGTACCTGTCCGTCATCGGCCGTTGGAACGACATCCCGGCGACCCTGCGCGACTTCACCCAGCACATCCTCCTTCACTCCCCCGACAACTGGCCCGCCCATGTCGCCGGTCATCCCCCGGCGGCCACGCTGACCTTCGTGCTGCTCGACCGGATCGGGCTGCGCGGCGGGGGCTGGGCCGGGGCCTGGTGCATCACCGTCGGCGCGACGGCGTGCGTGGCGGTGCTGGTGGCGGTCCGCGCTCTGGCCGGCGAGCGGCTCGCCCGGCGAGCGGCGCCCTTCCTGGTGCTGGCACCGGCCGCGGTGTGGATGGGCACGTCCGCCGACGGCTACTTCGCGGCGGTCGCCGCGTGGGCCGTGGCCCTGCTGGCCCTCGCCGTCTCGGGGCGCTCGCTGTGGTGGGCGGCCGGCTCGGGGCTGCTGTTCGGCCTGACCTGCTACCTCTCGTACGGGCTCACGCTCTTCGCGGTGCTCGGGGCAGCGGTACTGGTGCTGGGCAGGCGCGAAGTGCGGGAGCGTCCGCTGCTGTTCGTGCCGCTGCCGGCGGGAGTGGCGGTGGTGCCGTTGGCGTTCGCCGTGGCCGGGTTCGACTGGTGGGAGGCGTACCACCTGCTGGTGACCCGCTACTACGAGGGCGCGGGCGGGGTCCGTCCGTACGGCTACTGGGTATGGGCCAACCTCGCCTGCACGGTCCTCATCACGGGCCTGGCAACGGCGGCGGGCCTGCGTCGAGCCACGCTGGTCCGGCGGCACGGTGCGGATGTGCGCGCCGAGGACGTCCGCCTCACCGTCCTCGTCGCCGCCGGGCTGCTCTGCCTGCTCGTCGCCGACCTGTCCGGCATGAGCAAAGCGGAGACCGAACGCATCTGGCTCCCCTTCGCCCTGTGGCTCCTGCCGGCCTGCGCTTTCCTCCCTAACCCGCGCGCCTGGCTGGCAGCGCAGGCCGCCTTGGCCCTCCTCCTCAACCACCTGCTCGCCACCGGCTGGTGAGCGCCTCCTGTGGCGGGCTGATCAGTGGCTCGGATACAGCTGTCCGCTCAGTGTTCACTGATGAGTCGTGGGACCGGATCCAGCCGTTGATGCCGCAGTCGCCCGGACGACGGCTCCCGGGCCACGGCAGGGCCGACCGGAGCGTAAGAGTTTCGTCATCTGCCGAGCGGCCCATGTCGGCCGGTTCTCGCCTTGAATGGGTGCAGGTCGACGACTGTCGGGAGGGACGCAATGGGAAGTCTTCGAAGTGTGCTGGTCAGACCATGGGTGATCGTTGCGCTGGGCGTGACTGTCGCCGTGGGTGGTTTCGGGTCCTACTGGTTCCAGCCATGGAAGCTGTGGCAGGAAGAGACCGTCAACGAGGCCCTGCCCGAGGCCGCGCCTCCCGCGCAGCCGTCGGCCGGGGAGCCGACCGGCGGCACCCCTCCCACGTCGGCCCCGGCCGGACCGGTGACCCTGGCCAGCGGCGGGTTGATCAGCCACGAGCACGCGACCTCGGGAACAGTGAGACTGGTACGGCTCACCGACGGCTCCCACGTCGTGCGGGTCGAGAACCTCGACACGAGCAACGGTCCCGACCTGCGCGTGTGGTTGACCGATGCGCCGGTGAAGCGAGGGACGGCCGGCTGGCACGTGTTCGACGACGGACGGTACGTCAGTCTCGGCAAGCTCAAGGGGAACAAGGGCAGTCAGAACTACAGGGTTCCGGCCGACGTCGACCCGTCCCGTTACACCAGTGTGAGCATCTGGTGCGACCGCTTCGACGTCTCCTTCGGCGCCGCTGAACTCGCCCGCGCCTGACGGTGGGCGCGCCCCCTCTGAACAGTCATGGGTGAGCGCGCCGGAACCGTCCTCGGCACATCGCCGCGGCCTTCACCCTCACCGTCGCCCCCGCCGCCGGGACACCACCCCTGTCTGCACCACGCACTCCCCCACGCCGGCGGCTCTCTCACAGGCGTGGGGGCACCCGGCTTCCGAGGCGTCGCCACCAGGTACGACGAGACCGTCACCTCCTACGAAGCGGCGATCAGCCCGGCGTCGTTACTCCTCTGGCGAGATCTGGTTCACAGATGCCTCTGAACAGCCACAGCCCGGTGTGTACGAGTGCGTGGCGAAGGAGGCCTCGGTGCTCTACCCGGACGCGCCTGTCTCCGTCAGCTGAGGGCCGTCCCTTCGGTGCGGCACGAACGGTGGGCGAGCTGTTCCAGCTGGGCAGCAGCTGCCCTCCAGGCTCCCAGCTCCTCTGACCGCACAGGTTCACAGGGTTGGCGGTGGTGGTGATCGGATGTGCGGCCTCGACTGCCTGGGCCCTCGGAGGGCGGGGGGCCGTCCCCGCCTGCTCGGCGTCCGCTGGGGTGGGCGATCCTCAGGGCCTTTGCTCCCCCGGGCGCCATACGTACCGGACATCCGGCTCGCGCTCCTCGTTGCGGTGCCCGTCGGTGGACTCGGCAGCGATGAAGCCGTGCCGCTCATAGAAGCGACGCGCCGACTCGTTGACCTGGAAAGTCCACAGTGCCAACCCGGCCGGGCGACGCTGCTTCGCCAGGTGTACGAGGCGGCCGCCGATGCCCCGGTCCTGCCAGGCAGGATCGAGATAGAGCTGATCCAGGTCTTCGCCGTCCAGCACCATCATCCCGACCACCGAGCCATCGATCGTCGCCACCCACGTCTCCTGGTCCGGCACGACCACCTCGCGGAACCGGGACCGGACCTGGTCGTCCGTATGCGCCCGGCGCACGCCCGGAAGCGCCACCGCAAAGGACCGCAGCCACACCTCGGCCACCGCAGCTGCGTCGGAGGCGACCGCGCGACGGACGACAAAGTCGTTGATCTCCACAGTGACGCATGCTCGCAGACACACGGTGCTCGCGTCAGCACGTCCGCTGCCGGACCCCTCGCAGCCGGGCGTGCCGGACGGCTCAGCCCGCCAGGCGGGCCATCCACGCCTCGATCTCGTCCGCGGCGCGGGGCAGGCCCGACGACAGGTTCTGGTGGCCGTCGTCGGTGACGACGAGGTCGTCCTCGATCCGGACGCCGACGCCCCGCCACTCCTCGGGCACGGTCAGGTCGTCGGCCTGGAAGTACAGGCCCGGCTCGACGGTCAGGCACATGCCGGGCTCCAGCACGCCGTCGACGTAGTCCTCCGTGCGGGCCCGCGCACAGTCGTGGACGTCCAGGCCGAGCATGTGACCGGTGCCGGCCATGGTGAAGCGCCGCTGCAGGCCCAGCTCGTACGCCCGGTCGACGGGGCCCTCGATGAAGCCCCACTCGACGAGCCGCGCGGTGAGATGGCGCTGGGCCGCCTCGTGGAAGGCGCGGTACGGGGAGCCAGGCTTGACCGCAGCCATACCGGCCTCCTGGGCCTCGTACACCGCGTCGTAGATCTCGCGCTGCAGGGGCGTGAAAGTGCCGCTGATCGGCAGTGTGCGGGTGACGTCGGCGGTGTAGAGGGAGTGCGTCTCCACGCCGGCGTCGAACAGGAGCAGGTCTCCCGGGCGCACCGGACCGTCGTTGTCCGTCCAGTGCATGATCGTGGCGTGCTCGCCGGCGGCGCAGATCGAGCCGTAGCCCACCGCGTTGCCCTCGAGGCGCGCCCTGCGGAAGAAGGTGCCCTCGATCCAGCGCTCCGACGAGGCGATCGCCCGGGAGAGCTCCCCGACGACGTCGGTGAAGCCGCGCACCGTGGAGTCCACGGCCTTGCGCAGTTCTTCCAGTTCCCAGGCGTCCTTGACGAGTCGGAGGTCGCTGAGCGCGTCCTCCAGTTCGGCGTCCCGCTCGGCGTCGGTGGTGACGGCGGCCTCCAGGGCGGGGTCGATCCCGCGGACGATTCGGGTCCGCGGGCCGGAGGCGGCGGCCAGGTCGGCGACGGCGGTGCGGACGTCGCGGCAGGGCAGGCCGAGTACGCGCTCCGCTTCGGCGAGCGAGCGGCGCCGGCCCGTCCACAGTTCGGCGTGGGCTCCGGTCCAGAACTCGTCGTCGTCCCTGCTGTCGCGGGGCAGCTGGTAGCAGTAGGCGTCGTGGCCGCCGTCCGCGCGGGGTTCGAGGACGAGTGCGCCGTCCCGGGCCTGGTCGCCGGTCATGTGGACGTAGCCCGTGTACGGCCGGAAGGGGTAGGTGTCGTCGTTGGAGCGGACCTTGAGGTTGCCCGAGGGGATCACGAGGCGTTCGCCGGGGAAGCGTGCGGAGAGCGCGGCGCGGCGGCGGGCCGCGTGCGGGGCCTGCTCGGCGGGCTGGAGGTCGTGTCGTTCCGTGTCGGCCCAGCCCGTCCGCATCAGGGCGGACAGCTCGGCGGAGATGCTCGGGTAGAGGCTGTTCTTGCGCCGGTTCGACACGTCGTGCACCTTCCGTTGGGCTTCCATGGAGCTGCCGAGTGGGCGTACCCCGCCGCCGTTCCGGGGCGGCATTCGGACGGTACCGCCCGGCGACGGTTCCCGGTGCCCGAGCGTGCCAGTGGCACTGATCGGCCAGGGACCCGGCGGGAGCTGGGACAATCGCCCCATGGAGAACGGGAAACTCGGCGATGCCCTCCGGATGCTGGGGCTCGACGACACGACGTGCCGGGTCTACCTGGCCCTGCTGGAGCTGGCCCCCGCTCCCCTGGAGGCGGTCGGCGCGGCGGCCGGGCTGGGCGGGGCCGACCTCGCCGCGGCGTACGGCGAACTGGCGGACGCCGGCCTGGCCAGTGCCGCGGCCGGGGACGGGGACGTGGTGGCGCCGGTGCCGCCCGCGGCGGGCCTGGAGATCCTCGCCCGGCACCGGGCGGCCGAGCTCGAGGAGTCGCGCATCGCCGTCGGAGGCGCGTTCGAGTCGTTCCGGCGCCGCCGGCTCGCCGCCTACAACGACGATCTCGTCGAGGTCGTCACCGGGGAGGCCGTCGGGCCGAGGATGCGCCACGCGTGGGCCAGCGCCCGCGAGCAGATCCGGCAGTTCGAGTCCCCTCCGTACGCGCCGCTGGCCAGTGCGACCGACGACGCCCTGGCGACGCTGGCCCGCGGGGTGAGGCAGCGCGTCGTCTACTCGCGGGAGTCGCTGGAGCACCCCGGCCATCTGAAGGACGTCATCGAACCCTGCATCGAGGCGGGCGAGCAGGCCAGGGTGCTGCCGTCGGTGCCGGTGAAGCTCCTGATCATCGATGAGGCGTACGCGCTGGTGTCGTTGTCGATCAAGGAGGCCGACGTGCACAACACCATGCTGGTGGTGCAGCCCTGCGGCCTGCTGTCCGCGCTCACCGCCCTGTTCGAGCAGGCCTGGCAGAACGCCCTGCCCCTCCACGGCCGCACCGCTCGCCCCGCCGGGCTCCCGCCCGACGACCGCCGGCTGCTCCGCCTGCTGGCCGGCGGCGCGACGGACGAGGTCGTCGCCCGTGAACTGGGCATCAGCCGCCGTACGCTGTTCCGGCGCCTCCAGATCCTGATGACGCGGCTCGGCGCCGCGAACCGCTTCCAGATGGCTCTGCAGGCGCAGCGCTCGGGCTGGCTCTGACCCGGCCGACGCCGGCTCCCTCACACCTCGATCGTCGTGCCGTCCAGGAACGCGAGCGACACCGTGGGACTCCCGGCGCCCGCCCGCACGGACACCACCTCGCGCAGCGCCCCCGGGTGGATCCGGTCGCGGGACAGCGCCACCAGGGACACATGCGTGCTGCGCCCCCCGGGGTGCCGGTCGAGACGCAGGTACGGGATCGCGGAGCGGGGCCCGAAGGCGTTCGACTGGACGTCCCGGGCCACCTCCGCGGTGCCCTCCTCCGTGTCGTCGCCCCAGCCGTGCAGCGCGATGACGGCGCTGCTGAGTCCGTCGGCCGTACGGGCCAGCGCCCAGCCCGGCCCGGTCAGCGCGGCGGGGCTCTCCGCGTGTGCCACCGCGTGCCCGCCCTCCCGCACCGACGCGCCTTCGGGTGCTTCGATCCGGTGGACGCGGATCTCCCACGGGCCGTGCAGCACGCTGGTGGTCTCCACGCGGTACCGGTGGTCGTCGCCCGGGAGGCGTGCGGCGTACCAGGACGCGGCGATCCCTTCCTCGCAGCGAAGGGGGTGGATCCGGGTGCGCCGTGACGGTGCGCCGCTCGGTGTCAGGAGCGCCAGGTGGTTGTCGACGGCCCGCGCCACCGCGTGCGGGGCGGTCTCCGGGGCCGTGGCGGTCGAGTAGGCGAGCTTCGCGTAGTGCGGGTCGTCGTCGCCGTGGGCCGGGTCGGCGTCTTCGGCCGGGGGCGGCTGGTGGTCGCTGCCGTGGTTGATGAGCCTGACGATGCCGTCGTGCCGGGTGCCGTGCAGCAGCCAGCCCGGCGCCGGGAGCGTCCTGCGGGTGTCGGACTCCTCGACGGGCAGGGGCAGTTCCCGCTCCGTCCAGACCGGGTGGTCCGCCGGCAGCAGCAGCCCGAGGAAGGCCTTGCTCGCCCAGTACGGGGAGGCCGGGCCGGAGTAGGGCTGGGTGACGGGGAGGAAGGTGTCGTACCAGCCGAGCGGCAGCAGCCCGCGTTCGTCGGGGACACCGTGCTCGACGAAGTGCCGCAACGTGCCGGAGGCCAGGCGCCGCGACAGTCCGGGGGCGAGCGGCGTGCAGTCGGCCAGCACGCCGGTCCACACCGGGGCCAGGGCGGCGAAGCGGTAGGCGAGCGAGCGTCCCTGGTGCACGGGCGCGCCGTCCGCGCCGAAGAAGTGGAGGTAGTCCTCGAGGAACCTGCTCAGGCGTTCCCGGTGGACCGCCGTCCGGCCTCCGTCGTCCTTCGCGATCCGTGACCACAGGAGCGGGTAGAGGTGCAGTGCCCAGCCGTTGTAGTAGTCGTAGTTCCGGCCGTCCCCGTCGGTGTACCAGCCGCCGCCCCGGTACCAGTCCTCGATCCGGTCGAGGCCGGACTCGATGTCCCGGCGGCTGTGCGGGGCGCCCACCGAGGCCAGGAACTCCTCCGACACCACCTGGAAGAGTCGCCAGTTGTTGTCCCAGGTCCGCCCGCCGACGAAGCCGGAGAACCAGTCGACGACCCGTTCCTGCACCCCGGCGTCCAGGCGGTCCCAGATCCAGGGGCGGCTCTCGTGCAGGGCGACGGCGATGGAGGCCGCCTCGACCATCTGCTGCGAACAGTCCGTCAGCGCGGGCCAGGCCTCCTTGCCGCCGCGGTCCGTGCCCGCCGCGAGCCCGGCCGCGTAGCGCTCGGTCAGTGCCGGGTCCACGGCGCCGCCCGCGCCGGCGGTCCGGAAGGCCGCGAGCAGGAAGGACCGGGCGAACCCTTCGAGTCCGTCCGACACGACACCCGACCAGCTGCCGCGGCCCGGCAGCCGGTACTGGGCGAAGCCGGGTGTCGCGTACGGCACGAGCGCGTCCAGCATCCGGTCGGCCGTCGCCTCCCAGTGGGCGCGGGTCCATCCGGTCCGTGGGGACAGGACCCGGTCGGTCGGCGGCAGGTGCAGATGCGGTGCGACGGACATCGTGCTTCTCCTCGGGACGGTCTACTGGATGAGTTCCGCGCGGTGGGTGTGGCCGCGCGACCCGCCGACCGCGACGGTGAGACGGCCTCTGCGGCCGGGGGTGACGCCGACCGTGTCGTCCGCCTCGGCCACGGCGCGCACGCGGAACGGCAGCTCGACGCCGACCGTGGTCAGGGCGCGGCCGGGGTCGGACACGGCCACCGAGATCCGGTGACCGCGCCGCAGGACCAGCACCGAGGCCGGGCCCGAGGAGCTGATCCCGGCCGCCGTGCCCGCGGTCCAGAAGTTCGCCGCGGTCAGGCCGAGCCGGCGGGCCTGCACGGCCTGGACGGCGGCGTCGTTGGCGACCACGTGCACCGGACGGGAGCGTGCCCAGGCGGCGGTGGCGGTGGCGGACGCACCGGGCAGCAGGGCGTGGGCGTACCCGGCCCCGGTGGGCGAGACCCCGTGATCGATCCAGAGAGTGAGATAGCGCCGGGTGACCGGGGTCGCCGAACCGGCCGTGTCCGCACCGGTGTTGATGTCCCGCCAGGTACCGGTGCGTTCCTCCCGCAGGGCGTGCAGTGCGGTCGCCACGGGGAAGACATAGCCGCCGACGCCGTCCACGTGCGCCCATCCGGCCCGGCCGAACCGCCCCGACCAGCCCTGCTCGTCGGGTTGCCGGACGCCGTCGATCACCAGGCGTGGCCTGCCCTCGCGCCCCAGGTTGCGGTTCTCGACGACCGTCTCGACGGTGCGGCCGTCGGTGGCGGTGATGTCCGCGCCGAGGGAGATCACCGCGTCGTCGATCAGGAACCACGACTTCTTCGCCCGCAAGGTGCTGCCGGACGCGCCGATCAGTTCCATCGCGACGGCACCGTAACGGTCGTGGAGCACCGAGCCGCCCGCGACGGTGTTGGCCGGGCGGTAGGTGGACGTGCCGCCGCCCGTGCCGAGGTCGGTGCGCCGCCGGGTGTCGACCGTCGTTCCGGGCAGCCGGTACGGGTCTACGGTCGGCCAGAAGGCGTCGTTGAACTGCGCCAGGTCGTCCGTGTCGTAGAGGTGGGCCATGCCGTCGCCGGTGTACCAGCCGTGCAGGTTCTCCCCGTTTCCCGCCTCGTACGCCGCGATGCGCCTCGAGGAGAGCGAGAGGGCGTACGCCCAGCGCGGGCGGTGGTGGACGACGCGGTCCATGTCGGCGAAGACGTGGAGGCCGCCGGTCCGCTGCCGGGCGACGACGCCGGCGTCGTCCATGACGTCCTTGGCGAGGACGAGTTGAGGCAGACCGGCGAGCGTGGCGAAGGGTGTGGTGCGGTTGCGGGTCAGCCAGCCCTTGGCGAGCGCCCGCCAGCGGTCGGCGTACGTCCCGGGTGCGCCGGTCGCCAGCAGCAGGATCGCCGCGACTGCCGCCGCGCCGTCGCGGTGGTCGCCGGCCCGCTCCCTGGAGACGGCGCGGCCGCGCACGGCGTCCATCATCAGCCCCTCGAAGATCACCGGCGTGAAGCTCCGCTCGACGGCCTCGTACAGCACCGAGACCTGGGGGTCGGTGACCTCCCACGGGGAACCGGCCAGCAGCGAGAGGAGGTGGGCGATGCCGCCGAGGAGGACCACGCCGTACGTGCCGGTGTAGGCGACCGTGCCGTGCTGGACGAACGAACCGTCCTCGTAGAAGCCGTCGCCCGAGGAGACGTACCGGAACAGGCTGTTGCGCCCGGCGTCCCGTACGTCGGACAGGGCGTCCCGGGCCGATACGATCTTGGTGGCGTCCTGGCCGAGCAGACCGCGCAGGGCGACGATCACGGCCTTGTCGGCGCGGTTGGCGCCGGTTTCTGCGAGCGTGGGGGCGTTGGTGCGGCGGTCCGCGTCGGGGCAGAACCGGTCGACGACGGACAGGTAGTCCGCGAGGTCGGCGGCCGGCAGCCGGTCGCGCAGCAGGACGGCGGTGTCCATCAGGGCGCGAGGAGCACCGATCTCCCAGAACCACCAGTTGCCCGTCTCGCGCCTGGTCGCGTTGTAGGCGGCGTCGTGGGCGAAGCGCAGCGCGGCCACGAGCGCGTCGGCCACCGCGGGGTCCGCGGTGAGCGAGGTGCCGGGCGTGGCCCAGGCGGTGGCGATGGTGCGCAGCCTGGTGTAGCTCTGCCCGAAGTTGCCGGGGTCGGCCACCGGGGCGAGCTCGGCCCAGAGGGCGGTGCGTGCGGGGTTGCGGTCGAGGGTCTCCCACAGGGTCTTGGCCGTGGTGTCCAACGCGGCGACGGCCGCGGCGAGGCCGGGGTCGGCGGGGTCGAGGTCTCCGCCGGTGAGCAGGGCCTCGGCACGCTCGAGGAGCGCGGGAACGTCGGCCTCGGCGGGGGCACCGGCTCCGTCGGCCACCGCGGGCGCGGTGGGTGTCGCGGCGTGTGCCGGGCCTGCCGGGGTGACGAGCGCGGCGGCACCGGTCGCCGCGGTCGCCGTCAGGAGGGAGCGTCTGGTGAGTCGCACAGGGGGTCCTTTCGTCCCGGTCAGTCGGTGAGCGTGCTGGGATCGACGGGCGGTTGCGGCAGGTGCAGCGCGGCCAGCTCCGCCCTGCCGGTGGCGTCGATCGGGAAGGCCCAGGTGTGCACGAAGAAGTCGGTGAGGTCGTACCCCGCGATACGGCTGGAGTAGGTGGCCAGGGCCCGGTAGCGCTTGGCGTTCTCCGTGTAGTCGGACTGGGGGTTCTCCTCCCGTACCAGCTTGTGCAGGCGGGGCCAGAAGTCGTCGCCGAACGCCAGCTCCAGCTGGCGCAGGGGCACGAGTTTCTCGTACGCGCCGAAGGACTTCTCGTAGGTCAGTCCGGCCGTGCCGAACTTGCGCCGCGCGGACTGGAAGTGGTTCAGGCCCGTGGTGGCGTCGACCGTCAGCAGGTTGGACGGCTGTCCCAGGGTGCGCTGCGCGGCCAGTGAGTAGATGTTGACGGTGACCTCGGTGAGGCCGCCCGGCTTGTAGGCGTACTGCTGATGCAGGTGGCCCAGTTCGTGGTAGAAGCCCCAGCCGCGGGTCCGCAGTCCGGTGACGGTGGTGGCCCGGTCCAGGTAGGCGCGCGGGAAGCCGTTGTAGCCGTGTGTGGCGTAGGCGCCGACACCAGTGGGCACCTTGGTGACCTCGGTGAAGTGGTACGGCCCCGCCTTCCTCCGGTGCACCGGGCGTGATCCGTCCAGACCGCTGATCCGTGCGTGCGAGTCGGTGATCGTCTCGATCAGCTCCAGCAGCGCGGTGTGGTCCTCGTCGCGGTGCAGGAGCGCGCCCTCGCGGGTGAGGGTCATGATGGTGTTCGGGGCGTGGAGCTCGACGTACGGGCTGGCGGCCAGTGTGTCGAGGCGCTGCTGGTACACGGCCTCCGTGGTCTCGCCCAGGGTGAACACGGGCATCGGTACGGCGCCCGAGCGGAACAGGACGCTCGCCTGCTCGCCGTCGCCGGTGAGCGTCAGATAGACCGGGCCGCCGTGCGGGTCGGTCACCGTGTTGGCGCCGGCGACCAGGGGATACCTGCGGGGCTCCTTGATCTCCCCGTAGTAGTCCCAGGCGCCGATCCAGAGGGTGGGGACGAGGTCGTCGTGCGGCCGGACCGTGAGCGCGAGGGCGGAGCCGGGCTCGGCGTACAGCCCCGTGGGGTGGAACTCGCTTCCCCGCAGGGCCTGTCCGAGCCGGAGCCGTTCGGTCTCGCCGGCCGGCCGCGCGGTGACGAGGGCGGCGGCCTGGGGCCGTCGGCCGCGTGCCGAGGCCGGTCCGGCGGCGCCGAGCGCAGCCAGGGCTCCGGCGCCCGCCGCCGAGGCGAGGACGGCGCGGCGGCTGACGGAGGACGGCGCGGGCGTGGCGGGCGAGGGGGACGCGGAGGGCGTCGAAGTGCGCATGCGGAACTCTCCCTGCGGTGGATGGGCGCGGGACGGAGGCGTGCGGGGCGCGAGGAACTCCGCGACAGCATGTAAGCGGTTACCACGAGGCCGCAAGAGGGGTGGGGAAGTTACTGCCTTTTTCTATGGCTTGCTGAGGTCCATCAGGGACAGGGTGTGCAGTAATCGGTCACAGTCAACCGCTCTTCGCGGTCCGGGGTGCCACGGACTCGCGTACCACGATGTGCGTGCCCAGCCGCAGCGCACCGGTCGTCGGTTCGCGCCAGTCGTCCTCGTCGCCGCCGGACACGGCCAGGCGCACGGCCTGGCGGCCCATCTCCTCCAGCGGCACATGCACCGTGGTCAGCTTGGGCCGCATCTCCTGCGCGACCGGGATGTCGTCGTAGCCCACCAGGGAGATGTCCTTCGGCACCCTCCGTCCGGCCTCCTCCAGCGCCTGGGCGGCACCGGCGGCGACCATGTCGTTGGCGGCGAACACCGCGGTGAACTCCGGCCCGTCCCGGAGCAGTTCCGCCATACGCCGGTGGCCGAAGCCGCGGCTGAACGCTCCGGGGTGGACCAGTTCCGGGTCGGGCGTCACTCCGCGCAGTTCGAGCGCGCGGCGGTGCCCGGCCAGCCGGTCGCGGGTGGTGGAGAGCCTGGGCGGCCCGCCCAGGTACAGGATGCGCTCGTGGCCCTGCATCAGGAGGTGGTCGGTGATGGCGAAGGCGCCGCCCTCGTTGTCGTACTCGACCGACACGGTGGGGACGTGCTCGCCGAGCGGCGGCCGGCCGCACAGCACGAGCTTCGATCCGTCCGCGTCCAGCTCCCGTGCCCTGCGGGCCAGTTCCGATGTGTAGGCCCGGTCGGCGATGCTGCCGCCGACCACGATGACCGCGTCGGCCCGCCTCTCGTGCATCAGCTCGACGAAGGCCAGCTCGCGCTGCGGGTCGCCCTGGGTGCAGCAGACCAGACAGAGCCGGCCGCCCAGCGTGGCCTCCCGCTCCACTCCGCGGGCGATGTACGCGTAGAAGGGGTCGACGACTTCGTTGACGATGATGCCGACCGTGCGGTTCGAGACGCCGGCGAGGGCGCGGGCGTGCGCGTTGACCACGTAGCCGAGCTCGCGCATCGCGGACTCGACCCGTTCCCGGGTGGCCTGCGCCACCGGGTAGTTCCGGTTCAGTACGCGCGAGACGGTCGCCGTGGAGACGCCGGCGAGGCGCGCCACGTCGGTGACCGTGGCCCGCCGCTGCCCGTCCGCGGCCGTGCTCTGCCTGGGCATCCGGTGCACCCCCTGCTGACTGTCGTGTGACGAAGAGCCTAGAGCCTGCGGTCCCTGGGCGTTCACGCGATCCGCCCCAGGTCGTCCCGGTGCACCGGGTGCGCGAACGCCCGGCCGTCCGCGTAGCGCTCCAGCTCGTCGACGGCCAGCGCGCCGAGGCGCCCGACCTCGTTGCCCTGGGCGCCCGCCAGGTGCGGGGTGATGAAGACGTTCGGCAGGTCCCACAGGGGGTGCCCCTTCGGCAGGGGCTCCGGGGAGGTCACGTCGAGCACCGCGTCCAGCCGCCCCTGGACCAGGTGTTCCGTCAGCGCCTCGGTGTCCACCAGGGCACCCCGCGCCGTGTTGACCAGCAGGGTGCCCGGCCGCATCAGGCCGATCCGGCGGGCGTCGATCATGCCGCGGGTCTCGGGGGTCTCGGGGGCGTGGACGGTGACCACGTCGCTCCTGGCCACCAGGGTGTCCAGGTCGGTGGGGGTGACCCCGAGCCGGAGCGCCTCGTCGTGGGTGACGTAGGGGTCGTACAGCAGGACGTCGGCGTCGAGGATCCGCAGGAGTTCGACGACCCGGCGGCCGATCCGGGAGGCGCCGACGACCCCGACGGTCAGCCCGTGCGTACCGAGCCAGTGCTGACGGTCCAGGTCGGCCCCGGTGCGGTGGGTGCGACGGGAGCGGAACAGCTCGGCCAGCGGGAACACCCGTTTCGCGCCCATGATGATGGCGGCCAGCGTGTACTCGGCGACCGGCACGGCGTTGGCCGCCGCGGCGGAGGAGACGACGATGCCCCGGTCGAAGGCGGCCGGGGACAGGAACGTCTTGACCGTTCCCGCCGCGTGGATCACGGCCCGTACGGCGGGTGCCCGTGCGAGCAGTTCCGCGTCGACCGGCGGGCACCCCCAGCCGGTCAGCAGGACCTCCGCTCCGGCCAGGGCCGCCGCGGCGTCCGGCGAGACGAACTCGCTGATGACGCAGGGGGCGTTCAGGTCGGCGATGTCCTCCAGCCGGGCCCGCACGGGTGGCGGGAAGACGACGTCGAGCAGTCCGGGACTCATGACCAGCACCGTGCGCGGCCGCCTGGGTGCCGTCGATGTTCCATCGGCCCCGGAACGAGCCGGCACCTCTTCGGTGGTTCGCACCCTGCCTCCGGACAGTAATCGTGTTCTATGGAATGACCGGCACGCTAGGGAGCCCCGGGCCCGGCCGTCAAGCATCGGGACCGCTCAACTGGGCGCTTTTGAACGCCTTTTACGGGTACGTCCTGCGGAAATCCACACGGGGAGCGATGTGTAACACAGCCGTTCCTCCACATCTATTGACGGTGGGGTTAACCGCTTACTAACTTGCCGCCGCAGAAGGTCACCAAGCGCCACCCAGCCGAACAGGACGCGCCATGGCTGAATCAGCACCCCCGCTGCCGAAGGACCGGACCCTGTGGCAACGGATCAAGCGGGACCGGGTGATGCTGCTGCTCGCACTGCCCGGACTGCTCTACTTCATCGTGTTCCACTATGTGCCGCTGCTCGGTTACGTCGTCGCGTTCCAGGACTACGAGCCGTACCTCGGGTACATGCACAGCGTCTGGGTGGGCTTCTCCAACTTCACCGCGGCGTTCGGTGAGACGGCGTTCTGGACGGCGACGTCCAACACCCTGGAGATCGCCCTCATCCAGCTGGTGTTCTTCTTCCCGGTCCCCGTGGCCCTGGCCCTGCTGCTCAACAGCATCACCAGCGACCGCATCAGACGCTTCGTGCAGAGCGTGGTCTACCTGCCGCACTTCATCGGCTGGGTGATCATCGTCTCGATCTTCCAGCAGCTCCTGGGCGGCGCCGGCCTCCTGCCCGACGTCCTCGCGGGGCTCGGTCTGCCGCGCTACGACATGATGAGCGACCCCGACGCATTCCCCTGGCTCCTCACCCTCCAGGTGGCCTGGAAGGACGCGGGCTGGGGCACGATCATCATCCTCGCCGCGCTGCTCAACATCGACAGACAGCAGTACGAGGCGGCCGCGATCGACGGCGCCGGCCCCGGGCGCAGGCTCTGGCACGTCACCCTGCCGGGCATCGCCCCCGTCCTGATCCTCCTGCTCATCCTCAACCTCGGGCAGATCCTCTCCGTCGGCTTCGAGCAGATCCTGCTCCAGCGCGACGCGGTCGGCCCGGACGCCGGTGAGGTCCTGGACACCTACGTCTACTACCACGGCATCAAGGACAACGACTGGGGCGTCGCCGCCGCCGTCGGCCTGGTCAAGGCCGTCATCGGCACCGCACTCGTCCTGGGCGCGAACAAACTCGCCCACCGCCTCGGCCACGAAGGGGTGTACCGCGGTGCTGACCGCTGAGAAGACACAGCCCGGTTCCGTACCCACGCAGCCGCCGAAGCGGGCCGGCCGCCCCGCGGTGAAGAAGTCCGACGGCCGGCCGCCGTGGATGGAGAAGCCGACCCTCGCCGGCCGGCTGGCCAAGGGCGTGGCCCTCGTGATCGTGGTAGCCGCCGTGGCCTACCCGCTGCTCGGTGTCATCGGCACCAGCTTCGCCTCCCAGAGCGACATCATCCGCTCCACGGGCCTCGTCCTGTGGCCCGACCACCCCACGCTCGACGCCTACCGCACCATCTTCACCGGCGGCGTCGTGACCCGGGCGCTGCTGGTCAGCGTCGGCATCACCGTCGTCGGTACGCTCGCCAGCCTCCTTGCCACGATCGGCATGGCCTACGGGCTGTCCCGCCGCGAGGTCACGGGCTCCCGCTTCATCCTGATGACGGCACTGTTCACCATGCTGTTCAACGCGGGGATCATCCCCAACTTCCTGCTCGTCAAGGGCCTCGGCCTCTACGACACCTACGCGGCGCTGGTACTGCCCACCCTGGTCAGCGCGTTCAACCTGGTCGTCCTGCGGTCCTTCTTCATGAACCTGCCCGAGGAGCTGTACGACGCGGCGAAGGTCGACGGAGCGGGCGACCTGACCGTCCTCGTACGGGTGGTGCTGCCGCTGTCCAAGGCCGTGCTCGCCGTGATCAGCCTCTTCTACGCCGTCACGTACTGGAACGCCTTCTTCAACGCGCTCCTGTACCTCAACGACTCCGACAAGTGGCCGCTGCCGATGGTGCTGCGCACCTACGTCCTCCAGGGCCAGAGCCTCAACAGCGTCTCCGCCGGCGAGGCACTCGCCCCGCAGCAGGCCGTGCAGATGGCGGTCCTGGTGATCGCCGTCGTGCCGATCCTGCTCGTCTACCCCTTCCTCCAGCGCTACTTCACCAAGGGCGTGCTCACCGGGGCCGTCAAGGGCTGAGCGCGAGCAGTTCCGGCCCCGTCCCACCTCTCAAGGAGATTTCCGTGTCGAGCTCCACTCCCCTCAACCGAAGAGCACTGCTCCGCATGGGTGCGGGCGCCGGTCTCGCACTCACCGCCACCCCTCTGCTCGCCGCCTGCGGCGACGGCGGCACCAAGGCGCAGGCGGAGGCCAAGAGCGCCTCGCTGCTGCCTCGCACCACGGTGCGCAACATCGGTCTCACCCCCGACCTGCCCGGCACCGCCCAGGGCGTCCCGCAGGGCTACTTCCGCTATCCGGCGAAGCCGCTGCGGGCCACGAAGGGCGCCCCGCTGAAGGGCGCGTCCACGATCAGCGCGACCCTGGAGACCTTCTCCCCTCCCCCGCCCGGCCGTTCCCGCAACGCCGCCTGGCAGGAGATCGAGAAGCTGCTCGGCGGCAAGGTCGACATCACCGCGGTGCCGGCCGACGACTACGGCACCAAGTTCTCCACTATGGTCGCCAGCGACAGCCTGCCCGACCTCTTCATGTACCCCGAGGTCGGCGGCGTCGACAACAAGGCCGCCTTCCTGGAGGCCAAGTGCGCCGACCTGACCCCCTTCCTCGCCGGTGACGCCGTCAAGGACTACCCGAACCTCGCCGCGATACCGAAGGCCGCCTGGCAGGCCGCGATCTTCGGCGGAAAGCTCTACGGCATCCCGATCGCCCGCACCGGCACCGGCGGAGCCGGATTCTACCGCCACGACCTGTTCGAGCAGATCGGCATCACGAGCCTCGACCAGATCACCGGCCTGGACCGCTTCGTCGAGGCGTGCAAGGAGCTGACCCGTCCCGCACAAGACCGTTACGCCATCATCGCGGGGGTCACCAGCGTGCTCGCCATGTCGGCGGGTGCCCCCTACTTCTGGCGGCTCGACGCGAAGACCGGCAGGTTCACCACCGACCTGGAGACACCGGAGTACCGCCAGGCCGTCGAGACGGCCCGGACGCTCTACAAGGCGGGCTGCTACTACCCCGGCACGCTGCAGATGTCCGGGGCGCAGAAGGCGCAGTACACGGACATGTTCAAGAACGGCAAGGGCGTGTACGTCTACGACGGCCTGCCCACCTACCTGGCACCCGGCGTCGGCTACATCGCCGCGATGAAGGCGATCGACGCGTCGTACGACCCGAGGCCCTTCGTGCCGTTCGGCAAGGACGCCGTCGCCTGGACGGACAACGTCGAGCTCCAGAACACGCACTTGAGGAAGGCGTCCGCCGACCGCGTGCGGCAGGTGCTCGCGCTGGCGGACTTCGCGGCCTCGCCGTTCGGCAGCCTGGAGTACACGCTGATCAACTACGGCGTCGAGGGCACCGACTTCACGCGCGACGCGAAGGGCAACCCGGCGCTCACCAAGCAGGGCAGCCAGGACGTCACCGTCCCCTGGAAGTTCCTGGCGTCCGCGGTCCCCGCGGTCTACAGCGCCGACTCCGAGGCGGGTGTGCGCCATGTGCACGAGACGCTGAGCACGATGGTCCCGATGATGGAGCAGTCCCCCACCCTCCAGTACTCCTCCCCCACCTGGGACTCCAAGGGCAGCGGCAGCCTGCTCACGCTCAAGCAGGACGGACTCAAGGACATCATCGCCGGCCGCAAGCCCATGTCGGCCTACGACCAGCTGGTCAAGGACTACCTCGCCAAGGGCGCCGAACAGGCCCGGGGCGAGTTCGAGGAAGCCGTCCAGAAGGGGAAGAAGTGACGACGCGACGCTCCGCCCTCAGATTCGGCGGCGCCGCGGTCGCCGCCGCCGTGGCCGTGCCGGCGTTCGGTTCTCCCGCCTCCGCACGCTCCTCCCGCTTCGATCCGACTCCCGGCTCCGACGGGGTCGGCGACCCCCTCTTCCCGACCCTCGGCAACGGCGGCTACCAGGTCCTCCACTACGACCTGACCTTCGACTTCACCCCGGTGACGTACGACTTCACCGGCGTGGTGCGCATGAACGCCAAGGCCACCCAGGACCTGTCCGCGTTCAACCTGGACACCGACGGCCACACCATCGACTCCGTCACCGTGAACGGCGCTCCCGCGACATGGGCGATCGCACCCGGCAAGAGCGGCCAGGAACTCACCGTCACTCCGGCGTCCCCCCTGCGCGACGGCCGGCCCTTCACCATCGCGGTCCGCTACCACGGCAACGGCAAGGCGCCCCGGCTCGGCCTCACCGGCTGGAGGTTCGGCAGTGACGGCGGCTTCGCCTCCGCGGCCCAGTCCTCCCGCGCCGACACCTTCCTGCCGTGCAACGACACGCCTTCGGACAAGGCGACCTGGACCTTCCACATCAGCGCGCCCGAAGGTTTCGTCGCCACCGCCAACGGCGAACTGCTGCACAAGACCCCCGGCGCGAACGGCTCCACCGTCTGGCACTTCGGCCTGCGCGAGCGCATGGCGACCGAACTCATCGGCATCGCCGTCGTCAAGGGCACCTACCTGTACGGGACCAGTCACCGGGGGCTCCCGCTGCGGCACGTCGTCCCGCAGGGCCGGGAGGACGAGTTCGCGCCGGTCGTCGCCCGCACGGCCGATCATCTGGCCTGGTCGGAGGCGAAGTTCGGCCGCTACCCGTTCTCCGTCTACGGCGTCCACATCTACGACGGGTACAGCAACGCCCTGGAGAACCAGACCCTCTCACTCTTCTCCACCAACTGGTTCAAACCGAACGCGAACGGCCATCCGGCGTACGAGAGCACCATGGTCCACGAGCTGGTCCACCAGTGGTACGGCGACTCCGTCACCCCCGCCGACTGGCAGCAGGCGTGGCTCAACGAGGGCCCCGCCGTGTACTACGCCGCGCTGTACAGCGAGGAGCGCGGCTGGTCCGTCCTCACCGACAGGATGAGGACGACCTACGGCAGGCTCGACGCGATCCGCGCCAAGGACGGACCGCCCGGACTGCCCAAGGCCCTCGGCGGCACCAACATCTACGACGGCGGCGCGCTCGTGCTGTACGCCCTGCGCCGGCGGATCGGCGACCGCGCCTTCGACCGTGTGATGCGGATCTGGCCCGAACGGTTCAAGGACCGCAACGTATCCAGCGAGGACTTCATCGGTCACACCGTGAACGTCACCGGTGACCGGTCCCTCGACGGCTTCCTGCGCGACTGGCTCTTCGGGGCCCTCAATCCGCCCATGCCCGGTCACCCGGACTGGAAGGCCGACGCGTGAACCTCTCGACGAACGCCCTGCGGCTGACCGCCGCCGCCTGCGCTGCGGGCCTCGCCGCCCTGCTCACCGCACCCACGGCCGAGGCCGCCCCACGGCCCCGCACCGTGTACGCGGCCCCCGACGGCACCGGCACCTCCTGCACCGTCTCCCGTCCCTGCTCTCTGGAGGGCGCGCGGGACAAGGCCCGCACCGAGACCGGCCGCGACGTCCGCGTACTGCTCCAGGACGGTACGTACGAGCGCACCGAACCGCTCCGGCTCGGTGCCGCCGACTCCGGTGGGGAGGGCCGCACCGTCACCTGGGCGGCGGCTCCCGGCGCCCGTCCCGTGCTGTCCGGCGGCCGGGCCGTCACCGGCTGGGCCCCGAACAGCGACGGCACCTGGACCGCCGCCGTCCCGGCCGGAGTCACCCCGCGCCAGCTCTTCGTCGACGGGAAGCGTGCCGTCCGCGCCCGCGGCGCGTCGTGCGCGGCCGCCGTCTGCGACGCCACCAAGGCCGGCATGACCGGGGCCGACGCCACCGGCATCGCCCGGTGGCAGCGCCCCACGGACGCCGAGGCCGTCATCCGCGTCCGCTGGCGCAACTACCACTGCCGGATCGCCGGCGTCAGCGGGGACCTCCTCACCTTCGCCCAGCCCTGCTGGACCAACTCCTCCAGCGGCACCGACCGCACGGGACCCGCCTGGGACTCCACGACGGTCGACTCCACCCGCTACAGCGGAGTCGCGTTCTTCGAGAACGCCCCCGAACTCCTCGACCGCCCGGGCGAGTTCGCGTGGAACTCCGAGACACACACCGTGACCTACCTGCCGCGCAAGGGCGAGAACATGCGCAGCGCCAGGACCGTCGCCCCGCACACGGAGCGGCTCCTCGTCCTCGACGGCGCCCACGACATCACGGTCGGCGGAATCGGCTTCGCGTACGCCGCCTACCGTCAGCCCGACACCGACGAGGGCTACGCGGGCGCCCAGGCCGGTCTCACCCTGACCGGCGCCACGGGACCCGTCGACCACGCCGGCCGCCACTACACCAAACCGACGGCGGCCGTCACCGTGCGCGGCGGCCGGCACATCCGTATCGACCGGGCGGACTTCAGCCGGCTCGGCGGCGCCGGTGCCGTCCTGGAGGCCGGCACCGAGGACAGCTCCCTGACCCGTTCGTCCTTCACCGACCTGTCGTCGGGCGCGATCTACGTCGGGGACACCGAGCCACGGCCCCGGGAGGCACTCGCCGGTGAGCGGAACACCGTCGCGTACAACACCATCAGCCGCTCCGGCGTCGAGTACACCGACTCCGTGGGCATCTGGGCGGGCTACGAGGCGGAACTCACCGTCGAGCACAACACCCTCAGCCACCTCCCCTACTCCGGGATCTCCGTGGGCTGGGGCTGGAACCAGCCCGAGGCGCAGGTCTCCGTCCTGCGCGACAACAGGGTGACGGCCAACCGGATCACCGACGTCATGGAGGTGGCGCACGCACAGCACGACGGCGGCGCCATATACACGCAGGGGGCGCAGCCGGGGACGGTCGTGTCGGAGAACTACATCAACCGTTCCGCGTTCGGCAACACCGAGCGCGACGGCAACGGCATCTACCTCGACGAGCAGTCCTCGCACATCCTCGTCGAGCGGAACGTCATCACCCGCATCGGCTACAAGTGGGTGTCCAACTGGGCGGACTACGGCGTCGAGAACACGGCCCGGTCCAACTGGACGGACACCGGCGCGCCCGCGCTGTCCGGCCGGGGCTCGACCATGACGGACAACCTCACCGGCCTGGACCGGCTGCCGGCCACGGCGCTCGCCGTCGCAGCACGGGCCGGTGCCCACGGCGGCCCGGTCGAGCAGTTGCGCACCGACCTGGCCCGTACGGGCACCGCCACCCAGTCCTCGACCGACGGGACCGCCACCGCGGACCGGGCCCTGGACGGCGACATCACCACGGACACCCGCACCCTGTCCGGGCCCGGCGCCTGGTGGCAGGTGGACCTCGGTGACACCCACCGGGTCCGCCGGATCGAGGTCTGGAACGACGCCTCGATGACCACCGCCGGCTTCGACGTCGTCACCGACGACCGGACGATCCATGTCAGCGGAAAGGCCCTGCGCCCGACCGTGGTCAACCTGGACGGCAGTACCCGCACCGTGAGGATCGCCGTGTCCGGAAACGGCCGGGTCGCCCTGTCCCAGGTACTCGCCCACCCCTGACCAACCCACCGCCCGGACGGCCCGACGAACGGCCCGACGAACGCCCTGACGAACGAAGGAAGAGCCATGACCGACCTCCGTATGGGTGTGCTCGGCTACGGACTGCGCGGCTCACTCGCCCGCACCGCACACCGACCCGGCTCCGGCGCCCGCGTCACCGCGCTGGCGGAGCCGGACTCCCGCGCCCGTGCGGAGGCGGCCGCGGCCTTCCCCGAAGCTCTCCTGTCCCCCGACCACCGGGAGGTGATCGGCCACCCCGACATCGACGCGGTGCTGGTCCTCACGCCTGACCACACCCACGCCGACCTGGCCTGCGAGGCGCTCCGCGCGGGCAAGCCGGTCTTCGTCGAGAAGCCGCTCGACATCACCGTCGAGCGCTGCGACGCCATCCTGCGCACGGCGTACGAGACCGGTACCCGGCTGTACATCGGCCACAACATGCGTCACATGCCGGTCGTACGGATGATGCGCGACCTCGTGCGGCGCGGGGCCGTCGGCGAGGTCAAGACGGTCTGGATCCGGCACTTCGTCGGCTACGGCGGCGACTGGTACTTCAAGGACTGGCACGCCGAACGCCGCTTCACCACGGGACTGCTGCTGCAGAAGGCCGCCCACGACATCGACGTCCTGCACTGGCTGGCCGGCGGATACGCCCGGGACGTGCAGGCGCTGGGCGACCTGATGGTCTACGGCGACAATCCGCACCGCCGCGCACCCGGTGACCCGAAGACCGACGACTGGTACACGAAGGAGGGCCACTGGCCGCCGCACACCCAGCGGGCGCTCAACCCCGTCATCGACGTGGAGGACGTCTCGCTCCTCAACATGCGCCTCGACAACGGAGTGCTGGCCGCCTACCAGCAGTGTCACTTCACGCCCGACTACTGGCGCAACTACACGGTCATCGGCGACGCCGGCCGACTGGAGAACTTCGGTGACGGACCCGGCGGAAGCGTCAAGGTCTGGAACACCCGTCGCTCCGGCTACCGCCCGGAGGCGGACGAGGTGCACGACGTTCCGGCCGTCGAGGACGAGGCGGGTCACGCTGGGGCCGACCCGCTCCTGGTGGACGAGTTCCTGCGATTCGTACGGGAGGGCGGTCGCACGGACACCTCGCCGGTCGCGGCCCGGATGGCGGTGGCGGCGGGCGTCCGGGCGACGGCCTCCCTCCGCGACGGAGGCACACCCCGCCGCGTAACGCCGTTGGACCCGGCCCTGGCGGCGTACTTCGAGAACGGTCAGATCCGCGCCTGACCGGCCGCTGTCGGGTGCCGGCCGCGGACGGCCTCGGCGAGGGCGTTTCCGACGACTGCCCCGTGCCCTGGGATCGGGTCGCAGTGTCCCCAGGAGGGTGGAGGTGAGGGACCGTTCTCGGACCTGCAGAATCAGCAACATGCCGCGTTTCTTGTGTGACCGTTGCCGATGCCCGCTCACGACAGCGGTCACCAAGGTCAAGGTTCCCCCGCTGGTCCCGCCCTCAGAGACTCCCGGTGTCCGGACACGGCCGTCCCGGATGCCGAGCGGCACCTACGCCCCGAACTTCCGGCTCAGCGAGTTCGCCATCGATGTCCCCGGCTTTGTCGTGCACCCCGACGACGTCGTCAACACCGAAATGCACCCTGACTGGGATCGATTGAGCGCTTGCTGCCAGGGCCCCAGCGGCACCAACGGGCCCAACCTGGTCTGCAGGAGCTGCGGAGCAGAGGTGGCCACCAAGCAGGCCGACTGCTTCACCCAGGACCAGGTGGTGCTTGAACCCGACGCCGTCTGCCTCTCCTTCACAGAGGACTGATCACGTGACGGGCTTCCAAGCCGAACCGGTCGGCACTCGGCGCACCTCACACCAGTACGCGGGCTTCGGTAACACCTGACCTGCCTTGCTGACAGACAGCCAGTCGCGTGGGAGGACGGGCATCGGTGGAACGACCGATGTGCGCCGGGTCGGGAGGTGGCCATAGTCCTCGGGAGATGGTTCGCGGGTGCCCGTTGCGCGCCCGGCTTTCGAAGGGATTGTTGTGGACACGTATGCGGATCTGGTGTTTCTCGGCGGGCGGGTGGTCACGGTCGATGCGGAGTTCTCCGTCGCCTCGGCGCTGGCGGTCACTGGTGGGCTCATCAGTGCCGTCGGCGGACGGGAGGACGTCGCGCCGCTCGTCGGACCCGGCACCCGCGTGGTCGACCTGCGGGGCGCGACGCTGCTACCCACCGGAATGGCGAGCACCGCCGAAGAGTTCGCCCGCGCCCTCCCCGCCCACGACGAGTCGGGCGACGCCGATCCGCGCCGCCTTGCGATCCACGGGGTCAAAGTCTTCGCCGACGGCATAGTCCCCAACAAGACCGCCTGGATGAACGAGCCGTACGTCGGCGGTGGTTGCGGCTCACTGTGCGTCGGCGGCGAGACCGACACCGAGCGGACCGCCGAGATCGTTGCCATGATCCGACATGCGCACGCAGCCGGGCACCAGCTGGGCGTCCATGTCACCGGCGACCGGGCCATCGACATCGTCGCGGACGCCTTCGCCGCGGCGATGGCCGAGCACCCCCGGGACGACGCCCGCCACTACATCATCCATGGCGACTTCCTCACCGCCCACAGCATGAAGGTGCTGGCCGCGCACGGCTTCGGCGTCAACATGAATCCCACCATCAAGTGGACCGTCGCCGACATGGAGGAGGAGTTCGTCGGCGCTGAACGGGCCGCGTACGCATGGCCCTACCGTCACGCCCTCGACGCCGGCGTGCGGGTCGCGAGCGGGTCCGACGCCCCCGTGACCCACCCGGACTGGCGTCAGGGCGTCGCCACCATGGTGCTGCGCGAGTCGAAAGCCGCCGGCCGGGTCAGCGGCCCCGAGCAGCGCATCGGCCTGGCCGAGGCGATCCGCACGTACACGATCGACGCGGCCTGGCAGGACTTCGCCGACGACTGGAAGGGCTCCCTGGAGCCGGGCAAGGTGGCCGACCTCTGTGTGCTCGACGGAGATCTGCTCGCCGTCGACCCGCATGACATCCCGAAGATGCCCGTGGTCCTCACCGTCATGGACGGTCGGATCGTGCACGACGCCCTCGGCGATTGACGTAATCCGGCCACATGATCATCCTTGGGGAATGGCAGCGGAGCGGAGCACGGCGGACATCCTGGACGCGGCCGTCCACGTTCGTGAGGCCGCCAGGAGCGCCGTGAGCGGCGCGACCGGCGTCAACTCGGTCCTGACGACGCTGTCGGAGGTGATGGACTACGACCACGCCTCGCTGGCCCGGTGGGATCCGCTGCGCCGGCGCCACACCACGCTGGCTGGGAATTACCCGGACGACGCCACGGCGTACATCGAGACCCGTCTCCACCACGACCCGGTGTTCCACGTACTCCGCTGCCCGACCCGGGGCGGTCTCTGGCTCAGGGACGTCCCCGGGCAGCTCCTGGCTGCCTCACCGGGTTTTCAGGATGTGCTGGGCCCCCTCGGCATCGAGGACGGAGTGGCCCAATGCCTGTTCGCCGACGACGGCCGGTACGTCGGGATGCTGAACGTCAGCACCCGCCGACCACGGCGCACACCCGATCCGGCACGCTCCGTGGTCACCCTGCTCACCGAGGCACTCGCCGCAGTCGTCGACCACCACGCGGTCCCGCCGTCCGGGAAGGCTGCCCCGGCCGACGCGCGGCGGCCGGGCGGACTGTCTCAACGGGAACTCCAGGTGCTGGCCGAACTGACCACCGGCCGCACCAACAAGGAGATCGCCGAGCGGCTGTACGTCACGCCACGCACCGTGGGGACCCACGTCGAGCACATCCTCGCCAAGCTCGACCTCCCCAACCGGGCGGCGGCCGCCGCCCGGGCCGCGGCTTGGGGGATCGAACCCTCCCGCTGACGCGAACCCGGCAACACGAGACTTGAACCGCAGGCGTGCCGCAGCCTCGCGGTCTGCGGGACGGAGGCCGGCAAGGCCTCCGCCCCGGCCGTGGTGGCCCGGGGGTGGGGATCAGAAGACGCTGAAGCCCCCGAGGCCACCGGCGCCTCCGTCGCCGAAGATGCTGCCACCACCGGAGCCCCCGGTGCCACCGTTGCCGAAGACACTGCTGCCCCCGGTAACCACAGCAGCCGAGGCAAGGACCATCGCGAAGCGGAGACCCCGCCGCTTGGACGTGCCGTCCTTCGACGGCCTGGCTGGACGTCGCCGTCCAGCCAGGCCGTGAACTCGATTCCGCCCGCAGAAGTCAGGTCAAAAGATTCCCGTTCCCATTGCCGTTACCGTTCCCGTTGACCGTGTTGTTGTTCCCGATAATAATGATCGTGACGGGCCCATTGTTGTTGCCGTTCTTGGCGCCACCATAACGATTGTTCTTGCTGTATTTGCCACCCTTGTTGTACTTGCCGTCCTGCTTGTGTTTGCCCTGGCTGTTCTTCTTGTGCTTGCCGTGGCCACCGTGGTCGGCTGCAGTCGCGGTCACGTTGCCGGCATGCGGCGTCGCCGGAGCGGCGGACGCACTGGTGGGTATCAGCACACCTCCCGCGGCCAGGGCGGTCGAGGCGGTGGCCAGCACAAGGCGCTGCGTCGAAAGGATGCGCTGCATGGTGATTCTCCTCCAGCAAGGAAGATCGTGGGGTTTACCGAGCGGCCCTGTGGAGGCCCATGTCTCAAGTACGCCCTGCCAGACGCGTCACGTCACGCCGCTGGATGTCGTGACTTGACAGTCGGCGACGATCCCGATAGGGGCCATGGCCGCCGAGCAACACGGCTCCCACCCGCCACTGAACGAGAGACGGGCCCCTCCGTGGTGGACCACCGCAGCCGGCCGCGGAAACAGCAGGGCGTGCGGCACGTCTCCGATGGTGCACGATGGGTCCGCCCGCTCAGCGCAGCAGCGCGTCGAGGAACGGGCTGGACATCACATGATGGGGGTCGAGCCGGTCCAGGATCGCCACCGCCTCGTCCCAGCCCGGGCCGCCCCCGACGCGCAGGGCGGCGGGGACGGCCCGCGTGAGGACGTCCGGGTCGGACCACGCGGCGGTGTCGGTGTAGCCCCAGCCCTTGGACCACTCCACACGGACCGTCGCCCGGTCCCCGTCCATGGCCAGGAGGAACTGCTCCACGTCCCGGTAGAAGCGGTGCAGGGTGGGTGTGGTCGGCAAGGAGAGGACGTCGATCCACACGGCCGTGTCGACCTCCGGCCGGTCCGGACGCGGCCGCAGGGCGGACAGCAGCGGTGGCCGGGCGCCGGGGACGCCGCACACGGACGGATCCTCCAGGCCGGTCACCCGGATCTCCACCTGGCCGTTGACCGGGTACTCGCCGCGTGCCGCGTACTCGGCGAGCAGCCTGCGGTAGAAGTCGGCGAACTGGCTGACCACCCACTGCAGGTCGGCGCGGCGGGTGAGGACGGCATAGCCGTTGGCCGTCTCGCGCAGCGTGGTGGGCCGCACGTACTCCAGGAGGTTGCGGGAGGCGCCCCACAGGTCCGAGCGCAGCCCGCCCGCCAGCAGGTGGGTTAGCACGTCGCCGGTCAGGACGTCCCGCACGAGGGTTCCCGACAGCAGGACGTCGGTGATGTCCCCGGTCAGCGCGACCTTGGCCAGCAGGTACTGGACCTGCCCGAAGAGCGGGGCGCTCGCCCAGGCTCCCGAGACCAGCGTTCCGGCGAGCCGGGCCACCGGCTCGGGAAGCGAGTCGGAGAAGGGGTAGTTGTACGGTCCGTCGACCGCGCGCGCGGCGAACGGCCGCTCCGGGGTGACGCTCCAGACCTTCAGCCAGGGCTTGTCCGTGAACGCGAACCAGATCGCCTCCGCCCGGCCCGTCCTGTCCACGAAGCCGGCCAGGGTCCGAGTGCCGGACGGGGCACCGGGGGCGGCGAACAGTTCGGCGGCAGGGATGTCCAGGAAGGACCGGCAGCGCAGGTTGTGATCCGTGCCCACCCGCAGCACTGCCTCGGTGACGAGCGAACGGCCGAGGTGGGTGAGGATCGCGTCGCAGTCGGGCTCGTCCCGGCCGACCGTCCGCAGGACGTACCCGTCGGCGTCGTCGTCCCAGACGATCGCGGTCAGCTCGGTGATCAGATTGCTCAAGGAGCCGTAACCGTGGCCGGGTGACGGGTTCTCGCCGAGGGCAGGGACGGCCGTACCGTGTGCGCCGATGGCCAGCGCGCCGCCGACCGACAGCTCCCCCGGTGCCGGCGCGGAGACGACCCCGTATCCGTGCGCTCCGGCGAACGCGAGGAGTCTCTCCAGCAGGGCTCCGGCCTGGACCCGGACCAGAGCCGACCCGTCGGCGTCCTGCCGCTCGAGCGACATCCCGGTGAGGTGTGCGGTGGTGTCCACCAGGATGACCCGGGACGAGGCGGGTGTGCCGTCGGCCACCGTGAGCGGAGCCCAGCCATGCCGCTTCCCCTGGGCGCGTACCGTCCAGCCCGCGCCGTAGGCCCAGTTCACGACGTCGAGCACGTCCTGCGGGGTGCGCGGCGCGCACGTCCACAACTGGTCGGCGCGGATCTCGCCGGCCCAGTTCTCGTAGACGCGCCGATAAACGTCGATCCCGGCCGGGAAGTCGGGCGGCGACGGCGCGTCGGCGTAGGCGCTGCCCGGCCGGACCACGCCGCGCAGCAGCCAGACCGCGCCGCCCGCGGCGACTGACGACGCGAGCAACCTGCGCCGCGACAGCCCGTCGCCCCGAACCGAAGAGTCGTCCGTCATCCCGCAGAACCTCCCCTGACCTCGCCCCACCCCGAACCAGCGCTGCCGGGCTGATCGAGCACGCTAACCGGCAGTCAGGAGCCCTGTAGTCATATGGTCGTTTGATCTACGCGATCGGGTGAACATCTCGCGAATCGCCTGCTCCTGGAAGCCCGACCCGCTATCGCTTTGGCCGCCCCCCGATGACCTTCCCGTCCCGTGCGCACACCGCAGACGGCGAGGACGTCGAACACCGGGACGTTCTTCGGAGCCGCTCGGCGTGGCCGTCTCAGCCGGTCCCCGGGGCAGGGGCGAAGGGGCCGTGGAGAGCGGCCCACTGCAGGAGCAGAATCGATTTTCCGTCGGCGATGCGTCCGTCGCGGACCATGGCGAGAGCTTCCGTGAAGGGCAGTTCGAGGACTTCGATGTCCTCGCCGTCCTCCTCGAGTCCGCCGCCGTTTCCGGTGCGGTCGGCCGGTGTGTAGGGCGCGGCGTAGAAGTGCAGTCGTTCGGTGACGGAGCCGGGACTCATGTAGGCGTCGAGGACGTGAGTGAGCGGGCCGAGCGTGACGCCGAGTTCCTCGGCGGCCTCGCGCCGGATGGCGGTAAGGGGGTCGTCGTCGTCGAGCAGACCGGCCGCGGCCTCGACGAGCATGCCGTCCGGGTGGTCGTTGACGTAGGCCGGGTAGCGGAACTGGCGGGTGAGCAGCACGAGTCCGCGATCGGTGTCGTACGGCAGGACGACCGCGCCGTTGCCCCGGTCGTAGGTCTCGCGCTGCTGGGTCTCCCAGCGTCCGTCACGGCGTCGGTAGTCGAAGGTGGTGCGGCGCAGTACGTGCCAGCCCTGGGAGGTGAGTTCCACGTCACGGATCACCACGCCGGCGTTGCGGTCCAGGTCGCGTCCGGCCCGGTCCAGGCCGGTGCGGCCGCGGTGGTCGGGGGTGTCGATGCCGGGGCGGTCCATCAGGCGGCCCTGCCTTCCCGTGGGGTGCGGTGCGGGATCTCGGCCACGTCGCGATAGACGGGCAGGCCCCGACGGCGGGCCGTGGCAACGTCCTGGTCGGCTCCGGCGGAGTCGCCGGGCAGTCGGAGCACGGCGTCGCAATGGGCGAGCAGGCGCTCGGCGGTCGGATAGAGCACCTGGTCGGCGAGGGGGTCCGTGGGACCCGCGCCGGCCGAGCGCAGGACGGGCAGCGCCACCCACTCGCCGATCACGGGGACGTGTCCGGCGGCGAAAACCGGCCACGCCGCCGCTTCGAGACGGGCGAGGTTCGCGGCCATGGCCTGTGGGTCGCCGTCGGTGCCCGATCGGTAGGGCCCGGCGATAAGCATGAGCATCGGCTTGTCGGTCATGGGGCGCTACCATACATGCAGAAACGTGCAAGAACACGAAGGAGTGCGAATGCTGGCAGCTGAACGGCGCGATCACCTGTTGGACCTGCTGGCCCGCGAGGGCAAGATCGTCGCCAAGGACGTCGCCGCCGACCTGGGCATCTCGGAGGACAGCGTGCGCCGCGACCTGCGCGACCTCGCCGCCGAGGGGCTGTGCCAGCGGGTCTACGGCGGGGCGTTGCCCGTCTCCCCGGCCGTGGCGGACTACGCCGCCCGGAAGGCGGTCACCCCGGACGGCAAGCAGCGGGTCGCCGCGGCGGCCGCCGCGCTGGTGCGACCGGGCGGAGCACTGATCCTGGACGGCGGCACCACCGCCCTCGCCGTGGCTCGCACCCTCCCGCGGGACCTGGCCTGCACCGTGATCACCCACAGCCCGACCGTGGCGGCCGCACTGCTGAAGCACCCGCAGGCCGAGATCTTCCTGCTCGGCGGCCGCATCTTCAAGCACTCCGCGGTCGCCTGCGGCGCGGCCGCGGTCGAGGCCGCCCAGAACATCTCCGCGGACCTGTGCCTGCTCGGTGTCACCGGCGTCCACCCGGACGCGGGACTCACCACCGGCGACGCCGAGGAAGCCGCGATGAAGCGCGCCCTGGCCGCACGGGCCGCGGACACCTACATCCTCGCCTCGTCCGAGAAGATCGGCACCGCCTCCGGGTTCCGCGTCCTGCCCTGGGAGGAGATCAGCGGACTGATCACGGACGTCGACCCCCACCACCCGGTCGTCGAGCTGCTCTCGGCTCGCGGCGTGGAAGTCCTGGCGGCCGGCTGAATCCTCGACGCCGTGTGGGCACGGTCCCCGTTCGCGTCACACCGTGACTTCGTACGTTCGGCGCGGGAGCTGGGCGGACGGTGGCTGGCAGCCGGCCTGCTGGAACGGGCCGAACGGGAGACCGTGATCGCCGCCGCGGAACACGCCCGGCTGAGCGGGCCCGCCGGCGCCGGACGGTGAGCCGCGACACGAACGCGGTCCGGAATGCTTCTGGCACATCACGAGGAGGCGCTCGGAGGGGGACCGTTCGTTCCACGGCGGTGAGTCCCATTGGCGCATCACGTAGGTGCTGCTGTGCAGTGCGGGGGTGGCCAACAACGGGCACCCGGCAGTCCGCCCGGCGGACAGCCATGCCCGGAAGGCCACGTACGACTGCCCCCCGGGTCGCGGTCGAGGACCATGGCCCCGCCCTCCGACATGCCGGCGCGCTCCATCGCGTCGGCGAGATCTTCCACCGAATCTCCTCAACCAGTCGCCTGCACGGAAGGCTCTCAAGGGGGAAGCACGAGCGGGAGCGGCCGGGAGGTTCACGCGTCTGCGCGCCGCCGATGGGCGACGCGCAGACGTACCGTGCTGTCCGAGGTCAGACGCGGTGGCCGATCAGGCCCAGCAGCCGTTCACGGTCGCGGCGAGGCCGTCCATGGCGTCCTTGATGTCGCTCGGGTCGGCCGACGAGTTGTTCTCGATGAAGGAGAAGATCCTCCACTCGCCGTCCTCGGTCTGCGTGACACCACTCAGGGCGACGGCTCCGGTGAGCGTGCCGGTCTTCGCGTGCACTTTGCCCACGGCACACTCGGAGTTGGCGTCGTCGAAGCGTCCCCACTCCGGGCCGAGGCTGGCACCGGCCTCGCCGGCGATCGGCAGACCGTCCAGGATCGAGCTCAGGGCGGGGCTCTCCGTGATCGCGTCGAGGAGTTGTGCGAGGGTCGCGGCAGGGATGCGGTCGGCGCGGGAGAGGCCGCTGCCGTCGTACATCTCGAAGTTGTCGAGAGACACCCCGTACGAGCTCAACACCTGACGGACGAGTTCGACGCCGCCCTCGAAGGTGGCCGGCTTCCCCAGTTCCACGGCGGACATCCGCAGCAGGGTCTCGGCGATGTTGTTGTCGCTCGTCTTGAGCATCTTCTTGACGATGTCCGACAGCGGCGCCGACTTGTGCTGCGCCACCGGTACGTCGGACGGCTTCGCCGTCGCGCGGCCGACGTCGCCGTCGACGGTGATGCCCCGCGCGGCGAGCTTCTCGGCGAAGACGTTGCCGGCGTTGATCGCGGTGTCGTTGACGGCGGCGCCGTCGACGACGAGCGAACGGACCGGCGTGACCTCGGTGGGGTAGTAGCCCTCGTTCCAGCCGTGGGCGAGGCTGGGGTCGGCGAACAGGCTGTCGTCCACACGGACCTTGACGTTGGTCAGCCCCGCGGCCTTGAGCCCGTCGACTGCAGTCTTGGCCAATTCGTCGACGTCGTCGCTGGTGAGGGTGCGGTCACCGCCGCCGACGAGAGTGAGGGTGCCGTCGCCGTACACCACCTTCGTGGTGAACTCGTGATGCGCGCCCAGCAGCGTCAGGGCGGTGGTCGCCGTGGCGAGCTTGGCGTTGGAGGCCGGCATGAGAGTGGTGGAGCCGTTGTGGTCCCAGAGGGCGGTGTCCGAGTCGGCGTCGAGCACCACGCCACTGACCTCGGAGCCCAGGCGCTCGTCGGCGACGCGCTCGTTGAGGTTCTTGACCAACTGCGCGTCGTCGGCGTCGAGGTCGTCGACCGAGATGCCCTGCGCCTTCGCGGCGCTGTCGTCGGCGGCGAAGGCCGAGGTACCGGCCAGCGTGGCGGAGGCCACGGGCACGGCCATCGCGAGCACGAGGGCACGTCGCACACCGATGCGACCCACTCTTGCCCTGCGGTGCCGACGGCGTCCGCCCGGGACGAATGCGTTCGTGGAGATTTCGTCTGGCGTACCAGTCATAAAGTGAAATCCAAGGATCGAGTACTTCGTTCTGTGGGGTGGAACGGCGGGCACGCTACCAGCAGTCGTGTGGAGCGCTGGATCAGACAATGACCGAGTGTGAATGTATTGCAACTCTTCACGACCGCCTCATGGCGTATAGCGGATTGCGGAACTGCTTGTCGACTGTCTTCGTGGAGGAGCCGTTCGGGCGCCGTCCGGGCGATTCTGTTGCCCTTTCATGCACGGGGAAGGGGTCTTCGGGTCATCAGTGCCAAGCCGGGAGCATGCATCGGAAACCGAACCAAGATCAGGTGGCCGCAGACCCGCTCCACATCGGCCGGCCTTTTGTCACGCTGTCCCGCAGCGACTGCGGAGGAGTTCCACCCCGTCGCCTTCGAGATCGTCGCAATACGCCGCACGTCCAGTCATGGCCATGACCAGGGCCAAGGTGCGGCCGGACACGAGAGGCCCGGAACCGGTCGCGAACGGGCCGTCATCCGCTGCGAGTCTCAGGCCACCGATGCGTCCCTTGGCAACGACCACGAGGTCTGAGCCCTGGTAGTACTCGGCCGTCTCCGTGACGACCCCGATCGGGTAGTCGCGGCGTATGCCCAGCGGGCGCCGGATGTCTTCTCCATGCACGATCGTCTCGCCCAGCATGGCGATGGCGGGCAAGGGGGGCTTGGTCGTGCTCGGGACGACACGCCGGAAACGTTCAAGGGTCTCGCCCGGGGTCGCGCCGAGCTGCTCGGCCAGCCGCATGGCCACCTGCTGGTCGAAGTCGAACCGGCAGCGGATCACACCCGCCAGCCAGCTCACGGTGTTGAGGCGCGCGCCCGCGATCAGGTGTGCCAGAACCTCACGCACCGTCAAACCGGCGCAGAGCGATGGCGTGGCCCACTGCTCGTCCGTCAGATCTGCGAGGTCGGCCGCCAGCGCCGCACGCTCGGCGTGGATCAAGGGCCAGACCCCGGTCCCGCGATTGCGGTCTGCTGTCAGTGCCGGATCAGTCATGCGGGGGACTCCTGTCAAGACTCGTGATCTGCATCGCCTCCGCCCGAACAGCGGGTGTCCGGCAGGGGTGTTCCCCAAGGAGACTCTTGCTCCGGAGCAAAGTCATCGCCCGTGAGCGATCTTTTCTCAGGCGTCTGCACCATCGGCCCCGACGATCGCTGACGGTGGCTACCGGGGGCACCGGCCTGGACCTTGATGCTTCGTGCCGTTACTCGGGAGGTAATGGCGCCGGTCCCTCGGTGCTGGCAAAAATGCTGATCTCGCCGCGTCAGTGGGGCGCGGATGCCTGATCGGAGTGATGGGTGATGTCCACAGCCGCACCCGCGACGACCCGCACTGTCGTGGATGAGCTGTTGCGCCGGATCGGTGAGGGCGATCCGGAGAGCATCGCCGAGATGTACGCCGAGCGGGGCGACTGGAAGCTGGACTGGCCGGAGTCCGAGCACGGTCGGACCGCTACCCCATGGATCCGTCACCGTTCCACCCGCGCCGATGCCGCCGCCCACTATCGCGAGCTCGCCGAGCACCACGTGCCCGGGCAGGCAGCGACCGAGATCGAGCGCATCCTTGTCGACGGTCGCGATGCGGTCGTGCTCGGCGAGATCCGTCAGACCGCCCGCTCCACCGGACGTGCCTATCGCGCTCGGTTCGCCTTGCACCTCACCGTCGAGGACGGCCTTGTCACTCGGCATCATGTCTACGAAGACAGCCTTGCCGTCGCCCAGGCGTTCGACGCGTAGGGGCCGAGTGAGACTCGTTGAGGTGCCCTCACTGCCTTGTGTGCAGCCGCCCTGGCAGGCAGCCGCACCTCTCGCCTCCAGCTGTCTCAGCCGCTCTGGTCAGAAGTCGTGCGTCGGTCGGCTTCCCGAGCTGCGAGCTCCAACTGGCTGCGATGGTTCTCCCACCACGTCGCGTCGCCCGGCGCCATGCTGTCGTTGCCCTTGTTCATCCCCACGGCGCCGTCCCTGAGCTCCCGGACGATGTCGGCATGACCGGCGTGTCGGTGCGTGTCAGCGATCACGCGCACCACGGCGTGGTGCAACGTCACCTCGTCCTTGCCGCTGGGCCACCACGGCACCTTGCCGATCGTGTCCAGGGCCAGCGCGTCGAGCGTCGCGTCCGCGTGGGTCCACGCTCGGCGGTAGAGATCAACGATGTACTCGCGTGACTCGTCGGCCGTGACCCACATGTCCGCGTTGGGCTCGGCACCGTCTTCCAGCCAGGGCAGCGGTTCGCCGGAAGGCCGGCCGAAAGTGTCGCCGAGATAGCCCAGTTCCACGCTCGCCGCGTGCTTCACCAGGCCGAGAAGGTTGGTGCCGGTCGGCGTCGACGGACGGCGGACGTCGTACTCCGAGAGCCCTTCGAGCTTCCACAGCAGGGCATCACGGGCGGACTGCAGGTAGAAGTGAAGATCAGCCTTGGGTTCCGATGTGGTCATGGGGCCAGTCTGCCGCCCGCATGATCTCTGTCCACCACTGGCGGCGAACCTCTCCTTGTCTTTCGGCTGCTGGGTATCGGCTCGTCGACGCTTCCCGCCTTCCGATGACGGGAAGGGCCAGCCCTTCCCGGTTCTCGCGGACTGTGGGCGGAGGGTGACCGGCGTGCCGGACGGGGTGCAGCAGGTGGGGCGGTGGTGGGGATGGGGTTACAGGTGCTGCCGGACAGGGCTGGTAGGTGGACTCGTCGAGGCCGCTCAGGGTGGGGGCGTGGCCCACCTCACCGATGTCGTACATCGAGGTCATCCAGTGGTGGAAGTTGTCGCCGCGCCCTCGCAGTACGTCGTAGAGCCGGCGGGTCATCCGGGAGCGGACCTCCGCCTGTTCGGGATGGTCGTGGACGTTCTGCAGCTCGTCCGGATCGTTGTGCAGGTCGTGGGGCTCGTTAGCCCCGGTTTCGACCGGGGATCTGCCGCCGGCGGTCGCGCGGGTCATGGGCTGTCCGGTCGCCTATCTGCCCGGCATGTCAGTCCCGCGGCGGCCCAGACGCGAGCTGACCGCTTGGGCAACTGCGTCGCGAACATCTTCGTCTGTCGGACCCGTCATGCCACGTTCAGCGGCGAGTTCGGCCAGAGAGGTCATGCGTACGCCGGGCAGGGCACAGGCCGTGAAGGTGGTGTAGACGCTCAGGTCGGGTGCGACGTTGAGGGCGAAGCCATGGCTGGAAATGCTCCCGCTGATGCGCATGCCGATCGAGGCGAGCTTGCGGTGATCCGGGGTCCACACCCCAACGAGGCTGTCGGCCCCGGTTGGCGTCTCCCGGCGGATCGCCGGGAAGCCCAGCGTGTCCAGGGCGTCGATCAGCGCCTGCTCGACACGGCGGATCAGGCCACGGGGGCCGAGCTGCCGGACATTGAGCACGAGGTAACCGATGAGCTGGCCGGGACCATGGTAAGTGGCATGCCCACCGCGGTCGGTCCGCACCAGACCGATCGGCGAGTCCGCACCTGGCAATTGGTCCTTCGGAGTCCGGGCCGTGTAGGTGATCACCTGCGGATGGGTGAGCAGGAAGAGCCTGTTCGACACGAGGCCCTGTTTGCGCTCCTCCACCCAGTGCGCCATGTTCGCCTGCGCTACCTCGTAAGGCACTTCGCCCAGGTCAACTCGCTCCAAGCGCTGGCCATCCGATACTTCGCCCTCCTCAGGCGCGTTCACCACGCAGGCTCCTCTCTTGGGGCGGGAACTCCCGGCGAGCCCGGGGACTCGCGTGGGGGAAAAGGCGATGCTCGGGTCTTGCTTCGCCTGGGCAGGGCCCAGCGGTCGGCGTGTGTGGCCCGTGGATGACAGACCCAGCGCCGTTCGGCAAGGCAGGGTACGGAAGCGTGTGCTGTGGCGCTGGTGAGAGATCGACAGGTCGCGAGGCCGGGCCCACACCCGGAGCATCCACACGCGGCAGCCGGAGTTAGCCACGTATGCGGTTCGTCGTGGGAGTACCATAGCCAATGATCGATCATTGCTCAAAAGTTCCGTCCTGAGGAGAGCCGAGATATGACGCTTCCCGCAGATCACACAGACCCCACGACTCCCCCTTCACGCGGATCCGGCAGATCGGGCGCCTCGCTGGAGCGGGCCCCCCTGCACGAGCGCGTGAGGACGTTCGTCCTCGAAGGCCTCGTGGCCGGCCGCTGGGAGCCCGGGGACCGCATTGTGGAACGCCGGATCGCACTCGAACTGGGCATCAGTCAGGCACCGGTGCGCGAGGCTCTGCGCGAGCTGGAAACCATGGACCTGGTGACGTCCACGCCCAACAAGGGTGTGCGGGTCCGAGAGTTGAATCTGGACCAGCTGCGCGACGTGTACCTGGTGCGCGCCTCCCTGGAGCGCCGCGCCGTCATGCTGGCCGCCCCCCGGCTGGCCGGGAACGTCACCGCACTGGAGCGGCGCCTGCTCGCGATGCGGCGGGCAGCCGCCGAAGCGGACACCGACGGACAGGCTCTGCACGGGGTGGCCTTCCACCGCACCATCGTCCACGCGTGCGGAAATCCTGTCCTGATCCGGCACTGGGACTGGCTGGGCGTGGAAGCGTGGACGCGCCTCTCCTTGCGCTGGCTGCGCACCGAGCTGCACGACAACGCGGAGGACCACGAGGAGATCCTCGAAGGCCTGCGCCGCGGCGACCCTCACCTGGGCCGCCTGATGGAGCTCCACGTCATGGACTACGCACACGCGTCGAGGAGCGCCTGAAACAGAGGCCCCAGGGGTCCGTCCCGACGAGCGGGTAACCAGCCCCACAGGGGACTTTTGATCGATCATTGCAAATTACTTTCCGGTAGCGATTGACCCTGCGCCCCGACCGCGCGTAGCTTCCGCCTTGAGAAATCGATCTTCCGTTTATGGAGCGTCACGAGGGGTTCGACGACTACCAGCCGGCCGCTTCCACCCACACAACCGGCCGCCAAGAGGCCTGTCCGGTTCCGGTCGGCCCGCTTCACAGAAGGGCTATGCCATGTCCCCGATCCATCAGTTGGACCAGCTTCCCGAACCCGATCCGCAGGAGGTGGCCGAATGGCTCGCCTCCGTGGACGGTGCGGTCGGCGCTGTCGGGCCTCAGCGCACGGGGCGGCTGCTGCAACGCGTCGTCGATCACGCGCGCCGGGCGGGAGTACCGCTGCCACCGCAATCCGTGACTCCGTACGTCAACACGATCGCGACCTCCGCCGAACCGGCCTACCCCGGTGATGAGGCGATGGAAGCGCGGATCACGGCGTGGAACCGGTGGAACGCAGCGGCCATGGTCACCCGCGGCAACGAACGCGGCGGTCTCGGGGGGCACATGGCCACCTATGCGTCGGCCGCGTGGCTCTACGAGGTCGGCTTCCAGCACTTCTTCAAGGGCAAGGATGCCGACGGCAGCGGTGATCAGCTCTACGTCCAGGGCCACGCCTCTCCCGGCATCTACGCCCGCGCGTTCCTCGAAGGACGCCTGAGCGAGGCCGAGTTGGACCGATTCCGGATGGAGGCAGGAGGCGGCGGCCTGCCGTCCTACCCGCACCCTCGGCGACTGCCTTGGCTGTGGGAGTTCCCGACCGTGTCCATGGGGCTCGGCCCTCTCTCGGCGATCTACCAGGCACGTTTCAACCGCTATCTGCACCACCGCGCGATCAAGGACACCAGCCGCAGCCACGTCTGGGCGTTCCTCGGTGACGGCGAGATGGACGAGCCCGAATCCACGGCCGCCCTCGCCCTCGCCGCCCGCGAGGAACTCGACAACCTCACGTTCGTCATCAACTGCAATCTGCAGCGCCTCGACGGCCCGGTGCGCGGCAACTTCAAGATCATGCAGGAGCTGGAGGCACAGTTCCGCGCGGCCGGCTGGAACGTCGTCAAGGTCCCCTGGGGCGTGGAGTGGGACGGTCTTCTCGCGACCGACTCCCACGGGTTGCTCCTCGACGCCCTCGACACCCTGCCCGACGGCCAGTTGCAGACCTTCGCCGCCCGCGACGGCGCGTACATCCGCGAGCGTCTTTTCACCGGTGCGCTGGCCGACCTCGCCCGCCCCTTCAGCGACGAGGATCTCGCCCGGATCATCGGCACCTCACGCGGCGGACACGAACCCCGCAAGGTCCACGCCGCCTACCGGGCAGCCCTCGACCATCACGGTGCGCCGACCGTCGTCCTCGTCCAGACCGTCAAGGGCTGGACCCTCGGCCCCGGCTTCGAGTCCCGCAACGCCAACCACCAGATGAAGAAGCTGTCCGGCAAGGAGTTCCGCGCCATGCGTGACCTCCTCGACCTGCCCATCCCCGACGCTCAGTTGGGTGAGGACCTGGTTCCCTATGCGCATCCGGGGGCCGACTCCGAGGAAGTCGCCTACCTTCAGGAGCGTCGCCGGGCACTCGGCGGCCCCGCGCCGACCCGCCGTGTCGTCCCCCGCCCGCTCCCCGCCCCCGCCGACAAGCCGTTCGCCGCGCTCGCCAAGGGGTCGGGCACCCAGGAGATCGCCACCACCATGGCCTTCGTCCGCCTGGTCAAGGACCTGATGCGGGAGAAGGAGACCGGCGCCCGCTGGGTGCCCGTCGTGCCGGACGAGGCCCGCACCTTCGGCATGGAGTCGCTGTTCCCGTCCGCCGGGATCTACTCCCCGAAGGGTCAGAGGTACGAGCCCGTCGACCGCGACCAGCTCCTCTACTACAAGGAATCCACCAGCGGTCAAATCCTCAATGAGGGCATCACGGAGGCCGGATCGCTCGCCTCCTTCACCGCCGCCGCGACGTCGTACGCGACGCACGGCGAGCCGATGATCCCCTTCTACATCTTCTACTCGATGTTCGGCTGGCAGCGCACGGCTGATCAGTTCTGGGCACTGGCCGATCAGTTGGGCCGGGGGTTCGTGGTCGGCGCCACCGCAGGGCGGACGACGATGACCGGCGAGGGACTCCAGCATGCCGACGGCCACTCGCATCTCATCGCCTCCACCAACCCCGCGTGTCTTCCCTACGACCCCGCCTTCGCCTACGAGGTCGCAGTCATCGTCCGCGAGGGACTGCGCCGCATGTACGGCGAGACCCCCGAGGACGTTTTCTACTACCTCACCGTCTACAACGAGACCAAGATCCAGCCCCCGATGCCGCAGGCTGAGGGGACCGAGGAGGGCATCCTGCGCGGCCTGTACCGCTACCGGCCCGCCGACGGCGCCGGCGCGGACGCGCCTCGCCTGCAACTACTCGCCTCCGGCACCGCGATCCACTGGCTCCTCAAGGCCCAGGAGTTGCTCGCCGCCGACTGGAACGTCGCCGCCGACGTTTGGTCGGCGCCCTCTTGGACGCTGCTGCGTCGCGACGCCATGGAGGCCGAAGCCGAAGGACGCACCCCGTACGTCACCGAAGTACTGGCTGACGCACCGGGGCCGGTCATCGCCGTCTCCGACTGGATGCGCGCCGTCCCGGACCAGATCGCTCCCTGGGTGCCGCAGCAGTGGACCTCCATGGGCACCGACGGATTCGGTCTCTCCGACAACCGGGCCAACGCACGCCGCCACTTCGGTGTCGATGCCGAGTCCATCGTCGTACACGCGCTGCGCACACTCGCCGCCCGTGGCGACGTGAAGCCACACATGTGCGACGCCGCGGCCCAGCGTTACGGCCTGACCGGAAGGGAGTGAACTGCCGTGTCCGTGTCCGTCTCTGTAACCCTGCCCGCCCTCGGTGAGAGCGTCACCGAAGGGGTCGTCACCCGCTGGCTGAAGGCCGTCGGTGACGAGGTCGCCGAGGACGAGCCGCTGCTCGAGGTCTCCACCGACAAGGTCGACACCGAGATCCCCTCACCCGTCGCCGGTGTTCTCCTGGAGATCGCCGTCGCCGAGGACGCGACCGCCGAGGTCGGCGCCAAGCTCGCCGTGATCGGTGCCGCCGTTGCCGCTCCCGCCGCCCCGGATCCGGCTCCGGCCACCGCGCCGGTCGCCGTGTCACCCGCGGACGACGGCGCCTACGTAACCCCGCTGGTGCGCAAGCTCGCGTCGGAGAACGGCGTTGACCTGTCCACCGTCGAGGGCACCGGCGTCGGTGGCCGCATCCGCAAGCAGGACGTCATCGCCGCCGCCGAGGCCACGAAGACGACCGCTCCGGCTACTGCCGCGAATGCCGTAGGCCCTGCTGCCGCCGCGCCGAAGGCCCCCGCTCTGGAGGCCTCCCCGCTGCGGGGCCAGACGGTCGAACTGCCGCGCATCCGCAAGGCCATGGCGGACCACATGCACAAGGCCCTGCACGAGCAGGCCCAGCTGTCCTCGGTCATCGAGGTCGACACCACGAAGGTGATGCAGCTTCGTGCCAGGGCCAAAGACGGTTTCGCCGCCCGCGAGGGCGTCAAGCTCTCCCCGACGCCGTTCTTCGTCAAGGCCGCCGTCCAGGCGCTGAAGGCCCACCCGGTCGTCAACGCCCGCCTGAACCACCACGAGGGCACGATCACCTACTTCGACTCCGAGAACGTCGGCATCGTCGTCGACTCGGAGAAGGGCCTGATGACCCCGGTCATCAAGCGCGCGGGTGGACTCGACATCGCGGGTATCGCCAAGCGGACCGCCGAGCTGGCCGGCATGGTCCGTACGAACAGGATCGCTCCGGACGACCTGGCCGGCGCCACCTTCACGGTCTCCAGCACAGGGTCGCGCGGTGCGCTGTTCGACACGGTCATCGTCCCGCTGAACCAGGTCGCCGTCCTGGGCATCGGCGCCACGGTCAAGCGCCCGGTCGTCGTCTCCGACCCAGAGCTCGGCGACACGATCGCCGTGCGCGACATGACCTACGTGACGCTCTCCTACGACCACCGCCTGGTGGACGGCGCCGACGCGGCCCGTTACCTGACGGCGGTCAAGCAGGTCCTCGAGGCCGGCGAGTTCGCCGCTGAGCTGGGCCTGTAGAAGTGCACATCTGGCGCGGTCGGAAACCACTCGTCCGCGAAGAGTGGAAGGGCGCCCCCGGAGGTACCGCCATCCTGAGATCCGTCGACTCCGGCGGTTGCTCCGGGACGTCAACGCGACTCCCTCACCCGCTCGTGGACCCGAGTGCGCACATGAGAACGGCCCGAAGGTCGTGTCCGAGGGCCAGGCGGGGCCTGTATGCGGGCAGGCCCGTGGGGCTTCATCTGGTCGGGCTCGGGCAGCTGCTCGTGCGGGTCGGGCCGTCGCCCGGCGAGGTCCAGCCCAGGAGGCGCAGGTCGGCGCGGTTCACGTGCCGGTCGTCGCCCGCGGGGCAGTTCGCGTCGACGGGCAGCTCCCGGTTCCATGCCGGATTCCCGAGAACGTCGTGTGCCGTCTCGGTCCCCCGTTCGGGGTAGCACCGGTACCTCGGCAGGAGGACGACTACGTCGTAGGCGTCCAGGGCCTCAGCCACCGCCGCCGTGAGCTGCTGCGGAGGGTACGGGGCCAGCCGCAGTCGCTCGCCTGTGCGGGGGCCTCCCCCACGCAGGTGTGACGCGCGCCGGGAGGCCGGGCCGTCCGGCGAAATCCAGAGCGCGCTGGTCGTCGGATCGGCGGGGTGGCCCGGCTCGATCTCCTCCTATCGCGGCTCCTGCTGCGACCCACCACACTCACGGTCCAGCGCCAATGGTCCTCGGCTTCCCTGATGAGCGGCCCACCGACGAAAAATCCGCTGACCTGCCGAGATGGGGTAGGTACCTGAGGGGACGCCTGTGCAGAGGCCGGCAGATCCCGGCGAACCGTTGGACGCCGAGGTCGTGTCCTCCGCGGCGCGGTGGCGTCGTCCGCCTACCGGCGTGCTCAGGGGCGGTAGTAGTGCCCGGCGTCGGTGCCGTCCTCCTCGTACAGCTCGGACTCCTCGACGGGGATTTCGTCGTTCACGGTGTCGTCCTGCACCCCTTGCGCCTCCATCAGCCGGCGGACCCGGGAGTCTGCCACTGGGCCGCATTTCGGCCATATCGGAATGTCAGGAGTCCTGGATGCGCGGGGAGGACTGTTCCGCCTCCAGTTCGTACGCGATCTCCAACAGTTGGCGTTCGCTTCCGGGGGCGGCCGGAGAACATGACGCGGACGGGGAGTCCGCCGTCCGCCAGGCCCGCGGCCGGAACCGACATCGAGGGGTGCCGACGACGTTGCTGACCGGGAACGGGGCGCGGTCCTCGTTCACCGGGCATGGAGCCGTCGGCATGGACCATGAAACACCCACCGCCGACTCCGCGCATAAGTTATGTTCACGTTTGCAACCATTAGTACTGGTTACTCGCTGGGTATATACATTGAAAGCAAATGCGCCTGTTTCGCACAGGAGACGTCATACCTTTTCGATCGATGGCGCGTTCATCACCTGGGCAACGTCGAACAAGGCGGAGCACCCGGATAAAGGCCGAGCCGACCGGCTCCGTGCCGGAGCACTCGGCCTGCCGAAAGGAGAACGCTGTGCCGAGGAAAGAGAATTTCCGCAAGGGCGACGAGGTCTCGTGGAAGAGCCACGGCCAGACTGTGCCTGGAAAGATCAAAAAGAAGATCACCGAGCGCACTCGGGCAGCCGGCCGGACCGTCGACGCATCCAAGGACGAACCGCAGTACGAAGTGGAGAGCGACAAATCCGGCCGCTCCGCCGTGCACAAGCCCGGCGCCCTGCGCAAGAAGGACAAGAACTCGTGATGACTTCCAAAAAGGAGAGCGACAGCCGGGACAGTGTGCAGAAGCAGTTCAACGAAGCGGTCAATATGACTTCCGGCGAGCTGAAGAAGTGGCTGGACACCGACGAGTCAAAAGACGTCGGACAAAGCGATGGCGGAGAAAGCGTGGGACATGCCTCTGGACGCCGCATCATCGATCTGCTGGCCACGCCGAAGGACGATCTGAGCGACGACGACATCTCTCACATGCGCAAGGTCGTCGGCTACATCCACCGGCACGTCAAGCAGCGTCCCAGCGGGGACGTGACGGACACCCGTTGGCGGTACTCCCTGATGAACTGGGGTCACGACCCGTCGAAGTGACCGCTGGACCGGTCCGCGCGCCAGGTGACCCACCGTCCCGCCCGAGGTCTGCTCGACTGCCGCCTCGAGAGGTCTTCCCCGACACCGCCCGCAAGCTCATCTGGCAGGCCCAGCACTTCTTCTGGTGAATGACGAGCATGCCGCACGGCCGGCCCGAGGCGAGCGACTTCGAGCGGATGCGGTCGCCGAGGCGTGCACCGGGTGGCGTCTCGGCGGCATGGGACTCGGCATCTGGCCGGCGCCGCCCAAGCGTCCGGAGGTGTCGCCGAACACCTACAGTCGCGTACTTCGGGCCACCGAGAACTGTTTGGCGGCCCGCCCTCCGGAAGAGTCGCGTCGCCGGGGTGGTTGGGGGCGCGGCTGTCTCCCTGTCCGGGCGCGGCGTTCCGAAGGCGTACACGCCGCCGCGGCCACTGATGAAGGACTCCCTCACCTTCCATGTGAGTGCGGACGGGGACGACAGAAACGACGGCCTGACCGAGGCAGTGCTGCGGCCGTTTCCGAACTCGACGAGAGGTCATCGGGCCGCTCTGCCCCGTCGCGGCCGCCCCGCGGCGACGTCGTGGAACGCCCGGCGTTCGGCGGTGATCGCGTCGCCCGCACTGGTGGGCGCCCTCCCGGCGCGCCGACGCCTGTGAGGACGTCCTCGCGCTCCAGGCGCGGCACGGCTTCGAGGCCGCCGTCGCCGGTCACGCCGCCCACGGCAACCTGCACTTCCTGCTCTCCTTCGACGCCGCGAAGTCCTCCGACAAGGAAGCCGCCGAGGTGACCTCCCGCTCCTACGACGCCCACCTGTCCGCCAACCGCATGTGCGAGGTCGGCATGGACCGCGCGACCGGACGCGAGTACTACTCGGTCCTCATCGAACTGGGCCGCGCCACCCGCCCCCTGCCCCCGGGGCGACCCGCTCCTCGGCCCGGGGCGGGCGCCTCCAGGCGGTGCGGTGCCGGCCGACACCTGCAGCCGGTCAGCCGGCGGGCTTCCCGGATCGCGCCGAAGAGGGTGGGGCGGTCCACCCCGTACAACTTGGCCGGCGCGGCGTGCGGCAGGCGGTGGCGCAGGTACACGAGCGTGACCAGGAGCCGATCGGTGAACGCCAGCCGTGTTCCGTACCAGCGCCGGCGGCCTGCCACTTGGGGCGAACTCTTCGAGCAACTCGCCGGAGTTTGCACGGGAGACGCGGGACGGAGGCACGACGGAACAGGCCGCACGGGCCCACGTAGGCCTCACAACTCACCCAACCTGTGCGGCTCTTCTCACGTCAGGGGCCGATCACGACCACCACCGCTCCCAAGGCCTCTACGGCAGTGTCGGCCAGACGAGCGCCTGGGCGACGACGACATTCTCACCGTTGAAGGTGACAGCGGGGCCTTCGTGCAGCTCGTAGCCAAGGTCCATCGCTTCGCTCACACGTTGGCAGAACGAGGCATCGTCCGGACCGGTCAGCACCCTGTACCTGGGCAGTCCGTCTGGTGGTGTGCTCATGATGAGCATGATCTCAGACTCACCCGTCGACCAAGCCGCCGAGCCGGCCTGTCCGGAACTCACGGGCGGGCAGGAGTTGCGGGGTTCTCCCGTGCTCGAGAGTCGTGGAAGGCCCCGCGCCCGCTCCCGTGAGGACATCGGTGTCACGGGACGGGGCAGAGCCCCCTGCCGTCAGGTGAGGCCGGCCTCCGTCAGAACCAAAGCGGTGCGCAGAGTGGTCGCGAGGTCGGCCCGGACGGGCACGGCGCCGGAGTCCGGCTCAGCCGCTCGGTAGGCATGGTGTTCGACGGCTGCGCGCAGTGCGGCGTTGAGCATGGCGGCCCAGATGGCCGGCCGTGCGTCGTCGTCGGGCAGTCCGGCGCGCTCGGCGAGAGCACGCGCGAAGGCAGGTTCCGCTTCGTCGCGGGTCTGCAGCCAGACCGCGCGCAGACCCGGTTCGGTGCGGGTCAGTCGCAGCAGCGCCCCGACGTCCGGTGTGGTCAGGTCCTCGTCGCTGGTCCATACGCCGTCGAAGGCCTCATGGAGAGGCTGGCCAGGACGCCACTGCCGCAGGGCGGCGGCGATCGTGTCGATACCGGTCGAGAACAACGGCCGCACGCAGCTCTCCTTGGTGGGGAAGTAGCGCCAGACGGTCCTCGCCGAAACGCCGACTGCCTGCCCGATCTGCTCGCCCGTGGTCGCGGCGACGCCCTGGGCGACAAAGAGGCCGACCGCGGCGCGAGCGATCTCCAGCCGGATGGCGGCCTTGCGTTCGTCGGTCAACGGGGGTCGCCCCGTCCGTCCACGGGCTGCGGTCATCTGGCCCTCCGGCGCCGGTGATCGGTGTCATGCGCATTCTGCCCCAGGACTTTATGTCACTCAGAGACATAAACTTGTAGGGTGCTGGCACGGTGCGGCAGCAGTCCGCCGCGTCGGCAGTCCTCGTGAACGGAGCAGTTGATGACCAAGGGTCTGAACGGGCGCAGCGTGATCGTCACCGGAGCGGGATCGGGCATAGGCCGCGCGGCCGCGCTGGCCTTCTCCGCCCAGGGCGACCGCGTCGTGGTGGCGGACCTCAACGCCGAGGGGGCTGCGGCGACCGTCGAGGAGATCGAGCAGGCGGGTGGCAAGGCGGTGGCCGTCACGGGCGACCTGAGTGAGCAGGCTGTGGTGGACCACGTCACGGCGACGGCGGTGGAACGGTTCGGCGGCGTGGACGTCCTGGTGAACAATGCGGGGATCATGGACACCATGTCGGCTCTGGCCGACGTGAGCGACGCCGAGTGGGAGCGGGTCATCCGGGTCAACCTCACGGCACCCTTCCTCCTCACCCGTGCCGTACTGCCGCACATGGTGGCCGCGGGCCGCGGCACCATCGTGAACACTGCCTCCGAGGCTGCCCTGCGCGGGAGCGCGGCGGGCGCCGCGTACACGGCGTCCAAGCACGGTGTGGTGGGACTGACGAAGTCGCTGTCGGTGATGTACCGCAAGAACGGCATCCGCGCCAACGCCATCTGCCCGGGCGGCACTGCGACCGCCATCGCGGTGGATGCCGACCGGACGGCGCACGGCCCGGCGGCACTGGGGCCACACTTCGTCAACCTTGGCCGTGTGTCCCAGCCGGAGGAACAGGCCGCGGCGATCCTGTTCCTCGCCTCGGAGGCGGCGAGCAACATCAACGGCGCGATTCTGCCCGTGGACGACGGCTGGTCGGCGGTCTGATCCGGCGCCGGTCGTCCACGGCGGTACTCGCAACCGGCGGAACCTACGCCCGCGCAGGGTTCCTGGGCCTCAGGATCTCGTCCATGGACTCCTCGCGCCACTTCCTCAGGAGGTTGTGAAAGGCGAAGGCGCCCTGCGGGTAGGCGGTCGGGCCGTTCGGCCGGCCACGCCCCTCACCGTTGTAGTAGCCGGGAGTGCACTCGGCGTGGAACCAGGCGTGGTCGGGGGCGTCCTCTCCGAGGGCGGCGATCCAGGCGTCCTCGGCCTCACGGGACGGTTCGATGAGGGCGCCCCCGGCTTCGGCGGCCGCGACGAGGGCAGCGGCGTGAACGGCATGCTCGTCCAGCACGTGGGTGAAGTTGACGCTGCTGGCGCTCTGCACGGCTCCCAACTGGATCAGGTTCGGGAAACCGTTGCTGGTGAACCCGTGCAGACTCCGCGGGCCTCGCTCCGCCCACGCCTGCAGCAAGGGCACGCCGTCCCGGCCGTGGACGGGCAGCCTGCCGGAGTGGACGCCCGACACCCCGACGGAGAAGCCGGTGGCGAAGATCAAGCAGTCGAGTGCGTACTCGGTACCGCCCACCACGACGCCGTTCTCGGTCATGCGCTCGATGCCGTGGGTGTCCGCGGTGTCGACCAGAGTGACGTTGTCGCGGTTGAACGCCTGGAGATACGTGTCGGAGAACGTGGGCCGCTTGCAGGCGTACCGGTACCAGGGCTTGAGCTTCTCGGCCGTCTCCGCATCGGTGACGGTCCGTTCGACGCGGGCGCGGATCTCGTTCATCTTGGCGGCGTCCGCCACCTCGTAGGCCGCTTCGAAAGCGGCTCTGTCGGTCGGGCGGCGGAAGCTCGGCAGGAGCTTCTCGAGAAGGCCCGCCGACGAGGTCCACCGGTCGGCGACGAGATCCTCCTCCACGTCCTCCCCGGAGACGATGCGCAGGAAGTTGTCGCGGCGCTCACGTGCCCAGCCCTCACCGTCGGCCCCGACGTCGCGGGCGGACGTACGGCGGTTGGCGCGCACATCCACGCTGGAGGGGGTGCGCTGGAAGACGTAGAGGTGGCCGACGTCCTCGGCCAGCTTGGGGACGACCTGGATGCCGGTGGCGCCGGTACCCACGACGCCCACGCGCTTGTCCGCGAGGCCGATGAGGCCGCCGTCCGGAGTGCCGCCCGTGTAGCCGTAGTCCCAGCGCGACGTGTGGAACGTGTGGCCCGTGAACCTTTCGATGCCGGGGATGCCGGGCAGCTTCAGCTCGGACAGGGTCCCGGTGGCCGTGACGACGTAGGTGGCCCGGAACTCGTCACCCCGGTCGGTCGTGACGATCCAGGCCTCACAGGTGTCGTCCCACGTCAGTGAGGTGACCGCCGTGGAGAACAAGGCGTCCGCGTAGAGGTCGAACTTCTCGGCGATGCGCACCGCATGCCGGCGGATCTCCTCGCCCGGCGCGTACTTCCACTCCGGCACGTATCCGGTCTCGTCGAGCAGCGGCAGGTACACGTGAGACTCGACGTCGCAGTGGATACCCGGGTACCGGTTCCAGTACCAGGTGCCCCCGAAGTCGCCGCCCTTCTCGATGACGCGGACGCGCTCGATGCCCTGCCGGCGCAGTCGCGCGCCCGCGAGGATGCCGCCGAATCCACCACCGATGACCGCGACGTCCACTCGGTCCCGGAGCGGCTCGCGCTCGGACGTCTTACCCGCGTAGGGGTCGGCGGCGTAGTAGCCGAACTCGGCGGCGGCCCCGAGGTACTGCCGGGCGCCGTCGGGACGCACGCGTCGCTCCCGCTCGGCCCGGTAACGCTCCTTGAGTTCGGCGAGTGCCTCGGGGGACAACTCCTGCGAATGTGCCATGTGGGGGGCCTCGTTCCTTTCGCTTCGCCACCAGGAAGCCACTCACCCATGAACTGGAGGGGAAGTCACAGGATTTGAGCAGCCATGCTCTACGGTAACAACAACCGGACAGCACTGTCCGGTTGGCTGTTGGTTGCTTCCGCACACTTTCGGACAGGAAAGAGAGACGCACATGCGACGACTCCCGATCCGGCTCCTCGCCGGGGCCGCCACGATCGGCGTGCTGGCCCTCACGGGGTGCGGGACGCAGACGGCGGGTGCACCGCAGGTTCCGGCAACCACCGGAGGCGAGCGGACCATCCGCGCGCAACAGGTCATGCGCCTGACGGAGGTGCACGAGCAGACCGGGATGACCCTGCTGGAGGGACCGGTCTTCGACCAGGACGGCAAGCTGCTCGTCGTCGACGTCACCGCCCCGGCCGGCGAGCCCAAAGTGCTGCGCGTGAATGTCCGGAAGAAGACGTCGGAGCAGGTCCACACCGACGCTCGCGGCGCCTACACCTCGGCCCAGTTCAGCCCGCACGACGGGCGGATCTACCTGACCGACTTCGCCCACGGCGACATCGTGAGCCTGGCCCCGGACGGCAGCGATCCGCGGACCTTCTTCTCCGGCGAGGTCGACGGAGCACGGATGAACCCGGACGACCTCGCCTTCGACCGAGAGGGCAACCTGTACCTCAGCGACTCACGCGGCATGTCCGAAGGCGAGGCGAAGGGCCGCGTGGTGCGGATCGACCGTGAGGGGAAGGACGCCACCGTCCTCGCGAACGGGCTGGCGTCGCCGAACGGTATCTCCTTCGACGCGGACCATCGCGGGCTGTGGTTCAGCGAGCTGACCCAGAACCGCGTCTCCTACCTCCTCCTGGACGGCAAGGGCGGGGTGGCTTCGCGGCACACCGCCATCCGCGTCGACGGCGGCATCGCGCAGACCGACTCGATCGCGGTGGACGCGGACGGCAACCTGTATCAGGGTCTGCACGGCCGCCCCGCGATGGCGGTGTACGACAAGTACGGTGAGCGACTGGCGACCGTGGAGGTTCCGGCCCACGCCGCCGGAGGACTCGAATCGGCGACCAACGTGGCCATCACGCCCGGCGGGACCAGGGCCTATATGACCGTGAGCGGGCCCGGCGGAGGCTACCTGTACAGCTTCGACGCACTCGCGAAGGGCATCCGCCAGTCCAACGGGGGCTGACGCCTCCGCCTCACTCACCCCGTGAAGGGACGCACCGGACCCACCTCGACGCCGAGAAGCCGCCACGCCGCCCGTGCCCGGCGCTCCCGCTGCTCTCGGGTGGGGCCGGTGACGGCACCGGAGACCATGGCGACGGCGATCATGAGGTCGTCGGCCGCCGCGGCCAGCCGGTGGCCGTCCGGCAGGTGTGCCCGCAGGGCACGCTCGACCCGCTCGGACAGGGCCCGCGCATAGGAGGGGACACTGGCAGGGCTGCCCGCCCCGTCGGCATGCAGGACACCGATGAACGCCGCTGACTCCGTCAGGTGCCAGGTCAGGACACCGAGGACTCGCGGCAGGTCCATCTCCCCCTCCGCCGCCGCTTGCTCGACCTGTCGGACGTTCTCCTCCAGCACCGCGGTCGCCACGGCCTCCCGGTCGGGAAAGTGCCGGTACAGAACACCCTGGCCGACCCCGGCGCGACGCGCGATGGCGGACAGCGGAGCGTCCAGGCCGCACTCCGAGTAGATCTCCCGCGCGGCAGTGATCAAAGCGGCCCGATTACGGGCCGCGGCCTTCCGCCCCTCGTTCGCGGGCCGCTGCTCCTCGGAAGCACGGTGCTGCGTCACCCCGAGAGAGTACCCGGACCGGGCGCGCGGCTGGAACGACGTCCGGTGAGGTACCGAGGGCGGCCGACCGGTAAGCCGGCCGCCACTCCGGCTGTCCCCGGGCGCCGTCGGCATTCCTTCGATGATCCGCCGGACGCACCGCCACGCCTCGCCCTGCAAGGCGTTGTCAAGCGTCAGGGCGAGCAGCAGATGGGCCCGTGTCCCAGCGGTGGCGGCGGCCGTCGCCATGACCACGACAAGACATTGCTCGGCACATCACTCCCGAACGGGTGAACATCCCGGTGGCACGGTGTGTCGCCGATCCCTTACCAGCACTGTTCCGCTGACGGCACACGCGGTGCTCGGGACAGTAGGAGGTACACGTGGTGCGGCGACAGCGGCCGGCTTCTTTGCGGCACCGAGCGCGATATGTCTTCGACCGGACACTGGCCCGCAGCACCGGGGCGCTGCTCGGCTGGCTCGCCGTGTGCTGCCTGGTGATCGTCGTGCCCGTCAGCACACTGCTGGTCTGGACGGACCCCCAGGCGCCCCACTCCCTCTCGGAGCGGCTCATCGTGGTGTGGCGTACGAGCGCAGAGACCCTGCGCCTCGGCGGGGTGACCGGCGCGCCGCTACGGATGCTCCTGTCCGTGTTCCTCGGACTGATTGCCCTGCTGTGCGTGTCCACCCTGGTGGGTGTGATCACGACCGGGCTGGGTGACCGGCTGGAAGAACTGCGACGGGGTCGATCCGCGGTACTGGAGCAGGGGCACGCGGTGGTGCTCGGCTGGTCCGACCAGGTGTTCACCGTGGTCGGTGAAATGGTCCTGGCCCAGGCCGGCCGGGTACGGGGAGCCGTCGCCGTGCTCGCCGACCGGGACTCCACGGAGATGGCCGCGGAGTTGGAGACCACGCTGGGCATGAGCTGCGGAGTACGCATTGTCTGCCGTACGGGGGCACCGACCGACCCCGCGGCCCTCGCTCTGCTCACTCCGGCCGCCGCGCATTCCGTCCTGGTGGTGCCGGCCGACGACGACGACGCCGACGCGGAGGTGGTCCGGGCCCTGTTGGCCCTGCGGGCGCTGCTCGGCACCCGGGCGGGCCCGCCGGTCGTGGCCGCCGTGCGCGACGACCGGTTCCTGGCGGCGGCCCGTCTCGCCGCCGGACCGCAGGGTGTCGTCCTCGACGTCGAGTCCACCACGGCACGGTTGCTCGTCCAGGCCGCCCGGCACCCCGGCCTGGTGGGGGCGCTCAGGGACCTCCTTGATCTGGCGGGTGCCGAGTTGCACGTGGTTCACGCGCCGGATGCCGTGGGGCTGACGTTCGCCGAGATTTCGCTGCGATACGAGCGGTGGTGTGCCGTCGGGTTTCTGGCGGCCGACGGACGTGCCCTGCTCACACCGACGTGCCAGGCCCGTTTCGGTCCGGGGGACCGTTTGATCGTCGTCGCCGAGGACGATCGGACGGCCCGCCCGATGCCGGAGTGTGCCGCTGTGGATCTCACCGTCATGGCCGACCCGGGGGACCAACAGCACGGCCACTCGAAGACGTTGCTGCTGGGCTGGAACCGCCGCGCACCACTGATCATGGACCTGCTCAGCCGCACAGCACGACCGGGCTCACACCTTCACGTCGTCACCGGTCCCGACGACGGACCGGTGACCGCGGGCCTCACGGACGGCGAAAGGGTCACCGTCTCGCACTACGTCGGAGAGCCGACCCGACCGGACACCCTTCGCACGCTCGACCTCTCGGGCTACGACAGTGTGATCGTCCTCGGACCGGACACGGGACCGCCCCGGGCCCGGCCCGACGATCAGACCCTGCTCACGCTGCTGGCCCTGAGCGCGCTGGAAGAGGAGATGGGCCGGGCACTGCCCGTGGTAGCCGAACTCGGCGACCACCGCACCCTGGCACTGGCCCCACTGGGACCGGAGTCGGACGCTGTTGTGCGCGGCGAGCTGACCTCCCTGGTCATGGCCCGGATCTCCCAGAACATCGGCATGTCCGCGGTGTTCGAGGAACTCTTTGCCACACGGGGCGGCGCCCTGGCCCTTCGCCCGGCCTCCCAGTACGTGTTGCCTGGACGGGTGGCGTCCTTCGCCACAGTGGTGGCGTCCGCCCTCAGGCGTGGGGAGTGCGCGATCGGGTACCGGGCGCACGACGCGTGCACCCCGCGCCGGAATGTCGGCGTGTCTCTTTCCCCGGGCAAGGCGGAACGACGCGTCTGGGCTCCCTCGGACGAAGTCCTGGTGGTGACGTCGCCGGATGCGGAGGCCCACGCCCCCGGTGCCGCGCCCGGCGAGCGCAGGGCGCTGCCCGGCATGCTTCCCGAATCCCGGCGGAACTCGGGCGGCGCACCGGCGCCGGGTCCCGCCCATGAGTGAGGTGAGTACGCGGCGGAGTGCCAGAAGCCCCGTGACGGCTGCGAACGTGGACGGCGAGATGGTTCTCGCCCGGACGCCGTGGCGCGCGGTGCCGCCGAGCGGAAGTGCCGACGCGGAGGTCAGGAGGCCCGGCCTCCATCCACTGGTCCTGTCCACGTCAGTATGCACCTGGCATGACCTGGCCGACGCCCGCGCGCTCAAGGAGCTGTCACGCAGGCGCCGTGTACGACCCGGTCCGACGGGGTCAGCCGAAGTGCCAGGTGAAGCTGCCGCCGTTGTTGGCGGCGAGCGCGAACATGAGGATCATGAGCAGGATGTCGGCGATTCCGAGACCGATGGCCCACTTCGCCATCGCGGAGCCGGTCTGCCGCAGCGACACGGCACCGAAGGTGATCGCCAGCGGGCCGAGGATGATGGGCAGGAACAGAAGGCCGATGATTCCGCAGACCAGTCCCGCGATCGCCAGTCCGTTCGCCCTGCTCCGGGCGCCCGTTCTGCTGTAGGTCGACATGGTGTCTCCAGAAGTCTTGTGGTTCTGTGTGTTGTGCTCCTTCGCTCTCCAACCAGTTGCCCGGCTCGGCCGGATCACACTTGCCGAAAGGCGCCAAACTTTCGTCTCTGAACGGCAGTTGCCGACGGAATAGTCGGTCGGCCCCGGGGACTCGGGAGCCGCGCTGCTGTCGGGGGAGGTCTCGCGGTCTCGGCGTTCCAGGGCCGCCGCGATGCCGAACTCCGAGCCAACCCGATGGCACCGCGGACGGCCAACGGTGCGGTCTTCGGCGGCAGTGGTGTCGCAGGGAGCGCGCCGGGCGGCGGGCACGAGGCAGGTAGCCCAGCACCGGTGGCGGCGGGACCGTTCAGCGGCGGGGTTCCAGCACTTCCAAGGAACCGGTCTCGGTGTCGTAGCTGCGCAGAGTGGTCAGTCGTACCGACAGTGGCGGGGGCGGCAGCAGGCCGGGGACGCGTCGGCCTGCGAAGGCACCTGCGCGCCGGGTACGGCCGAGGGTGATGTGCGGATTCCAGCCCTCAGGGCTGTGGAACGGGCTGAGCGTCTCCGGCGGGCTGTCCGAGGCCACCGCCTCCCACACCCGGCGGTGCAAGTCCGCCAGCGCGGAGTCGAGTTCCAGCGACCACGCCAGCACCGAGGTGGGCCTCTCGAAGCGGATCACGCCGGTGAACCGCACCGGCAGCGGCAGATCGGCGGCCACCTCTGTCAGCTCCCAGCGGATCGGTGCAGTCAGCTCCGGGCAGGCGGCCAGGGTGAGGTGCGGTCTGTTGGTCGGTGAGCGGTGGCGCGCCTGACTGGGCAGCCCCGCGTCCGCCAGCCGCCGCCAGGCATCCAGGACCGCCAGCTCCGCCGCCTCGTCCAGAAGAAGCTCGACCGTGCGCACCGCCGCAGCCTACCGGCGGCCGGAGAGTGGGTGCGGCTTCGCCGACGGGTCGCGTTGACACGCCACGGCCACCGCCGGCCGACCACCTGCCCCGTTACGAGGCCCGACCTGCGCGAACAACTCGGGTCAGGCGATCTGCTTCTGAGGGTGCAGGTCAAAGGCGATACGGGGGGCGAGCGCCCGCAGGAAGTCCGGGGCGTCGAAGATCTCGCCGGCGGAGGCGACGCCCACGGCCCTGGCGCGGCCGGTGAGAACGCGGTCGAGGGCCTCGACGACGAGGGGCGCGGTGATGGCGTAGATGTCCTGGCCGGCTGCTGTGGCCCGGCGTTCGGCACCACCCGAGCGGACGGCGACGTCGACGAGGAAGGTCTGGTCGGAGCGTCCGCTCTCGTCGGCGGCGGTCGGCGCAGGCGTGTCGGGGGCGGCGACGTCGCGGGCCGCCTCTGCGTCCATGTAGGTGATGACGTCGGGAATGGCCAAATGCCGGGGCACGGTCACCACGTCCGCCATGGTGAACTCCGCGACCACGGACCGGCGTCCCACGGGTTCGGGGAACGTCCACTGCGCGACCGGTGCGGCATCGGTGCGGCGCTCCCACTGCCCGCCGCGGTAGCGCAGGCGTACGCCGCCGCGTCGCTCGCGGGAGACCGCGCCCGACAGCCGGGTGCCGGCGGTGGGGTGCCAGTTGCTGAGCGCGTAGGCGATGTGGGCCTCGTCGGCCGAGGTCCAGTCACCCATCGCCGCAGTGACCAGCAGGTCACCGAGGCCACCGAAGAAGGCCATGGCCGGGACGATCACCGCGCCCGCGTCCCGGGCCCGCTCGCGGAAGTGCGCGAAGGTGTCGAGGTTGGCCTCGATCTCGGCGGCCACGTCCAGGTACGGAATCCCGGCCCGGAGCGCGGCTTCGATCACCGGGCCGGTGGTCGAAGCGAACGGGCCGGCACAGTTGATGACCGCCACGGCACCGCTCAGGGCTCGATCCAGGGAGGCCGGGTCGTCGACCGACGCCGGCCGGGCCTGGAGCCCGTATTCGTCGGCCAGCTTGCCGAGCGCCTGGGCGTTGCGTCCGGACGGCACCGGAACGAATCCGCGTGCGGTGAGCTCCGCGACCACGAACCGTCCGGTGTGACCGTACGCGCCGAACACCGCCACCAGCCGGTCTGACGTCATGAGACTGCTCCCGTGTACTCGAGTGTCCGCTGCGGTGTCGATCCACCGGCGGCCTGACACCCACATCCTGTCCCTCGGACGGGACTTGGCGCGATCGTCGGAAACGACATGCCGCATACACTTTCGGACATGCATCGCGTCGCGTTGGCCGTCACCGACGGCATGCTCCACTACGAACTCTCCATAGCTCTGGAGGTTTTCGGATCCGACCTGACCCATGTCGTGGACCCGTGGTACGACTTCGCCCTCTGCGGACCCGGCCCGGTGCGCGTCGGTCACTTCCGCCTGGAGCCCGACCACGGGCTCGACCACCTCGTGCAGGCGGACACCGTCCTCGTCCCGGGCTGGGCCGACACCGACCGCGAACCCCCGGGGGACCTGGTCGACGCGGTTCGCGCGGCGCACGGGGCAGGTGCCCGGGTTGCTTCCCTGTGCACCGGCGCCTTCGTCCTGGGTGCCGCCGGCCTGCTCGACGGAAGACGCGCCACCACGCACTGGTCCCACACCAGGGAGCTGGCCCGGAGGCACCCGGCAGCGGCCATCGATCCGGACGTCCTCTACGTCGACAACGGCGACGTCCTCACCTCGGCGGGCAAGGCCGCCGCCATGGACCTGTGCCTGCACCTGGTCCGCCTCGACCACGGCTCGGCCAACGCCAACAAGATCGCCCGCCGCCTGGTCGTCCCTCCCCACCGCGACGGCGGCCAGGCCCAGTTCATCGCCACCCCCGTCCCCGAGCCGGGCCACCACCACCCCCTCGGCGAGCTCTTCCCCTGGGCACTCCAACGCCTCGACCAGCCCCTCACCGTCGAGGACCTCGCTCGCCGGGCCGGCCTGAGCTCACGCCACCTGGCCCGCCACTTCAAGCACCTCACCGGCACCACGCCGCTGCAGTGGCTCCACGCCCAACGCATCCGTCGCGCCCAGGAGTTGCTGGAGACCACCGACAACACGATCGACACCGTCGCCGAGGCCTCCGGCATGGGCACCTCCACCACCCTGCGCCGCCATTTCCAGCGCACGGTCGGCGTCCCGCCCGACACCTACCGCCGCACCTTCCGACCTTGAGGGAACAGTCCCGCGCAGAGGGCGCCGGCCATCGGCATGCGAGGGACCGGGAGCAGGACACGGGCGGGCATTGGCCCATACCATGATCCCCGTTCGCACCACCTAGGGGAGTCATGACAAGTAGGTTCACCGAGTTGGCCGTTGACTGCCACGATCCGGAGAGGCTCGCGGCCTTCTGGTGTGAAGTCCTGGACTTCGAGGTGATCGACCGGAGTGAGGGCAAGGTCGAGATCGGCTCCTGGGTACCGACCGTCGAGGAGGTTCGGGCCCGCCAGATGTCGCCCACGCTGCTGTTCATTCGGGTGCCCGAGGGCAAGACCGTGAAGAACCGGCTTCACCTCGACGTCAGCCCGATCGACGGCAGCACCGACGACGAGGTGACCCGACTGCTCGGTCTCGGCGCCACCACGACGGACGTGGGCCAGGGAGCAGACCGGAACTGGGTCGTCATGGCGGACCCCGAGGGCAACGAGTTCTGCGTCCTGCGCACCCTGGCCCCGCAGAACTAGCCGCGACCGTGACGGACGATCGGACGGACTCGGCGTGGGGCACCCTCATTGAGCTGGGCGGGCCGGCGGAGGGTCCGCTGCACGTGCGGCTGACCCGTGCACTGCGGGCCGCGGTGACCGGTGGCCTACAAGAAGGCTCTGGTCCGAGTCATTCAGGTCCGGCGGCCGGTCGCCGACCGCCGGACGTGCGGTGACGCTCAGTCGAGGCAGAACTCGTTGCCCTCGACGTCCTGCATCACGATGCACGACTCGTTCTCCTCGTCGGCGAACAGCGTCCGCACATGCACCGCGCCGAGCTCGACCAGCCGTGCGCATTCCGCCTCGAGCGTGGCCAGGCGCTCCTCGCCCACCAGACCGGTGCCGGCCCGCACGTCCAGGTGCACTCGGTTCTTGACGACCTTGCCCTCGGGGACGCGCTGGAAGAACAGGCGCGGGCCCTCGCCCGTGGGATCAGTGCAGGAGAACCATGCCCCCTGCTTCTCGACCGGCTGCGTGCGGTGGAAATCCTCCCAGGTGGCGAAGGACTCCGGCGGGGACGGTAGGACGTAGCCCAGCACGTCGCACCAGAAGCGAGCGACTCGCACGGGATCGGCGCAGTCGAAGGTGACTTGGAACTTCCTGATCGGGGACATCGGCGCACCATAGCAGGGGCTCCGGCCGCCGGGCGCCCCCTTATTCGCTCGCCATCCGCTCGCCGCCCCTCGGTGACCCACGTCACTCTCGGCACCTGTCAGCAATCGGGGCGCCGTCTCGTTCAAGGGGCACGCGAACGAGACAGACAGGAGCAACGCCGTGAAGCACCGCATCGTCGTACTCGGCGCCGGATACGCCGGGGCCTTCGCCGCCGGGAACCTGGCCCGCCGGCTCTCCCCCGCCGACACCGAGATCACCGTCGTCAACGCCGTGCCCGTGTTCGTCGAGCGGATGCGGCTCCACCAGCTCGCGACCGGCCAGGACATCGCGTTCCGCGAGCTCTCCGACGTCTTCGCCGGCACCGGGGTGCGGCTGCGCCCGGCCCGCGTCACCGGTGTCGACCCCGAGCGCAGGAGCGTCGCCGTGACCGGCGAGGACGGGGACGGGGAGCTGGCGTACGACACGCTCCTGTACGCGCTCGGCAGCTCCGTCGCCCACCGCGGCGTCCCCGGCGCGGCCGAGTACGCCTTCGACGTGACCGGCCGCTCCTCGGCGCTGCGTCTGCGGGAGCGCCTGGCCGGCCTGGGTGCGGGCGGCAGCGTTCTGGTCGTCGGCGAAGGACTGACCGGCATCGAGTCCGCCACCGAGTTCGCCGAGTCCCGGCCCGACCTCTCGGTCGCGCTCGCCGCCCGTGGCGAGCTGGGCGACTGGCTCTCCCCCAAGGCACGCCGTCACCTGCGCAGGGCCTTCGACCGACTCGGTGTGAGCGTCCACGAGCACACCCGCATCGAGGCCGTCGAGCCGACCCGGGCGATCGCCGCCGACGGAACGTCCGTCCCGGCCGACGTGACCGTGTGGTCGGCCGGGTTCGCCGTGCACCCCATCGCGGCCGCCAGTGGTCTGGAGGTCGCCGAGACCGGCCAGATCGTCGTCGACCGGACCATGCGCTCGGTCTCGCACCCGGACGTCTACGCCGCCGGTGACAGCGCCTACGCGATCGGCGACAACGGCCGGCCCCTGCCCATGTCCTGCGCCTCCGCCGGTCTGACCAACATGCAGGCGACCGCCGCGATCATCGCACGCCTGACGGGCAGCGAGGTGCCGGTCACCGGCCTGAAGTACTTCGGCAACCACATCAGCCTCGGAAGGCGGGACGCGATATTCCAGATGGTGGACGGGGAAGCCCGGTCGAAGTCCTGGTATCTGGGCGGCCGGACCGCCGCGCGACTGAAGGCGGGCGTACTCAAGGGGGCCGGGTGGGGCATCGCCCACCCGACCTTCGGCGTGCCCAAGCGCCGGCGCCGTCTGACCGGCGTGCTCGACCCGTCCGGCGTGCGGAGCGCCGCATAGGCTCTTCGGCATGGACAGCACAGCCATCGACCTGTTCGAGGCCGGCCGGGCCCGGCTGGCCTCGCTCGCGTACCGTCTGCTCGGCTCGGCCGCCGACGCCGAGGACGCCGTGCAGGACACGTTCCTGCGCTGGCAGGCCGCGGACCGGGAGCGGGTGGCGGTGCCCGAAGCGTGGCTGACCAAGGTCCTCACCAACCTCTGCCTCGACCGGCTCCGCTCGGCGCAGGTCCGCCACGAACGGGCGGCCGGGGCCTGGCTGCCCGAGCCGCTGCTCGAGGGCGACCCGATGCTCGACCCCGCGGACACCTTCGAGCAGCGTGAATCGGTGTCCTTGGCCGTGCTGACCCTGATGGAGCGCCTGTCGCCGGTCGAGCGGGCCGTCTACGTGCTGCGTGAGGCGTTCTCGTACAGCCACGCCGAGATCGCCGGGATCCTCGACATCACCGAGTCCGCGAGTCAGCAGCACGTCCACCGGGCCCGGACCCGGGTCACCGCCGAGCGCCGCCGGGGCGGCGAGACCGACCCGGCGACCGCGCGCCGGGTCGTGGAGGAGTTCCTCGCCGCCGCCACGTCGGGGCGCACCGAACGGCTGGTGGCACTACTCACCGACGACGTGAGGGCGGTCTCGGACGGCGCCGGACTGGCGCGGCGGCTGCTGCGGTACGAGACACCCGAGCGGGTCGCCTCCTTCGTGCGGGCCGGCTTCAGGCCGACTGCGGCGAAGCGACGGCTGGCCGGTGGCTCCCCCGCGTTCCACATCGCGCCGGTCAACGGCTCCCCGGCCGTCCTCGCCGTGGTCGACGGCCGGGTCGTGGGCGCCGTGGCGTTCGGGGTCAGCGACGGCAGGATCGCGTCCCTGCACGGCATCGCCGCCGCGGACCGGCTCGCGCGCCTCGGCGAGGCCTGGCGGCGGCACGATCCCGACGCGCCGGCGATCGGCACATGGTGACGCAAGAGCTTGCCCGCATCCCACCGAGCGGACCGCCGTCAGGCGGGCGGCGTCCCCCGGCCGGATACCGCGGAGTGCCCCAGGCGGGGCTGCGGTTCGACGAGGAGTGGGGCACCGCACCGCACGAAGGCGGACGGGTGACCGACCGGCCCGGCACGTACATCGTGGGCTGGACCGAGCACGGGCCGGCGGGCGGCATCGGCGCGAACCACCGACGCGGGCGCCGGCCGGCTGTCCGCGCCCAGCGGCGGGGCGAGGCGTTCCGCCGACCCACGCGCCGCCGCCGTCCCAAGGCCGTCTCAGGCCGCCCGGGCCGACGTCTCGTGCCGCCAGAAGCCCGAGAAGGTGATGCGGTCCTTCGGCAGTCCGAGGCGGTGCAGATACTTGCGCCCCTCGGTGGCCAGGGTCGACTCGCCGACGACGAAGGCGTACCCCTCCGGGCTGACGGAGTCGAGCCGGCGCACCTCGTCGAGCGCCGCGGCACCGGGTACGGGGGCGCCGGGCCGCCGCACCACCCAGGTGACGGTGACTCCGGACGGCGCGTCCAGGGGGCGCCTGTCGTCGGCGGTGGGTACTTCCTGGATGAGCCGTCCCACGGTGTCCCCGGGCAGCGAGCGCAGGATCCCCGCGGTGGCGGGCAGCCCCGTCTCGTCGGCCACGACGACGACCTCCGAGGCGTCGCGCGGCCGGTCGAACAGGACGCCCTGGTCGAGGACGGCGAGGGCGTCTCCCGGGCGGGCGGCGCAGGCCCAGATGGCCGCCCTGCCCTCGACGGCGCCGGTGGCGTCGCGGTGCACCACGAAGTCGATGTCCATCTCCGCCGTCTGCCGGCGGAAGTCGGCGACCGAGTAGTTGGCGCAGTGCGGCCGCTCCTCCTCGGGGATCTCCAGGTAGGGCTGCCACCAGCGGGTGCCCGTGAACTCCGGCAGGCGCAGGCGGCGCTGGTGGGGCAGCTGGAGGAACAGCCGGAACCAGTGGTCGTACCCCAGCCACGGGAACTCGCCGAGGTCCGCTCCGGTGACGGTCACCCGGTGCATCGAGGGGGAGACACGTTCGGTGCGCACGACGCGGGCACGGAACATCCTGGGATTCTGCGGCACCAGCCGACGGACCTTCGCCATGGGAGAAGGTTAGCCTAAGCTAACTAGCTCTCGGCAGTGAGTGCGGGGGTCGACCTCGTGAGCACCTCGCCGCGGAAGAAGGCGGGGCTGCGCCGGCTCATCACCGCCATGATGACCACGCCGAGCAGGAGCAGGCCCACACCGATGACGAACACCGAGCCGACCCCGAGCACGGACGAACCGCTTCCGTAGGCGGGGTCCCACATGTCGGCGAGGGTCTTGGCGAAGACGGCCGCGAGCAGCACTCCGCCGAGGACGGGGAAGACGCCCTTGAACAGCAGGTCGCGGCCGGACCGCAGGAGGTCGGCGCGGAAGTACCAGGCGCAGGCGAAGGCCGTCAGGGCGTAGTAGAAGCAGATCATCAGTCCGAGCGCGTAGATCGTGTCGACCAGGACGTGCTCGCTGACCAGGGTCATCACCGTGTAGAAGACACCGGTCGCGACACCGGCGGTCACCGTGGCGCGGCCCGGCGTGCGGAAACGGGGGTGCACCTTCGCGTAGGAGGCGGGCAGTGCCTCGTACGCCGACATGGCGAGCACCGTACGGGCCACCGGGATGAAGGTCGTCTGCAGGCTGGCCGCGGCCGACGCCAGTACCGCGACGAACAGCAGGATGCCCAGCGCGGGGCCCATGACCGGGCCGGCGAGCGCGGCGAAGACGTTGTCCGAGGTCTCGGGATTGGCCAGTCCCAGCCCCTGGTCGCCGGAGCCCACGACCATCTGCGCGGCGACTCCGGTGGCCAGATAGGAGCCGACGAGCACGACCATGGCGACGAGCGCCGCGCGGCCCGGCGTACGGCTGCTGCCGCTGGTCTCCTCGTTGGCCGTCAGACAGGCGTCCCAGCCCCAGTACATGAAGATCGACAGCGAGAGACCGGCCGTGAAGGCGGCGAACGACTGGACGGCGAAGGGGTTCAGCCAGGACCAGGAGAACTCCGCCGAGGTGGCGAAGTCGGCGTCTCCCGCCTTGCTGAAGGCCATGGCGACGAACACGGCCAGCACCAGCAGCTGCAGGGCGACCAGCGTGTACTGCAGGCCCTTGGTCGCCGTCATCCCGCGATAGCTGATCACGGTGGCGAGGGCGATCAGCGCCAGACAGGTCACGATGTGCACGGCCCTGTTGCCGTCGAGCGCCGCAACCGAGTCGCTCCCCGTGATCTCCCCGGCGAGCAGCCAGAAGTACGAGGTGGCGACACCGGCCAGGTTCGACAGGACGATGATCGTCGCGATGACCAGGCCCCAGCCGCACATCCAGCCCACCCGCGGGCCGAAGGCCTTCACCGTCCAGGTGAAGGAGGTGCCGCAGTCGGGCATGGCCTTGTTCAGCTCGCGGTAGGCGAAGGCGACGAGCAGCATCGGCAGGAACCCGGCGAGGAACACAGCAGGCATCTGCACGCCGACCTCACCGGCGGTGGAGCCGAGGGTCGAGGTGAGGCAGTAGACGGGGGCCACGGTGGAGACCCCGATGACGGCGCTGCCCAGCAGTCCCACGGAGTTGCCGCTGAGGCCCTTCGCCCGCATGCCTTCGGCGGCGGCTCCGTCGCCCGTGTCGTCGGCCCCGGGCCTTACGTCCAGCTGAGTCATGAACGAGACGTTAATTCCTGCGGTTTCCGTGGTTCCGGTTCTTGGTGCCGCTCCCCCGCCGGTACGTTTCACCATGGTTTACCGGGCCGTGACCGACCCTCAACCTTCACTTCAAAGAGAGCTGAGCCGTTTCGTCCACTAATACCGGTAGCCGGGCAAGGAGTGTCCGATATCCGGTTATCGCAGCACTGGCCGATTCCCGACGCTCCGACTTTTCCGTGAGATCTGCGTCACATACTGAGGCTACCCCGGGCCGGGGCCGCCCGGGGACCGTCTACTCCCCCGTCCCGCCGGTCTTCCCGCCCTCACTGGGCCGGGGTGCGCCCGGGGGTGTTCCGGCGCTCAGGTGTTGCAGCGCTTCGACCAGTTCCTGACAGGCGCGCTCCACCGAGCGCCGGGTGTGCAGCTGCTCACTGATCACGGAGGAGAGCAGCAGCGCGGTGAGCGCCATGGTGCCGTTGAAGGCCTGCAGCTTCACCATCACCTCGACGTCGGTCAGCCGCCCGAAGGAGCCCGCGTGGTCGCCGGCCGCCACGGTCGCCATGACGGAGGCGAAGAGGGCGCACGGCATGCTGCCCGCCAGCTGGAAGCGGAGCGCGGCCCAGATCAGCAGCGGATACACCAGGAACAGCATGCTGACCCGGCTGTACACGGCCAGCGGCACCACTGCACCCGCGGCCACGACGAGTACAGCGGCCTCGCCCCACCGGCCGGGCGGCGGCGCCCGGCGCGCGCGGTACAGGCGGTACAGCAGGAGCAGCAGCGGCGTGACGATGACGACGCCCATGGCGTCGCCCACCCACCAGGCCAGCCAGACGAACCAGACGTCCCCCGCGGGCAGCTTGCCCGCGAGCGCGAGCATGCCGACGCCCGCTCCCGAACTGATCAGCATGGCGGCCAGCGCCCCGAGGAAGACGAGTGCCACACCGTCGCGGATGCGGGCCAGGTCCGTGCGGAAGCCCACGGCGCGCAGCATCAGGAAGGCGCACAGCGGGGCGGCCGTGTTGCCGACCACGACACCGACGGTGGCCGGCCCCGGAGGGGTGATGGAGGCGACGACCAGCAGGGCGCCGACGGCGATGCCCGGCACGCACGCCGGCCCGAACAGCAGCAGACAGGCCACCGCCAGACCGGTGGGCGGCCAGAGGGGGGTGACCACGGACCCTTCCGCGACGAGCTGCTGCATGAGCCCGAGCCGTCCCGCCGCGTAGTAGCAGGCGGCGACGAGCAGCACCCCGAGAGCGAGGACGACCGGCCGGGGCCACGCGCGAATACCCACCACACCAGTCATCAGACACCGCCCGCGCCCCGTCGGCGAGGCGGAAGCCACCCCGGACGCCGCCCTATGGGGGAACGGTGCGCGCGTCGTGTCCCACGACCAGTACGGCCGCGTCGTCGTCGTGTCCCACCAGCTCGGCGTTCTTCAGCACGGCCGCCGCGAGGGTGGGTGCGTCCGTGCCGGAGACGGCCGCGATGCCCGCCAGCCGAACGACTCTCCGCAGGCCCTCGTCGACGCTCAGCGCGGGTCCTTCCACCACGCCGTCGGTGAGCAGGACGAAGAATCCACCCAGCGCCAGCCGGTACCGGGTGACCGGGTACTCGGCGCCGCCCACGACGCCCAGCGGCGGCCCCCCTTCGTCGTCGGACACCCCCGCCTTCCCGTCGGCCGTGGCCCAGATGCAGGGGATGTGTCCGGCCCGGGCGCTCTCCATCACTCCGGTGGCCGGGTCGAACCGCATGAAGGTGCAGGTGGCGAAGAGGTCCTTGCCCAGGGAGAGGACCAGATCGTTCGTACGTGAGAGGAGGTCGCCGGGCTCGCCCGCCACCGAGGCGAGGGCGCGCAGGCCGGCCCGCACCTGCCCCATGAACGCCGCCGCGTCGATGGCGTGGCCCTGTACGTCACCGACCGAGAGGCCGACCGTGCCGTCGGGGAGCCTGAAGGCGTCGTACCAGTCGCCGCCCACGTTGAGTCCGGCGTAGGCGGGCGCGTACCGGGCGGCGAGGTGGAAGCCGGGGACCACGGGCAGATCGGCGGGAAGCATGTCGCGTTGCAGGGCGATGGCCAGTTCCACCTGCGAGCGTCGCAGCTCGGCGAGCTCCCGCGCACGTGTGGTCAGCGTCGCGAGTCTGTGCAGCAGCTCCTCGCTGTCAGGTGCCGGGCGCTTGCGGAACATCGACCGTCCCGGGGTCGCGCACGGACCTACCGGCTCCGCCGGGTTGCTCTCCTCGCATGATCCGATCCGCCCGTCCTTGGCCGGAGGGCACCTCCCTGTGCCCCGAACACGGCAAGTCTCGCACCTGCCCGCAAGGCGGGCACACCGAGCGTGCCCGGTGTCTTTCGGTCGCTCCGACCGGGGAACACGGTCGGAGCGACCGCCGCCGTACGACACACAGCGAGACACAGGAGGCCGACGTGCCGGACGACCAGCGTGACCAGCAGGACCCGACCGACCGGTACCCCCGCCCCGACTTCCCCGCGCAGGACCAGCCGCACCCCGGCTGGAGCGGACCGATGGACCCGCCGCCCGACCACGGTGAGGACACGTACCGCGGGTCGGGCCGGCTGAAGGGCCGCAGGACCGTCATCACGGGCGGTGACAGCGGCATCGGCCGCGCGGTGGCCCTGGCCTTCGCCCGCGAGGGCGCCGACGTGCTCTTCACGTACCTGGAGCAGGAGGAGGACGAGGCCCGACAGACGTGCCGTCTCGTGGAGGAGGCCGGGCAGAAGGCCGTGGCCGTGTCCTGCGACATCCGTGAGGAGGGCGAGTGCCGGGCGCTCGTCGACCGGGCGGGGGCGGAGTTCGGCGGCATCGACGTACTGGTGAACAACGCGGCCTACCAGATGGCACAGCCCGACGGGATCGAGGCGATCCCGACGGAGCAGTTCGACCGGGTGATGCGGACCAACCTTTACGGCATGTTCTGGCTGACCAAGTTCTCGCTGCCGCACATCCCCGCCGGCGGCAGCGTCATCAACACCACCTCGGTCCAGGCGTACAAGCCCAGTCCGCACCTGCTGGACTACGCGATGACCAAGGGCGCGATCGTGACGTTCACCCAGGGGCTCGCCCAGATGGTCGCCGAGCGCGGCATCCGGGTGAACGCCGTGGCGCCCGGCCCGGTGTGGACACCGCTGATCCCGGCCACGCTGCCGGACACGGCCGAGTTCGGCAAGCAGAGTCCGCTGGGCCGTCCCGCTCAGCCGGCCGAGCTGGCACCGGCGTACGTCTATCTCGCCTCCCAGGAGGCGGGCTACGTCACCGCGGAGATCCTCAACGCGACCGGTGGGACACCGCTGCCCTGAGCGGCTCGGCCACGCGGGAGACGGTTCGCCGTGGCGTAACGGCAGACGCTGAGGCCGGTGATCTGCGGAGCAGGTCGGCTTGGGGTTCCTCACGGGCGGCGGCACGAAGCGGGCCGTGGGGCCGGGCACGGGGCGGTGTCGGCCGGGCGGAGCGGGTGGGTCCACAGTCCCTGCGCCCGAAGCCTCGGCAGGACGCCCTCACCGAACCAGTACGCCTCCTCCAGGTGCGGATAGCCGGAGAGGACGAACTCGTCGATGCCGAGTCGGTGGTACTCGGCGATCCGCGCGGCGACCTCGTCGTGACTGCCGACCAGAGCGGTGCCCGCACCGCCTCGCACCAGCCCGATCCCGGCCCACAGATTGGGGTGGACCTCCAGGTTCTCCCGGCTCCCGCCATGCAGCTCCATCATGCGCCGCTGCCCCTCGGACTCGCTTCGGGCGAGTCCGGCCTGCACGGTGCGTACGGTCCCCGTGTCGAAGCCTTCGAGGAGCCGGCTCGCCTCGGCCCACGCCTGCTCGGAGGTGTCTCGGGTGATGACGTGGAGGCGGATGCCGAAGCGGATGTCGCGGCCCTCCCGGTCGGCCGACGATCTGATCCAGGCGATCTTTTCGGCGACGGCGGCGGGCGGCTCGCCCCAGGTGAGGTAGACGTCCGCGTGGCGCGCCGCGACCTGGCCGGCGGCGGGGGAAGAGCCACCGAAGTACACCTCGGGTACGGGGTCGGGCAGGCGGACGAGCCGGGCGTCCTCGACCCGGATGTGCTCACCGCTCAGGCCGACGGTCCGGCCCTCCCACAACCCGCGTACGACCTCCAGGAACTCACCGGTGCGGCGGTACCGGGCGTCCTTGTCGAGGAAGTCGCCGTACGCCCGCTGCTCGTGGCTCTCGCCGCCCGTGACCACGTTCAGCAGGAGCCGTCCGCCGGTCTGTCTCTGAAAGGTGGACGCCATCTGGGCGGCCAGGGTCGGCGAGACGAAACCCGGCCGGAAGGCGACCAGGAACTTCAGGCGCTCGGTGTTCTGGCTGACCATGGCGGTGGTCAGCCACGCGTCCTCGCACCAGGCGCCGGTCGGGGTGAGCGCGCCGACGAAGCCGAGGTCCTCGGCGGCGCGGGCGATCTGGGTGAGGTAGGCGACGGTGGGCGGCCGGTCCCGGCCGGACGCCGTGGCGGGGGTGCCGTGACCTCCGCCGACGACGTGGCGGCTGTCGCCGTTGGTCGGCAGGAACCAGTGGAACGTGAGGGACACTCGGGTCTCCGATCAGGGACGCACGCGAAACGGTGTGTGGTGAACGCCCACGGCGATCACGCACGGGGCGCACGGGGCACTCATCCAGTGGCCGCCAGCAGCGTCGTGCGGCCGCCCAGCGCGGCGGAGAACGCGTCCGTCACCTGCGCCAGGGGTTCGGCCGCGCTCGGCGCGAGGACCAGTGCGCCGTCGTCGCTCCCGGTGATCTCCTTGTCGAGCGTGAACCAGCCGGGGACGATGTGCGCGGCGCCCATGGAGCTCAGCACGGGGCGCAGGGCGTAGTCGATGGCCAGGACGTGGGCGGTGCTGCCACCGGTGGCCAGGGGGAGCACGGTCTTGCCCGTCAGCGCGTACTGCGGGAGCAGGTCGAGCAGCGACTTCAGCAGTCCGGAGTAGGCGGCCTTGTAGACGGGCGTGCCGATCACGACCCCGTCCGCCCGGGCGAACAGGGCGGTGGCCTCGACGATCGCCGGGTGCCGGAAATCGGCTCCGAGCAGCGCGTCAGCGGGGAGGGTGCGGACGTCGAGCGGGATCACCTCGTGCCCCTGTGCGACGAGCCGCTTGTCCAGGTGGCGCAGCAGGCGGGCGGTGCGGGAGGTGGCGGAAGGGCTTCCGGAGACGGAGAGGACGGTGGCCATGGTGGGTGAACCTTCCAGGAGTACGCGGTGGGGCGGGGCAGTACGGCGGTGCGCAGGTGATGGCCGGCCGGACGCGGGCCACGGGTCATGTGTCCGACGGTGGGGCCCAGTGACCCCGGCGGTGCCATTCACGCGCGAGCAGTTCGTAGGAGCGGACCCGGTCCGCGTGGTCGTGGGTGATCGTCGTGATGAGCAACTCGTCGGCGCCCGTGGCTTCCTGGAGCTGCTCCAGGAGGTCGGCCACCCGGCCCGGCGTGCCGACCAGCCGGGTGTCGAGCCGGTCCTGCACCAGGGCCCGGTCGTCGTCGGTCCAGGTACGGTCGCGGGCCTGCTGCGGTGTCGGATACTCGATGGCGCCCTCGGCGCTGCGGATGCTGCGGACCCACAGGCCGTAGCCGGCGGCGCGTTCGCGGGCGGTGGCGTCGTCCTCGGCGACCACGACGTCCGCGGAGACGCTCACATAGGGCTTGTCGAGGTACTCCGAGGGCTGGAAGAAGGCGCGGTAGCCGTCCACGGCCTCCAGCACGGTGGCCGGGCTGACGTGGTAGTTCGCTGCGAAGCGCAGACCGCGGGCGCCGGCCGTCTCGGCACTCTGCCCGCCGCTGCTGCCCAGGATCCACACCTCGACGTCGGCTCCTTCACCCGGTACGACATGTGCCTCGATGCCCTCCGGGGAGCGGTAGGTGCCGGCGAAGAGGGCGAGGATGGTGTCGATCTGCTCCGCGTAGTCCTGTGGTTCGGCGCCGGGCGGCAGGAGCAGGGCACGCTGCAGGGCGATCCTGGGCGAGTCGAGGAGGTGTTCGAAGGAGAAGCGGGGCGGGATGAGGAGGCCGTTCGGAGCGCGGCCGTCCACGACGGGAGTGGCGGCCACAGGCGCGGTGGCGGACCGTCGGGGCGGGCCGCCGCCCGAACGGCCCAGGCCCAGGTCGAGCCGCCCCGGGTGCAGCGCGTCGATCAGGCCGAACTCCTCGACCGTGGACAGCGCGGTGCGGTGGCCCAGCTGTACGGCGCCGGAGCCGAGCCGGATGGTGGAGGTCGCGGCGGCGGTCAGGGCGAGGACGACCGCCGGGGAGGTACCCGCGACGCCGGGGTTGAGGTGGTGTTCGGCGAACCAGTGGCGTGCGTAGCCGAAGCGCTCGGCCTGCTGGGCCAGGTCGATGGAGTTGCGCAGGGCTTCGGCGGCCGTCGAGCCGGAGGAGACGGGCACCAGGTCGAGGACACCGAGGGGTATGTCAGGCACGGGCGGGCTCCTGCGTGACGGAGGGCGACGGGAGCACGGGGCCCCGGGGGAACGGAGAGTCGGGGAGCGGGAAGCTCATGACGCCGCCGGCTGCTCGTGGCGTACGTCGTCGGGGTGGGCGAGGCCGAGCTGGTGCCGCAGGGTCGGGCCCTCGTACTCCGTGCGGAAGACGCCCCGTTCCTGGAGGAGGGGGACCACCTGGTCGGCGAAGACGTCCAGGCCGCCGGGTGTGACGTGAGGGACGAGGATGAAGCCGTCGGACGCGTCGGCCTGCACGAAGTGGTTGATGGTCCTGGCGACGGTCGCCGGCGAGCCCACGAAGTTCTGGCGGTTGCCGGTGTGGATGACGAGGTCACGGATGGACCAGTTGTTGGCCGCGGCGAGCTCGCGCCACTCGCGGGCGGTGGCCAGGGGGTCACGGTACATGCGGACCTGGGCCCGGCCCTCGGCGATGTGACGTTCACCGACGTCCGGGTCGATGGCGGGAAGCGGCCCGTCCGGGTCGTACGACGACAGGTCCCGGTTCCAGACGAACTCCAGGTGCCTGAGGGCGGTGGCGCCGCTGACCTGCCGGCGGCGCACCTCCTGTGCCCGCTCCTCCGCCTCCTCGTCGGTGTCGCCCAGCACGAAGGTCGCGGCGGGCAGGATGAGGAGCTCGTCGGGGCGGCGGTGGTACTTGGCGAGGCGCCCCTTGACGTCGGTGTAGAACGCCTGGCCCGCCTCCAGGGTGGCGTGCCGGCCGAAGATCGCGTCGGCGCCGGCGGCGGCGAACTCGCGGCCCTCCTCGGAGTCGCCCGCCTGGAAGACGACCGGGCGCCCCTGCGGGGAGCGTGGGACATTGAACCGGCCGTGGATGTCGAAGTGCCGGCCCGTGTGGACGAAGGAACCGGCCTTCGCGTCCCGCAGGAAGGTGCCGGTGACCTGGTCGGCGACGATCTCGTCGCCGTGCCAGGAGTCGAAGAGCTCGTTCGCGGTGGCGAGGAACTCCTGGGCGCGGCTGTAGCGCTCCTCTTGCCTGAGGAAGCCGCCGCGACGGAAGTTCTCGCCGGTGAAGGCGTCCCAGGAGGTGACCACGTTCCAGGCGGAGCGGCCGCCGGAGAGGTGGTCGAGGGTGGCGAACTGCCGGGCGACCTCGTAGGGCTCGTTGAAGGTGGAGTTGATGGTGCCGGTCAGCCCGAGGTGCTCGGTGACGGCCGCGAGCGCGGCCAGGACGGTGAAGGTGTCGGGGCGGCCGACGACGTCCAGGTCGTAGATCCTGCCGCCCTGTTCGCGCAGCCTGAGCCCTTCGGCGAGGAACAGGAAGTCGAACCTGGCGCGTTCCGCGGTCTGCGCGAAGTGCACGAACGAACTGAACTCGATGTGGCTTCCGGCCTCCGGGTCGCTCCACACGGTGGTGTTGTTGACGCCCGGGAAGTGGGCGGCCAGGTGGATCTGCTTCAACGGTTTGCTCACGACGGGTGTGTCCTTCCGGATCAGGCGGCGTAGCGGTTGATGGGCCTGACCAGGCCGAGCAGCCCGCGCAGGGTGTCGGCCTCGTAGGCGAGGCGGAAGGCCCGCCGGCGCTGGAGTTCGGGGACCAGACCCCGGGTGATCAGCGGGAGGTCGTGGCCCAGGACGGCGGGACGAAGCCGGTAGCCGGTGAGACCGGCCGACCGCCACTCCTGGAGGAGATCGGCGAGTTGGGCGGGGGTGCCGGTGAAGACGTGGGCGTCGCTGGTGTACGGCTCGCCCGCGAGGGCGTCGAGGCGCTCGCGCCGGGCTGCCGCGGCGTCGGGGTCGTCGTCGAGGAAGACCACGAGATCGGCGAAGACGTGCAGCCGCTGACCGGCGCGGCCGGCCGCTTCCTGCTCGGCGCGGATCTCCGCGACGATCGCGCGGGCCTGCCCGGCGTCGTGCGGAGTGACGTACCCGATGTCGCTCTGTCGGGCCACCAGCCGGTACGGCACGCTCTGGTGGGCGAGAGCGCTGACCACGGGCTGGCCCTGCGGCGGGCGGGGTGTGATGGACGGACCCCTGACGCTGAAGTGTCGGCCTTCGAAGTCGATGTAGTGCAGCTTGTCCCGGTCGATGAACCGGCCGGTGGCGACGTCCCGGATCTCCGCGTCGTCCTCCCAGCTGTCCCAGAGGCGACGGACGACCTCCACGTAGTCGGCGGCCTCGTCGAAGAGGTCGGTCACCACCTTCTGCGCGGACGGGCTGTCGTAGGCGTCGATGCGGGGGACGGTGCGGCGGCCGAAGTGCGCGGCCTCGTTCGGGCGCGCGGTGATCTGTACGCGCAGGCCGGCCCGGCCGTTGCTGACGTGGTCGAGGGTGGCGATCGCCTTGGAGAGGTGGAAGGGCTCCGTGTGGGTGACGACCGCGGTCGGGACCAGTCCGATGTGCCGGGTGAGGGGCGCGACGCGGGAGGCGGTCTGGACGGCGTCCAGGCGGCCGCGGACCTGGTCGGTGCGGTCGTCCGGGTCGAGGAAGTGGGAGGACTGCGGGCCGAGGCCGTCCTCGAGGGTCACGAAGTCGAGCAGCCCTCGCTCGGCCTCGGTGACCAGATCGGCCCAGTAGCCGGCGGTGAACAGGTCCCGGGGGCGGGCGGCGGGCTCCCGCCAGGAGGCCGGATGCCAACCGGTGGCGTCCAGGGCGACGGCGAGGTGCAGTGGGGTCGAGAGGGCTGAGGACACGAGTGAGTGCCTTCCTGGAAGAAGCGCGGGGTGTGCGACGGCACGCGACCTCGGTCGTTCGCATGGCCGGTGTCGAGGCAGGGGTGAGGAGCCGTCAGGACGGCGAGGAAAGCGAGTGTGCCGACGCCCGGCGTCGGCGGAAGTGGTGCTGCGGCAGCGCGCGAGAAGGGAGAAATCAGCTCGCGACCGAGATCACCGAGGGAGGAAGGGGCCGGTCAGAGGGCCCGCTGCCGCATCAGCCGCGACACGCTGCGGACCACACCCGACCGAAGTCGATGTGATCGCGCGTCACCAAGCGCTGCTGGGCGGTCATACGACCAATTCAGCAGTACATCGTCCCTCTCGTCAACCAGTGACCGTATGCCGGAACGGACTTCGTCGGCCGAGAGGTGCGGGTCGACAGTCCCGTGCCGCCGGGCGTCCGCGCCTCACATCCAGCGCGCCGACAAGGCGCCCTCGCCGTGGAGGAAGTGGTCTCCGATCGCGCGCAGGGTGGGGCCGGCGGGTCCGCGGCCCGCCAGGACCCGGATGTTGCGCCAGAACCGGTCGAGTCCGTCGGCGTCGGCCAGTTCCAGCACCCCCTCTCCGGTGAGCAGGGCCGCCCTGACGGTGACGGCTTCAGCGGCTGCCACGAGGGCGGCGGTGTCCGCCCGCCGTTCGGCGTCCAGTGCCCGGCCCGCCCGGAGGGTTTCCGCCATGGCGGCAGTGGCGCGACCGACGACCGCCGACGCGCTGTGGACGGCGAGGGCGAGTTCGCCGAAGCCCAGCAGCAGGTCGGCGTCCGGAGGCGTGGCGAGGAGGTTCTGCTCGCTGCCTCTCGGCCGGGCGTGGGAAGCCGCGCGGCTGAGGTCCCGCGCCTCCGCCAGGGCTCCCTCGGCCACGCCCAGAGCCACATGGGCGAGCATGAGCCGGAGCGCGAGCGGAGCGACGGTGGCGAAGAGTACGGCCGCGTCCTCGTCGCGCGCGGCGCTCCCCAGGACGTCGTCCGCGCCGATCGGTACGTCGTCGAAGCGGACCGTTCCCGCCCCGGTGAGCCGCTGGCCGAACCGGTCGGGCAGCGAGGTGCGGCCGACGCCCGGTCGGCGGGGGTCGGCCAGAACGACGAGGGATTCGCCGGTGGTGGCGCAGACCGCGTCGAGGACGAGCCGGTCGGCCACGTCGACCGCGGTGGCCAGGGTTCGCTCCCCGTTGAGCAGGAAGCCTCCGGAGGCAGGGGTGAGGACGAGACGGGTGCCGTCGTCGCCGAGGCGGGACGGCGCGGCCGCACCGGTCGTGCCGGTGTCGCCGGCCCACAGCCACTGTTCGCGCACGGCGCGGGCCTCCAGCCGGGTGACGCGTTCCGGGGCGGCGAAGAACCGGGCGCTCCAGGACAGCACGTGGTGCCGGCCCAGCAGTTCGCCCATCGAGCCGTCCGCGGCAGCGATCCGGCGGACGATGGCGCAGGCGTCCGCCCAGTCCATGCCCCCGCCGACCGCGTCGGGCGGCACGAGGGCCGCCGGCAGGCCGGCGTCGCGCAAGCGCGCCACCTCGTCGTACGGCGGCTTGCCCGCCCGGTCGCGGTCGAGCGCATCCGTCGCGAGGTCGTCCCCGAGTTCGCGGCCGACACGCATCCAGAACTCCGGCGTCCCCACGCCCACCCACCATTCCCTATGTTTCCTATTGACTTAGTAGGGATGAGCTTCGTGCGTACGGCCCGTCGCAAGCAAGGGTGCGCCCACCAGGTGGACACACCCGTCTTGGCAGCCGAACGTGCGGTCGGACACCACGCGTGCGCAGCGATCGCTCAACAATGAGCCGCCGCACGCATACCCATGGCCCTGAACCCGAGCACCACGTTTCCGACGGGACGTCCGGTTACCGCACGCCGCCGAGGAACTCCCAGGTGCGGCGCCGGTCGGCGTCGCCCGCAATGTCTGTCGTGGTGAACACCACCTCCGTCGCCCCGGCGTCCCGGTATCGCTGGACTTCGGCGGCGACGGCCGCCTCGTCGCCGATCGCCGCGATGTCGACCGCCCGCCGTCCACCGGAGAGTTCGATGACGCGTGCGTAGGACGGGAACTGCTCGTAGAAGGCGAGTAGTTCACCCGCCTTCTCGCGCGCCGCGGCCGCGTCGTCGGTGACGACGCCGGGCACGAGCGCGACGATGCGCGGTGCCGGACGGCCCGCCGCCTCGGCCGCCGCGGTGACGGCCGGGACGATGTGCTCGGCGAGCGCTCGGGGGCCGGCCAGGTAGGGGAGGATCCCGTCCGCGAGTTCGCCGCTCGCCCTCAGCGCCAGCGGCCCCATCGCTGCGACCAGGAGCGGAACTCCGGTGTCCGCTCCCGGCACCCGTGCGGGCACCGGCGTGGTCGCGGTGAGCAACTCTCCGTGGAAGTCGGCCGTGCCGGTGTCGGTCACCTGCCGTACGACGGTGAGGAACTCACGCAGTCGGCGGACGGGCCGCTCGTGGGGGATGCCGAAGCCGCGCTCCGTGAGCAGCGCGGTGCCGAGGGCGAGTCCGAGGTGGTACCGGCCGTGCGTGGCCGCCTGAGCCGTGAGGGCCTGGCCGGCGACGGTGAGCGGGTGACGTCCGAAGACGGGGATCGCGGACGTACCCACGTGGAGGTCCGGTACCTCGCGTCCGACGAGCGCGGCGAGCTGGGGTGAGTCGGCGCCGAAGGTCTGGCCGAACCAGACCGACCGCAGCCCGGCTTCTGCCGCCTCCCCGGCGAGTCGCACACTGGCGTCGATCTGGTTGGCGGCGTTCGCCGCGTCGATGGCCACTCCTACAGTCATGACTGGGCCAACCCGGGTCCGACGGCGCCGATTCCCGGTGCCGCGTGAACCCTTCATTGCGGGAATGTGTGGGCGACCGCCGCTTCTGATCGGGGGGGGCCGCGCTGTGCGTGGCCGACATTCACTGTCGCTGACGTCCGCCTTCGGCGCGTACGGGGCGGTCGCCGTGTCCGCGCCGGGCGAGCCCCTCGACGGCCGTTCCCCCGTGCAGCACCGTCACCTCGAGCTCCGAGGCGGCTCCGGCCCTGTGCGGGGTCGCCATCGAGGTGCCGGTGCGCGCCGCCGTGCGAGCGGCCGACGAAGTTTCCCCACGCGGCGGACTCCGTCAATGGTGCCGCACGTCAGCGACGTTCGGATCGAGGTGCGCGACGAACGCAGGATGCTCCGCGAGACGGTGGAAGTATGCCCACAGGTGCGGGTGGTCGGTGATGCGGTGCACCGCGCCGGCGTCCAGGTGCCGGCGATGGACGGTGTCGAGTTGCAGGAGCGCCACCCAGAGGTGGACGTCGGCCGCCGTCAACTCGTCGCCCAGCACATGGGGCCGGAGGGTCAGAACGCGTTCGACCGAGTCCAGTCCCCGGTGGAGCGCCTGCAGTGCCCCCTTGCGCGTCGCGCAGTCGGTGTCGGACCGGCCGGCCAGCTGGGCGGCCGCGGTGATACTCCGATCGCAGAGCCGCCCCACGGCGTGGATCTCGGCATCCGAACCGGGCGGGTGGAGCGCGGCGCCGAGGGCGCCGCCGAACTGCCGGACCAGGTCGCTGAGGATGTCCGCAGGGTGCGTACTGACGATCCGTCCGGTCCAGTCGTCGCTGAGCACCGGGGCCTTCGCCGGTCCGGGATGACGGTGCGCACTCGCCTCGTACAGCGGGCGCAGGGCCAGGTGTCCGCCGTCCGGCCCGTCGGGAACGGCGGGCAGTGCCACCACGGGAAGGGAGTCGCCCAGCCCGAGGAGGCGGTGTGTGATCGCGATCCGGAGGCAGTGCGGACAGGTCGATGCCAGGTGGAGCCGGTAGCGGCGAGGCGCGGCGTGGTAGCCGCTGCGGGCGTCTCGACCGATCCTGCCTCGGAGGGAGGGAACGACTGTCGGGTAGGTGGCGGGCATGCGTCTCCCTGGAGCGTTCGTGCGGTGCCCGGTCGGGCACAGACGGCGGCGTCGACGAGTGTGCGCTCGGGGCTGCTGCGGATCGGAAGAGCCGGTCGGCCGGTGACACGGATGCAGGTCTGGGGGCCGGGTCCGGAGGGAGGGAATCAGGCGCCGTGGGCTGCCGGAGCGTGGGGGGTTCGGCGGTGCGCGGCCGACGCGCTGCATACGCGCAGCAGATCGATGTGGCGGCGACTGGTCAGCAGGGGCAGAGCTGCCGGTACGAGGACACCTTCGTCGAGGTTCCGCGCCGAACAGCCCATGCCATCCCTACCTTTTCACTAGGAATACCACTCTGGAGTGTGCAGCCGCTCCACCGGCCGCGTCAAGAGCGCGCACTTCGGTCGCTCGGCCTTCACGGATGCGACGGCCTCCTCGGCCGCGACACCGGTCTCGACGACGTCGGTCAACCGGTCGGCGACGGGAACGGGTTCACCGGTCCTCCCGGCTGCGTTACTTGTTGGTCCTGGGCAGGCCCGGCGGGTTGATCTGCGCCTTGGTCACGGCCTCGTCGGACAGGCCCCAGCGCTGGAGCACCTCGGCGTACGTGCCGTTGTCGATGACGTGGTCGAGCGCTTCGGCGAGCGGCTCGACCAGGCCGCTGTCCTTCTTGGTGGTGGCCGCGATCAGGCCCTGGAGGGTGGCTCCGGCACCGGAGTAGGTGCCGACGACCTCGCTCTTCCCGGTGGTGGCCGCGTGGTGGGCAGCGGTGGGGTGGGGGCCGAGGTAGAGGTCGATGCGGCCGGACTGGAGGGCGAGGTAGGTGTCGCTGTCGTTCTGGTAGTACTTGATGTCCACGGGCTTGCGGCCGGCCTTCTCGTTCTCCTTGCTCCACTCGATCAGCAGCTTCTCCTGGTTGGTACCGCTGCTCACGGCGACGGTCCTGCCCGCCACGTCCTCGGGCCCGGTGATCTTCAGGCCGCTGCCCTTCTTCGCCCCGAAGCCCAGGTTGTCCTCGCGGTAGGTGGCGAAGTCGTACTTCTCCTTGCGCTCCTCGGTGACCGTGATGTTGCTGAAGCCGACGTCGTACTTGGCGCTGTCCAGGCCGACGAAGACGTTCTCCCAGGAGACCGTGGTGATGTGCGGTTCGAGGCCGAGCACGTCCGCGACCAGGTACGCGATGTCGGTCTCGACGCCGATGACGGTCTTGTCGTCGGTGGCGTAGAAGGTCAGCGGCGCCGCGGAGCCCGACGAGGAGACGAGTTCCAGGGTGCCTCTCGCGCGGATCCTCTCCGGGACCCCGGCCGCTATGGAGTCGACCTTGTCGGTGGTGACGCGGTGCTGCTCCGGACTCAGGTTCACCTTCGTACCGGCGCCGTTGGCGGCCGCGACCTCGGTGGTGGCGCCGTCGGAGGGGTTGCCGCAGGCGGCGAGGACGAGGGCGGAGGCGAGTCCGAGCGCGGCAGCGGCGGTGCGGCGGGTGATCGAGGGATACACGGTCGTGCTCCTTGCGGGAGGAAACGGGGTGAGGTGCGGTCAGAGGACCTTGGAGAGGAAGGCGCGGGTGCGCTCGTGCTGCGGGGCGTCCAGGACGGCTGCGGGCGGGCCCTGCTCCACGACGACTCCGGCGTCCATGAAGACCACGGTGTCGGCGACCTCGCGGGCGAAGCCGATCTCATGGGTCACGACGATCATGGTGGTGCCGGTGCGGGCCAGGTCCCTGATGACGTCGAGGACCTCGCCGACCAGCTCCGGGTCGAGTGCCGAGGTGGGCTCGTCGAACAGCAGCACCTTCGGTTCGAGGGCGAGCGCCCGGGCGATGGCCACGCGTTGCTGCTGGCCGCCGGAGAGCTGCCGTGGATAGGCGTCCACCTTGTCCGCGAGGCCGACCCGCTCCAGCAGCCGGCGAGCGGTCCCGGTCGCCTCCCTGCGTGGGCGGCGCAGCGCGGACACGGGGGCCTCGACGAGGTTGTCCAGCACGGTCAGGTGCGGGAAGAGGTTGAAGTTCTGGAACACGAACCCGATGTGGGTGCGCTGCTTCAGAACGTCCTTCTCCTTCAGCTCGTGCAGTTTGCCGCCGGAGCGGCGGTAGCCGATGAGCTCGCCGTCGATGCTGATCCAGCCGCGGTTGACCTTCTCCAGATGGTTGATGGTGCGCAGGAGCGTGGACTTCCCGGAGCCGGACGGGCCGAGGACGACGGTGACCTCGCCGGCGCGGACCTGGAGGTCGACGCCGCGCAGCACCTCCAGCGGCCCGAAGCTCTTGTGGACGTCGTGGACGTCCACCATCACCTCGCTCATCGGCTGTCTCCCAAGGGCTTCAGGGGTATGACGGGCTGGTTGCGCTCCGCTGCGGTCGCGCGCAGCTCGCGGACGAAGCGCCGGGCACGCTGGAGCGGCGTGGGTGGCGGGGTGCGGTTGGCGCCCCGGGCGAAGTGCCGTTCCACGTAGTACTGGGCGACCGACAGCAGCGAGGTCCGTACGACGTACCAGGCCGTGGCGACCAGCAGCAGCGGGATCACCCGGCCGTTGCGGCCGTAGATGACCTGCACCTGGTAGAAGAGCTCGCCGATGGCCATCACGTAGACCACCGAGGTTCCCTTGAGCAGGCCGATGATCTCGTTGCCGGCGGTGGGCAGGATGGCGCGCATGGCCTGCGGCAGCACGATCCGGCGGATCTGCCGCAGCCGGGGGATGCCCAGCGCCGCGGCGGCCTCCGGCTGTCCGTGATCGACGGAGAGGACACCCCCGCGCACGATCTCGGCGGCGTAGGCGGCCTGGTGCAGCGTCAGCCCGATGACGGCGGCGCCGATGGTGCCGATGAGGCTGTTGCTGTCGACGGACCAGAACACGGGGCCGAACGGGATTCCGACGCCCAACTCCTCGTACAGCGCGCTCAGGTTGAACCAGAACACGAGCTGGACGATCATCGGGATGGACCGGAAGATCCAGATGTAGGTCCAGGCGACGGTCCCCAGCACGGGGCTGCGGGAGAGCCGCATGAAGGCCAGGACGGTACCGAGCAGGAAGCCCAGCACGGTGGCGTAGGCGGTGAGCTGGAGGGTGACCCAGACTGCCTGAACGATCGTCTCGGACAGGATGTAGTCGCGGAAGACCCCCCATTCCCAGACCGGGTTGGTGGCCAGACCGTGCACGAACTGGGCGACCAGCACGGTCACGGCGACGGCCGCCGCCCAGCGGGCGTAGTGGCGGGCGGGGACGACCGTGAGCGAGGTCGGATCGTCCGGGGTGGGCGGGGCGTGGGGGTCGCCGGGCGGTACGGCCGCGGCCGGCGGCGCGGTGCCGGTGGTGAGTTCCATGGTGGAGGTTCCTGCTCGCTCACGGGTGTTCGGGCGGATTGATCCGCGACGTCTCGATCGCGGAGGCGGAGGTGCCCCACTTCTTGAGGATCCGGGCGTAGGTGCCGTCCTTGATCAGCTCGTTGACGGCGGCCTGGAACGCCCGGGTCAGCGGGGAGCCCTTCTTGAAGGTGAAGCCGACGTCGAGGCGGTGGTACTCGCCGAGGAAGGTGGTGTGGGCGGCGGGCTGTGCCGCCTGGTACCGCAGACCGTTGATGGTCGACATGATCACGTCGATCCGGCCCTGCTGGAGCGCGGTGAAGGTCGCCCCGTTCTCCGAGTAGACCTGCACGTCGTACGGCTTCTCGCCGGCCTTCGCGCAGACCCCCTTGTTCGCCTCCAGGGTCGCCTCGAAGGTGGTCCCGGCGCCGATGCCCACCGTCCGCCCGCACAGCTGGGTCAGGTCCGTGACCTTCTTGCCGAACGACGTGTTGCCCTTCTTCACCGCGAAGCCCTGGCCGTCGTCGATGTAGGTGACGAAGTCGATGGTCTTCAGACGCTCGGTGGTGACCCCGAAGTTGCCGGTACCGAAGTCGTACTTGCCGCTGCGCAGGGCGGGCAGGATCGTCTCGAAGGAGGCGTCCTGGCGCTCCAGCCTGATACCGAGGATCTTGGCGACGGCGTCGGCGATGTCGATGTCCTGGCCTTCGGGCTGCTTGTCCGACCCGTTCGGGTAGTACGCCGCGGGCGGGGCGGCGGCGGAGCTGCCGACCCGCAGGGTGCCCGACTTCCGCACGGCGGCGGGCAGCAGGGCTGCGATGGAGTCCACCTTGCGTACGGCTGCGACCGGGTCGTCGGTCGGCGCGGGGGAGGTCTGCGCGCCGGCCACCGCGGTGTCGCCGGAGCCGCACGCGGTGAGGGCCAACAGGGGCAGGAGCACGGCAGCGGCCGCGACTGGGCGCAGACGGCTTCCGAAGTCGGGGAGTTTCACAGGTCGGTGGCCTTTCCGGTGCGGGTGGCGACGGGGACGTGCTTCTCGAAGGGCAGGGGGCCGATGGTTTCCGGGTCGGCCTGCGTGTCGAACAGCGGCGTGTAGCCGGTCGCCAGGTACAGGCCGCGGGCCTCGGGCTGTCGTGGTCCGGTGGTCAGGTGGATCCGGCGGTAGCCACGTGCCGCCGCCTCGCGCTCCAGTTCGGCGACGACGCGGCGGGCCAGACCGCGGCGGCGGTGGGCGGAGTGGGTCCAGATCCGCTTCAGCTCGGCCGTCGTCGCGTCGTACCGGCGGAAGGCGCCGCCGGCGACCGGCTCTCCGCCCTCCAGGAGCAGGAGCAGCACCCCGCCGTGCGGGGCCGTGAACTCCTCGTCCGGGTAGCGGGCGAGTTCGGCGTGCGCGTCCCTGCCGTAGCGGGTGGAGTACTCGTCGCCGAGTTCGCGCAACAGCGGTTGCACCCGCACGTCGGAGACGAGTGCCTGAACGACCGTCAGGTCGGAGAGCGGTGTTCGGGCGGCGGAACTCACTCGCCCACCGCCGCAGGGCTCTGCGACCCACGCGCCGCCCGCTCGGCGTCGCGCTTGGCGACCTCCTCACGGACGATCGGGATCACGTACCGACCGAAGCCGAACGCGTCGGCAGTGCCGAGGAATTCCACGGGCATGGGGGACCTTTCGGAACGGAGCCGCGTGCGGGCATGACGGAATGGCCCGCTGTGCAGGCACAACGGTGGCCGTCGCATCGACGACGAGTGGCTACGGGCGTGACGACGGCGGGGCGTCGGAGGAAACGGTGCTGCGGCAGCGCGCGCAAAGACGGAGATCGGCCCGCAACGGGTTACCGAGGGAGGGAGAAGGGCCGGTCAGACGGCCTGCTGCCGGGTCAGGCGCAACACGCGGCGGACCACACCCGACCGAAGTCGATGTGGTCGCGCGAGACCAAGCGTTCCTGGGCAGCCATGCCCTTCATTCAGCAGTACGCACGACTGCCCGTCAAGCACGGAACCGATGCCGTACCACACGCTGAGACCGGATTGCGGGAGCGTGTACGGAGCATTGCGACTCCCCTTCCGGGATTGACGGTTCGTGCGTTCCGGTGCCTAATCTCGTGGCGAGCGGCCACCCATCGTGCGGTCGGACGCTCCGGCCGCGTTGAGGGGCGCGACAGGCGTGACGACACCCATGCCCGCACCTCCTCCTGTCTCCGGAGCCCTTTCGATGGTCACGCCTTCTGACGTCACGTCCGCCCCTGCCCTGAAGCCCAGGAAGGCGCCCGAGCCGCACGGCGCCGACTCGCCACGGATCGTGCCGCGCCGGAATGTCGGCCGGCTGCTGGCGGCAGCCGTGGCGCTGCTGCTCTTCGCCATGGTGGTCAACTCCGTCGTCCGCAACAGCGCCTTCCAGTGGGACGTGGTGGGCCGGTACTTCACCACCAGCGCCGTACTCGACGGGCTGCTGCTGACCCTGTGGCTCACCGCGGCGGTGACGGCGCTCGGCTTCCTGCTCGGCATTCCACTGGCGGTGATGCGGCTGTCCGCCAACCCTGTTCTGCGCACGCTGAGCTGGGGCTTCGTGTGGATCTTCCGGTCCACGCCGCTGCTGGTGCAGCTGCTGTTCTGGTTCAACATCGGAGCCCTCTACCCCACCCTCGGCCTGGGCGTGCCGTTCGGCCCGGAGTTCGTCTCCGTCAAGACGGTGAACCTGCTCGGTCCCACCCTCACCGCCGTCATCGGTCTCACCCTGCACGAGAGCGCCTACGCCGCCGAAGTCGTACGCGGCGGCATTCTGTCCGTGGAGGCGGGCCAGACCGAGGCCGCGCAGGCGCTGGGCCTCGGCAGGTGGCGCACGCTGCGCAGGATCGTCGTACCGCAGGCGATGCGCTCCATCGTGCCGACGGCCGGGAACATGCTGATCGGCACGCTCAAGGGAACGAGCATCGTCAGTGTGCTGGCCGTGCACGACCTGCTGTTCTCGGTGCAGCTGATCTACAACCAGACGTATCAGGTCATTCCGCTGCTGATGGTCGCCACGCTGTGGTACATCGCGGTCACGACCGTGCTCAGCATCGGCCAGTACTACGTCGAGCGCCACTACGCGCGCGGCGCCGCCCGCAGTCTGCCGCCCACCCCGCTGCAACGGCTCCGCTTCGGTCTGACCGCCCTGCGGGCGCGGCTGAACCGGGCGACCGCCGCCGACGCCCGCCCCACCTTCGGCGGCGACCGGTGAGCCGACAGCGGTCAGCCGCGGCGCTTGACGTACAGCCGGTTGTCCGCCGGCCCCGTCCACTCCAGCTTCACCACCCCGGCCACGGCGGCGTCGGCGACGCGTGCGGGGTCCGACCAGTAGCCGGCGGCCGGATTGCGGAAGAACGTCGCCCAGAGGTCTCCCCTGTGGTCCCTGAAGATGTTGTTGTGGCCGGCGCCGACGCCCAGGGTCCAGCGCTCGGAGTAGGGGCCCTCGAAGTGGTCCGAGACGGCGACGATCGCGTCGTACTGGTACTGCACGCGGCCCGCCGCCCCCGTGTCGTAGGCGTTGCGCGTGCTGCCGTAGGCGTTGACCGACGTGCGGTCCCACGCGGCGTGGACCAGGTAGTACTTGCCGCCGTGCTGGAACACGTACGCGCCCTCGAGGTACGGCTCGGGAGTGTAGGGCGTCTGCCGGAACTTCGGGAGGTTCGTCGTCGTGACGATGTCCTCCATGTCGTCCCGGAACTTGGCGTAGAGGTCGTTGTGCAGGACGAGCCAGGCGTCGTCGCCCTCACTGTAGAGGCCGCCGTCGATGTGGTGGTAGGCGCCGGGTTCGATGAAGTTCGGGCCTCCGATGAACGAGTCACCGAAGGGCTTCTCGAGGTTGCCCTCGACCAGGCGGTACGGACCCTCGACGCCACCCTCGCTGACCAGCACGAACGAGCCGACCTTCAGGGAGTGGTCACCCATGCACGCGACGATGTACCACGTGCCCTTGAAGTAGTGGACCTCCGACGCCCACACCTCGCCGCGCTTGCCGAACCTGTCGTCGTACCAGTACTCCTGCCACGGCGCGACGACCGTGCGTCCGGGGCGGTTCTCGCCGACGAACTCCGGCGACCACACCTTGCCCTTCTCGGCGCCGGGCCGGACGCGGGTCGTGTCGGCCAGTCTCCACGGGCCCTTCAGGGAGCGTGACGTCCAGATGAAGATGCCGTCGTTCCACGGGGCGGCCGCGGCGAGCCCGGGTACGCGGGTGGTGCCCGTGGCGACGTAGAGCGGCCGGCCGTCGACGACGAAGCAGTTGACGTAGGTGTCCCGCATCCAGACGGTGCCGCGCTCCTTGTCGCGGGGGCGCAGTTCGAGCGGGAGGACGAAGGAGTTGTCCTCGCGCGGCCACAGGTCCAGCCGGGTGTCGGCGACGCCGTAGGGCTCGGGGTCGGGCCAGTTGGACGGGTGTCGCCGCCGGGTCGGCCCGGCGTGCGGTGTGGACGCGGGGGCCGCTTGGGCCGTTGTCGTGGGCAGTGCCGCCGCCGCTCCGAGGCCGGCGGCTCCGGCCAGCAGGGAGCGCCGGGGCACCGCGTTGTCCTTGGTCGTCATCAGTGGGTTCTCCTTGGTCTTCGGGGCGGCGGTGCAGCGGTGCGGCGGTGGGCGAAGGGTGCCTGCACCACCCGGGTCGCGGACGGTTGCTCCACCGGGCGGCCGGGTCCGTGACGGGCAGGGTCCGGTCTGCTGACGACGACGGCGCCGTCGGTGACGAGCTGCGCGACCGTGTCGTACCGGGCCGGTCGAGACAGGCCGCCGAGGTCCTGGAGCCGGCTCCGGCACAGCATGGGAAGGTCCGCTCTTTTACGTCAACAGGGCGGATGAATAATCCGCGGCCGTCGCGGCGCCCGGAGTCGCGCGCGCCGCCGGATCCCGCAGGTCGGGTGTGGGGTCGGTCGAGCGAGCGTGCGGATCACAATCGGGTAACGGGGTCGCATGCGCCCATGTCGCGGCCGTCGGCAGGCGGCGGACGCCGGATAACTCCTGTGATTGCGGCAGTGTGAAAGGGGTGTTGCAGGCTTACGACGTTTTTCTGTCGGGGTGTTGACGGAATATTCGGGCCTCCCTACGTTGACCGGCATGCAGATGCCCACCGGAGTCCACGCACTGGTCAGGCGTACCCATGAGGAACGCGTGCTGCGTGCGCTGCAAGAGAACGGCGCCATGAGCCGTGGTGAGATCGCGCGGGTCGTGGGCCTGTCCCGCACGACCCTCTCCGAGATCACCGCCAGCCTTCTGCAACGGGGCGCCATCGTCGTCGTGGACACCGATGCCTCGCGGCGCGAGGGCAGCGGGCGGCCGGCCGAGCGGCTGGCGCTCGATCCGGCGTCGGCGCAGTTCATGGGCGTCGACTTCGGTCATCGGCGCGTCCACGTGGTGGTGGCGGACGCGGCGCACGAGGTCATGGTGTCGGGGTCCGCCCGGTACGACGACACGGCGTCCTGGCAGGCGCGGACCGAGCTCGCCCTCGGGCTGGTCGAGCGGCTGACGTCGGAGGCGGGTGTCCACTACGGGGCGTTGCAGGGCATCGGCATCGGCGTGCCGGGCCCCTATCCGGCTCCGGACGGGGCCGCCTGGCCCCGCGCCACCTCGGCGGGGACGGTGCTCCGCCCGGCGCCGGACGGGGTCGACGTGGCCTTCGCGGAGCGTTTCGACGCGCCGGTGATCGTCGACAACAACACGCGTCTGGCGGCCCTCGCCGAGGCCATCAGCGGCGCGGACAGTGTCGCCGACCTGGTGTACGTACGGCTGTCGGACGGCGTGGGCGGCGGGCTCGTCGTCGGGGGCCATCTGGTGACCGGCTCGGCCGGGCTGGCCGGTGAGCTCGGGCATGTGACCGTCGAACCGGCCGGCCGGCCGTGCCGGTGCGGCAAGCGGGGCTGTCTGGAGACGGTGGCCTCGGTGCCCGCGATCCTCGCGGCGTGCTGGGAGTTCGGTCTCCCCCTGGAGAACCTCCAGGACCTGGCGGCGGCCGTGGCCCGTGCGCATCCCGTCGCCGAGCGGGTGCTGCGGGAGGCTGCCGGGGCGCTGGGGCGCGTCGTCGGAGCGGCGACGATGACGCTCAACCCGGCGAAGGTGGTCATCGGCGGCGAGATCGCGCAGCTGGCGCCCGTCATCGTGGAGCAGGTCGCCGCCACGCTCGCCGCCGAGCTCTTCCCGACCGCGTCGGCCGGTCCCGTCGTCGAGGCGGCCCGGCTGTCGGACGACGACGGCGCCATCGGCGCGCTCGCCGCGGTCTTCCACAGTTCCCCGCTCCTGGCGAGGTACCCCGAAACCGCCGATGTGAAGGGCGGTTCCGATGCCCGTGACTCCCTCATCGAAGGAACCGCCCATGTCCGTCCTTGACAAGCGCGGCGCCCGGCCGCGGCACCCCGTACCCGAGAAGGCGTCCGGGGATCCGGCCGGCTCCGGCGCCCCGGACGCCGCGAAGAGCGCCGCACCGCGGCGTTCGCCGTCGGGCCGGCGGGGGCTTCCCCTGGCCCTGAACGCCGTGTCCGTCGCGCTGGGCGTCACGATCTGGTGGGTCCTGTCGGAAGCGGGCTTCAAGCTGCCGACCCCGCCCGAGGTCGTCTCGCGGGCCTGGACGCTGATCGGCGACGGGACGCTCGGCGAGGACGCCCTCGCGAGTCTGACCCGCGTACTGATCGGCTTCGCCCTCGGCACGGCGGTGGCCGTGCCGGTCGGATTCCTCATGGGCTGGTACGGCGTCGTGCGCGGTCTGGTCGAGCCGTGGATCCAGTTCTTCCGGACCATTCCGCCGCTGGCGATCATCCCGCTGGCCGTGGTCGTCATGGGGATCGACGAGACCCCGAAGATCTTCGTCATCTTCCTCGCCGCGTTCCTGGCGTGCGTGATCTCGACCTTCCAGGGCGTGGTGAACGTCGATCGCACCCTGATCAACGCCGCCAGGGTGCTGGGAGCGGGGGACGCGAGGATCTTCGCCCGTGTGGTGGTGCCCGCCTCGACCCCGTTCATCCTGGTCGGCATGCGGGTCGGACTCGGTTCGGCGTGGGCCACCCTGGTCGCCGCGGAGCTCATCGCCGCCCAGCAAGGGCTCGGTTACCGCATGCAGAACGCGCAGCTCTACTACGACCTGCCGACCATCTTCGTCGGACTCGTCTCGATCGGAATCCTCGGTCTCCTAATGGACCGCCTCCTCCTTCTCGCGGAACGCAAGCTCACCGGATGGCAGGAACGCCGATGACCAGCACGCCGGCCAAGATCTCCGTCCAGGGTGTCACCAAGACCTTCGCCCTGGGCCGGGAGACCTTCACCGCTCTCGACGACGTCTCGCTCGACATCGCGGACCACGAGTTCGTCACCGTCGTCGGCCCTTCGGGCTGCGGCAAGAGCACCCTCTTGAACATCCTCGCCGGGCTGGAGACTCCGACGTCGGGCCGTGCTCTGGTGGACGGCGCGCCCGTGTCCGGGCCGGGGCCGGAGCGTGGCGTCATCTTCCAGCAGTACGCGCTCTTCCCCTGGCTGACGGTCCGCCAGAACGTCGAGTTCGGCCTGAGGACGACGGGTGCCCCGAAGCGCGAACGCCGCAGCCGGGCCGAGCACTTCATCCGGCTGGTGGGGCTGGAGCGCTTCGCCGACGCGCTCCCCAAGACGCTGTCCGGGGGCATGCGCCAGCGCTGTGCCATCGCCCGTGCCTACGCCGTCGATCCCTCGATCCTCCTGATGGACGAACCCTTCGGCGCCCTCGACGCGCTGACCCGGGTCACGCTCCAGGAACAGCTGCTGGAGACATGGAGCCAGGACCGGCGCACGGTGCTGTTCATCACGCACGACGTCGACGAGGCCGTCTTCCTGGCCAACCGTGTGATCGTCATGGCGGCCCGGCCCGGGCGGGTCTACGACGTCATCGAGGTCGACCCCGCCATCGAGCGCAACGAGGAATTCCGCCTCAGCCCGGAGTTCGCCGCGCTGCGCAACCGGGTGTGGCACTCCGTCTACCACCAGGAAGGCCGCACCGCCGCCGCCCCTTCCGTCTCCCCCTCCTCGACGCCATGACCCGGAAGGAACCCACAGACATGTCTTCCTCCAGCACCCGCAGACGCCTGTCCGCCGCCCTCGCCGGCCTGTCCGCGACGGCACTGCTGGCCGCGTGCGGCGGCGGATCGTCCTCCGGCGGCTCGAGCGGCGACACGGTGCGCTTCGGTTACATCAACGACTTCAACGGCGCGAGCCTGATCGCCGTCGCCGACGCCAAGGGCCTGTGGAAGAAGCACGGGCTGAAGGCGGACACCAAGGTCTTCACCAACGGGCCGCTGCAGATCCAGGCCCTGGGAACGAACAATCTCGACTTCGGCTACATAGGCCCGGGCGCGATGTGGCTCCCCGCCTCGGGGCAGGCCAAGGTCGTCGCGATCAACACGCTCGGGAACTCCGACCGGGTCCTGGCCCAGCCGGGCATCGACTCCATGGAGCAACTCAAGGGCAAGACCGTGGCCGTTCCCGAGGGCACCTCCGGCGACATGATCCTCTCGCTGGCCCTGAAGAAGGCGGGGATGACCAAGAGCGACGTCAAGACCGTCCCCATGGACCCGTCGACCATCGTCTCCGCCTTCTCCTCCCAACAGGTCGACGGGGCGGGCTTCTGGTACCCCGCGGCGGCCACGATCAAGAAGCAGGTCCCGGGGATGAAGGAACTGGCGAAGAACACCGACTTCGAGTCCGAGGTCTCCTTCCCCACCGCGTTCGTGGCCGGCAACAAGGTGGTGGCCGACCGGCCGGAGAAGGTCGAGAAGGTCCTCGCCGTGCTGCGCGACGCCATCGCGTTCCGGTCGGAGCACACCGAGGAGGCCATCAAGCTGACGGCCGACAAGATGGACGTCCCCGTCGACCAGGTCACTGCGGACGCCGCCAACAACAAGCTGCTCAGCCTCGACGAACTCGACGCGCTGACCCGGGACGGCACCATCGCCAAGTGGCTGAAGGGCATGAACGACTACTTCGTCGAGGCGGGGAAGCTGAAGGCGCCCGTCGACCCGAAGACCTACTACACCGGCGACCTCTTCACGGGAGCAGGCAAGTGACCCCGCCCAGTGGTACCTCACGTACTCCCGGCACGGAGGGCGCCTCCGCTACGGCCGGCACCCCCGGCGCGTCCAGGAAGAACATCCTCTTCCTCATGACCGACCAGCACCGGGCCGACACCCTGGGCGCCTACGGCAACCCACTGGCGCACACCCCGGCCCTGGACGAACTCGCCGCCACCGGGACCCGCTTCGACCGCTGGTACACCCCCACCGCGATCTGCACCCCGGCCCGCGCCAGCCTGCTGACCGGCCAGGCGCCCTTCCGGCACAAACTGCTCGCCAACCACGAGCGCAACGTCGGCTACCTCGAGGACCTGGCCGAGGACCGGTTCACCTTCTCCCGGGCACTGCGCGACAACGGCTACAACTGCGGCCTCATCGGTAAATGGCACGTCGGCAACCAGCGCACCGCGGCCGACTACGGCTTCGACGGCCCCGAACTGCCCGGCTGGCACAACCCGGTGGACCACCCGGACTACCTCGCCCACCTCGCCGAACGCGGTCTGCCGCCGTACGAGATCAGCGACCGCATCCGCGGAACCCTGCCCAACGGCGGGCCCGGCAACCTGCTCGCGGCCCGGCTGCACCAGCCGGTCGAGGCGACGTTCGAGCACTACCTGGCCACCCGCGCGATAGAGAAGCTCGAACGGTACGCCGAGGACGCCCGTGAGCGTGAACAGCCCTTCTTCCTCGCTCTGCACTTCTTCGGCCCGCACCTGCCGTACATCCTCCCCGACGAGTACTTCGACCTGGTCGACCCGGCAGACGTCGAACTGCCGCGGTCCGTCGCGGAGACCTTTCACGGCAAACCACCGGTGCAGCGCAACTACAGCGCGCACTGGACCTTCGACACCATGCCGATCGAGACGACCCGCAAGCTCATCGCGGTGTACTGGGGTTATGTGGCGCTGATCGACCTGCAGATCGGCCGGGTCATGGCGGCCATGGAACGGCTCGGTCTGGTGGACGACACGGCGGTGTTCTTCACCTGCGACCACGGCGAGTTCACCGGCTCCCACCGGCTGCACGACAAGGGCCCGGCGATGTACGAGGACATCTACCGCACGCCCGGTCTGCTGCGCGTCCCGGGCGCGCCCGCCGGCGTCGTGCGTCCCGAGTTCGTCAGCCTGCTCGACTGCACCGCGACCATCCTCGACCTGGCGGGCATCGACCCGAAGCACGCGGTCGACTCGCGCAGCCTGCTGCCGCTCGTGCGCGGTGAGGCGGTCGACTGGGACGAGGACATCGTCTGCGAGTTCCACGGCCACCACTTCCCGTACCCGCAGCGCATGTTGCGCGAGGACCGGTACAAGCTCGTCGTCAACCCGGACTCCGTCAACGAGCTGTACGACCTGCACACCGATCCGGACGAGCTCCAGAACGTGCACGACCATCCGGAGCACGCGGAGGTCCGCTCCCGGATGACGCGCCGACTGTACGACGTGCTGCGGGAGCGCGGCGACAACTTCTACCACTGGATGACGTCGATGTACGACGTCGGCGAGGTGGGCCACGACCCGACCCTGAGCGGGCTGGACGAGTCCACGTACCGGGCGTAGCTCCATGACCGACGAGCACCGCCCCTGCTGCGCCCCGGCAGTCGCCGCCACGCCCTCCCCCGTCACCGAGACCGCCGCGGGGTCCCCCACGGTGCCGGTCACCGCCGCCCGCGATCGCTCGACGCGCGGCCAGGTCCGCCTGTCGGGCGGCGAGTTCGCCATGGGCGACGCCTTCGACGAGGGCTACCGCGCCGACGGCGAGACCCCCGTCCACACGGTGCGCCTCAAGCCCTTCCACATCGACGAGACCGCTGTCACCAACGCCCGGTTCGCCACCTTCGTCAAGGCCACCGGCTACGTGACCGACGCCGAGTGCTACGGCTCCTCGGCGGTCTTCCACCTCGTGGTCGACGCCCCCTCCGCCGACATCCTCGGCCACGCCGCCGGGACTCCCTGGTGGATCAACGTCCGGGGCGCCCACTGGCGCCGCCCCGAAGGCGCCCGGTCCGACATCACCGGCCGGCAGAACCACCCCGTCGTCCACATCTCGTGGAACGACGCGCATGCCTACGCCCGGTGGGCGGGCAAGCGCCTGCCCACCGAGGCCGAATGGGAGTACGCCGCACGCGGCGGGCTCTCCGGGCGCCGCTACGCCTGGGGTGACGAACTCACCCCCGGCGGCCGGTGGCGCTGCAACATCTGGCAGGGCCGCTTCCCCCACACCAACACCGCCGAGGACGGCTGTCCGACGACCGCGCCCGTCAGGTCCTACCGCCCCAACGGCTTCGGTCTGTGGAACACCGCCGGCAACGTGTGGGAGTGGTGCTCCGACTGGTTCTCACCCTCCTACTACGCCCAGTCCGCCGCCGAGGACCCGCACGGCCCGGAGACCGGAACCGCGCGGGTCCTGCGCGGCGGCTCCTATCTGTGCCACGACTCCTACTGCAACCGCTACCGGGTCGCCGCCCGCTCCTCCAACACCCCGGAGTCCTCCTCCGGCAACCTCGGTTTCCGCTGCGCCAACGACGGCGACGCCCACGCCCCCCGCGCAACTGGAGAACTTCGGTGACGGACCCGGCAAGGCATCGGGCACCGGCCGACCGAGTGGATGGCGCGCTGGTGCGTGGCAGACTGTTCGAGTGATCGTCAGACTTGCGGAAGAGCAGGATTTCCCCGGCCTCCTCGGCTTGGCGGCCCAGGTCGAGCACTGGTTCGGCCCGATGGTCGGGGATCCCGGTTTCCACCGCGCCGTGGAGGAGCACATTCGCCGGGCCACGGCGCTCGTCGCCGTCTCGGGCCCGGATGTGCTCGGCGGCCTGCTGTTCGACAGCCAGGCCCCGAAGTACCACATCGACTGGCTCGTCATCTCCGAGAAGCACCGTGGGCAGGGCGTCGGCCGCGCGCTCATGGAGGACGCGACACGCAGGTTCGTGCGCCGGCCGGGCAGCATCGAGGTGATCACCTTCGGGGCCGACCACCCGGGCGCGGTCGCCGGCGGCGCGCGCGACTTCTACGAGCGTCTCGGCTTCAGCCCGGCCGAGGCCGCGGATCCGGGCCCGGAGGGTGGTTCACGGCAGGTCTACCGCCGGGCCGTCGTCTGACGCGAGCCCGGCTGTCCGGTGAGCGCCCGTGTCCCGGTGACGCCGAGGAATCACTGCCGGCGACACCCCACACCGACCTGCTCCTCGCCGCGTTCAGCGGTGCCGGTTGACGACGGCGCTCACGATGGCGGCCACCTCCCCGCGGTCGGTGGGCCGGAGGTCGACGGAGTTGTGGATGGAGAGTCCTTCGATCAGGGCGTCGAGGGCCCGGGCCGTGAGCGGGTCGAAGTGTCTGGCCAGCGAGTCGCGGCTGGCCTGCATCCAGGACCGCATGACGGCGCGCACTTCGGGGTGGCGGGTGGCGAAGGCGTAGAGCTCGTAACCGAGCAGGAGATTGTGGTCGGTTCCCCAGACCTTGCCGCAGATGATCTCGACGACCGCGTCCTGTGCTTCCTGGGGTGACCGCGCGGCCTCCAGGAGGGCGCCGTAGCGCGTGGAGACGGACTCGGCGTGGCGGGTGAAGGCGTCGGTGAGCAGGTGCTGCATGTCGTCGAAGTAGTAGGTGAGGGAACCGAGCGGCACGCCGGCCGCGTCGGCGATCTTCCGAAAGGTCACTTTGATGGCACCGTGCTCGGCGATGACGTCGAGCGCGGCGTCGAGGATGCGTTCGCGGCGCCGGGGGTCGTTGGGGCCGCGGGTGCTGCCTGTCATCGTCGTGGTCTGCCTTGTCTTCTCGTACCCTCGGCGAGTGTGTACATTTGTACATACCTGGTGGGTGCACGGACCCGTTGCCTGCCTGTGTCCGTCGATTCTGTCGAACACCAGCGGAGCCCTTCTTGATAGACCGTGCCATACGCCGACGCCGTCGGGCGCTGTTCCTGTTCTTCTTCCTCAACGGCATGGCAATGGCCTCCTGGGTCACGCGCACGCCGGACATCCGTGATCACCTGGGGGTGTCCACCGGGCAGATGGGACTGGTGCTCTTCGGCCTGTCGGTCGGCTCCATGGCCGGCATCCTGTTTTCCGGCCGCTTCGTGTCGAGGTTCGGCACCAGGCCCGTGACGGCACTCGCCACCCTCCTGGTCGTCGCGAGCGTGGCCGTCGTCGGGGTGGGCAGCGCCCTCGCCTCCGCACCGCTGGTCACTGCGGGACTGTGCGTGCTCGGCATGGGGTTCGGGTCGGGTGAGGTGGCGATCAACGTGGACGGTGCCGACGTGGAACGGATCACCGGCACGGCGGTTCTGCCCACGCTGCACGGATACTTCAGCCTGGGCACCGTCGTCGGTGGCCTGGCCGGCATGGCGGCCACCGCGGTGGCGTTTCCCGCCCACTGGCACCTGCTGGCCGTTGCCGTGGTGGCGGCTGCGATCTTTGCGTACGCCATCGGTGCCGTCCAGGCCGGGACCGGGATCCGCACCGCTCCGCCTGCTGCGGACTCCGCGCAGCAGGCGCGGCCGCAGGTGTGGAGGGACCGTGGGCTCCTGCTGATCGGGGCCATCGTCCTCGCCATGGCCCTCGCCGAGGGGGCCGCCAACGACTGGCTGCCGCTGCTCATGGTCGACGGTCACGGGCTCGGCGCCGCGGCCGGCTCGCTCGTCTTCGTGGGCTTCGCCGCGGCGATGACCCTGGGGCGTTTCGGCGGCACGTTCTTCCTCAACCGATACAGCCGGGCGGCTGTCGTGCGGGCCAGCGCGATCTCCGGAGCCGTGGGCCTGTCCCTGGTCATCTTCTCCGACAACGCTTTCGTGGCCGCGGCCGCCGTCCTGTTCTGGGGTCTTGGCGCGTCCCTGGGCTTTCCGGTGGCCCTGTCGGCGGCGGGCGACTCCGGACCCGACGAGACCGCCCGGGTCAGTCTCGTGGCGACGATCGGTTACATCGCCTTTCTGGTGGGGCCGCCCGCGCTCGGTTTCCTGGGCGATCACTACGGGCTGCGTCCGGCGATGGTGGTGGTGCTGGCGTTCGTCGCCATGGCCGTCCTCGTGGCCCCGGCCGCCGGCACCCGCGCACGTACCGAGGTTCCGGTGCGTGCCTGACCAGGCCGCACGCGGGCTGGAACAGCGGCGGGGCGCCACCTCCGGGTGGCGCCCCGCCTCATGCCTTCTCCCCGGTCAGTGGGCCGGGATCAGTGCGACCTCGGCGCTGCCCGAGAGGGCCGGCAGGCCGTCCGGAGGAGCGTCCTTGTAGCTGGCGTTGAAGACCGCCCTCAGGTTGTCCGCACCGGAGTGACCGCCGTCCACGAACGTCTTGAACGAACCGGAGCAGCCGGTGCTCGTCGACAGCGGGTGGCCGTGCGTGTCGTGGCCGAGGATGAACGACACGGACACCCTCGCGCAGTCCACCGGCTGGTCGTCGGTCACCGTGACCTCCCAGGTGACCGTGTCGCCCCAGTGGAACTCCTGGCCGCCGTGCGGAGCGGGGTCGGTCGTGAGCGAGACGACCGGCGCCTTGTTGCCGACCACGACGGGAACCGACGCGGAGGCCGAACGGCCGGTGCTGTCGGTGACCTTCAGCGTGGCGTCGAAGACGGCGTTCTCGGTGAACGTGTGCTTCGGGTTGGCCTCGCGGGAGTCCACGGTGCCGTCGGCGTCGAAGTCCCAGGCGTAGCGGAGGGCGTCACCGTCGGCGTCCTTGGTGCCGGCACTGGAGAACTGGACCGTCAGCGGGTTGGTGCCGTTGGTCACGTCCGCGGCGGCCATGGGCTCCGGGGTGCGGTTGCCCCGCGTGTAGTCGATGCGGGAGAGCTGTGCCTCGGGCAGCTCCGCGAAGTAGCCGGTGCCGTACTCGAGGACGTAGAGGGCGCCGTCGGGACCGAACTCGGCGTCGATCGGGCCGTCCGTCTTGATCGACGGGATCGCGTCCTCGATCTTCGTGACCTCGTTCCTCCTGCCGAGGCTGATGGCCTTCATCTGGTCGCGGGTCCACTCGTAGAAGAGCGGCTTGCCGTCGAAGTACTCGGGCCAGCGGTTCTGGGCCTTGTTCCCCTTGTCGTAGCGGTAGGCCGGGCCGCCCATGGGGCCGATGCCGCCGGTGCCGAGCTCCGGGAACTCCTCGGAGGCTCCGTAGCCGTAGACGATCTCGGCGTCCGTCACCGGCGGCAGCTTGCTCAGGCCGGTGTTGTGGCGCGAGTCGTTGACCGGCTTGTCGCAGTTGAAGGCGCCGCTCGACTTCTTGGTGGCGAAGTCGTAGTCCTGGTAGGGCAGGTCACGGGAGACGCAGAACGGCCAACCGTAGTTGGCGGGGCGGTCGATGACCATCCAGCGGCCGTGGCCGGCGGGGCCGCGGTCGGGGTTCGCCTGGTTGGCGTCGGGCGAGTAGTCGCCGACGTAGACCTCGCCGGTCCGGTCGTCCACGCCGAAGCGGAACGGGTTGCGCAGGCCCATGGCGTAGATCTCGGGGCGGGTCTTCGGGGTGCCGGGCGCGAAGAGGTTGCCGCGCGGGATCTCGTAGCCGCCGTCGCGCTCCACCTTGATGCGCAGGACCTTTCCGCGCAGGTCGTTGGTGTTGCCGGAGGTGCGCCGCGCGTCGAACGCCGGGTTGCGGTCGGGGCCGTCGTCGAGCGGGGCGTAGCCGTTCGACTCGAAGGGGTTGGTGTCGTCGCCCGTCGACAGGAACAGGTTGCCCTTGCGGTCGAAGTCGATCTTGCCGCCGACGTGGCAGCAGAGGCCTCGGTCGGCCGGGACGTCGAGGATCTTCTGCTCGGTGCCGAAGTCGAGCTCGTTGCCCTTCAGTTTGAACCGCGACAGCCGCGTGACGCCCTTGTACTTGGCGAAGTCCTCGGGCTTGCCGGTCAGCGGCGCGTCGCCTTCGTTGACGCCCGGGGTGGCGGGGTCGTCCACGGGGGTGCTGAGTCGGGGCGAGTAGTAGAGGTAGACCCAGCGGTTCTTGGCGAAGCCGGGGTCGACGGCGATGCCCTGCACGCCTTCCTCGTCGTGCTGGTAGAGCCCGGCGGGGCTCTGCTTCATGTCGGCGGCGAGGAAGTTCACGCCGCTCTTCGGGTCGTGGATCCGGACTTCGCCCGTACGCGCCGTGTGCAGCACCCGGCGGTCGGGCAGGACGGCCAGGGCCATGGGCTCGCCGGGGCGGTCGTTGAGGGTGACCTTCTGGAAGTTCGACGGGACGGGCGGTGCGGGCTCCGGTTTGGCGGCTTGGGCCGGGGACAGGGGCAGGAGCCCGACGGTCCCTGCCAGCGCCGCCGCCCCTACGAGGGTGGCGATCCGTCTGATGCGCACTCAGAACTCCTTTGGGCTGGTCGTGGCTGCAAAGACCAGGGGGTATTGCCACCGCCCCACCGCAGTGCGGCAGGGCGGGACGAAAACCCCGGCGAAGTCGGTGAGTTGGACGCTAGAGCCCCTACTTTCGGCCAGTCAAGGACAAAGTCTGAACATTCTCAGAGAAAGCGAGTCCCGCGTGGTGCAGGCGAGTTCGGGGTAGTTGCCCAGCGGGCTCTCGCCGAAGCATCCGTGTGAAGCTTTCCCCATGACTCACCCGCGTGAAGAAGTCAGGGCCGGGCTGGGGACCGATCGCCCGCACTCCGCCCGTGTCTGGAACTACCTGCTGGGAGGCAAGGACAACTACCCCGTCGACAGCGAGGCCGGTGAGGTCATCCTCAAGACGTTCCCGGAGTTCGCCGCCGTCGCCCGGCTGCAACGCAGGTTCCTCGCCCGCGCCGTGCGCTTCCTCGCGGGCGAGGCCGGTGTCCGCCAGTTCCTCGACATCGGCACCGGACTGCCCACCGCCGACAACACCCACGAACTGGCCCAGCGCATCGCGCCGGAGAGTCGCATCGTGTACGTCGACAACGACCCCCTTGTCCTGGTGCACGCGCAGGCTCTGCTCACCAGCAGCACCGAGGGCGCCTGCGCCTACATCGACGCCGACGTGAGGGACCCGGAGCGGATCCTGGCCGAGGCCGCCAAGACCCTGGACCTCGGCCGCCCGGTCGCCCTGACCATGCTGGGCATCATGGGGCAGATCTCCGACGCCGAACGCCCCGCCCACCTGGTGAGCACGTTGATGTCAGCCCTGCCGTCGGGCAGCTACCTGGCCCTGAGCGACGGCACGAACACCAACGAGGCGCTCAGCACGGCGGTCGGGGTCTACAACGGGCAGTCGGCCCACACCTACCACCTGCGGTCGCCGCAGGAGATCGGCTCCTTCTTCACCGGCCTGGATCTGGTGGAGCCGGGGGTCGTGTCCACCGCCACCTGGCGCCCGGAAGCCGAGCAGTCCGAGGAGGACACGGCCGACGTCTCCGTCTGCGGCCTCGCGGTCAGGAAGTGATCCCGAGTGAAGGTGCAGCTACGCGAACATCGGCAAGAACATCCGGGAGGAGCACATGTGGGTCACGGACCGCAGATGCGCTGCGCCTGGGTCGCCGTCCTGTCGCGATCGGCTCGGGCGTCGATCACTGCCTGCTCCTCCGCGATGCCCGGGTTCCCGCCTTGAGCGATGAGGTCCTTGTACCACTTCACCGTGTCCTGGTAGTCCTGCTCCGCCATCTCCGCGACTGCTACGGCCTGGGCGCAGTCGTCCGGCACGACGACCGGTGCGGCGTGGGCTGTTGCGGGGAGTGCGAAGGCCAAGGCGGTCGCGGCCGCGCCGGCGAAGAGGCCTGGGGACACCATGGGACATCTCCCAACAACAGGGGCTGACGATTACGACGTGAGCTCGATCCACCGGCTCGGGTCGGCGGTGGCCACGCACCGGCCGACAGGATTGGGGTCGCCCTGCTGCTCTTGACAGCGCCACGCCTCCCCGCCGACGTGGACGGTCATGGAGGAGCCGCCGCTGCGCGCCTGATAGGCATCGGCGACCTGCAGAGCGGTGGAGCACGGTGTGTCGGCGCCGGCGAACACGGCGAGTCCGTAGACGCTGTCGGATCCGCAGTACTCGCCGGGTGCCGCCTCGGCGCTCCCGGAGACGGACAGCGTGGTCATGACCGACGCTCCCGATACGGCGACCAGCGCCAGACCTGCCTTCACGGCTTCTTTGAACGATTGCATTCTGAAGCCTTCTCTCGCACGGCGTTCACGTACGCACCTCCACCACCATCACTCACTCGGTTCCCTGGTGCCACTCGGCCGGCGGCGCGGGGTTGATCCACATGCCGTCCCTCTTGTGCGGGGTTAGCGTTCTGATCATGAGCGTGAGGTGTTGCGCTACGTGATCGGGACCGAGGCCGATGAGAGGCCGGGTGGCGGTGATCCGCTCGGTGAGGCCTTGGCGTGGGCCGTCCGTCGTACGGACGCCAGGTCCGGGGGTGTCTATCTGCTGGACCCGGCTGAAGCCGCGCTGGGTCTGATCGCGTTGTGCGGGATCCCCATCGAGGCGTTCGCGCCGTACTGGCGGGTCTCCTCCACTGCCCCCGGCCCGGCCCAGGACGCCATGCGCCACGACCGGCTCGTCTGGGTGAGCTCCCTCGAAGAGCTGGCCCACAGGTACCCGCGCGTCGCGGCGGCCATCCCGTACCAATGCGCGTTCGCAGTGGCGCCGCTCACCGAGGCCCGGCGCTGCCGGGGCGCGTTGTTGCTGATGTGGGCTCCGGGTCGCTCCCCCCAGCTCAGCCGCGGCGAGCGCAGGCACGTCGCGTTGGGAGCCCGGCGTATCGCCCGGGTCCTGGCTGCATCGGCCGACCCACCGGCCCTTCCGACCCGGCCACGATTCGTGCGTCATCACCGCGCGGAGCCATGGTCGCAGTACGGGCGCGCGGCGGCCGACCTGGTGGAACGCCTGCCCCTCGGCACTCTCGCCCTCGACCACGGAGGGCTCATCACCTTCGTGAACACCACTGCCGCCGAGCTGCTGGGCAGACCGGCGGAGCACCTGCTGGGAACCCAGCCGTGGCAGTCTCTGTCATGGCTGAACACCATCACGTACATGGACACGTACCGCACGGCTCTGACCAGCCGAGAGCCCCACGCGCTGACCGTTCTCCGGCCACCGGACCAGTGGCTCGATCTGAGCCTTCACGCGGACGACAGCGGCACGAGCGTCCTCATCACTCCCAAGCATTCCGCCAAGCCCCTCGACATGCGGCCGGCCTCCTCCGGCACGCCGCCCGAGAGCCGCATCCACCTTCTGATGGCACTGGCCGCCGCGCTGACCGAAACCGTCGGGGTCCAGGACGTCGTCGATCTGGCGGCAGACCAGATCCTTCCCGCCTTCGGCGCCCACGGCATGATCATGTCCACCGCCGACGCGGGCCGGATGCGGGTCATCGGACACCGTGGCTATGCCCCCGACGTCATCGAGCAACTGGACGGCCTGTCGGCGGACGCCGATCTGACCCCCGCGGGCCGTACTCTGGCCACCGGCACCGCTTCCTTCTTCGCCGACCGCGGCGCATTGGCCCGCCTCTACCCCGAGGCACCGCAGAACAGCGGCAAGCAGGCATGGGCGTTCCTGCCGCTGCTCAGCTCCGGACGCCCCCTCGGCTGCCTCCTCCTCGCCTACAACCACCCGCACTCTTTCACCGCGGCCGAACGCTCCATCCTCACTCCCCTCGCCGGTCTCATCGCCCAGGCCCTGGACCGTGCACGCCTTTACGACGCCAAGCACAGCCTCGCGCACGCCCTCCAGCAAACCCTCCTGCCCCGCACTCTGCCCCGCGTGACCGGACTCGACGTCGCCGCCCGCTATCTGCCCGCCAGTCACGGCATGGACATCGGCGGCGACTTCTACGACCTCATCCGCCTCACCGACACCACCGCCGCAGCGGTCATCGGTGACGTGCAGGGACACGACACGAAGGCAGCCGCCCTCATGGGCCAGGTACGCATGGCCGTCCACGCCCACGCCACGGCCGGAGCCACTCCCGACCAGGTCCTCACCCGCACCGACCGTGACCTCGCCGACCTCAACGCCGACCGTTTCGTCACCTGTCTCTACGCCCACATCGACCTGGCCCGCCGGCGGGTGACTCTCGCCAGCGCCGGCCATCCGCCCCCGCTGCTACGTCATCCCGACAACCGGACCCATGCCCTCGACACCCGTCCCGGTCCGCCTCTCGGTCTCGGTGTCGGCACGCCCTCCTACCCGCTCACCACCGTGCCCCTGCCCCTGATGTCCCTGCTCGCCCTCTACACCGACGGCCTCGTGGAAGCCCCCGGTCTCGACATCGCCGACACCACGGCCGACCTCGCGCACCACCTGGGCCGGTCGAGCAGCCTTCCGCTGCACCAACTGGTGGACAGCCTCGTCCACCATGCGCGCCGCGTCGGCCCGCACACCGACGACATCGCGCTCCTCCTGCTGCAGCCGAACCGCGTCGCCGAGCGGTGATCGAAACTCGCTCCGCCGATCATGATTGATAGCCTCCCGGGATGACTACGACGTTTGACCACGCCGTCCGCGCCCGACTGGAAGCCCCCAACATCTGGTATGTCGGCACCGTGTTCGCCGACGGAGCGCCGCAGGTCAGCCCGATGTGGGTGGATCTGGAGGGGGAGGGCGAGCTGACGTTCAACACCTCGGTGGGTCGGGTGAAGGAGGAGAACCTGCGCCGCGACCCCCGCGTCTATCTCTCGCACGCGGACGCCGCCGATCCCTTTGACCGGGTGCAGATCAGTGGTGTGGTGGCCCGCTTCATCGAGGGCGAGGAGGCGCACGATCGGATGGACCGGCTGGCCCGGAAGTACCTGGGCGGCGAACGCTTCGAGTGGATCATGCCGGGGGAGCAACGGGTCGCGGTGATCGTGCGTCCGGTCAAGGTGCGGCACATCGTCGGGGTGGAGCGCTTCCGGCCCGGCGGCCCCGTGCCCTCCGCCTGACAGCGCGTCCGACCGCCGAACGCGCTGTCCGATGCCGAGGGATCCTGCACCACCGGGCAGCAAGCGGGCGCGGTGGGACGGGCGGACCGCACTCGTGAGGGTGTCCACCGGACGAGTGCGGTGCCCGTTCCGTGCGAGCTCGGTGCGATCAGAGCTCGTCAGCCGGGAGGCCCAGGTCGGCGAGGTCGCTCTCGGACAACTCGTCGTCCTCCACCATCGGACCGGCGAAGAAGCCCTCCATGAGTTCCGCCAGGTCCAGCTCGGCGGCGCCGGCCGGGGCGGTGGGCTTGGTGCCGTCGCTCATCCGCAGCGTCAGGCCCAGCTTCTTGACCTTGGCGTCCTCGGCCAACGCGGCGAGGTCCAGGTCCACTTCGGTCAGCTCACCGTTCTTGAGCGTGAAGTCCGCCGTCACCTTCGTGTCGGGGGCGTCCTTCAGGTCCTGGTCCGTCGGCAGGTCCATGCCGGGAGGCAGGTCCTTGGCCAGCGGGCGGATCTCACCGAGCAGCTCGGTGAGCAGCGTGCGGAAGGGCGCCGTGGCGGTGACGCGCTCGGCGCCGTCCTCGCCGTCGGCCGTCTTGAAGTCCACCTCACGGGCGACGACCGAGCGGAGCGCCTCCACGAGCTTCTTCTGCGTCTTGGCGTCGAGGGTCGGGTCGGGTGCGGGAGCGTCCTGGGCGTCCTGGCCCTCGGCGGCGACCTCCTCCATCTCCTTGGTGCTGAACTTCACCCACTTGCCCTCGAGAACGTCCTTGAACGCCCCGGCCTCCGGGGGCAGGTCCTCGGCAGCCGGTACCGGGCTCCCCATCATCTGGCCGATGGTCTCGATGTCGGCACGGACATAGGTGTAGTCGCCGACCACCCGGTACTCGGCGAGGTCGCCGTCCGCATTGCTGATCTTCATGGCCATGCCAACGAAGTCCTGCTCTCCGGACTCCTCGATCGGCTTCTTCGACTGCACGGTCATCGTGATCTTCGCACCGCTGATCAGCTCGGCAGCCTCATCCGGCATCTCCTCGCCGGGCGCCGGCTCGGACTTGGCGTCCAGCGCCTTCAGCGACGCGACATCCGTGTCCACGTCGAGCTCGAAGGAGAGTGTCTTCTTCTTGCCGAGCTCTTCGAAGGCCTGGTCGAGCTTCTGGCCGGCGGAAAGCTGCTCCGCCGTACCGCAGGCAGCGGAGCCCGCGAGGACGGCACCGACTACAGCAGTGGCGGTCAGGGTCTTGCGTATGGCGCTGATGATGGTCTCCTTGTGGGTCCGATCACGCAGTGATCAATCAGAAGACTCACCACCCGCCCACAAGGTTGCCCTGCCCGCCGCACGTTGTCGCGTGACGCGGCACGGCCCTGTCCGGCTTGACCGCTCGGACGACGGCGGAGTGCATGCCGTCGGCGACAGTGCGGGTCGGGGTGAGCTCGATGCCGGTGAAGCCGGCCGCCGACAGCCCGTCGCGGTACTCGGTGAAGGAGAGCGCACCGGCGATGCAGCCGACGTGGTCGCCACGCTCGGCGCGGTGGGCCGGGGTGAGTTCGTCCTCGGCGACTACGTCCGAGATGCCGATCCGGCCACCGGGGGCCAGGACTCGGAACATCTCCGCGAAGACGGCCGGCTTGTCGGTGGACAGGTTGATCACGCAGTTGGAGATCACGACGTCGATCGTGCCGGCGGGCAGCGGAACGGCCTCGATGGTGCCCTTGAGGAACTCGACGTTCGTGGCGCCGGCCTTCCTCCGGTTGGCCAGGGCGAGGGCGAGCATCTCCTCGGTCATGTCCAGGCCGTACGCCTTGCCCGTCGGTCCGACGCGGCGGGCGGAGAGCAGGACGTCGATGCCGCCGCCGGAGCCGAGGTCGAGGACGCGCTCACCTTCGCGAAGATCGGCCACGGCGATCGGGTTGCCGCAGCCGAGGGAGGCGGCGACCGCCTCGGCCGGGAGGGCGTCGCGGTCGTCGGCGGCGTAGAGCGCCCCGCCGAAGTCGTCGTCGACGTCGACCGGCTCGGACCCACAGCAGGCCGTGCCGCCTTCGGCGACCTCGAGGGCCGAGGCGGCGTATCGCTGACGGACGGTTTCGCGCAGGTCGTCTGCGGTCTGCTCGGTCATGGCTCGCTCCTCGACGGACTGCATTGACGTTTCTCGATACAAGCTTCCGCCGTGAATCGAGAAACGTCAACATAGAGGAGTGTCGAAACAGGAACGGGCGGCGCCGGGCCTTTGCCGTCAGCGCCTGCGGCCCCGGTGCAGCTCCAGCCGCTCCCCGGGGAAGCGCTCGCGGAAGCCGCGGTCGTGCGAGACCGCGACCACCGCTCCCGGGTACACCGCGAGCGCCGCCTCCAGGTCCTCGACGAGATCGAGCGCGATGTGGTTCGTCGGCTCGTCGAGGACGAGAAGGTCCGCGGGCCGCGTCACCAGCCGGGCGAGCTGCAGTCGCCGCTGCTGCCCCGCGGAGAGCGCCGCGACCGGGACGCGCAGGTCCTCCGCACGGAACAGCCCCAGCGCCAGCAGCTGTTCGGCGTACTCCTCCGGCAGCCCGGGCCACCCGGCCGCGAAGGCGGTGAGCAGCGGGAGCCTCGTGGAGCGCGCGGGCAGCTCCTGCGCCAGGTACCCGATCCGGACCGGGCGGCGTACCGCGCCGGTGTCGGGCTCCAGGTCGCCCGCCAGGACGCGCAGCAGCGTCGTCTTGCCGGCCCCGTTCTCGCCCGTGACGAGAAGCCGCTGCCCCGGCGCGATGGCGAGGAGACCGTCCAGACGCAGCCGTTCACCCACGCCCACACCGTCGAGCTCGGCCAGGGGGTGTTCCCCGCTCGGTCCGGGTGGAGCGCTCGGGGCAGGGCCCTCGACCGGACGGGCACCGCCCGCTGCCGGCAGCGCGGCGGTGAAACGCAGGGGTTCCGGTGGCGCCGCCACGGGGTTGCGGCGCAGGTGGGCCAGCCGCTCCCGTGCGGACCGCACCTGTCCTCCGAGCTTCGCCTCGTGCGAGCGTCGGTGCTTGCCGAAGCCCTGCCGCGGGTCCTTTCCGGTGGTGGCCAGCCGCTTCCCGGCGGCCTCGAGCAGCTCTTCGGTGCGGGCCACCTCGTCGAGCCAGTCCGCGTGTTCCTGCTCCGCGCGACGCCGGGCGGAGGCCTTCGCGGCACGGTAACCGGCCCAGCCGTCGCCGTACCGGTGCACCGTGCGCGCGTCCCGGTCGACCTCGAGGATCGTGGTGGCGATGCGCTCCAGGAAGCCGCGGTCGTGGGTGACCGCGACGACGGTGCCGCGGTGCGCTCGCAGGTGTTCCTCGAGCCAGCGCACGGCCGTCGCGTCGAGATGGTTCGTCGGCTCGTCGAGGAGCAGCAGCTCGGGAGCGGCGGCCAGCACGCAGGCGAGCGCGAGCCGCGACTGCTCGCCGCCGGAGAGCGAGCCGAGCGCGCGGTCCCGGGTGATCCCGGCGAGCCCGAGCCCGTGCATGGCGGCGTCGACGCGGGCGTCCGCCTCGTAGCCACCGCGCTCCTCGTACGCGATCAGCAGCTCGCCGTAGGCGGAGAGTTCGTCCTGCGTTGCCTCGCCGAGCCGCTCCTCCGCCGTGCGCAGCCGACGCTCCATGTCACGCAGTTCGGTGAGGGCGAGGTCGACGGCGTCCTGCACGGTGCGGTGCGGGTCGAGGTCGAGGGTCTGGGCGAGATGGCCGGTGCCACCGGGGAAGCCGACGGTGATCTCCCCGGTGTCCGGCTCCTCGGCCGCGGCGAGCAGCCGCAACAGGGTGGACTTGCCGGAGCCGTTCTCACCGATGACGGCGGCCCTGTCCCCCGGGCGCACGGTGAAGGAGACCTGGTCGAGGACGGTCCGGGTGCCATAGGACTTGGTGACGTTCTTGACGGACAGCTGTGCCACGGCAGCGGGGACAGCTCTACGGGCGCGTTCGCGCATGTGACTTTCCCTGGGGGTACGACGTGTCTACGGGCAGCAGAAACGGCGGCGTCGGCCGTGCCCGGACTCAGAGAAAGTAGAAGAAGTGCATGCCTCCACTATAGCAAGACGATGCGTATCGTCTCTCCCATTGTCTCTACTCGTGTGCGTTGCGAGGTCCGTCAGGGGTCAGCTCCAGGCCTGCCGTTCCTGGCCGCGGGGGTCGTCCACCTGGGTCCACTCGACGTCGATGCGCATCGTGGCCCTGCGATCGGTGTCGTACGGGTCCCAGCCCGGGTTGCCGGTCCTGGCGAATCGGACCCAGGTCTCGTGCATGCGGGCGGCGAGACGCGCGGGGGGCTTGCCGGGGCCGAGCAGGGCGGCGGACCCGTGCAGCCGGGTGAGGTGCGCGAGATCGAAGACGAAGGGCAGCTCGACCGCGTGCGTGGCGCCGAGCTCCCCGTCCAGGGCCTGCGACCGCCAGGCGAACTCGTAGGCATAGGTGGCGGACCGGGAATGGCCGGCATGTGCGCCGGTCAGGGCCCAGGTGCCCGCGCCGAACAGCGCGTCGCCCACGATGGCCGAGCGCAGCGCGCCGTTGGACGCCTCGGAGCGCGTCCTGCGATAGACGTCGACGAGCTTCTCCGGATTCGGGTGGGAGCGCTCCGCGACTTCCTCGACGTCCCCGACCGTCGAGGTGGCGTACTGGCCCACGGGGACGAGATAGAGGTTTCCCTCCTCCGCGTTGGTCCCGATGAGCAGGTCGACCTCGGCGCCCAGGCCGGCGGCGACGGATGCGGCGGGCTGCGTGTCGAGGACGAGGCTGAAAGGACTGAGTCCGATCAGCGGGTCGTGGTGCGTGTCGGTCTTCAGGTCGAGGCCCGCGAGCCGGGAGGCCGCCGCGACCAGGAGGTCGTCGGAGAGGTCCGCGAAGGCGTCGGCATGGGGCTCGACACCCAGGGTTTCGGCTGCCGCCTCGGTGACGCGGGCGGCCTGCTCGGTGGTGAACGCTCCCAGGCCGCTGCCGCTCTGGACGATCGCCCGGTGGAAGAGTCCCGTGGCGTCGGGGGTGGCGAGGATGCCGCCGACGACGGTCGCCCCGGCCGACTGACCGAAGAGGGTGACGTGGTGCGGGTCGCCTCCGAAGGCGGCGATGTTCTCCCGGACCCAGCGCAGGGCGGCGACGACGTCGAGCAGTCCGCGGTTGGCGGGCGCGCCGGGGAGGTCGAGGAACCCGGCGATACCGAGCCGGTAGTTGAGGGTGACGAGGACGACGCCGTCGCGGGCGAAGGCGGAGCCGTCGTACATCGCGGACCGCGTGGACCCGGCCACGAAGCCGCCGCCGTGCACGAACACCATGACGGGCAGGTCGCCACCGGCGGCGGTGGGCGTGAAGACGTTGACGGTCAGGTAGTCCTCCCCGCGGCTCCAACCGGTGCCGAAGTAGGGGGACATGTCCACGCTGCCGAGCCTGCGCTCGGACTGCGGTGCGTTGGGTCCCGGCACGGTGGCGTCCCGGACGCCGTCCCACGAGCTGTGTGGCCGGGGCGGCGCGAAGCGGCCGGCGCCGCGGGGCGGGGCGGCGTAGGGGATGTTCAGGAAGGCGGCGGTGTCGCCGTGGTGCAGGCCGCGGACGGCCCCCTGGGCGGTGGTCACGACGAGGTCGGGGTGGTGGCTCATGTCTCGTGTCTCTTGTCTCGTGCTCTCTTGTCTCGTGTCTCTTTCCGCAGGGCTCAGGCCTGTCCGGTGTACGGGGCGAAGGGGGCCCAGCCCTTGATGGCGAACCTGTCTCCCTCGCGCGCCACTTCCGCGGCACCGTGACCTCCGAGGTGGGCGGGGATGACGAGCGCGTTGTTGTCGGCTGCCCAGCCCAGCACCTTGCGACGGGTGGCGCGGGCGCCCGCGGGGTCCTCGCAGAAGCAGCTGTTGGAGTCCGGATCGAGGATCTGCACCGGGTTGTGGAGCAGGTCGCCGACGAACACCGCGCGGTCCGTCCCCGACGTGAGGGTCAGCACGGAGGAGCCGGGGGTGTGTCCGGGGGCCGCGTCCAGGCGGAGGCCGGCGTCGATCCGGTGGCTGTGCTCCCACAGCAGTGTCTGGCCGGCCTGGTGCACCGGGGCCACACTGTCCTCGAAGACGTTCTGGTTGCCGCGGCCGAGCAACGGCTTGTGACCGTTCTCCGGATTCCAGAAGTCGAAGTCGTCCTTCGGCATCAGATAGGTGGCGTTGGGGAAAGTGGGCACCCAGCGCCGACCGTCCAGGTAGGTGTTCCAGCCGACGTGGTCGATGTGGAGATGCGTGTTGATCACGACGTCCACGTCCTCGGGCGCGACGCCGGCCCGGGCGAGATTGGCCAGGAAGCCTGTTTCGAGACGGTTCCAGACCGGCGCGTACGGGCGGTCCTTGTGGTTGCCCACGCCCGTGTCGACGAGGATGGTCCTGCCCTCGCTGCGCAGGAGCCAGGTCTGGATCGCGGAATTCACGGTATTCGTCGCGGAATCCAGGAAATGCGGGGTCAGCCAGGAGGCGCCGTCGTCCCACACTTCTTTCGGGCTGTCCGGGAAGAAGGTTTCGGGCGTCATGTCGACGGAACCGAAGTACTCCCACACCCGGGTGAGGGTGACGTTGCCGAGCGTGATGTGTTCCATGGGGAATTCCTTGGGAATTGCGGAGGATTTCCCTGGAACCGTACGAGGGGACTCGCCGAGCGCGGTATCCGTCACGTGACTGCACCTGCGTGCAGTGCCCGGGCGCCAGGAGGGCCGCTTGTAGCCTGGCTGGGCCAAGCAGGCGACTCCGTTCGAAAGCCGCACTTTTGGGAGACTCGGTGGACCAGCACACAGGCGACCGTGGTGCGGTCAGGGCACCGGAGCCGGATCCGGCGGAGCCGATCGTCGGCCGGGACGCGGAATTGGCACGTCTCTTCCGTGCGGTGGACTCGGTGTCGGCCGATCCGGTGCTGATGCTGGTCGGTGACATGGGCACGGGCAAGAGCGCGCTGTTGGAGCGCACGGTGCGTCGGGCGGAAGCCGGCGGCACGCGCGTACTGCGTGCCGTGGGGAGCGAGTCGGAGTCGAGCCTGGCGTTCGCCGCACTGCATCAGTTGCTGCGACCGGTGCCGGCCGAGGTGGACGGGCTGCCGAACAGGCAGCGCGCTGCGCTTCAGGACGCCTTCGGCGCGGGTTCGGCCGCGTCGGGGCCCGATCTCATGCTGACCGGGGTCGCCGTCCTGAGCCTGCTGTCGGCCCTGGGCGACCAGCGTCCCGTGCTCGTGGTGCTCGACGACGCGCAGTGGTTCGATCGTGCTTCCCTGGATGTACTGTCCTTCGCTGCCAGACGGTTGGAAGGCGAACCGGTCACGATGCTGATCGGGGCCCGTGGCGGCGAACCCCTTCCGGGATTCGACCGTCGGACGCCGGCACTGACGCTGGGGCCGCTCGGCGAATCCGAGGCCGATCGCCTCCTGGACCTGCAACCGACGAGCCCCACCATCCGCACCAGGAGGCGGATCATCGACCAGGCGGGCGGCAATCCGCTGGCGCTGGTGGAACTGGCCAGGGCAGCCTCGGCACACGACGCGGCCGCCGGGCTGCCGTCCGCTGGTCCGCTTCCGCTCACCGATCACCTGGAGCGGATCTTCGCCGCCCGCTTGCACGGCCTCCCCTCCCCCACCCTGCACGCTCTGCTGCTCCTGGCCGCCATGGACAGCGCCGACTCCGCGATCGCCGTCTCGGCCGGACTGCCGCGTGCCGGGGACACTGTCTGGCGGTCCGCGGAGCAGGCCGGGCTGGTCCGACGGTCCGGCCGGGAGCTCCGTTTCCGCCACCCGCTGGTCCGCTCCGCCGTGTATCACGCCGTGTCCTTCGAGGCCCGGCGCGATGCCCACCTCGCGCTCGCGGAGGTGCTGCGGGACGAACCGGACCGGCGTGCCTGGCATCTGGCCGCCGCCTGCCCGTACCCGGACGCGGCCGTGTCGGCGGAGCTGGAGCGGACCGCCACCCGCGCCCGCCGGCGCGGCGGTCATGCGGCGGCCGCCAAGGCGCTGCAGCGCGCCGCGGAACTCGCACCGCGGCGCGAGGACGGCGCCCGGCTGCTGGTCGAAGCCGCTTCGGCGGCCGTGTTCACCGGTGACCTGGCCTGGGTCGAGGAACTGGTCGCGGCGACACGCGCGTGCACGGACGACGCGAGCCTGCTGGCCTCCGCCGCCGTGCAGGCCGGACGGCTGGCGGTCCTGACCGGACGCCACAGCACGGTGTTCTCCCGGCTGGTCCGCGCCGCCGAGCAGTTGGCGCTCTCCCAGCCCGCCGCGGCGCTGGAACTCCTGGCCGGCGCCGCCGTGGTCCGCTTCTACTGCGGAGAGGACGGCCAGCGGCACCGCATCCTGGACGTCCTGAGCCGCCTTCCCGACGACGCGTCCCACGTGGGCCTGCGTACCTGGGTGCGCGTCGTGTCGGACCCCTTCGAGGACCGGGCCCGGCTGATCTCCCTGCTCCCGCAACCGGCCGCCGAGGCGGAAGCCCGGCCGGAGCAGCTCACCACCGCCGGGATCATGGCATGGCTCCTGGACGAGACCCCCCGGGCCGTCCGCGCCTTCGACGAGGCCTTCGACCGCTGGGAGCTCCAGGGGCCGCTGCCCGAGGGTCTGGGCGGCGCGATCGCCTGGGCCTTCGTGGAACGAGGGCGGTGGGAACAGGCCCGTGAGGCCTGCGCCCGTACCGCGGCGGTCGGCCGGGCGGCCGGCCTCGACCACGCCGTGGCCTGTGCGGCCACCGTGGACGCCGCCGTGCTGGCCTTCCAGGGTGACGCGGCCACCGCCCGTGCCCGGGCCGAGGACGCGCTCACCCTGGTCGACCCGTTGGAGAGCCGCTCGGTCCGCGTCCATGCCCGTCGTGCGCTCGGTGCCGCGGCGGCCGCGGAAGGCGCCTACGAGAGCGCGTACGACCAACTCCGCGGGGTCTTCACGGCAGACGGCGCGCCCGTGCACTACCACGCGTCCTACCCGGCCCTCGCGGATCTGGCGGCCGCCGCTGTGCGCTGCGGCCGCCGTGCCGAGGCCGTCGCGATCGTCGAGCGCTCGGCCGAGGTGCTGGGGGACAACGCTTCACCTCGTCTGCGTGCGCTGATCGACCGGGCCCGTGGTCTGCTGGCGGACCCCGAGGACGCCGAGCCGCACTTCCGGGCGGCCCTTGCGGATCCCGTACTGGAGTACTGGCCCTTCGAACACGCACAGACCCTGCTCGACCTCGCCGAGTGGCTGCGGCGCCGTCGGCGCGTCGCTCAGGCGCGTCGGCCGCTCACCGAGGCGCTGGAGATCTTCCGTCGCCTGGGCGCCCGCCCGTGGATCGAGCGGGCCAGGACCGAAGCGCGCGCCGCGGGCCTCGACGTCACGGACTCGGCCCCCGACGCGCTCGCCGCGCTCTCCCCGCAACAGCAGCAGATCATCAGACTTGCCGCCCGCGGGCTGACCAACCGCGAGATCGGCGAGAGGCTCTTCCTCTCCCCGCGCACGGTCGGCTCGCACCTCTACCGCAGCTTCCCCAGGCTGGGCGTCACCGCCCGGTCCCAGCTGCGCGACCTCGTCGAGGGTCCTTGAAGGTGTCAGCGGTCGGAGTAGCTGAAGTCACCCACGGTCCAGGCGCTGATGTCCTCGATCGCCACGCGGTACATCCCGCCCGTCTCCGGAATCCCCATCGTGCCCTGCAGGATCCGGGCGACATGGAAGTGCAGATGCGTGGGCGGCCCTTCCTTCTTCGCGCTGGTGTCGAAGACGGCGGAGAACTCGCCCAGGTCGGCGGAGTCCGTCAGCACCTCCGACACCCGCTGCCTCCACACGGCTTCGGGGGCGAGGCGACCGGTGATGACAGCACCAGCAGTGATCACGGTCAGGGACATCCGACTGCTCCGCCCGGACTCCACACGGGCGGCGATGTCAATGATCAGCTCGTCAGGCTTCGGCATGAAACCGGATTCTATGCACCGAGCGGCCCGCGCGGTGGCACTACCGGGCAGGGGGCCGTCGAGACCGCCGCGGTCATGGGGTGTGTCCGGGGTCGGATTGGAGGGCGATCACGACGACGTCGTCGGACAGATTGGGCGCCCATTGGACGAGGTCGCGTTCGAGAAAGGTGACGAGGCCGGTGGGGGAAGGCTGTTGAGTACCGCTGCCGAAGTGGGCCTGGATCCGTTCACGGAGGGGGTAGAAGGAGCCGGTGCTGCTGCGGGCCTCGGTGATGCCGTCGGAGTAGGCCACCAGAACGTCACCGGGATCGAGCGCGCAGGTGCGGGTGCGCGGCGGCTCGGGCAGGAGGTCGCCCATGCCGAGGGGCAGGCTGTGCTCGGTCGGTACGACGGACGTGCCGTGGCGTCCGACGAGGAGGAGTGGCTGGTGGCCGCGGTCCAGGATCCGTACTTCGCTCGCGTCCGGCGCGAATTCGAGCAGGACCGCTGTGACGAAGAGTTCGTCCGCCGGCGCCGGAACCCCTTCGTGGTCCGGCGTGCCGCTGGTGTCGTCGGCGGGCTCCACCGGCGGGCTGTCGCGGTCGAGCTGCAACGCCACGTCGATCCGGTCGGCGACCTGAGGGAGCGCGTGGTGGAGCAGCGCCGCCTCCTGAAAGGTCGAGATCACCGTGGCCACGGTCTGCGTGGCGTTGACGCCCTTGCCTTTGACATCTCCGACGATCACACGGATTCCGAAGGGGGTGGTGCGGACCCTGTAGAGGTCCCCGCCGATGAGCGCCTCGTCATCGGCGGCCCGGTAGAAACCGGCCAGCCGCAACGGGCCGACCCGGGCGGGAAGAGGGCGCAGCAGGGCGAGCTGAACCGCTTCGGCCACGGCCTGCACGCGGCGGAACCGGCCCTCGATCCGGTGGCGCACCGTACACAGCACGACGGAGAGCAGCGTGACGGCGCCCAGCACGATCAGGGCCGAGATGGTCGTCGGACCGACGTAGTCCGCGAAATACTCGGTGAGCGCCAACAGGACGCAGGCCGCCACGCCGGTGGCCGCCACGCCGATCGGTGGGTACGTGAAGATGGCCAGCACGATCGAGGCCGACAGCAGCGAGCCGAAGAAGTAGTGCGGCGGTGTCACCTGGTCGAGCACGATCGCCACAACGACCACCGTGGGTGGCAGCCAGAGCAGCCAGCGCGGCGGCCATGGGTGCTGCGCGGCCTGCCTCCGGTGCTCCTCAGCAGCCCGACCCGCACCCACAGCTGTCAGTCCTTTCCCGCCACTCTTGAGGCTCGAAGCGCATAACGAGCATCATGCATGAACAAAATCGACCTTAATAGGACCAACTCGCCCACACGGGTCCCGTGCCGGGCGGAAGGCGCCGGTTTGTCCGGGACGGACGGTCGGCGTGTTCAGGCGACGAGAAGGCGGAGGCCGAGCTCTGCCGCGTCCAGGGCGACTAGATCGCGGTTGCGCTCGGCCCACCGGCCCGAGGCGAGGTCGTCGCGGAGGCTGTTCACCGCCCGCTGCTCGGCCTCCGGCCCCACTCTGGTCCACACCGACACCGCGCGGCGCACATGGTCCTCCAGGTACGCCTCGGGCCGGCGCCAGTAGGCCTCGAAGAAGCCGTCGGCGCAGTCCCAGGGGATGAGCACCGGTTCCGCGCGGCCGTCGACCGCGCGGGCCAGGTCGCCCAGCGAGGGCCAGTCGACGAGAAGGCCGGCGAATTCCGGCAGGTAGTCGCGCGTGAGCCAGAACCGTTGCCGCCAGTTGGTGTCACTGGCGTCGTACGTGAACACCACCACGCGACGGGCCACGCGCCGCATCTCACGCAGTCCGGCGACCGGGTCCGGCCAGTGGTGCACGGTGCTGACCGCCATCGCCGCGTCGAAGGACTGGTCCTCGAAGGGGAGACTCTCGGCCGCGGCGGCCACGCACGGTGCCGCGCCCGCCGGACGCTGCGCCCGCATGACCGCCGAGGGTTCCACCGCCGTCACGTCGCGGTCCGGGGGCTCGTAGGAGCCGGTGCCGGCTCCTACGTTCAGTACCGTCTGCGCGTCCCCGAGTGCCTCCCAGATCCTCGCGGCGATCCGCGGCTCGGTGCGCCGCGTCGCCGGGTAGGCGGACCCGATGGTGTCGTACAACTGCGCGCCGATCATTTTCAGTTGTTCCTCCGGCGTCGTCCTGATCCCCATGGCTCGTGCCTCCAGTTCCCTGTCTATGGCAGTCACCGTGGCAGCGGCGCGATCGCGCTGTTCCAGCAGCAGGCCGCGCAGCCGGCGCAGGTGCGCGACCGCGTCGGTGGCCGGGTCGTCGACCAGGTCCGCGATCTCGCGCAGTCCGAAGCCCAGCCGCCGGTAGGCGATCACCTCGCGCAGCCGCTCCACGTCGCCCGCCGAGTAGGCCCGGTAACCGGCCGCCGTCCGGGCGGACGGCTGCACGAGGCCGATCTCGTCGTAGTGGTGCAGCGTGCGGACGGTGACGCCTGCCAGCCCGGCCACCTGTCCCACGGTCAGATGCTCCTCCATGCCAGGGACTGTGCGGCATGACGTCACGTGAGGGTCAAACACGTCGCCGGTTCAGGCCGGAGAACACCCGCCGTGACTCAACGACCTCTGAGAAGGTTGTTGTACAGGCGTCTCAGGTGCTTGGCCACCGGGCACGTCACACCGTCGGCGTCACACTGACGGCAGGTCCTCAGGTGGTGGTCGTAGTCCTCGCGCGCCTGGGCAAGGCGGTCATCCGACACGTTCATTCGGCTTCCTGTTGGTCGTCCTGGCGCCACGATCGCGGGCGCGCAAAGGGAGAGGTGCCACCTCGAATGGTCGCGTGAGGTGCACAGACCAACTGTGATCTTGTTACTTGCAGTACAGCAAGCCGAGACGGTCATTGTGCCCGCGCAGGCGGACCGACAGGGCCACCAACAGGGGCCGACCGCGGGCCCGGACGGACTTCGCGACGATTGACGTGGTGTCGATCACTCTCCGGCTGCCGCGGATCGGGCGTGCACGAGCATGGGCGGAATGGACACTCGTTTCGCTGGTATCGCAGATCTGACCGAGGCACCGTCCGTGGCCGTCGTAGTCGACGTCATGCGTGCTTTCACCGTGGCCGCCTGGGCCTTCGCCCAGGGGGCGGAGAAGATCGTTCTTGCCGAGTCGCTGGACGAGGCGCAGGCGCTCAAGGCTCGCCACCCGGAGTGGGTGGCGCTCAAGGACGGGCCGCGTGCGCCCGGGTTCGACCTGGTCAACTCGCCGGGCCTGCTGCGGTCTGTCGACCTTCGCGGACGGACCGTTGTGCAGAAGACCACGGCAGGGACGGTCGGCGCCCTGGCGGTCAAGGAGGCGTCGCTGGTGCTGTGCGCCGGCTTCGTGGTGGCGGAGGCGACGGCCCGGCTCTTGCGGACGCGCAAGAGTGACAGCGTCACGTTCGTCGTCACCGGCGAGGACGGACAGGCCGACGAAGACCTGGCGTGCGCCCAGTACATCGCTCGGAGAGCCACCGAGGCGGGGACGGACGCCGCCAAGGATGCCGCCGGGTTCCTTCGCCGCGCCGCCGGGTCGCGCGCCGCCGCCGAGCTGGCGGAGGGGGTGCGTCAAGGCGTCCATCCCGATGACGTCGCACTCTGTCTCGAGCTCGACCGGTTCCCCTTTGCCATGGTGGCGACCTTGGAGGACTCGCTCATGGTCCTGCGTCCGTCCGCTCCTTGACCGCCCGGGCGTGGTTCCCCCGGGAACTCGGGGCCGGGCTCCCGCCTCGCCCGGCCCCTCCCGTGGGGGTGCGTCGGCGGTCAGTCGACGAAGTACGTCGGGTTGGGAAGCTTGTACGTCTCGTCGGCGTAGCCGCCCTCGAGGTCGGAGTACTGGTCGCCGAAGCTGCCGATGATGTCGTAGCCGGTGGACTCGATGTACTTCCTGGTGCCCGCCTTGTACTGCACGGTGGTGCAGTTCCACTTCCCGGCGGTGGCACAGTGGGCCAGGTAGGACGGCGGGTTGGCCTTGTCCTTGAAGAACGCGTGCTCGCCGTCGAGTTCGGTGTCGACGCCGATCTCGGCGAGGTTCTCGGCCGCGGCCTCGCGCTTGTCCTCGCCGAGGCCGGTGAGGAAGAAGACCTCGACGCCGTGGTCCTCGGCGTAGTCGATCAGCTCGGGCACGCCGAAGACGGCCGGGCGGTCGGCCCGCTCCACATAGGCGTTCCACGTGGCGTTGTCGTACGTGTAGTTGGTGCGCTTCTCGTAGTCGATGCTGAGCAGCACCGTGTCGTCGATGTCGAGGACGATCGCGGGCCGGTCGCCCTTCGCCCTGGTGTGCGCGGCCGCCTGGCGCTTGATGTCGCGCTTGGCCCTGGCGAGGACGTCGGCGACGTCCTCGGCGTAGTCGCTGTCCGCGGACGCCCGGTAGACGCCGTCGTCGTCCTGTGTGATGCCGTAGTAGGCGTCGATCTCGGCGACGAGCTGTCCGATGTTGTGGGGTTCGTTGCCGCTCCTCGCCTCGGTGATCCTGGAGGCGGACGTGCCGTGGGCGTCGGTGTTGGTGCCGGCGGTGGCGATGCCGGTGCCCCACAGGGCTCCGCCGGCGAGGGCACAGGCGGTGGCGATGCTCGCGGCTCTGAAGGACTTGCGCATGGGTGATGTCTCCGGATCCGGCCTGAACGGCCATGCGGGCAGGACGAACCAGGCGGCAGGGAGACGGCCTGCGCACCAGGTCGCACCATGTCTACGCGCGTCACCCACGGGTGGCAAGGTTCTTTGCCCATCGTTTACGCGTCGGCTCTGCGGTCATCCGGGCTGTCGGCCGGCCATGTGGTCACACCTCTTGCCGGGAGGCCGGGCGGGCCGTTACGTTCCCGGCCAACTCGATCATCTACGCGCGTCACGTCCCAGGGAGAGCTCCATGAGCATGCGCAAGGCCGCCCTGACCACCATCGCCCTGCTCGGTACGGCACCTGCCGTGGCCGCCACCCCGGGAGTGACCGCGGCCCGGACCAGCGACGCGCCGGCGCGCGCGGCCACCGGATGGCACCAGGTGGGACGCGACATGAGCAGCGGCATCAGCGGACTCGCCGTCACCTCGCACTCGGGCGGCACCTACCAGGCCCTGATCGCCCTGGACAACAAGCGCCCCGGGGAGAACCGCATCGCACAACTCACCCACCGCGCCGACGGGTCCGGGCGGACGACTCCCGTGCGGCCACTCGAGTGGAGGGGCGGTGCCGAGCCGATCGACCTGGAGGCGCTCGAAGCGGTGCCGGGCACCTCCGACGAGTACCTGGCCGTCGCGAGCCGGGGCCTCGTCCACCACCTCGAGGTCACCGACGACGGGACCGCGGTCGAGGTCCGGGACCTCTCGCCGCTCCCGGCGATCGGCGAGGGCGACAACTTCGAGAGCTTCACGCTCGTTTCGCGGCACGGCAGGCTCGCGGCCGTCTGGGCCGACCGGGGCGAGGGCGACGACCGGCCGGCGACACTCTACGCGGCACCGCTGTCGTTCAACACGTACGGGGAGTCGGTGTTCGGCGCTGTGACGAAGGCCGTCTTCCACGCGCCGTATCCCGCAGGAAACGTCCGGCACGCATCCGACCTCACCGTCACCGATGCGGGCCGGCTGCTGATCGCCTCGGCGTCGGACGAGGGTGACGACGGACCGTTCGACTCGGCGGTGAGCGACGCGGGCCGGGTGTCACTCGACCGCTCCGGCCGCGTGCGGCTCGCGATGGCCAAGTCCCCCGACGTTCTGCGGAAGTTCAAGGGTCACAAGGTCGAGGCCGTGGACTGCGTCCCCGGTACGGGCGTCGCGGTCCTCGGCACGGACGACGAGAATGCGGGCGGCGCCCTCACGACCGCCCGCATCTGCGACTGACCACCACCCGGCCCGACTCGGGCCCTCGTCCACCTTTCTGGCCGCTCCGTGCGCGACGTCTCCGCCCTGTGCGCCGCCCGCCTCGCGGGTCGGGCGCTGGGCCTGTTCACCGCGGCGGCGGAGCGCCTGCTCACGGAGGAGTGACCCGAGGGGGCGTCTCCCCCGCCCCGGGGGTTTGGTGGCGGCCCGGTGTGTCATCGGACGGCCGGTTCGGCGAGCAGGACCTCGACTCCCCGTGCGCGCAGGGCGCGGACCTGGGCCAGGTCCGCCGCCGCGTCGGTCACCAGGGTCCAGCCGGGCTGCCAGGGGGCCCAGGCGTGGAACGGGGCCGCTCCGAGTTTCGCCGCGTGGGCGAGCACGTACACCCGGTGCGCTCGCCGGGCCATGAGTTCCTTGAGCCTGATCTGTTCCGCGCCCGCCTCGCAGATGCCGAGTTCGGGCGAGACGCCGTCGGTGCCGAGGAAGGCCGCGTCGAACGTCATGCGTTCCAGGGCGGCCTCGGTGAGCGGGCCCACGAACGCGTGGCTGACCGGCCGGTAGGCGCCGCCCAGGCAGGTGACGTGCACACCGTCGGCGCCGCCGAGTTCGACCACCGCCGTCAGGCTCGGCGTCACGACGGTCAGGTCGCCCCGGGTGCCACGCAGTCCGCGGGCGAGTGCCGCCACGGTGGAGCCCGCGTCGAGCAGGATCGTCTGCCCCGCTGCGACATGCGTGGCGGCGAGGGCCGCGATGGCCCGCTTCGCGTCACCGGCCTCGGCGGTGCGCCGGTGGAGCGGGGTCTCGGCGGGTGCGGTGGTGAGCGCCATGGCGCCGCCGTAGGTGCGGGCGAGGCGTCCGTCGGCGGTGAGTTTCGCGAGGTCCCGGCGGATCGTGGAGGGGCTCACCGCGAGCCGTGCGCTGAGCTCGTCGACTCCGGTGAGGCCGGTGTCCTCGGCCAGGGTGACGATGCGCTCGCGGCGGGCGCGGGCGGCGGCGCCGGTCATCGCTGCCTCTCGGTGGCGAGGGCCACCGCCTGCCGGAGCGCCTCGACCATGCTGTCCGCGCGGGCGGTTCCGGTGCCCGCGATGTCGAAGGCGGTGCCGTGGTCGACGGAGGTGCGGACGACGGGGAGCCCCACGGTCACGTTGACGCCGTTCTCGATGCCGAGGACCTTGACGGGGGCGTGTCCCTGGTCGTGGTACATCGCCACGATCAGGTCGTAGTCCCCGCGTGCCGCGAGGAAGAAGGCCGTGTCGGCGGGGAGCGGACCGTGGACGTCGATGCCGTCGGCGCGCAGTGCGGTGAGGGCGGGGGCGATCTTCGACTCCTCCTCGCCGTGGCCGAAGAGTCCGTTCTCGCCCGCGTGCGGGTTGATGCCGCACACGCCGATGACGGGGGCGGGGGTCCCGGACCGGACCAGGGCCTCGTGGCCGCGGCGCACGGTGCGTTCGACGAGCGGCGGGTCGATCCGGCGTACGGCGTCGAGCAGGCCGAGGTGGGTGGTGACGTGGATGACCTTGAGGCCGGGGGTGGTCAGCATCATCGACACCTCGTCCACGCCGGTCAGCCGGGCGAGGAGTTCGGTGTGTCCGGCGTAGGGGTGGCCGGCGAGGCGCAGCGCCTCCTTGTTGAGGGGGGCGGTGCAGATGGCGTCGACGTCCGCGCGCACGGCGAGTCGTGCCGCCTCCTCGACGTACCGGTAGGCGGCCTCGCCCGCCGCGGCCGACAGGCGCCCCCAGGGCAGGTCGTCGGGGAGCAGGTCCAGGTCCACGACGTTGACGCGTCCGGGTGTCCACTCGGCCCGTTCGGGGCCCGTCACGGGCACGACGACGTCGTCGCTGCCGACGATCCCGGCGGCCTGCCGCAGTCTGCGGGCGTCGCCGATGACCAGGGGTCGGCAGCGCCCGGCGGTGTCCTGGTGCGCGAGTGCGGCCATGACGACCTCGGGGCCGACGCCCGCGCCGTCGCCCATGGTCACCGCGACGACCGGGCGGCGGTCCGCGGGCGGCGCGGTCGTACGGGGGCGGTCGGGGGCGTGCTCTGCGGGGTTCATCGCGGTCCTCCGTCGGATGCGTACGGTTCCTGAGGTGCCCGGCCCGGGGCTGTGCGCAGTGCGCCCACCATGCGCAGCAGCGAGTCCGGTCCGCCGAAGCCGCCGGGACGGGTGACGACCCCGCGGCCGTCGTCGGTACGGCAGTGCACGGCGCCGTGATGCACCTGGGCGACCGGCAGCAGACGGGTGACCGCCAGCTCGTCCAGGACGCGGCGGGCCGTCTCCCCGCCGGTGAGCACGAGGTCCGCCTGCTCGGGCAGTACGGCGGCGACGCTGCGGGCGAGGGCACGGGCCAGGTGGGGCGCGGCAGTCGGGTCCCCGGCCCGGGTCGCGGCGATGCTGAGGACCGAGACCGGGGCCGCTCGCAGGGCGGCACGCACGGTGGCGGTCGGACGTGCGTCGTCGCCGGGACCGAGCAGCGACTCGGCGGACAGGGCGGTGTGCCGGGCGCCGTGGCGCGTCAGGTGCGCGATCTGCGCAAGGGCGCCCGGGTGCGCGGTGCCGACGACGACCACGACCGGGCGCGGCGCGGCGGGGGCCCGGCCCAGGTCCGTGCGGGACGCCGCCGGCCCGGACAGTCGTCCGAGCGCCGCCGCGAGGCCACCGGCTCCCGCCAGCCGTACGGTGTGCGGCAGGCGAAGCACCGCCGCCGCGACGGCGTCCAGGTCCGCGTCCGTCTCGGCGTCGCACACCACGGTCGTCGCGCGGGCGAGGGCCGAACGCAGGCACCGGTCCAGGTGCGTTGCTCCCGCCCGCACCCGGTCCAGGGCCAGGACGGTCGTGGCCGCGCCGCCCAGCGCCTCGGTCACCGAACGCGGCGCCGGCCCCGGCTCCGCACGCCAGGCGTCGGTGTGGTGCAGGGGTACGCCGTCGAGCCGTACGACGCCGTCGCGTACCGTCCGTCCGGCGGCGGGCACCGCGGGCGCCACGACGAGACCGCTCGCGCCGGTCGTGAACTCCCGTGTCTCGGCGGACAGATGGCCCCGGAGCAGGGAGTCGGCCTTCTTCAGCAGCCGGGCACCGGTCGGTGCGTGTCGCCGTACCGCCTGTGCGACGAGCCGGGCGGCGCCGGCCCGGGTGCGCCGACGCGAGTCCAGGTCGATCACCTGGGTCTCTCCCGGGACCACCTGTTCGGCCGGGTCGAGCAGGATCCTGCGACAGCCGGGGAGCACGGCCGCGCACTCGGCGGCGCCGGAGAGGTCGTCCGCGATGACCAGGAGAGAAGAACCGACGGGTTGCTCCGGCGAGTTGAGCGACATGCGCGGCGGTCCCCTCCCTCTCCGGACGCGTCCTTCGGCGCCCCAGCATGCCAGCATCTGCGCGATCCGCGCGAGAGTCTTGCGCGGACCGCGCAGTCCTGCCACCGTCGTGCGGGCGTCCACGAGCCTGTACCCCGAGGTCCGTCGGGCCCGGCGAAACCGGCGCACTCCCGCCTCCGTGGAAGGGAATCACCCATGGCCACCGCACCCGCCGCCGTCGGCATACCGAACGTCCCCGTCCCGCTGTCCCCCCTCGTGCTCGGCACCATGACCTTCGGCGACACCGTCGACCGCGCTCAGGCCGCCGGGCTCCTGGACATGGCCCTCGACGCCGGTGTCACGGGCGTGGACACGGCCAACGTGTACGCGGGCGGCGAGACGGAGCGCATGCTCGCCGGACTGCTCCCGACCCGGCGCGATCGCGTCGTCCTGGCCACCAAGGCGGGGATCCCGCACCCCGACCAGGGCGAGCACGCGCCGCTGTCGCGGGCCGGGCTGCGCGCCGCCCTCGAGGGGAGCCTGAAGCGGCTCGGCACCGACCACGTCGATCTCTTCTATCTGCACCAGCCCGACCACGTCACCCCGCCCGCGGACACCATGGCCGCCGTGGCGGAGTTCGCCGCCGAGGGGCGGATCCTGGCGCTCGGGGTGTCCAATCACGCCGCCTGGCGCATCGCCGATCTCATGCGCCTCGCCGACGAGCTGGGCGCCCCGCGTCCGGTGATCGCCCAGCAGCTGCACAATCTGCTGGCCCGGCGCATCGAGGAGGAGTACACCGGGTACGCCGCGCATCCGGCCTCCCACGGGCTGCGCACCATGGCCTACAACGCGCTGGCCGGCGGCCTGCTCACCGGGCGCTACCGCGAGGGGCGGGCGCCCGGCGCCGGGCGGTTCGGGACCTCGCGGCTCGCCGCCGCCTATCAGGACCGGTACTGGCACGACGGCCTGTTCGCCGCCGTGACCCGGCTGCGGGCCGTCGCCGACGGTGCCGGGATACCGCTCGCCGCGCTCGCGCTGCGCTGGCTGCTGTACCGCGAGTCGACCGACGCGGTGCTGATCGGCTGTTCCGCCGCGGACCAGTTGCGCGCCAACCTGGAGGCGGCCGCGGCCGGTCCGCTGCCGGACGACGTACTGGCGGCGTGCGACGAGGTGGGGGCGGACCTGCGCGGACCCATGCCCGCGTACCACCGCTGACCTCGTCTCCCGGGGCGTCCGAGGCTGCCGCGCGCCTCAGCCGCACCCGCAGTCGTCCTTCGCCACGAACGGATGGCCCAGCGCCGTGACCGGCGCGTCCCCGGCGGCGTACGGGGCCTCGAGGACGTGCCGTCCCGCGCCTCGCGTCAACGGGGCGGTGCCGCCCGGGAGACGGATGTCGGCCACCGCGCCGGGCGGCACCAGGACCTCGACCACCAGCCGCGTCCCCTCGATGCGCCAGCCCGCCTCCGCCCGTCCGTAGGGCGTGCGATGGGCGGCCCAGGCCCGGGTGAGCGTGCCGCCGGGGCACGGCGCCACCCGGATGCGTCGCCACCCCGGTTCGGCGGCGGCGAGACCGGCGACCCTGCGGTGGAGCCAGTCGGCGACCGAACCCAGGGCGTAGTGGTTGAAGGACGTCATCTGGCCCGGGTTGACCCTGCCGTCGGGCAGCATCGAGTCCCAGCGCTCCCACACGGTGGTCGCGCCCATCGTCACGGGGTACAGCCACGAGGGACAGTGCCGCTCGGCGAGCATGCGGTGAGCGAGCCGGGCGTGGCCGGCCTCGTCCAGCGCGTCGCAGATCAGCGGGGTGCCGGCGAAGCCGGTGGCGATGTGGAAGCCCGCCCGGCGCACCAGCTGTGCCAGGCGTTCCCCGGCCCTCCGGCGTTGCCGCTCCCCCGGCAGCAGGCCGAAGCAGAGGGCCAGTGCGTAGGCGGTCTGCGAGTCGGAGGCCAGCCTGCCCGCCGGGGTGACGTACTCACGGGCGAAGGCGGTGCGCAGGCGGGCCGCGAGGGCGCGGTGCCGGTCGGCGTCGTCCTTCTCGTCGAGCAGGTCCGCGATCCGGGCCAGCAGGTCCGCCGAGTGGACGAGGTGGGCGGCGGCCACGAGTTCGGCGTCGGTGCGGGCGGCGGCGGGGTCGTCGGGCGGGGCGGCGGGGTCGAGCCAGTCACCGAGCTGGTCGGGGTCCCGCCGGAGTCCGCCGTCCGCCTCGGCGAGCCCGGCCGTGAGACCCAACCAGGCCGTCATGGACGGGTACTGGGTGCGCAGCAGGCCGAGGTCGCCGCTGTCGCGGTACAGGGCCCACGGCACCAGGACGGCGGCGTCGCCCCACAGGGCGTGCGGATGGTCGCCCGTGGGTGGGTCGAGGATGTCGGGGACGACGAGGGGGACGGAACCGTCGGGCCGGGCCAGTTGCTCGGCGGCGAGGTCGCGGAGCCAGCCGCCCAGCATGCCGGAGCAGTCGTGGAGGAAGGCGGCCGTGGGGGCGAAGACGGCGATGTCGCCGGTCCAGCCGAGGCGTTCGTCGCGTTGCGGACAGTCGGTGGGGATGTCGACGAAGTTGCCGCACAGGGACTGTACGACGTTCTCGTGCAGCCGGTTCAGCAGCGGGTCGGAGCTGTCGAACCAGCCCGTGCGCTCCAGGTCGGTGTGGAGCACGACCGCCTCGACGGCGGTGGGGTCGAAGACTCCGGGCCAGCCGTCGACCTCGGCGTACCGGAAGCCGTGGAAGGTGAAGCGGGGCTCGTAGGTCTCGGGTGCGCCCGTGCCGCGCAGGACGTACATGTCGGTGGCGGCGGCCTGACGCAGCGGGCGCAGGGCGAGCTCGCCGTTCTCCAGGGCCTCCGCATGGCGCAGCGTGAGGGTGTGTCCGGCCGGTCCGGTGACCCGCAGGCGCAGGCGTCCCACCAGGTTCTGCCCGAAGTCGACGACGGTGCGTCCGCCGGGTGTGGTGAGCACCTCCTGGACGGGGACGGTACGGGTGCGGCGCACCGGCGGGCCGGTGGGTGCGGTCAGTTCGGCGGTGGGCGCGGGCAGTTCGCGTACCCGTGCCCAGTCGTGGGTGGCGTGGCCCGGGCGGGACCAGCCGTCCCGCTCCCGGCGGGCGTCGTAGGTCTCGCCGTCGTAGAGCTCGGAGCGCAGCAGCGGTCCGGTGGTCCAGCGCCAGTGGTCGTCGCTGGTGACGGTCCGGATCGTTCCGTCGGCGTGGTGGATCTCCAGCTGGGCCAGCAGGGCGCGCCGGCGGCCGTAGTGGTGGCGCCGGCCGCCGTCCCAGCCGAGGCGGCCGGTGTACCAGCCCTCGCCGAGCAGGGCACCGATGGTGTTGGGGCCGGGGCGCAGCAGGGCGGTGACGTCGTGCGTGCGGTAGCGCAGCCGGTGCCGGTAGGAGGTCCAGCCGGGTTCCAGGACCTCGTCGCCGACGCGGACGCCGTTGATCTCGGTCTCGTACACGCCGTAGGCGGTGGTGTACAGGCGCGCCGACGTGACGTCGCCGTCGACCTGGAAGTCGCGGCGCAGCAGGGCCACCGGCAGGGCGTCCTCCGGTCCGTCGTCGCCGTCCGGCGTGACGGGGTGGGCCGACCAGTCGGCGCGGTGCAGCAGACCCGCCTCGACGGTGGCGGGTTCGGACCACGGGCTGGGGGTGTCGTCCGCGCCCCACACCCGTACCTGGACGGTGACGCGTTGGCGGGAGGTGAGCGGCGGGCCCGGCCAGGGCACCAGCACGCTGTCGGCGCCCGGGGTGCGGCCGGTGTCGGTGATCGTGGTGCCGTCGGCGGCTGTGATCCTCACGCGGTGGGCGCGCTGGCTCCAGTCGGGCTCGTCGGTCTCAGTGCGCCAGCTCAGGCGCGGTGCGGGCTCGCCGATGCCGAGCGCCTCTCGGTGGTGCTCGAAGACGGGGGCGGTCACCGTCATGGGATACGGCACGGGGGTCACGGTGGGTCCTCCTCAGTCCAGCTCGATCCGCAGTACCTGCGCGTACGGGGTGGGCGGCCGGTCGGGCAACTGCACCTCCAGGGCGTCGCGGCCGGCGGTCCACCGGACCGGGGCGTCGGTGCCGAGCAGGGTGACCCGGCGGGGCGGTCCCGTGACGAGGCCGCGTGCGGTGCCCAGGCTGCGGATGCGGGCGGTGCGGTCGTCCGGCCATGCCATGAGGAAGGCGTAGAGGGCGCCGCCGTCCCCGGTGGAGCGGGTGAAGCGGATGTCGCGGGGTGTGTAGGTGAGCGCCTTCTCCCGGGCGCGGTCGCCGGTGACGTTGGTCGGGCCCTCCCCGTACACCGTCCAGGGCCGGGTGCCGAAGACGGCCTCGCCGCAGCGCTCGGTCCAGGCGCCGAGGGAGTCGAGCACGGTGCCCGTCTCCTCGTCGATGGTGCCGTCGGGCAGCTGGGGGACGTTGAGCAGCAGGCAGCCGTTCTTGCTGACGGTGTCGATCAGCAGGTGCACGATCTCGGAGGCCGTCTTGTAGCGTTCGCCGTCCCGGTAGAACCAGTCGCCGATGCTGGTGTCGTACTGCCACGGGTGCGGGTCGAGGCCGCCGAGCTGGCCGCGTTCGACGTCCAGCAGCACGGCGCCGCGGTCCTCGTCGGGGATCGTCTTGATGCTGACGGTTCCCTGGGGGCGTCGGCCGTAGTAGTCGGCGAGGAACTCCAGGCCGCGGCGGCTGGGCGGGGCGGCCGGGCACACGCTGCCCTCGTCGAAGGGCATCCGCGCGTCGTCCAGGTAGACGAGGTCCGCGTCGTGGCGGAAGGTGACGTCCCGCAGCCGGGCGTAGAAGTCGTCGACGAAGGCGACGTCCGGTTTCTCGCCGGGCCGGCGCGGACGGCCGTAGAGGGCACGCGGGTCGAGCCCCTCCCACCAGGTCCCGCGCCCGTCGGCGGTCGTGAGGTGCCCGTCGTACGGGACGCCCGCGTACGGGCCGTCCGTGTCCTGACCGAAGGCGGCGTCGAGCCAGCGCCAGGTCCAGGAGCCGGCGTGCATGCTCACCCCGAAGCGGAGCCCCGCCGCGCGGGCGGCGTCGGCCCAGCGGGCGACGATGTCGGTGCGCGGACCGACGTTGACGGAGTTCCACGGCTGGTGGGCGGAGTCCCACAGGTCGAAGTTGTCGCAGTGGGCGGCGAGGGACACGAAGTAGCGGGCGCCGGTGCGGCGGAAGCGGTCCATCAGCGCCTCCGGGTCGAACCGCTCGGCCCGCCAGGCGTGGCACAGGTCCTTGTGACCGAAGCGGGACGGGTGCCCGAAGTGCCGGCGGTGGTGCTCCGTCTGCCGGGCGGTCCGCTCCCGTTCGAAGCCCTCGGTGCCCTCGTAGGGGCCGTAGAGGTGGCGGGCGTACCAGTCTCCCCTGCGGGCCGCGGACTGCGGGCCCCAGTGCGCCCAGATGCCGAGCTTGGCGTCTCGGAACCAGTCCGGGACGCGGTGCTCGCGCAGGGAGGCCCAGTCGGGCTCGTACGGGGTTGCCTTCCGGTCGTGGTGAGTGTTCACGCAACTCCCTTTCCATTGACGGCATTCAGGTGGCATGCCACCTTCTGGGCATGTCGGATTACCTGAGGCGAACATCGGCGGGCACGAACGACCGGGTCCGGGTGGGAACCGCGTACTACCACGAGTACCAGCCCACGGACCGGCTGGAGACGGACCTCGATCTCATGGCCGCGACGGGGATCTCCCTGATCAGGGTCGGTGAATCGGTGTGGTCCACCTGGGAGCCGCGCGACGGCGTCTTCGACCTGGACTGGCCGGCCCCCGTCCTGGACGGGGCGCACGAACGCGGCATCGGTGTGCTGCTCGGCACGCCCACCTACGCCGTCCCGCCCTGGCTGCAACGGGCCCACCCGGAGATCGCCGCGGAGCGCGCGGACGGCAGCCGGGTGCCCTGGGGCGCCCGGCAGGAGGTGGACTTCACACACCCGGTGTTCCTGCGGTACGCGGAGCGGGTGGTGCGCCGCATCGTCTCCGCGCACGCCGGCCATCCTGCCGTGGTGGGATTCCAGGTCGACAACGAGCCCGGACTGCTCCTGCTGCACAACCGGGGGGTGTTCGAGGGCTTCGTGGCGCGGCTGCGGGAACGCTACGGGGACGTGGACGCGCTCAACGAGGCGTGGGGGCTGACCTACTGGTCGCACCGCCTGTCGTCGTGGGACGAGCTGTGGACCCCTCGGGGCAACACCACCCCCTCGTACGACCTGGCCTGGCGCCGCCACCAGGCCGATCTGACGGCCGAGTTCATCGCCTGGCAGGCGGCGATCGTCCGCGAGTCGGCCCGTGACGACCAGTACGTGACCACCTGCCTGGCGGTGACCCGCCCCGCGGTCGACGAGGAGGCGGTGACCCGCACCCTGGACGTGACGGCCGGCAACGTCTACTACGTGGCGCAGGACGAGCTCGCCCTGCCCGACGCGGACCGGCGGCACGAGGGCGGCTGGTTCGGCCAGGGGGTGTGGCAGCTGTACCAGTCGGCGGACCGGCTGTGGGGCGCGCGTCAGGAGCCGTTCCTGGTCACGGAGACGAACGCCGCCTCGATCGGCGGGTCGCACACCAACCGGCCGGGATACGACGGCCAGTTGCGGCAGGCCGCCTGGGCGCTGGCCGCGCGCGGGGCACGCCTGGTGCAGTACTGGCACTGGCACACGCTGCCGTACGGGGCGGAAACCTACTGGGGCGGCATCCTCGGGCACGCCCTCGAACCGGGCCGGACACAGCGCGAGGTGCGACGGGTGGCCGAGGAGTTCGAGGCGGCCGGGGAGGCGCTGACGGGCCTGGTCCCGGACGCGGACGCCGTGCTCGTCCGGTCGGTGGAGAGCGACTGGGCGATGCAGTGCCAGCCGCCGCTGTCCCGCCCGGGCACGTCCGATCCCGACCCGAGGGCGTACGCGCGTGTCTTCGGGGCGTTCTACAAGGGGCTCTTCGACGCCGGGGCACAGGCCCGGATCATGTCCCCGGGGCAGCTGGCGACGGCTCTGCGCCGGCTCGCGGCCGACCCCGCCGCACTCACCGGCACCCTGGTCGTGCCCGCGCTCTACGTCTGCGACGACGAGACGCTCTCCCTCCTCGACGCGTACGCGCATGCGGGCGGGCACCTGATGCTCACGTTCCGGACCGGTTACGCCGACGTCGAGGCACGGGCCCGGGCCGAGGTGGCGCCGGGGGCCGCTCTGCGGGCGGCCGCCGGGATCCACTACCTGGAGTACGCGAACCTGCCCGGCCCCTTGGAGGTCACGGCGACCGCGGGGTCGTCGCTGCGACTCGCCCCCGGTGCGCAGGCCCTGGAGTGGGCGGACGGCGTGGAAGTGGACGACGCCCAGGTGCTCGCCCACTACCGGCACCCCCACTTCGGACGGTGGCCCGCCGCGACCGCCCGGGACCACGGGCGGGGCCGGGTGACCTACGTCGGGACGCTGCCCGACTCCGCGTTCGCCGAGGCGCTGGCCCGGCACGCCACCGGTCGCGCGACGGCAGCGGCCCGCTGGGCGCCGCTGCCCGCGACGGTGACCGTGACGTCGGCGCGCAACGCGCACGGGCAGCGGCTGTGGTTCGTGCACAACTGGGCGTGGGAGCCGGTACGGGTCGCCGTTCCCGAGGCGGTCCGCGACGTCCTCGGCGAGGAGCGGCTCGGCGCCGGGGACGGGCTGGGTCTGGGGGCGTGGGACGTACGGGTGCTCCGCGCGGACGGTGCTCATCCTGCCTCGCCGGACGCGAGCGACCGCAGCAGCAGCGCGAGGCGCCACGCCTGAGGACGCAGCCGGTGGCGCTCCAGCGGGCCCGGCCCGCAGGAGGCGCTGCCGAGGCCGTACTGGGCGGCGTCCAGGTGGAGGTGGAGGCGGTCACCGGCTGTCAGGTCGTGCGGGTGCGCGGCCGCTTCGAGCTCCTCGGTGCTCCACGGCCGGACCGTCAGACCGAAGGGTCGTCCGCGGTCGGCCGCCTCGACGCGCAGCCCCGTTCCGGTCGCCGGGTCGACGAGCTCGGCCCAGCGGACCGCCGCGCGCCGTCCGTTCTCCTGCGGGACGACGTAAGGGGTCTGGAGCTCCGCCACGTCGGCGGTGAACAGGCCGATACGGGCGGCCTGTTCGCTGTCGGGGTACGCCTCCCCCGGGCCCTTGCCGTACCAGCGGATCCGGTCGTGGCGGGCGGGCAGCGTGAAGCGTATGCCCGCCCGTGGCAGGGTCAGGCCGTCCCAGGGGCCGTCCGGGACGATGTCGACGGTCAGGAGCAGCGCGTCGCCGTGTGGGGTCCAGGTGTGCCGCACGCGCAGGCCGTGGGGCAGACCGTCCGGCGCCATGCGGGCCCGGACCACCAGCCGTTCCGGCCGTCGCTCGACGCCTTCCGTGCGGGTGACCAGCCGGTCCAGTCCCGCGGCTCGCCACTCCCGCAGTACCGAGTTGTCGCCCATGCCGCGGTCGTTCTCGGTGGGGGCACGCCATATGTCGAGGTGGGGACCGTCCAGGGCGAGCCCGCCCAGGGCACGCAGCAATCCGGTGGGCGCGTCGAAGACGGCGTCGGCCAGGGTCGGCCGGCGCCCGCGGGTACCCTGTCGGGCCGGGCTCGCCGGGACGCGGGCCTGCGCCCACGCCACCTCGTGCCCGGCCGGTGCCCACGGCTCGTCGGCGGCCAGGACCGCGCGGACCGTCAGCCACGTCTCCCCCGCGAGCCGGGGCGGCGGGACGGGCAGCGCCACCTCCGTCTCCCGGCGCGCCCCCACGTGCGGCACCTTCACCTCGCCCCGCGCGACCTCGACCCCGTCCGTCTCGAGGGTCCATGCGAACCGCAGGTGCGCCAGGTCCCGCACGTCGTACCGGTTGTGCACCCGTATCCGTCCGGCGCCGACGTCGATGCCGATGCCGACCGGCTCGATGGCCTTCTTGTACGCCGCGAGGCCGGGCGAAGGGGTGCGGTCGGGGAACAGCAGCCCGTCGATGCAGAAGGTGCCGCCGTGCGGGCTGTCCCCGAAGTCGCCGCCGTACGCGAAGTACGCGCGACCCTCGTCGTCGGTGCGGCGCAGGCCGTGGTCGATCCACTCCCAGACGAAGGCCCCGGCGCAGCGCGGGTGCCGTTCCAGGGTGCGCTGGTACTCGGTGAGGGAGCCGGGGCCGTTGCCCATGGCGTGGGCGTACTCGCACAGCAGGAAGGGCAGGCCGCGCCGGCGCCGCTCCAGGTCGGGCTCGGCGGCGGTCTCGTCGGGGGCGGGTTCCTCGTGGCGGCCGATGCGGTCGACCTCGGCCACGGAGGCATACATGAGGCTGTAGAAGTCTGAGTGACGGTAGGTGCGGTCACGCTCGTAGTGCAGCGGCCGGGACGGGTCGCGCTCGCGGGTCCAGTCGGCGAGGGCGGCGAGGTTCGCGCCGTGATGGCTCTCGTTGCCCAGGGACCAGATGACGACGCTGGGGTGGTTCTTGTCCCGTTCGACCATGCGGCGCATCCGGTCCAGGAGCATCGGCCGCCAGCGGGGGTCGTCGGCGGGGTTGCCCGCCCAGTCGGCGTGGATGAACCCGTGCGTCTCGATGTCGCACTCGTCGATCACCCACAGGCCCAGCTCGTCGCAGAGGTCGAGGAAGGCGGGGTGCGGGGGGTAGTGGGCGGTGCGCACGGCGTTGATGTTGTTCTGCTTCATCAGGAGCAGGTCGTGGCGCATCGTGTCGACGGTGAGGGCGCGCCCGTGGTCGGGGTCGTGTTCGTGGCGGTTGACGCCGCGCAGCAGGACGGGGGCGCCGTTGACGGTGAAGACGCCGTCCCGGATCGCCACGCTGCGGAAGCCGATGCGCAGGCCGACCGGCTCGGCGCCGGTGAGGGGGACGAGTTGCCCGGCGTAGAGGCGGGGGTGCTCGGCGCTCCACGGTTCGATGCCCGGGAGGGTGAGGGGGCGGTCGGCGGGGTGGCCGTGGACACCGAGCTCCGGCAGGGACAGGTGCGCGGGCACGTCGGTGTCGACGCGCAGGGTCCCGCTCCCCCGTTCGTGGTCGTAGGAGGCGTGCACGAAGCAGTCGCCCAGGGATCCGTCGGGGACTTCGAGCAGCGTCACGTCGCGGAAGATGCCCGGCAGCCACCACATGTCCTGGTCCTCCAGGTAGCTGCCGGAGGACCAGCGGTGGACCCGGACGGCGAGGTCGTTGCGGCCGGGGCGCAGCGCCCGGCCGGCGTCGAACTCGGCGGGCAGCCGGCTGCCCTTGGAGGTGCCCAGTTCGCGGCCGTTGAGCCACACCTTGAAGCAGGAGTCGACGCCGTCGAAGCGCAGCACGCTGCCGGCCGTCCGCCAGCCGTCGGGCAGGTGGAAGGTGCGGTGGTGGTCGCCGGTCGGGTTGGCGTCGGGGACGTGCGGCGGGTCGATGGGGAACGGGTAGGCGGTGTTGGTGTAGCGGGGGACGCCGTGGCCGTGCAGGACCCAGTGCGAGGGGACGGGCAGGGGCGACCAGGTGCCGTCGTCGGCGCCGGGGCCGCCGGGGCCGAGGAAGTCCAGGGGCGCGTCGGCGGTCGGCGACAGGCGGAAGGACCAGGTGCCGTTCAGGTCGAGCCGGGCCGCGCCGGAGGTGAAGCGGGCGCGGGGCGGGCGGCGCCCGGTGCCGGGGGCGAGGTCGGCCCAGTACGGCACCGTCCCCGTGCCTCCCGTCTCCGGCGGCTCGCCGTGCGCGGGCTGCTGCGCTGTCTCGTCCGGGTTCGTCAACTGCCCCTCACCTCTTGACAATTCGGTTTGTACACGGATGTCTTGGTGCAATGCATCGATACACGGAGGTACCCGCGGAAAACGTGCACCTCTTGTCGCATCTCGGCAGGATCGACTACCTGGACGTCCCCAACCCCTTCGCGCAGCGCCTCGGCCTGGTCCGGGCCTATCTGATGAGCCTGGACCCGGCGTGTCTGCTGCGCGCCTTCCGCTTCGAGGCCGGGGTCTTCGCACCCGGCGAACCGGTGCCGTCCGCCGCCTGGCACGGCGGCTGGGAGTCGCTGGAGTCGCAGCTGCGCGGCCACTTCCTCGGGCACTGGCTGTCGGCCGCCGCACGGATCTGTGCCACGGCCGCGGACGGCGACCCGGAACTGCGCGCACGGGCGGAGGCGGTCGTCACCCGGCTCTCCCTGCTGCAGCGGGAGAACGGCGGCGAGTGGGTGTTCTCCATCCCCGAGAAATACCTGCACCGCATCGCCGCGGGCCGGCCGGTGTGGGCCCCGCACTACACCGTGCACAAGACCTTGATGGGGCTCCTCGACGCGCACCGCTGGCTGGGCAGCGACACCGCCCTCGACACGGTGGTGAGCGCGGCGCGGTGGTTCCACCGCTTCACGGACGGATTCGACCGCACCGGGCTCGACGACCTCCTCGACCACGAGACGGGCGGCATGCTGGAGGTGTGGGCACAGCTGTACGCCGTCACCGCCGACAAGGCCCATCTGGAGCTGGTCCGCCGCTACGACCGGCCGCGGCTGTTCGAGCCGCTGCTCGCGGGGGCCGACCCGCTGACCAACCGGCACGCGAACACCACGGTGCCCGAAGTGCTCGGTGCGGCCCGGGCGTTCGAAGTGACCGGCGAGGAGCGGTGGCGCCGGGTCGTCGAGGCGTACTGGCGGTGCGCGGTGAGCGAGCGTGGGCACTTCGCCACGGGCGGGCAGACCAGCGAGGAGGTGTGGACCCCTCCGCACGCGTTCGCGGCCCGTCTGGGTCCGCGCACTCAGGAACACTGTGTGGTCCACAACATGATCCGTCTCGCCCACACCCTGCTGCGGTGGAGCGGTGACCTCACCTACGCCGACTACATCGAGCGCAACCTGTACAACGGCGTCCTCGCCCAGCAGCACCCGCGCACCGGGATGCCCGCCTACTACCTGCCCCTGCGTCCGGGCTCGGCCAAGAAGTGGGGCACGCCCACCGACAGCTTCTGGTGCTGCCACGGCACGATGGTCCAGGCCCACACGCTGCACACCGCCCACGCCTGGTACACCGCCGAGGACGGGGTCACGATCGGCCAGTACATCCCGTCCGCGCTGCGGCACGAACACGACGGCGTGACCGTCGAACTGACGCAGCGGCCGGACACCGGGATCGGTACGCACATCGCCGCGGGGGGCGGTGCGGGAGCGGTGCACCGGCCCGGGCGCTGGGCCGTCGACGTCGAGGTGCGCGCCGAGCGGCCGGTCGAGTTCACGCTGGCACTGCGCGTACCGGAGTGGGCGGCCCGGCCCGTGACGCTCACCGTCGACGGCGTGCCCGAGCCGCAGCCGGGGCCGGACACCACCGGGCCGGGCCTGCTGCCGGTGCGGCGCGTCTGGCACCGCAACACCGTGCGCGTCGAGCTGCCGGCACGGCTGCGCGCCGAACCGCTGCCCGACCGGCCCGGCACCGTGGCGTTCCTCGACGGGCCCGTGGTCCTGGCGGGGCTGTGCGACGAGGAGCGCGAGCTGACCGGGGACGCCGGGCGTCCCGAAACGCTGCTCGCCGCGGACGAGGAGCGCGAGCCGTTTCGCTGGAGCGGCTCCTGGCGGGCCCGCGGGCAGCGGCACGGGCTGCGGTTCGTCCCGCTGCACGAGGTGACCGACGAGCGGTACGCGGTCTACTTCCCGGTCCGCGCGCCGTCCTGATCCGACCCGTTCACTCCTCACGCGACCACACGCCCGGCACCGTGAACTCCCAGGTGCCGGGCGGCACCTCGCGTACGTCGCGTCCGCCGTCCGGCAGGGGCAGCTCCACCCGCGAGGGCGCCCCCGGCGGCAGTGCGACGGTCAGCCGGAACTCGTCCGTGCCCCGGTGCCAGGTCACGCCGGCCCGGCCGCGAGGTGTCTCGTACCAGGCGCTCGCCCAGGTGAGGTCGCCCACCGGGGCGGGCCGGACGACGATGTGGTCGTACGCGACCGAGTCCGCGGCCTGCCGCAGGCCCACCAGGGACGCGGTGAGCCACTCGGCGGCGGCGCCGAGCATGAAGTGGTTCTGCGAGGAGCCGCGGGTGGGCCCGTCCCAGCGTTCCGTCAGGGCCGTAGCCCCGTGGGCGAGCTGGTACCCGTAGCTCGGGCTGTCGGTGCGGCTGAGCAGGTCCCAGACGACGTCGTCGCGGCCGTGTGCGGACAGGACGCGCAGCAGTGCGGGGAGGGCGATCTCGCCGACGGTGACGTGGTCGCCGGCCGCGCGGATCGACTCGATCAGATGCGCCAGCACCGCCGGCCGTTCCCCGGGCGGGACCGCGCCCGTCTCCAGGGCGAGCGCGTCGCATGCCTGGCTGCCGCTGCCGTAGGTGTGGCGGTCCGGGTCGAAGAACTCCGCGTGGAAGGCTTCGGCGATCCGGCGCGCGAGCCGCCGGTGGGCGGCGGCGTCGCCGGTCCGCCCGATCGCCTCGGCGATGTCGCCGAGCGCGGTGGCGATGCGGTGGTGGGCGTAGGTCGCGGTGACGGCCTTGGGGGTGGAGTCGTCGAAGGTGATCCAGTCGCCGAGGCCGTGGCGCAGCAGCAGTCCGTCGTCGGAACGGGAGTGCAGGTGCTCGAGGTAGCGCATCATGGCCTGGTAGTGGGTGCGCAGGGTCGTCGTGTCGCCGTACGTCCGGTACAGGTGCCAGGAGGCGAGGACCAGGGCGCCGCCCCAGTTGGGGTCGTCGCGGAACTTGTCCTCGAACACCTTGTATTCGGGGGCGGTCCCCGGAACGAGTCCCGACTCGGTCTGCGCGTCGGACATGTCGCGCACGAGTTTGCGGTAGTAGGCGGCGACGTCGTAGCCGCCCGCCACGGCGGGGAAGACCAGGTGGGTCTGCTCCAGCCAGCCGAGTTTCTCGCGGTGCGGGCAGTCGGTGAGGACGCTGAACATGTTGCCCTGCACGGCACGGTCGATGAGCCGGTGGATGCCGCTCAGCAGATCGGAGGAGCAGCTGAAGCCGCCGGCCCGGGGATTGGCGGCGCGCATCACCTCGCCGCGCACGGTGTCCGGGGCGGGCGGGCCGGGCAGGTGCTCGACCTGGAGGTAGCGGAAGCCGTGGTAGACCGTCGCCGGGGCCCATTCCTCGCCTCCCGGATCCCCGCGCAGGGTGTAGCGGTCGTAGCAGGGGCTGCCGGTGAAGCGCTGGTTCACCGTGCCGTCGGCGGTGAGGAGTTCGGCGGGGCGGATCACGACGGAGGTTCCCGCGGGGCCGGTGACCTTCAGGCGCGGCCGGCCGGCGATGTTCACGCCGAGGTCGAAGACGTGGACGCCGGGTCGCGGTTCGCTCGTCGAGACCGGCGTGATGCTGTCGACGACCTCGACGGGCGGGTGGGTGCGGGCGGTCAGCCGCACGCCGTCGAGCGGTGCGGGCACGGCGGTGCTCCAGGCCCGGCGGTCGTGGCCGGGGCTGTCCCAGCCGTGCGGTTCGAGGCGGGCGTCGTGTTCCTCGCCGCCGAACCAGGCGGACAGCGTGATCGGGCCCTCGGCGGTGCGCCAGGTCGGGTCGGTGACGAGCGTGGTGGAGGTGCCGTCCTCGTGGACGACGTACAGCAGCGCGCGGGCCCGGGGCACGCCGTGGTCGAGGTGCAGTTTGGCGTACCGTCCCGGCACCCGGGGGGCGTGCGCGATGCCGTTGCCCAGGCTCACCCCCACGGTGTTGTCACCCGCGCGCAGTGCCTCGGTGATGTCGTACGTGGCGTACAACAGGCGCTTGTCGTAGGCGGTGTAGCCGGGTTCGAGGAGGGCGGGGCCGGCGCCGATGCCGTTGACGGTCGCCTCGTAGGTGCCGAGGGCCGTCGCGTACAGGCGGGCCGAGAGCGGGGCGTGCGGCAGGTGGAAGTCCTTCACCAGCAGCGGCAGCCGGGCGGGCGGGTCGGTCCGCTCTGCCGTGATCCACTGGGCTCCGGCCCAGTCGGACTCCGTGGGCAGGCCGGTCTCCCAGGTCGCGGCGGCGCTCCAGGGTGAGGGCCGGTCGTCGCACCAGGTGCGCACCCGCCACCAGACGCGTTGCCGGGCGCCGGGCGGCTTGCCGTCGAAGCGGATCCCGGTGCTGCGGGATCCGGCCACGCGTCCGCTGTCCCACAGATCGCACGCGCCGGAGTCGAGCAGGGCGGGACCGGTGGCCGCTTGGACCTGGTAGGCCTGCTGGCTCCCGCGGCCGAGCCGCCAGGAGAGGTCGGGGTGCTGGTCGTCGATGCCGAGCGGTTCGGTGAGGTGGGCGGTGCGCAGGGTGTGCGGTGCGGTGGTCACGTCCCGGGCTCCCTGGATGGGTCGGTGGTTTCGGCGGTGGCGCAGGTCCGTCCGGTGACCCGGTCGAAGAGGTCGACCGGGCCTGCCTGCCCGCCCTTGAGGACGAGCGACACGCCGTCGATGAGTGGGTCGTCGCAGTTCAGGAGGCACAGGGCCGCGCCGGGGGCGAGCAGGGTGTCGATCTCGGCGCTGCGGGCGCCCAGCCGGCGCACCACCCGGCCCGCCGTGTCGCCGCCCGCCACGACCACGCGGCGCACCCCGGCGCCGGCGACGGCGGCGCGGACGGCGTGGGCGAGGGCGTCGCCGAGCGTGTGGAGGGGGTCCGCGCCGGGTGTGTCCCGGGGGCCCGCCGGCTGGGCGTGGACGACGACGCCGGGTGCGGGGCCGTCCAGGGCGCGCAGCACCGCGTCCCGCAGCCGGGTCAGCGCGGCGGGCGAGGTGTCGCAGCCGTGGTGCGGGTCCACGGGAACGGGCACCGTCCCCCATCCCCGCGCCGCCGCGTGCCGGAGCTGGGCGCCGGTCCGGGCGGCGCGGCTGCCCGACACGACGATCGCGCGGCCGGGCTCCGGCAGACGGTGGGGCACCGTCGTTTCCGAGCCGCCGAGCACCTGGCCGACCGCGAGGCTGAGACCGCCGGAGCCGAGCGCGAACCCGGGTGCGGTCCCGCAGGTCAGGGCCAATCGCGCCGCGTACCGCGCGTGTGCGTGCGTCAGGGCGTCGAGGACGACGAGGCCGGGTCCGGCGGCGGCCATTTGTTCGTAGCGCATGCGGGCCTGCTGGTAGGGCAGTTCGTAGGCGCGCAGGTCGAAGGAGGTGACGGGCAGTGCGGTCTGTGCGGCCAGGTGCAGGCGCAGGTCCGACTCGCCCATCGGGGTCACGGGGTGGCGGGACATGGTGGGCTGCCGGTCCAGGCGGTGTACGCGGCCGTCGTCGTCCTGGGCGAAGTGGTGGCCGAAGGCCGTGTAGCGGCCGAGGTCCGGCTGGGCGGCCAGCACCGGGACGGTCGCGGTGCCGAAGACGTCCCTGCCGAGCTCCGCGGCGCACCCCAGGCTGCCCCGGTGGGGCGACGAGTCGGCGGTGGAACACATCTTGTACTGCACGAACCCGGCTCCGGTGGACCGCAGCCGTTCCAGCGCCGGCCCGACCTCGTCGGCCATGTGCGCGGTGGGCAGTGAGCGGGCGACTCCGGCCATGCCGATCACGTCGTGACCGCCCCCGGTCCCGGCGCCGTCGTCGTCCGGCGCCCGCCCCTCCTGCCCGAACAGCAGCAGGCCGCGCAGTCCGGCCCGGTGGAACTGGGCGAGGGCATCGGTGGATCCGGTGACGTCGTCACCGTAGAAGGCCACGCGGGGGGCCGTCGTGGCGGGGCCGGCGGAACGCGTGCGGGGGTCCACCGGACGCCCCGTGCCGGGGCCTGGTGGGCTTGTGCGCACGCCCGTCGGGCCGGTGCCGGAACCCGCCGAAGCCGCATCGGAGCCTGTCGAACCCCTGCCGGACCCCTTGGACCCCGCGCCGCAGCCCGTCGCATCCATGCCCCGGCCCGTCGACCCCGCGCCGCAGCCCGTCGCATCCATGCCCCGGCCCGTCATGTGCGGGCCTCGCCGAAGCGTTCCAGCGCCAGGGCGAGGTGCCGGTCCCGGGCGGCCCGTTCGGCCAGGGGCTCGCCCTCGGCGGCGGCCCGCCATGCCGCGCGCATCGCGGCGACGCCTGCCGCGGGGCCCTCCGGGTGGGCGTGGATGCCTCCGCCCGCGAGGACCAGCAGGTCCGTGGTGCCGGTCAGGTCCAGGGTGCGGTGGGCCAGCCCCGGCCACTGCCCCGAGGACAGCACCGGCAGCACCTGGTATCCGCCGAGGAAGGGCTCGCGCAGGGCGCGGACCGAGGCGACGACGTCCTCGTCGGTCTCGTAGAACTTGCTCGCGATGCCCCCGACGTGCAGCTGGTCGACGCCGGCCAGACGGGCGAGTTTCTGGAAGACCAGCGGGCCGAGACCGATCTGCGGGCTGCGCAGCAGCGCCCCGCTCATGGCCCGGTGGCCGTGTACGGGCAGCGCGGCCCGCTCGCGCAGGTGCGCGACGCCCGCGAGCCCCACCGTCTGCACGCACACCATGACGCAGGTGCCGCCCGCGGCGAGCACCAGGTCGTGGTTGGCCTCCAGGCGGCCGATGTCGTCGGTGATGTTGAAGGCGTACATGGTGCGGCGCCCGGTGCGGTCGGCGGCCCGGTCGAGTTCCTCCGTGACCGCGGCGACGCGGTCGCGCAGCGGGGCGTGCGGCGGATTGCCGTTGAGCTCGTCGTCCTTGATGAAGTCGATGCCTGCTTCGGCGAGTTCGCGTACCAGGCCGCGCAGCGCGTCGAGGTGGAGGCCGACTCCCGGCTTGATGATCGTGCCGATCAGCGCGCCGTCGGGCGCGCCCATCAGGCGCCGGGTGCCGTCCACGCCGAAGGCCGGGCCGGGGTAGCGCTCGGCGAACGCGTCGGGCAGTTCGAGGTCGACCAGGCGTACGGCGGCCAGTTCGCGGAGTTCGAAGAGGTTGCCGGCGACGGCGGCCAGCAGATTCGGCATCGAGGGGCCGAAGTTGCGCAGCGGGAAGGCGATCCTGACCCGCGCGCGGTGCGGGCGCGCGCCGGATCCGGCTGGCCTGTGCGCCCCGGGCAGCGGCGGGTGGCGCCCCTCGGGCAGCTCGGTCACCTCCACGACCGTCGCCCCGAACCGCCTGCGCAGTGCGTCGCTCTCGCCGGGCACCCGTACGAAGGTGCCGGTGGACTGCTCGTTCGCCAGTACCTCGGCGGCCCGCAGGGGCGGCAGCCAGCTCTCGATGTCGTATGCCGCCACGACCTGCTCGTCCGTCATGCCTGCCTCACTCCTGCCGGGTCCTGTGGGGTCAGCGCGCCGGGTCCAGGAAGAACTTCAGGACGTCGCTCCCCTTGTCGAGCGCCTCGAAGGCCGACTGGGCCGCGGCCAGCGGTGCCGGCTCCTCCCCGACCAGCGGTCGGACGTCGAGTACGCGGCGTGCGACGGCGTCCGCCGCCGCGCGGAAGTCGTCGGGGCCGTACAGGGAGGAGCCCTTGATCCGCACCTCCTTCAGCACCAGCGGGTTCAGTCCCGCCCGCACCGCGTCGGCGAACATCGGCAGCACGACCACCGTGCCGCGAGGGCGGCACAGGGCCAGCGCCTCGTCCAGGCAGGACGGGTGGCCGGACGCGACGACGACCGCGTCGAAGGCGTCGGTCCGCCCGGCTCCGTGCACCGACCCGTCCCGCGCGTTCACCGTGCGGCACCCCGTCGCCCGCGTGACGAGCCCGAGGGCCTGCTCCCGTACGTCGCTGACGAGCAGTTCTCCCGCCCCGTGCAGCCGTGCCGCCGCCGCGGTGAGGTGGCCGATGGGGCCGGCGCCGAGCACGGCCAGGCGGGTGCCGTGGCGCACGCCCGCCGCGCGCACCGTGTGCCAGGCCACCGCGGCGGGTTCCACCAGGGCGCCCTCCGCGTACGGCAGGCCGTCGGCGAGCGGCACCAGGGCGCGCTGTGGGACCGCCACGTACCGGCTGAGCAGCCCGGGCAGGCCGGCGCCGGGCAGCCGCCGGTGCGCGCACAGGTGCGACAACCCCTGCTCGCAGCGTCCGCACCCCCGACAGGACACCAGTGGCAGGACGGCCACCCTCGTGCCGGCCGGGATCGCCGCGTCCGCCGCGGCCTCCACCACCCGGCCCGCTCCTTCGTGCCCGAGCACCACCGGGGGCGCGCGGAAGGGGTGCCGACCGCGGAATGCCGCCACGTCGCTGCCGCACAGGCCCACCGCGCGCATCTCGACGAGCGCCTCACCGTCGCCGGGTCGCGGAACGGCGCACTCCTCGATCTCGATCCTGGCGACCTGTCTCAGTACGGCCGTGCGCATCAGCCCTCCGATCGCGTCACCCGTCTCTCTCCGCCGATACTGGCATGCCACTTGAGAGAGCCGGACGACGGGAACCGTAGAACCGCCCGAACGGGCGCGTCAACACCCCGCACTCTCCCGACAGACGGCCATTTCCTGCGCTTTCGCGGCCCCTTGACGCCCCTCACCACCACGCTTAGCGTTCTGGTCGTTCGCCCGCATCACTGCTCCTTCGGACTCCGAGACGGCGTGACATACATGACTGGCATACCAGCCACCCTCCTTCTGGAAGAACGAGCCGCGCTGGCGATGAACGCGGTCGCCGGCCTGGCCGACGACGACCTCGACGGCATCCCCTTCTTCGGCGCCGACCTCCTCGCCGACCCCGCCGAACTGCGCCACGGCGACTGGGACTACGGATCGAGCCACGGCCGGCTCACCGACGCCTGCGTCCTGGCCCGCCACATGACCGGCGACTCGTCGTGGACCGACGTCGAGGCGGGGTACAAGAAGACGCTGCTCGCCCTCATCGGCGAGGACGGGCTCACCCGGCGGCGGAGCCATCCGCGCGGGCACTGGGAGCCCCACGCCAACCTCATCGACCAGCGCGCCACCCTGCTCGCCCTGACCAGCTGGTACCAGGACAGCGGCGACAAGGAGGCGGGCGCGGCGGCCGACCGGCTGGTGGCCGCGCTGCACCGGATCGCGGTCAAGGAGCGCGACGTCTGGTACTTCCCCGCGTCGGAGTACACGGACCGCGGCTGGCCGTCGGCGAACGCGGTGCAGTTGCACCTGGCGCCCGACCCGGCCTCGTTCTGCGGACGGCTCATCATGCCGCTGCTGCGCTGGCACTGGCTGACCGGCAACGAACAGGCGTGGGAGCTGTGCGGCTGGTTCACCCGGCTGATCACCGAGTACAGCGGTGTGTTCCTGCCCGACGGCTCGTTCAACCCGGCGCTCGCCTACCGCAGCGGGCACTTCCACACCCGTCTCGGCACGCTGGACGGGCTCGCCAAGTACGCGGTGGCCTCGGGCGACCACGCGCTGACCGAGTTCGTGCGCCGCAGCTTCGACTGGGCGCTAGGCCAGTGCACCGCCTTCGGCTGGACGCCGGGAGACCTGGCCGGTCAGCGGTTCGAGCACGAGACCTGCTCCCTCGTCGACCTCATCGCCATCGCCGGTACCCTCGCCGGGGCGGGCCACGGCGCCTACTGGACGGTCCTGGAACGGTTCCTGCGCGGCCACCTCACATCCGCACAGCTCCAGGACGTCTCCTGGGTCCGCTCGGCACCCGACCGCGGAGCCGACGAACCTGGCTGGCTCACACGCCACCGGGTCGGCGAACGGGTCCGCGGCGCGTTCGCCGGATACGGCGCCCCCAACGACTACGTGTCGGACTCCGTGCTGGGCCGGGGCCACACCGCGGACGTGCAGGCCTGCTGCGTGGGTTCGGGGGTGCGCGGCCTGTTCACCGGCTGGACCCTCGCGGTGACGGGCGACGAGCGGCTCATCCGGGTCAACCTGCTGCTCAACCGTGGCAGCAGGTTCGTGAACGTCCTCAGCCACCTCCCCCACACCGGACGCGTCGACCTCGACATCCGCCAGGACTGCCGCGAGCTGCGCCTGCGCGTACCGGAGTGGGCCGGGTACGCCCACCTGCGCGTCACCCGCACCGCCCCCGGCCGCCCCGAGCGCACCCACCACGGGAGCGAGGTGGGCCTGTGGGCGCCGGACGGCACGCTGAGCGTCGCCGCACCGCGCGCCGGCGAGCGTGTCACCGTCACGTTCCCCCTCCCTGAAACCGTCACGGACGAGAGCGCCGCCGGACGCGACTACCGCGTGCGCTGGCGGGGCGACGACGTCATCGGCATCGAACCGGAAGGCAGGATCCGTCCCATGTACCCGACCCGTACCCCCGCTCCGCAGGCACCCCTGCGCGAGCACACCCTTCAGGTGCCCGCCGAGGAGTGGTCCTGGTGAGCGCCCCGGGCCGCAGGGCCTTCCTCGCCGCGGCGGGCGTCGCCGCGGCCGGTGTCGCGGGCAGCCCGGCCGCGCACGCGGCAGAGCCCGGCGTGACCGGTGCGCAGCGCCGGGCCGCCCGGATCCTCGCCGGGGTGCGCGCCCCGCGCTTCCCCCGCCGCCGTGTCCTGATCACCGACCACGGCGCCGTCGGCGACGGCGAGCACGACTGCACACAGGCCATCCGCTCGGCCGTCGAGGCGTGTGCGCGGGCGGGCGGCGGCCATGTGGTCGTACCGCCCGGGGAGTGGCTGACCGGCGCCATCCACCTGCGCGACCGGATCGACCTCCACCTGGAGGAGGGTGCCACCCTGCGGTTTCGCCAGGATCCGGCCGCCTATCTGCCGGCCGTCCACACCCGCTACGAGGGCATCGAGTGCTACAACTACTCGCCCTTCGTGTACGCGTACGACTGCCACACCGTGGCGCTCACCGGACGCGGCACCCTGGACGGACAGGCCGACGCGACCCACTGGTGGCACTGGACGAAGGGGGTCGACGGCGGACCCGCGCCGCAGACCCCCGACATCCAGCAGCTGATCGCCTGGGGGGAGGCGGGCGTGCCGGTGGCCGAGCGGAAGTTCGGCGCGGGGCACCATCTGCGGCCGAACATGATCCAGTTCTACCGCTGCCGTGACGTGCTCATCGAAGGCGTCACCGTGCGCAACTCCCCCATGTGGAACATCCATCCGGTGCTGTGCCGCAACGTCACCGTCCGCGGCGTCACCGTGGACAGCCCGGTCGGCCCCAACAACGACGGCTGCAACCCCGAGTCCTGCTCCTACGTCCTCATCCAGGACTGCGTGTTCGACACGGGCGACGACTGCATCGCGTTCAAGGCGGGCAAGAACGCGGACGGACGGCGCGTCGGGGTGCCCATGGAGCACGCCCTGGTCGAGCGGTGCGAGATGGCGGACGGACACGGCGGGGTCACCATCGGCAGCGAGACCTCCGGCGGCGTCCGCGACATCGTCGCCCGGCACTGCCGCATGGACAGCCCGAACCTGGACCGGGCCATCCGCATCAAGTCCAGTCCGATGCGCGGCGGTTACGTACGCGACGTCCTCTGCCACGACATCACGGTCGGCGAGGTCGGAGAGGCGGTCGTGGAGATCGCGCTGAACTACGAACGCCTGGAAAGCGGCGACTTCTACCCCGACGTGCGCGGCATCGAGGTGCACCGGCTCACCACGCGCTCGGGGCCGCGTGCCTGGACGTTCATCGGCAACGACGCCAACCCGATTCGCGACGTGCTGCTGAGCGACTGCTCCTTCGACGGCATGACGGGCCCGAACGAGCAGCGCAACATCGAGGGCCTGGTCCTGCGCCGCGTCACCATCAACGGCGAGGAGGTCTCGGCCTGATGGCAGCGCCGGACAGACCGGGCCCGGCGTCGGCCGCCGATCCCTGGAGCGAGGCCGACGCCGTCGTCGCCCGTGTCGTGCCGCCCCGTTTCCCCGACCGCACCTTCCCCGTGACCCGGTTCGGGGCGCGCGGCGACGCCCGGACCGACTGCACCCTCGCCCTGCGCCGCGCCGTCGTCGCCTGCCACACGGCGGGCGGCGGGCGGGTCACCGTGCCGCCGGGCATCTTCCTCACCGGCCCCGTCCGGCTGCTCAGCCATGTCGAGCTGCACCTCGAAGAGGGCGCCACGCTGCGCTTCAGCCAGAACCCGGCCGACTACCTCCCGCCCGTGCTCACCCGCTTCCAGGGCGTCGAGTGCTACGGCTACTCGCCGCTCGTCTACGCCCTCGACGAACGCGACATCGCGGTGACCGGCCGCGGAGTGCTGGACGGCCAGGCCGACGAGGAGCACTGGTGGCCGTGGTCCGGGCAGGCGGAGTTCGGCTGGCGCCCGGGTATCCGGCACCAGGAGGAGGACTGGCCGCAGCTGTGGCGGCAGGCGGAGGACGGTGACCCGGTCGAGCGGCGGGTGTATGCCGACGGCCGGCGCTTCCGCCCCAACTTCATCGAGTTCCAGCGGTGCCGCGGCGTCCTCGTCGAGGGAGTGACGATCATCCGCTCCCCGATGTGGGAGATCCACCCGGTGCTGTGCAGCAACGTCCTCGTCCAGGACGTCACCATCGACAGCATCGGGCCCAACAACGACGGGATCGACCCCGAGTCCTGCCGCGACGTGGTGATCCGGCGCTGCGACATCACCGCGGGGGACGACTGCATCGCCATCAAGTCGGGACGGGAGGCCGACGGGCGCCGGGTCGCGACGCCCAGCGAGAACATCGTCATCGAGGACTGCGCGCTGCGCCACCGCTACGGGGCCGTCACCCTGGGCAGCGACATGACCGGAGGCATCCGGAACGTGTACGTGCGCCGCTGCCTCATCGGCGGCCCCGGACTCTACTTCGGCCTCTACATCAAGACCAACTCGGTGCGCGGCGGCTTCGCCGAGAACATCCACCTGGCGGACCTGACGGTCACCCACCTGACCAAGGAGTTCATCACCTGCGACTTCCACCGGGGCGAAGGTGACACCGGCGCGTTCCCGCCACGGGTGGGCGGCATCAGCGTCAGTCGTGCCACGGTGGACCGGGCGCGCCGGGCCGTCCTGGCGCGTGGGTACGCGCATGCGCCGATCCGGGAACTGCGCCTCGAGGACTGCCACTTCGGCATCCTGACGGACGCGGACGTCGTCGAGTGCGTGGACGGATTCGTGAGGGAGAAGGTGACCGGTGGGTTCGGTGGAGGGTGAGACGAGGCCCGGGCGGTTCGACTACTGCCCGTGGGAGTTCTGGAGCGGGAGCGACGAGGAGCAGCGTGCCGCGCAACTGGCGTACCAGGCAGGGCTGGTGGAGGAGATCCGGGCGGGCGGGGGCTCGGCCGGGTTCGGGGAGCGGGTGTTCGTGTCGCCGTGGGCGGGCGTCCAGGCCGACACGCTGCTGTTGGGCGACCGCTCGTACATCGGCGCCCACGCCGTGGTCACCGACGAGGTGCGCATGGGCCGCAACTGCACCCTCAATCCCTTCTCCACGGCACGCGGCCGGGTGACGGCGGGTGACGGCGTCCGCGTGGGCGCCCACACCTCGCTGCTCGGCTTCAACCACGGCTTCGAGCCCGGGGAACCGGTCCACCGCCAGCCCCTCACCTCGAAGGGCATCGTCATCGGCGACGACGTGTGGATCGGCTCCCACGTCGTCGTCGTGGACGGGGTGACCATCGGCGACCACTGTGTCGTCGGGGCGGGCGCGGTCGTCACCAAGGACCTGCCCGCCTGGTCGGTGGCGGCGGGCAATCCGGCACGCCGCCTCAAGGACAGGCGGGACGCGGCTCCGCAGCGCTCGCCGGGCGGCGCTCCCCGGCCGGGGGGCAGCCTCGACGGCCGGCTCGAACGCTTCGCACGGCGCGCCCGCGAGCAGGCGGGCGACGTGCTCGAACGCTGCCGCACGGGCGACGCGTGGACCGACCGGCCCGGTGTCCCGCCCACCGTGCGCGCGACGTGCGACGCCGTGGAGATCGCGGCGCTGCTGCTGGGCGGGCCGCCGCCCGGTGCGGACGGCGCCGGACTCGTCGAGCGCCTGCGCGGGTGGCAGGACCCCGCGACGGGTCTGGTGCCCGAGTTCGGATGCGAGGCGCCCGGCCTCGACGACGACGCCGCGCTGTACCACATCCTCAGCGTCGGTTACGCGCTCGACCTGCTCGGCTCGCGCTTCGCGCACCCGGTGCGGGCGGTCACCGAGCTGCCGGCCGCGCAGCTGGTGGAGCGCCTGGACGGCCTGCCGTGGTCCACGCGGGCGTGGCGCAGCGGGCACTGGGTGGACGGGGTCGCGACCGCGCTCCACTTCGCCTCCGCCGACTCGCCGGACTCCCCCGCCTCCCCCGCCTCCTCGCCCCAGGTCGAGGCGCTGTTCGGATGGCTGCTGACGCGGGCCGATCCGGGGCACGGCCTGTGGGGCGCCCCGGATGCGAAGGAGGGCTGGCGGCAGCCCGTGAACGGCTTCTACCGGACGGTGCGCGGCTCGTTCGCGCAGTTCGGGCTTCCCGTGCCGTATCCGGAGCGGACCGTGGACACGGTACTCACGCACAGCCGGAACCCGGCGTGGTTCGGCCCGGACCGGGGCACGGCCTGTGACGTCCTCGACGTCATCCATCCGCTGTGGCTGTGCGCCCGGCGCACGGAGCACCGTCTCACCGAGGGCCGGGACTGGGCACGGGGACAGCTGGAGCGGGTCCTCGGCCGGTGGCAGGACGGGGCGGGGTTCTCCTTCGCGCTGGAGCCGGGCGACCGCCCGGACCGCGTCGCGGGGCTCCAGAGCACGGAGATGTGGCTGGCCGTCACCTGGCTCCTCGCCGACCACCTCGGGGCCGGCGAGGCGCTCGGCTACCGCCCCCGGGGCGTGCACCGGCCCGAGCCCGCCCGCACGGGCGTCGCCTGACCGGCCGGGTCGGCCCGCATGCGCAGGGCCTGGGACAGCACCTGGGCCGTCACCCAGGACGGGTTCCAGGTGTTGCTGGTTCCCCGCTCCTGCCAGTTGGTGGGGAAGAACCCCTCCGCCTGCTCACCGGTTTCGGCGAAGCCCCACTCCCCCGGACGGGTGCAGATGCCCTGCCCGAAGGCGTTCAGGACCAGCTCGCCCAGCTCGCGGTAGACGGGCCGGCCCACCAGGTCCCCGAGCCGGGCGAGCTCGTACGCCGGGAAGAACACGTCGACGTGGTGGTTCTGGACGCTGACTCCGGGCCAGCCGGTGGTGGCGAACCTGCCGTCCCGGAAGGGCGGGTCCCACTGGTAGACCCAGGTGAGCAGCCAGTCGGCCGCTTCCTGGGCCCGGGCCGCCCAGCGCTTCTTGCCGGTGAGCAGCAGGAGCTCGTACGCGCACAGGAAGTACGCGATGCCGCCCTCCTTGTCCTCGCAGGCCGCGTCGAGGGTGGCGCGCGCGAAGGGCGTCGCGTAGTCGTGGGCGAACCGCTGGTGGTACTCCTCCACGAGGGCCTCGGCCCTGCGGAGCAGGTCCCGCTCCCCGGTAACACGGAACGCCTTCAGCACGGCCAGCACGCAGGGCAGTCCGGCCGTCCCCGGCTCGCCGGCCAGGCGGGAGCCGTCCAGGCGCCAGCCGAACGGCGGTGGGCCGTCGTCGCAGGCCGCCCTCACTCCTTCGACGAGCGCCCGCACCCATCCGTACGGGACGGCGTGTCCGTGTCCGCGGAACAGGTCGATGACGTCGGCCAGGTCGCACAGGGTGTCGCCGAGGGCGCGGGCCGAGACGAACGGCCCGTCCTCCCCGGTGAAACCGGACCAGGTCCGGTCCTCGGTGGCGTAGAAGCTCAGGCGCAGGCCGGGGGCTTTGGGGACGGTGCTGCCCGCGAGGTAGAAGTTGACCGCCCGGCGGCAGTGTTCGACGCGCCAGGTCTCGCCGTGCTCGAGGCCGATGCGCGCGTCGCACCATGCGAGTTTGAGGCACTGTCCGGTCCATCCGTACATGAATCCGGCGGTGTGGCCGGTGCCGGTGAACTTCAGGTAGCCGGCGACGTCCTCGCGGTCGTGCCGGCGCCGGTCGAGGGCGGCCGTCTTGAGCCGCACGATCTCGTCCAGTGACAGGGGGCTCGCGCCGCGTGGCCGGTACAGGCCCAGACCCCGGTGCACGAGCGCCCGGAAGCCGTGCCCCGGGCGTGCGGGGCGTCCCCAGTCCAGGGCGTGGTGGCTGCGGAACTCGGCGCCCGGAAGGAGGTCGAGGTATCCCCCGGCGTAGGGCGCGGTGCGTCCCTTGTGCACGTAGGCCGTGTCGGGTCGTCCGTTGAACAGCAGCGCGCCGCTGAGGCCCAGCAGGGTGACGCCGGTGGTGTCGTGGGTCGCACCGAGGGAGCCCGGTCCGGGCCGGGCGGCGTAGAGGGTGGCGTACCGGGGCTCCTTGTCGGTGCTCCACTCCGCGTGGGCGCAGGGCACGGGCAGCCGGTGCTCCTCGACGACGAGGCCGCCGCCCGGGCCCGCGGCGAGGCGCGGCACGGTGCGTGCCGGGTCGGCCGAGGGGTTGCCCCGGTACAGGACCTGGGGCAGGGTGACCGCTTCGGGGGCACGGGCCGGCAACGGGAGCGCGATCCCCAGCACGGCGTCGGTGCGGGCGGCGCCGCCCGCGTTGCGCCAGGTGGTCCGCAGGTGCAGCAGGTCCCCGGCGAAGGCCAGGTCCAGGAGCACCTCCAGTCCGGGCAGGCCGGCGAGGGTGCAGTGCGCCCGGATGCCGTCCTCGGTGCGCGTGAACGAGCAGGTGCGCACGCCGGGACGGGTCGGAGCCCAGGGCCGCCCGGTGGACGCGACGAACAGGTCGTCCAGTGCGACCCGCAGGAGGGTGACGCCCTCGGGCGCGTGGTGTCCGAGGACCAGGCGCGGCGCGCCGCGGCCCTCCCGGGTGAACTCTGCGAACCTGTCTCCGCCACCGATTCGGAACATTTACAACTCCCAACTCTGTAGCGAGTGTTGACCGCACGAGAGGTCAGCGGAACCATTGTGGCATTCGGCTGGCATACCAGTGGCGTTCCGTCATGGATTTCCTGCCCGCGACAGCCGGCGATCCTCCCCCTCCGAGAGAGAGGCACACCCGTATGACCGCACACCCGAAGGACAGCGAACCGCAGCCGTCGCCCGCCCCGAGCCGCCGGAAGTTCGTCGCCGCCTCGGCAGCGGTGGGCGCGGCGGCACTGACCGGCGCGTCACTCGCCGCGCCCGCTCCCGCTCAGGCACGCACCGCGACCGGGCGGGCGACGGCGGCCCGGTCGGCGGGGGCCGTGTGCACCACCATCCCCAACAGGTACGACGAGCCGTTCGAGGTCTGCGACGACGAACTGTTCGTCTTCATGGCCAACTACAAGCCGTTCGAGAACCCCGGCTTCTTCGACAAGGTCGTCGGGGACGCTCTGCGCGCCGCCTTCCCCGGCCTCAAGATCAAGGCCACGGCCTGGGACATGCCGATCCGCTACGAGGATCTCGACAAAGCCGGCGTCGTGCCCGACCTCATCATCGAGGACCCCCGGCGGCGCATCGACCGCGACCTGGAACCGCGCGGCTGGCTGCGCGACCTCACCGACGAGATCCGCACCGCCGGCATCGACCTCGGCTCGCTCAACCAGGCCGCCGTCGAGCAGGTCAGAGCCCGCTCGGACGGCGGGCTGTACGGTGTGCCGCTGTTCGTCGACGAGTTCGTACTGTTCCACAACAAGAAGATCTTCGACATGAAGGGACTGAGGCCGCCGGCGAACGGTGTCACGTACGACGAGGCGTTCCGCCTCGCCAAGAAGCTGACCTTCGAGCGGGACCTGGTCGCCTACAAGGGCTACCTGCAGCACCCGGACCTCTACCTGGAGTTCAACCAGCTGGGGCTGTACCCGTTCGTCCCGGGAACGAGCGAGTCCCCGGCGCCCGAGGACATCGAGGTGGACATCACCTCGGCGGGCTGGCAGCGTCTCGGCAGCAACATGGAGCGCTTCCTGCTGCACCCCCACAACATCTTCACCAGCGTCGACGAGTACTTCACGAAGGGGTCCGTGGCGATGGCCGTGGACAGCCTCTGGAAGCTGAACGCCTACGCCCTCAGTCCCCTGTACCTCCAGGAGGACGACGCCGCCGAATGGCGCGAGATGGCCAAGAAGATCGAGCTGGGCGTCACCTCGGTACCGGTACTGGGCAGGGGCGAGAACGCCGTGTACCAGCCCAACACCATGGCCGCGTTCCTGCCCCCGCAGTCGAAGAAGAAGGCGCAGGCCCTCCAGGTCCTCAAGTGGCTGGTGTCGCAGGAGGCCCAGGTCGAGCTCTCCCGGCACGGCATGAAGCCCGCGCTGCGCTCCCGCGCCGTCGAGGCGGCCTTCGGTGCCGCGATCCCGGAGCTGAAGGGGATCGACACCTCGGGCGTCTTCTGGGGGGACAACGCCGTCGTCACGGACTACCGGAACACCGAGTACTGGGACCTTCCCCTGTACATGGTCTTCCGGCAGCACGTGCTGAAGGACGGCCTGCGGGTGTCGTCCGCGCTGGAGGTCACCGAGAAGGTCGACATCCCGGCGTACATCAAGTCGCAGGTCGAGCGGGGATTCGACTGGTGACTCACCGCCTGCGGAGCCGTATCGCGAGGTACGGCTCCGCAGGCAGCTCGACGACGGCGCCGGTGCCGGTGCCGGTGGCGCACGCGTCGTCCAGCGCCCGGACCGTCATGTTCCAGGTGTCGAGGACCTCCACCCGCCAGGTCCCTTCGGGCAGGTCGAAGGGACGGCGGGGGTAGCGGTGCGGGCCCAGGTACTGCAGGACGTGGCCGGGCGCCTCCAGCGTCGAGGCGTCGTACGTCTGAGGGGTGTGCGCGAGGTCGGGCGGGGCGGCGTCCAGCACCGCGCGCAGGAAGGCGACACGCGCGACCGCGGTGCCGTCCAGGCGCCCGCCGCCCGCGCTCCAGGGACGCGGGCCCCACGACTCGGCGTGTGCGGCGTAGCCGCCCCGGCACACCGCCTCCCAGATCCGGGAGACCAGTTCGGCTCCGGGCAGCGCGTGCTCGGAGTCGGCGGGGTCGTCCCCCTCGGCACCGCAGTCGTCGACGAGGACCGGCTTGCACAGGTCCTGGACGAGGCCGGACACCGCACGGGTCTGCGGGTGGCGCACGGAGGCGTGGGTGATCCAGGGCGCGCCGAAGTCGGTGTCCGGCGGGCCGTGCACGGTGAGCGGGTGGTGGCCGTGGTCGTGTTCCTGGATGTCGGTCTGCGCCTCCGGGTCGGGCGGGGCGCACCACCACACGTTGGAGTGGCCGGCGAGACGGGTGACGGTCTCGGGGATATCCCGGCCGTGCAGCATGACCTCCGCCTGCACGCCCATGGCTCCCAGCGCCCGGACCTGGTGGTCCAGCCGGTCCAGCGGGAGCGTGGCGGAGAGCAGGCGCACCTTGGTGAAGGGCGAGCCGGCCAGCGCGCGCAGGGTGTCGTCGTCGGCCTGCGGGACGCTGGTGGTCCAGGGGTGGAACGGGGTGCCGTCCGCGTACCGGAACCGGGTGCCGTGGACCCGGACGGGCCCGTGGTCGCGGGGCCGGGGGTGGTGGGTCATGTCGCCTTGGTGTGTCATGTCGCCTTCCGGATGCGCAGCGCCAGGTCCGGACGGTGGTCCAGCGGCACCCGGGCCGTACCGCCGCTCGGCCGGCCGGGCAGCGGCGTCACCGTCATGTTCCAGGTGTCGATCAGGTCGAGGGCCCAGGGACCGCCGTCCTTCGGCAGCGGCACGTCCCGGTGTCGGTGGCGCCGGTCGCCGAAGTGGACGAACACGTCGTCGGGGGACTCCTCCCACAGGCGGCGCAGGAACGCGATGCGGGGCGTGCTCTCGCCGTGCAGCCGGCCGCCCCGGGAGATCCAGGCGGAGTCGTCCTCGTCCTGCTCCGGATAGCACTCGCCGTGGCCGACGTAGGCGCCCGCTGCCATGCCGTGCCAGAACTGCCGCAGCAGCGCCCGGCCCGTCAGGTTGCCCCAGCGGCGGCCGAGGATCCCCTCGTAGCCGATCTCGTCGATCACCACCGGCTTGGCGACCCGCTCCAGCCACCTCGGGGCGAGTTCCGCGTCCCAGTGCTGGATGGACTGGTGGGTCGTCCAGGGGGTGCGGAAGTCGTAGATCCGTTCGTACTCGTACATGCGGGTGCCGTTGTGGATGGACCTCAGGTGCTGGTAGGGGTCCGAGCGCTGGACGTACTGTCCGATGCGGTTCCAGTCCTCGACCGTCTTGGCGGTGTTGAAGTCGTACTCGTTCGCGATCGACCACCACACGTTGCGGTACGCGGCGAGGCGTGCGACGACGTGGCGGACCAGGAACAGGTCCTCGTCCCGGCTCATGTCGTCGACGCCCCAGTGCCCCTGGTCGTAGGGGTGGAAGAGGATGACGTCCGCCTCGACGCCGAGGTCGCGCAGATCGCGTACCCGACGCTCGAAGTGGGCGAAGAAGGCCGGGTCGAAGCGGGTCGTGTCGAGGTCCCGCGGCCGGGGCGGGCCCGGGGTGGCGCCCGGGAAGGGGAGCCGGGGCGGGTTCATCGCGCGGGTCGGCAGCAGGCACATGCGGACCTTGTTGAAGGGGGACGCGGCGAGCGTGCGCAGCGTGTCCTCCTCCAGCTTCTCGTCCTCGTCGTGGGTCCAGTGGTAGCAGGTGGTGCCGAAGGGCAGGTACGGGGTGCCGTCCGCGTACCGGAAGGTGCGGGGCCCTGCGACCCGGACCGGGCCGTGGTTGCCGGGCCCGGGCGGCGTGCAGTGGAACCCGCCCTCCACCGCGTCCAGTTCGGGGGCGGTGGAGCGCGTGGTGTACGTCCACGCGCCCTCCCGGTCCGGCATCAACCGCACCCGGTACACGCCGTCGCCGTCGTGGAAGCCGTCGGCGGGCACCACGCGGTGGCCGTGGCGGAAGTCGGCGCCGAACTCCACGTCCCGGTAGGGGTTGCCGGTGCCCGGGCCGCCGCGCAGGGTCAGTTCGAAGGTGCCCCATCGCTCCACGGTGGCGGTGCGGGTCACGAGCGGCCCTGCCTGACCCACTCCTCGGTCACCGTCACGTGCTTGATCGTCTTGCGGAGGTAGGAGTACGCGACGTGCAGCACGCCGTCGCGCCGTCCCTGCGTGATGCACGGGTACGAGTAGCCGAACTCGGTGTCCCAGTACTCCTCGTCGGCGGTCTGCAGGTCGCGGCGCCAGGGCCAGGTGCGGCCGTCGTCGTCGGACAGCGCCAGGGTGAGCGGCGTGCGCAGCGCCTTCTTGCGGCGGCCTGCGCCCTGCCCCACCCAGCGGAACTCGCCGCGTTCCAGGCTCGCGTGGTTGTAGATCAGCGCCAGGGCGCCGCTGCGCAGCCTGGTGAGCTGCACCGCCGAGTTGTTGTTGGGCAGTTCGGTGGGGACCGCCGGGCTCCAGGTGCGGCCGGCGTCGGTGGACGCGACGGCGTGGACGCGGTCGGCCGCGCGGCTGCGCAGCAGGCCGAGCAGCGAGCCGTCCACGCGGGGCACGGCGGTGAGCTGGACCAGGTGATCGGTGCCGGCGACGTCGTACTCCTTCCAGCCGGCGCCCTCGTCCTCGCTGATCAGGACGGTGCTGTGCTCTGCGCCGCGGCGGCAGCGGTAGGCCGGCAGCAGCCAGGAACCGTCCCCGGGGTCGAAGGGCGGGTTGCGGACGAAGACGCCCGGCCCGTCGTGGGCGACCCGCGGAGGGCTCCAGGTGCGGCCGCCGTCCTGCGAGGTGCGGGTGACCAGCCGGGCCGTCGTCTGGTCGTGCGGCTCGTTCGAGGGGTGGAAGAGCCACACGGTCCCGTCTGGCCGCTGCGCGAGGACCGGGTTCTGCTCGGAGCGGTCGGGGTCGGCGGACAGCGCCACGGGAGCCGTCCAGCGGTCCGTGCCCAGCGGCAGCCGGGACAGGACGACGTTGGTGTCGCGGTCTCCCTCCTCGGGCCCGTTGAACCAGGCGCACAGCAGGTCGCCGTCGTCGAGCTCGACCAGGCTCGCGGCGTGGCTGTCGCCCGGGTGCAGGACGGGCAGCAGCGCCTCGTGGACGGCGGGGTCGTCGGCGCGGGGGCGCAGGACACCATCGAACCGCGGGTCGTGTGCCGCCGGGCCGCCCTCCGTCCGACCGCTGCCGGGTTCTTGTCCGGTCATGTTCCGTCGACTCCCTTCAGATCCAGTTCTCCGGCGAAGTGGCAGGCCGCGGTCCGGCCCGGGGCGAGCTGCCGCAGGGCCGGCACCTCGGTACGGCAGCGGTCGCGCGCGTAGGCGCAGCGCGGGTGGAACGGGCAGCCCGGGGGCACGTTGGAGGCGTCGGCCACCTCGCCGCGCAGCACCACGCGCTCCCGGCGCCGGGCGCGCGGGTCGGGGTCGGGCACGGCGGACAGCAGCGCCTCGGTGTAGGGGTGCAAGGGCTGCCCGTACAGGTCGGCGGTCGCGCCGGTCTCCACGACCCGGCCCACGTACATGACCGCGATCTCGTCGGCCATGTACTCCACGACACCCAGGTCGTGCGAGATGAACAGGTACGTCAGGTCGGACTCCTCCTGGAGGTCTTTCAGCAGGTTGAGGATCTGGGCGCGCACCGACACGTCGAGGGCGCTGACGGCCTCGTCGGCGACGACGAGGCGCGGCTCGAGCGCCAGGGCGCGGGCGATGCCGACGCGCTGGCGCTGGCCGCCGCTGAAGGCGTTCGGGTAGCGCCGCAGGTACTCCGGGCGCAGGCCGACCCGGCGCAGCAGCTCCGCGACGCGTGCCTCGGTCTCGGCGGCGCCGAGGCCCAGGTTGACGCGGAGCGGCTCGCCGACGATCTGCAGCAGCGTCATGCGCGGGTTGAGCGAGGCGAACGGGTCCTGGAAGACGAGGCGGATCTCGCTGCGGTACGGCTTGAGGGCCCGTTCGTCGAGCGTGGCGAGGTCGACCACGGTGCCGTCGGTGCGGCGGTAGGAGATCTCGCCGGAGGTCGGCGGGAAGACCCGCATCAGGCAGCGGCCCAGGGTGCTCTTGCCGCAGCCCGACTCGCCGACCAGGGCCACGGTGCGGCCGGCGGGGACGGTCAGGTCCACGCCGTCGACGGCGCGCACGTGTCCGACGGTGCGGCCCAGCATGCCGCGGCGGATGGGGAAGTGCTTGGTCAGGGCGTGCGTCCGCAGCAGCGGGTCCTGGGTGCGGGCCGCCTGCGCGGCCGGGGCGGCCGAAGGTGGCGCGGTCATGCGGAGTCCTCCTCGTACAGCAGGCAGCTCACCGCGCCGGGACGGTCCGGCTCCCGCACCGGTGACGGGACCGTCACGTCGCAGCGACCGGCCATGAACGCGTCGCAGCGCGGGTGGAAGGGGCAGCCGGACGGTCGCCGGTAGGCGTTCGGCACCATGCCCCGCACGGGTGTGAGCCGCTCACGCGATCCGGAGCCCAGTTTGGGCACGGAACCCAGCAGCGCCTTGGTGTACGGGTGGCGTGGCGCGCGGAACACGTCGTCGAGGGGACCGTCCTCGACCACCCTTCCCAGATACATCACGGCGACCCGGTCGGCCATCTGGGCGGCGACGCCGAGGTCGTGGGTGATGAGCATGACCGCCATGCCGGTCTCCTGCTGGAGGGAGCGGAGCAGGTCGAGGATCTGGGCCTGGGTGGTGACGTCGAGGGCCGTCGTCGGTTCGTCGGCGATGAGCAGCTCCGGGCCGCAGGAGAGCGCCATGGCGATCATGACACGCTGCAGCATGCCGCCGCTCATCTGGAACGGATACTCGTCGACGCGCCGCTCGGGGGCGGGGATGCCGACGCGGCGCAGCAGCTCGATGGAACGCTTCCGCGCCTCCTTCTTGTCGACGCCCTCGTGCAGCCTGACGGCTTCGCCGAGCTGGTTGCCGAGGGTGTGCATGGGGCTCATCGCGGCGATGGGCTCCTGGAAGACCATGGCGACCTTCCTGCCGCGCACGGTGCGTACGGCCGGCCCCTCGGCGGTCGCCATGTCGACGACCGTGTCGTCCGTGTGCACGCGGATGTGTCCGCCGGTGATCCTCCCCGGCTTGTCGATCAGGCGCAGGATCGAGCGGGCCATGATGCTCTTGCCGCATCCCGACTCGCCCACCACGGCGAGGACCTCGCCGCGCCGGATGGTCAGGTCGACGCCGTCCACGGCCCGGACCAGGCCGTCGTCCGTCCGGAACTGCGTGTGCAGGCCCTCCACTTCGAGGAGCGGGCGGTCGGCGACGGAGGTGCCGACCTTGGTGAGACCGGGCCGCTGACCGCCGCCCGCGCTGTCCACTGGGTCCACGCGAAGCCCCCTACTTGTACGGGTCTGCGGAGTCCCGCAGCCCGTCGCCGACGAAGTTCATGGCCAGCACGGTGACGAACACCGCGAGGCCCGGGATCAGCAGCCAGGGCGCGGTCTCCACCGTGCGGACGTTCTGCGCCTCCTGCAACAGCACGCCCCAGCTGACGGCGGGCGACTGCAGGCCGAGGCCGAGGAAGCTCATCGCGGTCTCGCCGAGGATCATGCCGGGGACGGCCATGCTGAGCGAGGCGATCACATGGCTGGACATGGAGGGCACCATGTGCCCGAAGATGATCCGCCGGCGCCCGCAGCCGTCGAGGCGGGCGGCGACGACGAAGTCCTCCTCGCGCAGGGAGAAGAAGCGTCCGCGCACCACCCGTGCCAGTCCGGTCCAGCCGATCACCGACAGGATGGTGGTGATGGCGAGGTACCGCGACAGTGGCCCCCACTGGTCGGGGACGGCCGCGGAGAGCGACAGCCACAGCGGCAGCGTCGGGATCGACATCAGGAACTCGATGACGCGTTGGATCAGCAGGTCGGGTGTGCCGCCGAAGTACCCGGAGATGCCGCCGAAGAGCAGTCCGAGGAAGAAGCTGACGGCGACCCCGACGAGGCCGATGGACAGCGAGACCCGCGCCCCGTGGATGATCCGGGAGAGCATGTCGCGGCCGGAGCGGTCGGCGCCCAGGAAGTACACCTTGGTGTCCCGGTCGGCCGCGCCGAACAGGTGCCGGTCCCAGGAGATCAGCCCCCACATCTCGTAGGAGTCGCCCTCGGCGAAGAACTTCAGCGGGATCCGCCGGTCGGGGTCGACGGTGTGGATCTGCTCGAAGGTCTCCGGGTCGCGTCGGGTGGTGTAGCCGTTGGTGTAGAACCGCAGGCCGTCGTCCCAGCTGACGTCCATCTTGACCGTCTGCGGTGGCGCGTAGGTGTGCTTCTCGTCGGTGGCGCTGGGCGAGCCGGGGGCGAGGATCTCGGCGAAGACGACCACGAAGTAGGCGATCACCACGATCACCGCGCCGGCCATGGCGAGCCTGTGCTTGCGGAACCTGCGCCACACCAGCCGCCAGGGGCTGGCCTGCCCGCCGGCGACGGGTGCGTCGTCGGCGAGCGCCGCCGCCTCCTCGGGCTGCGGTGTCTTGGTCAGCATGGGCCGCTCACCCTCCCTCGTAGCTGTGTCTGATCCTGGGGTCCCACCAGGCGAGGGCCAGGTCGCTGATCAGGGTGCCGATGACGGTGAGGGTGGACAGAATCAGGATGAAGCTGCCCACCAGGTACATGTCCTGGTTGGTGACGCCGCCCAGCATCAGGGGCCCGGTCGTCGGCAGGTTCATCACGATCGAGATGATCGTCTCGCCGCTGATCAGGCCGGGCAGCAGCCAGCCGACGGTGGAGAAGAACGGGCTCATGGACATCCGGAACGGATACTTCAGCAGCAGCTTCCACTCGGGGAGACCCTTGGCGCGGGCCGCCATGACGTACGGCTTGTACAACTCGTCGAGGAGGTTGGCACGCGCGATGCGGATGGCGCCGGCGGTGCCCGACACCGCGATGATCACGATGGGCAGCCAGATGTGCGAGGCCAGGTCGAGCACCTTGCCGAGGTTCCAGGCGGCGTCCTGGTACTCGGGTGAGAACAGCCCGCCGGGACTCATCCCGAAGTAGCGCATGCCGACCCACATCAGCACCAGCGCCAGCATGAACTCCGGCACGGCCATGCCGACGAAGCCGAAGAACGTGGCGATGTAGTCGCCGGTGGAGTACTGCCGGACGGCCGAGTAGATGCCGATCGGGTAGGCGATCGCCCAGATCAGCAGCATGGTGGCGACGGAGAGGGTGAAGGAGAGCGCCACCCGGTCCCAGATCAGGTCCGAGACCGGCTGGCTGTTGTACGCGAAGGCCTGCCCGAAGTCGCCGTGGAGGACGATGTTGCTGATCCACTTCCAGTACTGGGTCAGGAACGGCTGGTCCAGCCCGTAGCGGTCGCGCAGTGCCGCCGCCTCGGCCGGGCCCATCACCTCGCCGCGCTCCTCGGCGTTGGCCTGGAGCGTGGAGACGTAGTCGCCCGGCGGCAGCTGGATGATGAAGAACGTCGCCAGCGAGATGGCCCCCAGGGTGAGGACCATCCAGCCGAGGCGGCGGGTGACGAACGAGAGCATGCGGCGTCACTCCCGTCCGGCCGTCAGGCCTTGCCCTTGAAGAAGTAGGTGCTGGGATTGCTGGGGCCCGGCGCCTGGTGGAAGCCGCTGGCGTTGAACGACGTGGGGACGTTGACCATGTGCGTCCTGACGATCCCGTAGTCCTTGGGCGGCGTGGAGATGCCGATGTAGTAGAGCTCCTCCTTGGTGATCTCCAGGATCTGCCGGGCGAGCCCGAGGGCCTCGTCGGGGTCGAAGGTGGCGCGCATCCGGTCGAAGAGCTCCAGCTGCTCCTTGATCCGGGCCGGCGGCTCCTCGCCGTCGTCGCCCTCCCTGACGTACCACTTGGCCCATTCGCCGCCGAAACGGGAGGAGCCGCGCGGGTTGGTGGGGAGGTAGTAGTGGTTGCCGCCGGTGCCGGTGCGGATGTCGAAGTTGTTGCAGTCCCAGACGGCCGCCTCGGACTCGCCGGCCTCGACCCGTTCCCAGTACAGCGTCTCGGCCATGCGCGAGATCGTGGCGTCCACGCCGACCTCGCGCCAGTCGCTGCGCACCATGTCCAGGGCGTCGACCAGGTCGGCCGCCTCGGAGACGACGAAGACCCGGAAGGCGACCGGGTCACCGTCCTTGGTGAGGCGGATGCCGTCGCCGTTGCGCCTGGTCAGGCCGGCCCGGTCCAGGTACTCGTTGGCCTTGGCCACGGAGTACTCGGTGAACTGGGTGCCGAGTTCCTCGTTGTAGAGCTCGTTGCCCTCGTTGGGGCCCGCCTGCCAGGGCTTGCCCTGTCCGGCGAAGACGGTGTCGATGATCTTCTGCCGGTTGATGGCGTGGGAGAGCCCGACACGGAAGTCCTTGTTCCCGTAGAGGGCACGCTTCTTCTTGTCCTTGTGGGTCCGGTTGAACCCGATGATCATCGTGTTGGCGGAGTCGGGCTCGACGTCGACGAGGCGGTAGCCGCCCTTGGTGCGGTTGCGGGAGATGACCGGCTTGTTGCGCACCGTGCCGAACTGGTAGAGCTGCATGTCCAGGTCGCCGTTGGAGATCTTGAGGACCTCGACCTCCACCTCCTCGAGGATCTGCACGATGACCTTGTCGATGTACGGGAGCTGGCTGCCGTCCGGGTCGGTCTTCCAGTAGTAGGGGTTGCGCTCGCAGACGACCTGGCTGCCCTTGGTGGCCGCGTTCCTGGGGAGCCACGCGTTGAGGGTGGGCATCGCCGGGTTGTTCCACGGCTCGGCGATGATCTCCATGTGGTTGATCCAGTCGGCGGAGCCGGCCTTCTTCGCCACCGCGTTCGCGTCCTTGTTGTACTTGATGTGGAACTTCTCGAAGTAGTGCTTGGGCAGCACCATGTGGACGCCCGTGGTGCCCGCGATCTCCTCCAGGAAGCCCGGCTTGGGCTCCTCGAAGACGTACTTCACGGTGAGGTCGTCCACGATCTCGAAGCGGGCGGGCTTTCCGGACGCGGACAGCCACAGCTCGTACATGCCGTACTGGTGCAGCTGCTTGTCGGTGTTGTAGTCGGTGAAGGCGAAGGCGAAGTCCTCCACGGTGACCGGCTTGCCGTCGGACCACTTCAGGCCCTTGCGCAGATGGAAGACGAACTCCTTGCCGCCGTCGACGACCTCGTACTTCTCGCAGACGCCCGGCAGGAGTTCCGTCTTGGTGACGCCCTCCCACTCGGGCGCCCAGCGCACCAGCGGCTCGTAGCCCAGGCTGAACCTCAGCCAGCCGATGTCCTCCTGCGTGATCATCGCGGAGTGCCAGGTGCCGCCGTAGACACCGGTCTCCTTGAGGGGCTTGACCACCAGGGGGGTGGCGGGGAGACGGTCCTCGACCTTGGGCAGCTTGCCGGCGTCCGCCTGCTCCTTCAGTGACGGCGCTTCCTTGCCCTTGGCTCCCCCGCCGCCGCTGCTGCCGTCGTCGGGGTCGGTGTCGAAGAACCCGCAGCCGGCCAGCGACGTGGCCACCAGGAGGCCGCCGCCCGCGCGCAGCAGCGTGCGCCGGTCGAGCACGCCGCGTTGCGACGGGGATGGCGTGCGGTCAGGAGTCATGTCCACGCTCCTTTGCGTGAGCTGCCGCCTCCAGCTCGCGGACCCGGGGAACCACGGTCGCGGTCAGGTTGCGCCGCTCCTCGGTGTCGAGCCGGGCCAGCGGTTCGGCGGCATGGGCGTCATCGATGCGGCCCAGGGCCGCCAGGACGAATTTGAAGGTGCTGACGATCGCGGAGAGGGTGGGTTCGCGGCGGGCCGCGCGCATCAGGTCGAGCAGATCCTCCAGCTGCTCCTGGAGCACCCGGGCCCGCGGCCAGTCCCCCGCTCGGGCCGCCTCGTACAGGGCGACGAGCTGGCGGGGGGTCACGTTGGCGAGTGAGGAGGTGGCGCCGGCGGCGCCCGCGTACAGGGACAGGTCGGTGAGACTGCTGCCGCCGGTGAAGCAGCGCACGGGGACGCCGAGCCGGTCCGCCCGGCGCAGCAACTGCCGCTGCCAGGTCATGTCGCCCGCGCTGTCCTTGATCCCGCAGAGCACTCCCTCACGGGTGAGTTCGAGGACGCAGTCGATGGTCAGGGCGGACCGGGTGAGCTGGGGCATGTGGTAGGCGAGGACCGGGAAGCCCACGGCCCGGGCCACGGCCCGGTAGTGGTCGCGGAGCTCCTCACGGCCGTATCCGGCGAAGTAGGGGGCGATGACGGCGATCTCGTCGGCGCCGGCGTCCGCCGCGGCCAGGGCATGGCGCACGGTGGACGCGGTGGCGGCGTCGCCGACATGCGCGATCACGGGCAGCCGGCCGTCGGCGGTCTTGGCGGCGACGGTCACGGCGAGCGCGCGCTCGTCGTCGTCCAGGGCGTGGAACTCCCCGGTCGTCCCGTTGATCCAGAGCCCGTGGACTCCGGCGTCGATCAGTGCGGTCAGGTGGCGTTCGAGCGAGGAGCGGTCCAGGGAGCCCTCGGCGTTCATGGGTAGCACGGTCGGTGCGATGATCCCGTGGAGCGCGTGTCTCGGCATGAATACCTCGCGGCATGTCGGTGGTATGCCATGAGTCTGTTGAGTGCCCGGGTGGCCGTCAACCCCTGCGACACGGGCAATGGGCGTCGCATGTGAGCTCGCGTCAACTCCGGCCCACCTGCGGCATACCAGGGCGCCGGCGGTCGGAACTGACGGAGTGTCGTGGTGCCCGGCTAGTGGTTGATCCTCACCAGGCTGAACTTCGCGGTCACGTAGTGGTGGACGGCGTTGGCCTCCTGGTTGCCGTCCACGAAGAGTCCCGCGTAGACCCTCTTGCGCATCGGGATCCGCTCGTAGCCGACGCGTGTCCACTGCAGGGAGTCCGGGGAGATCTCCGAGGTGAACTCGTCGCCGCGCAGGGTGATGCGCAGCCAGTACGGCTTGTCGTCGAGCATCTCGTCCTCTTCGTACGGGTAGGTGCCCGCGCTCATCTCGGTGCCGTTGGCGTGGATGCGTTTCACGGCGGCCTTGAAACCTCCCTCGGCGATGTAGAGGCCGAGGGCGTTGAAGGGCGAGTCAGGGGTGAGGTTCTCGCGGATCATGATGCCGGCGAGGACGTCCTGGTAGACGGCGCTGAGCGAGTCGATGCGGGCGATCAGCTCCACGACCTCGCCCGCGGGCGCGTCGATGGCCTGGTACACGAAGCGGCAGGAGTCCTTGCGGCCCTTGAGCTTGCCCGCACCACGCAGGGTGAACACGCCGCCGGCCAGGGCGGAGGCGCCTTCGACGGGCACCTTGCCGATGTCCTTGGTCTGCCACTTCCCCAGTTTCGTCACGCGGTTGACGTGCACGGGCACCATGCTGGACGTCGTCGCGGTGCCGGTGCTGTCCGTGGCGCGGGCGGTGAGGTGGTGGGTGCCCTCGGGGGCGTTCGTCCAGACGACCTCGTACGGCGCCGAGGTCACCTCTCCGACCTTCCGGTCGTCGGCGTAGAAGGCCACCGAGGCGATGGTCGCGCCGTCCTGGGCCGCGGCGTCGGCGCGCAGGGTGAGGTCGTGGGTGCCGGCCGCGGAGGCGAGGACGGTGTCGACGGCCGGGGCGGTCAGCTCGACCGTGGGGTTCGCCGCGCCGGCGGGGCGCAGGGAGTTGAGGTACAGCTCCAGGTTGCTGTAGCCGGTGGCCGGGTCGATGGCGCTGCCGTCCGTGAGGCCGTGCTTGGCCTCCCAGGCGTCGGGAATGCCGTCGTGGTCGCTGTCCTCGGGTGCCTTCACCGAGGGGAACGGGACAACGCCGCCGACCTCCTTCTGCGAGTTGATCGCCCGTCCGGTGCCCCGCCGCGCATCGTTGACCACGCGTGCGTCCACGGCGTCGCGGCGCGGCAGGGTCGCACCGGCGTTCGCCAGCACCGCCTCGTACGCGTCCTTGGCCGACTGCTCCTCGATCGGGTCGCGGACCTTGAGCGGCTTCGCGCGCAGGGTGGCCCCGCCGACGGGGAAGTCGACACCGCGGGTGTTGTCCGCGGTGATGTCGGAGTGCCCCTCGATGACATTGCCGCCGACGTGCCAGATGCCGCCGCGGTTGGGGGCGACGATGACCGGCGCGATGTCGGCGAGGGTGTTGGGTCCCGGCTTGTAGTAGTTGGCGACCATGTTGACGCCGTCGGCCCACTCGCCTCCGTAGCAGGAGGTGTAGCCGTAGTTGTAGATGACGTTGTTGCGGTGGTCGGCCCGCTGGGGCACGTCCTCGACGAAGCTGAAGCGCGGGTTGCGGCCGCCCTGGTGGACCAGCAGGTTGTGGTGGTAGGTCGCGTTGTCGCCGCCCCACAGCCCGCCGTAGCCGTGCCGGCCCTTCTCGTGGGCGGACATCGCCAGGCCCTCGGAGATGATGCACCACTGCATCGTGAAGTTCTCGTTGCCGTAGCAGGAGCAGCACTCGTCGACCGCCCAGCTGAACGAGCAGTGGTCGACGATGACGTTGCGGCAGCGCTCCATGCCGAAGGTGTCGATGGGGGTGCCGAGGGTGTCCGTGCCGCGGAACCGCAGATGCCGCAGGATGATGTTCTCGACGTTCTCGGCCTTCGTCTCGTTGCCGACGACGCAGATGCCGTCGCCGGGCGCGGTCTGGCCCGCGATCGTGAGGTTGGACCCGGTGATGTCCAGGCCGCCCTTGAGCTCGATGTTCCCCGAGACCCGGAAGACGATGGTGCGGTCGCTGCCGGAGACGGCGTCGCGCAGGGAACCGGGGCCGGAGTCGGCGAGGGTGGTGACCTCGTAGACCGAGCCGCCGCGGCCGCCCGTGGCGTAGCGGCCGCCGCCCTCGGCGCCGGGGAAGGCGAGGACACCGCCGGCGGCGTCGGCGGCCGCGGCGAGCTTGTCGGCGGCCTGCGCGGACGGCATCCGCAGGGCCGCGGTACCGATCAGCGCTCCGGCGCCGACGACGAAGGCGCGGCGTCCCAGGCGTCTGTCGGTGTCGTCGCTCGTCCCGGCGCCCGCGCCGATGCCGGTGCCGGTGCCGTGGTCGTGGCCGTTCAGTGGGTTCATGACGTGGTTCTCCTCCGGGGGAATCGGGGGTGGTTCGGCGGGTTGCTCACGGCTCGTCGACGCAGTTCACATCGAGGTCCCACAGGATCACGTCGAGGGCGTGCGGGCTGATGGTGTGGTCGCCGTGGGTGGCGTCCTCCAGGAGCTCCCAGTGGCCCTTGCCGATGACCTGGATGCGGTGGCTCACCACCGGCGCGTAGCTGCGGTGCCCGACGCCGTTGAAGCAGCAGTCGTCGAAGCGGTTGAGGATCTGCATCTGGCGTCGGTGAGGGCCCACCGACGCGAGCGCGTACAGGTCCGGGAAGTCGCAGATGCCGTAGAAGACCGGGTGCCTGTCCAGGCGTTGTTCCCAGTCGCCGGTGGTCGGTCGGGGCTTGGGCGGTGCCGAGCGCAGGAAGAACGGCAGGGAGCCGGCCGTCGGGTAGCTGCGGGTGATGCGGGGGTCGAGCGCCGGGTACACGGTGGCGGTCCAGCCGCCTCCGGAGAGGCCGATCATCTGCAGGGACGAGGGGCGGTAGGTGCGCTGGACGTGATTGACCGCCACCGCGAGCGGCTCCAGGAAGAACCGGAGGGTGGAGAACGTCGCGGTCTCCCAGGGCCCCAGGTCGTTGTGGGACTCGGGGGTCACCAGCGTGTCCGGATCGGTGGGGCTCTGCAGCTGCTTCGGGTTCCAGTGGTACAGCGGCATCGCGCACAGCAGCACGCCGTACCCGGCGTCGAGGAGTGCCTGGGCGGTGCGCTGCATGGTCTCGGGCGTCTCGCCGTGGCCGTTGTGGTAGAGGGCGAAGCGTCCGTGGGCGCCGGCTCGGCGCGGCAGCAGCAGGTGGACGACGGAGCGCAGGCCGTAGGGCATGCTGACGGTGAGCCGGTCGATGCGCCGTACGCCGGTGAAGGCGGGCAGTTCGGGGGCGGTGACGCCGCGTTCCACGTCGGGAAGGGTGTCCGGCAGCCGTCCGTCGGCGGACTTCCAGACCTCGGCGACGAGAAGCTGTCGCAGGCGTTCGGTGTCCGCCTCGGTGTGGACGGTCATCAGCTGCTCGACGTCGACGCCGACGACTTCCTGGGGCAGGGCCCGGTAGTCGAGGCTGTGGGCCGCGGCCACCTCCTGATTGACGGGTGCGACCGGCCGCGGCCGGGGGGACGGGCGTCCGTTCGGGGATGACGCCCCCTGCGCCGACGCGGTGCCGTTCGGGCCGGGGCTGCCGAGCGTGGCGGCGGTCGCGGCGACGGCACCCGCGGTTCCCAGCAGGGCTCTGCGGCTGACAGTTGACATGGCGGGCCTCTCAGTCGGTGTGGCTGTGGCCGGACTCGGCGGACGGGTCCCAGCCGTCCAGCAGACGGGCCGGGTCGCGCCACGTGCGCGCTTCGTCGGCGGACAGCTGCCGCGAGCAGGACAGCCGCTCGCCGGTGTCCACCGGTGCCCCGGACAGGTCCTTGCTGCCGTACTCCCAGAAGCGCAGCTGCTGCCCGGTCGTGCAGTCGAAGCCGGTCAGACCCCAGCCCTCGGGCGCCACGTGGGAGTCCATGGCGGTGTCGATGAAGACGGCCTGGCTGGCGGGGAAGCGGCTGTCGATCCGGCTGAGCAGCACGCTGCCGTCGGCCACCGAGTCCGCGCGGGTGAGGCGGGTGTCGACGAACACGGCGCCGGGCGCGTCCGGCTGGTTGCGGATCTGGCTGATGTAGCCGATGTCCAGGGACTTGAGCTCGGAGTCCCGGACGTAGACGCCTCCGGTCCCCCAGAAGAAGTCGACGTTGCCCTCGACGTAGGAGTCGGTGACGAACGCGCGGCCCTGGATGCGGAGGCTGTCCTGGAAGCTGACCACGCGGACCCGGTCGAGCACGATGCGGTCGCCGTTCCCCCGGAAGGCCTCGGCCTGGGAGCCGCCCTTGGGGGTGAGGTTGTGGACGGTGAGGTCACTCAGCCTGAAGTCGTCCGCGTCGACTCCGAAGGCGGCGCGCCAGCAGTTGAACCTGTCGGGCTGCGGCAGCACCCGGCGCGGGCAGTAGCTCTGCTCGGGCGGCACGTCGGCCATGGCGGAGTCGCCGTTGAGCAGGTTGTTGTTCGGGTAGCCGATCACGGTGCGGCGGGCCCCGGCGCCGCGCACCCGCAGGTGGGGCCGCGACGGACCGACGTAGACGATCTCCCGGTACGTGCCGGGCGCCACGTCGATGCGGACCTCGCTGCGGTTTCCCTCCGGCACGAAGTCGACGGCGCCCTGGACGGTGCAGAAGTCACCGCCGCCCCGCGCGTCGACGCGCAGGTTCCGGGTGCCGGGGCGCGGGGCCTCCGCGGTGCGGAAGCGCCATGCGTGCGGTGAGGTGATGCCCCGGTGGCCGCGGAAGAAGCCGGGGTCCACGGTGACGTGGTAGCGCTGTCCGGGCTCGAGGGTGCGGTGCAGCAGGACGGTGGCGGTGCGGCCGGTGACGACGACCGGCTCGTAGGTCCAGCGGTGCGGTTCGCCGTAGTCGGAGCGTGCGTCGCCGATGAGGCGCTGGTACGTCGCGGGGTCGGCGAGGTCGACGGTGTCCACGGCGCTGCCGTCGGCGCGGTGCACGGTCAGACGTCCTTCGGTGCCGAGCTGAACGGCCGAGTCGAAGGTGAGGCGGAGGGGTGTGTCGGCGCAGACGGCTTCCGCCGTGCCGTTCGGCGCGAGCGACACCGGCCGGCCGGCCGGGGTAACGGCCGCGTCCGCCGTGGCGGAGGGGACGACGGCCACCGGAGCGAGCAGGACGGCGAGGACGGGACCGGCGCGCAGGATCGGGCGCACTCGGGAAACGAGCTGATGGAACATCGATCGCATGGGAACGACTCCTCATCCCGGCATACCTATGGCATGCCAGCGATGGAAGCACAGGAGCCACTCACTGAACACCCCCTTGTCACTGTGAACCCTTCATCCACCGACGCCAGTTCACTGCGCCGCCCGCTCCGACCCGGGTCGCCCGAACCGCAGACGATCCGCCTACCAGTGGCATACCATGTCCCCGGGCGCGGTGGCCGGACGATACGGTGGCCCGGACAGCAGTCGCTCAGTGCCAGGAGGACGGCATGACCCCACCGAAAGCGGCATCGGCCCGGCAGGAGCCGGCCTCGTCGTCGACCTCGTCGACGTCCGAGGAGAGTCTGGAGAGCCGGGCGCGTCAGGCGCTGGTGGACTGGTTGACGAAGGAGCACCCCGCTCCCGGCCAGCCCGTCCCCGTGCGGGAGTTCGCCAGGCGGCTGGGCATGAGCCGTACCCCGGTGCGCAGTGCCGTCGGCCGTCTGTACGAGCGCGGGCTGCTGGCCTACGATCCGGTGGCCGGGTTCACCGTCGCCATCCCGTCGCTGTCCAGCATCTACGAGCTGTTCGAGCTGCGCCTGATGCTGGAGTCGCACGCGCTGCGCCTGTTCGCCGAGCGTACCGACCGGGAGCCCCCGGCCAGGCTGCGCGAGCTGGTGGACGAAGCCGACGAGCTGGCCCGGGAGTCGGTCGAGGACCACAGTCGGTACATCGACTTCCGGGAGAACGACAGCCGCTTCCACCGCGCCATGGTGGAGCTGGGGGGCCTGCCACGGCTCCTGGAGCTCCACGACGACCTGCACCTGAGCATTCATGTGACCCGCACCGGAATGGAAGCCCCGATCACCGCGTCGAGGCTGAACACCGCGGTCGCGGAGCACCGCGCCGTGGTCGACGCGCTGGAGCGCGGCGACCGCCAGGCGGCCCGGGACCTGCTGGAGGCCCACATCCTGCGGGTCCGCGACCAGACCATCGCCTTTCTGGCCCGGCCCAGGATCTAGGGCCCGGCCCCGGAACCCAGGGGAGACCATGTCGGGACCCGCGGTACCCACCCGCACCGCCCACACCGAGCACCGTCCGCTGCACCTGGAGCACACCACGCTGACCGGCGGCCTGTGGCGCCGATGGCGGGACGTCAACCGCACGGTCAGCCTGCCGCTCGCCCAGCGGTGGCTGGAGCAGGCCGGCAACCTGGCCAACCTCCGCATCGCCGCGGGTGAGGACGAGGGCCGGTACCGGGGGCCTGTCTACATGGACTCGGACGTGTACAAGGTGCTGGAGTCCGCCGCCTGGGAGCTGCAGCACGGCGGCGACCCCGGTCTGGCGGACTTCGTCGACCGGACCGCCGGTCTGCTGGAGCGCGCCCAGCAGGACGACGGTTACCTGAACTCCCACTACCAGGTGGCGAATCCGGGCGGGCGCTACACCAAGCTGGTCGACAGCCACGAGCTGTACTGCGCCGGCCACCTGTTCCAGGCCGCGGTGGCCGCTCACCGAAGTACCCCGGACGCTCGGCTGCTCACGGTGGCGCGCCGCCTCGCCGACCATCTCGTCGATGTCTTCCTGGACAGTGCGGGCCCGGGGCTGGACGGCCATCCCGAGGTCGAGACGGCCCTGGTCGAGCTGTACCGGGTGACCGGCGAGGAGCGCTTCCTCGTGCTGGCCTCCACCCTGATCGAGCGCCGCGGCCGGGGACTCGTCGGCCCGCACAAGCACGGGGCCCGGCACCGCCAGGACCACCTCCCGGTGCGCGAGGCGCCCGCGGTCACCGGCCACGCCGTACGCGCGCTCTATCTCGAGGCCGGGATCGTCGACGTCGCCGTGGAGACGGGCGACGCCTCCCTCCTCGCGGCGTCCGCGCGCCGCTGGCAGGACATGGTGGCCACCAGGACCTCGCTGACCGGCGGCCTCGGCTCGCGCCAGGTGGGCGAGGTGTTCGGCGAGCGGTACGAGCTGCCGCCGGACCTGTCGTACAACGAGACGTGCGCGTCGGCGGCGAGCATCCAGTGGAGCTGGCGGCTGCTGCTCGCCACCGGAGACGCCCGCTACGCCGACCTCGTCGAGCGCACGCTCTACAACGCGTTCGCCGCTGCCCGCTCCGCCGACGGCAGGACGTACTACAAGGGCAACCCGTTGCAGCGGCGCCCCGACCACGCCGAGGCGGTGGGTGATCCGCGCTGCCGCGACGAGTGGTTCTTCTCCGCCTGCTGCCCGCCGGCCGTCACCCGCCTGGTCGGGTCGCTGGAGCACTACGCCGCGACCACGTCCGAGCACGCCGGTGTGCCCACGCTCCACCTGCATCAGTACACCTCGATCACGCTGGCCTGCCCCTTCGCCGACGGCCGGCTGGGGCTGCGGGTGGAGACGGACTATCCCTGGCAGGGGCGCGTGGAGATCACCGTCACCGCGGCCCCCTCCGGGCCGTGGGCGCTCGCGCTGCGCATCCCGCCGTGGAGCACGCGGACCCGGGTGGACACGCCGGACGAGAAGGGCATGGCGGTCACCGCCGACGAGCAGGGGTACGCCGTGCTGCGCCGGTCGTGGCGGCCCGGCGACACCGTCGTACTGCACCTGGACCTGACACCCCGGCTGACCCTGCCGCACCCGCGCATCGACGCCGTCCGCGGCTGCGCGGCCGTCGAACGCGGGCCGCTGGTCTACTGCTTCGAGCAGGCCGACCAGGAGGACGGCGTCCCGGTCGACGAGCTGGCGCTCCCCCGGGACGCCGTGTTCGAGGAGGTCGCGCACACCGATCTGGACGGCGTCGGCCCCACCGTGGCGCTGCGGACCCGGGCGGCGGCCGTCACGGGCGCGCACGAGGCGGGGCTGCCCTACCGCACGGCCGGCGGCCCGCACGCCGCGGACACCGGCCGTCCCGTCACCGCCACCGCGGTGCCCTACTTCCAGTGGGACAACCGCGGCGACGGCGCGATGCGGGTGTGGATGCCGCTACGAGGCTGAGCGCAGCCGGTACCGGCCGCCCCGGCGCGTGGCGAAGGAGACCACGTCCTTCTCGGGGCGGTCGGCATCGGCGCCCTCGACGTCCACCGGGTGCGGGGTGCGGATCCGCAGCGGGTTGCCGAGCAGGGACCGCACCTCGGCGTGTACGACACGGCCCTCGGCCCACTCCAGGTCGACCTCGAAGCCGCCGCGGGCCCGCAGTCCCCGGAACGAACCGGCGGGCCACGCGTCGGGCAGTGCGGGCAGCAGGGAGACCTCGCCGGCATGGCTCTGCAGGAGCATCTCGGTGATCCCGGAGGTGCCGCCGAAGTTGCCGTCGATCTGGAACGGCGGGTGCAGGTCGAACATGTTGGGTGCGGTGCGGGCCGGGACCAGCAGGTTGGTCAGCCGCTTGTACGCCTCGGCGCCGTCGAGCAGCCGCGCCCAGAAGTTGATCTTCCAGGCGAGTGACCATCCCGCACCGGCCTCACCGCGCAGCTCGAGCGTACGCCGTGCCGCCGCGGCCAGTTCGGGACGGGTACGCGGGTTGATCTCCTCACCGGGGAACAGGCCCCACAGGTGCGAGATGTGCCGGCTGCGCGAGAGGGCGGCGTCCCCTTCGTAGTCCTCCAGCCACTCCTGGATCTGACCGAGGTGACCGACCTGGGTGGGGGCGAGCCGCCCGCGGGTGACGGCGGCGGTACGCCGCATGTCCGGGTCCTCGCCCAGGGCCTCGGACGCGCCCTCGAACGCGGTGAAGAGCTGCCGCAGGATCTGCAGGTCCATCGTCGGGCCGGCGCACATGCTGACGTTCTCGCCGTCGACCTCGTGGTGGCCCACCTCGGGCGAGTGCGACGGATTGGTCACCAGGTGGCCGGACTTGGGGTCTTCCTGCAGCGTGTCGAGGAAGAACTCGACGGCACCCTTCAGCATCGGGTAGTGCTGCCGCAGTGTGCGCTTGTCGCCGGTGTAGAGGTAGCGCTCCCAGATGATGCCCGCCAGCCAGGCACCACCGGTGGGCCACACCCCGTAGAAGGCGAAGTCGACCGGCGCGGTGCCGCGCCAGCCGTCGGTGTTGTGGTGCACCATCCAGCCCTTGGCGCCGTACATCTTCCGCGCGGTCTCGGCTCCGGTCTCGGACAGGTCGGAGACGAGGTCGAACAGCGGGTCCCAGCACTCCGCGAGGTTGGCCGGCCCGGCGGGCCAGTAGTTCATCTCGAGATTGATGTTGAGCGTGTACTTCGACTCCCAGGCGGGGTTCAGGCTGTCGTTCCAGATGCCCTGCAGGTTCGCCGCGTACCCCGGGCTGCGCGAGCTGGAGATCAGCAGGTAGCGACCGTACTGGAAGTACAGGGCGGCCAGCTGCGGATCGGTGTCCGGCTGCTTGCGCGCGATGCGCTCGTCGGTGGGCAGCAGGGCGGCCTCGGAGGTGCCGAGGTCGATGTCGACCCGGCCGAAGAGCGCCGCGTAGTCCTTGACGTGCGCCTCGCGCAGCACCCGGTACGGTTTGGCCGAGGCGCGCTGGAGATGGCGTCCCGCGGGCGTCTCCTGGTCGCCGTCCGCGTCGCGGTAGCTGCGGTAGCTCGTCCCCATCGAGATCAGCAGGGTCACCGCGTCGGCGCCGTCGACGATCAGCCGGCCTGACTCGGTGCGCACCGTTCCGCCGTCGGCCTCCGCCCGGGCACGGGCCTGGAAGCGCACGGCGCCCGGGCGTCCCTGCCAGGCGGTGCTGATGCCGTCGAGCCGGATGGTGGCGGCGCCGGCGGATCCCGTCGTGCTGTCCTGCGGGCTGGAGAACTCCGCCTCGAACGAGACCGAGGCACGCCGGTCGGCACTCAGCCGCATGACGATGACCTGGTCGGGCAGGCCGGCGAACACCTCACGGGTGTGACGCACCCCGTCCCTGACGTAGGTCACCGTAGTGATCGCCGTGGTCAGGTCCAGCTCCCGGTGATATTCCGTGTACTCCCCCGTCCCCGGGAACACCAGCCGCAGGTCGCCCACCGGCTGATAGGGCGCCTGTTCGCTCGGGACGCCCATGAAAGCCTTGTCGGCCAGCCGCTGCGCCGCACCCCACTGGTCGTCGAAGACCAGCCGCCTGATCTCCGGCAGCGCCTGAAGCGCACCCGGCGGGTTGTAGTCGTGCGGTCCGCCGGCCCACACGCTGTCCTCGTTCAACTGGAGGCGCTCGGTGGCCACTCCGCCGAAGACCATGGCGCCGAGCCGACCGCAGCCGACCGGCAGCGCCTCCAGCCACTCCTCGGCCGGGGCCCGATACCACAGCCGCAACGGGTGGGAGCCGTGACCGGCTCCCGCTGCGGCCGGTGCGGGGTCCACCGCGTCCGGTGCGGCGTGCGCGGTACCGGCTTCCAGCGCGACCGCCGCCGCGGATGCTCCGGCCGCTGCCAGGACGTGTCGTCGGGACAACTCGGACATGGGGGTGGCCTCCAGGTACGTCGTGAGGGCTGTGAGGTACTCGCGCCCGGGCATGGGCGGGGTCCGGCCCGGGCCCCGCCCACGCCCGGGCTTCGTGCGGCAGTCGCGCGGCGGCGCGTCCCGCGCCCACCGCGTCCCCGGGCAGCGGTCCGTGACCCACACTGCCCGGGGGAACTCATCGGATGTGGTCGGTCAGCATCCGCTCACCGGGTGGCGCCATCGGGCAGCTCGTACGGGAAGTCGGCGTTGACGCCGATCTTGTCGTACTCCATCTTCGACTTGTCGAAGCCTTCCTCCCAGTTGCCGTTCTTGACGTCGTTGCACTGGTAGCTCTGGTACGACTGGTCGGTGGTCTTGCCGACCTCGATGTCCTCGAAGGTGAACCCGCAGCCACCGGCGTCCATGTGGACACCCCGCGTGCCGCTGTCCGGCATCGAACCGTCCGGGATCACGTCACCGATGACCATCTGGCGGACGTGGTTGTCCATCGGGTACGGCTCGACGTTGTTGACGCCGTACGTGTAGAAGGCGCCCATGTCGCCGCTGTCCAGGCCGGCTTCGTCGATGCGCAGGTACTCGAAGGTGTTGTTGCGGGCGTAGTTGTCCTCGATGGCCACCTCCGGGCGCACCTCGAGGCTCACGCCGTAGCGGGCGCTGTGCTTGATGTGGCTGTGGCTGACCGTGTTGTTCCCGGTGTTCATCAGCTCGATGCCGGAGGCGTCGCCCGGCACCAGCTCACCCACGTGGGTGATGTAGTTGTTGGTCAGCAGGTGGCCGTTGGAGGTGTTCCCCTCCCCCGGGTAGGGGCCCTCCACCTTGATTCCGTCGGCGCCGATGTTCTCCAGCAGGCTGTCGCGGACCGTCAGGTGGTCGTTGGCGGCGAGCGCGTAGACGGCGTGGTATCCGGTGTCGGACATGCGCAGCCGGGAGAGGGTGACGTCCGCGCTGTTGGTCACGCCGACGGCGCCGAAGCGGTTGCGCGGCATCTCGATCTGCCGGTCGTACTCCGGGTACTTGTGCCGGTCTCCGGAGTCGCCGTCGCTGATCCAGCCGTTGCGGTACCAGTCGACGAAGTCGGTGTACTGCAGGGCGAGCCCGTCGAGGGTGATGCCCTGCACGCGCCGGTCCGGGTCGGCGCCGGCCAGGTTGAACAGCGTCTTGACCGTGGGGCGCAGCACGGTGACGTCGTCGATGTCGCCGCGGGGCTTGTAGTAGAGCTGGCCCTTCTTGAAGTCCAGGTAGTACTCGCCCGCCTGGTCCAGGAAGTCCAGGGAGTTCTGCAGGAAGTAGCGTGAGCCGCCGCGGGAGTTGATGAGCGCGTAGCGGGTCCAGTGCTTCAGTGTCATCTGGTTCTTGGCGGCGTTCCAGTCCCGGATCGGGACCGTGTCGGTGAACCAGCTCCAGCTGCCGCCCGACCAGACGACCGCCTGGGCGTTGCTGAGGTCCCAGCTCGCGTGCCAGTCACCGGGGTTGGAGTAGAGCCACTGGCGTACGGCCTCCTTCTCGGGCTCACTGAGCACGGAGGTCATGTACGGGGCCCACTCGTCGTCGGACTTGCGGTTGGGGTAGCGGGCCGTGGTGGCGCGCTTGCCGTCCTCGAAGAGGGTGTAGAAGGGACTGTCGGTGCCGACGTCGGCGCGGTAGATGCCGTCCTTGTACTCCTCCCAGCCCGTCACGGGCTTGGCACCCATCACGCGGGCCTTGCCGGGGCCGTCGTAGGAGCGGTAGACGACCCGGTGTCCGTCGCTGCCCGAGTCCCGGTCGTCGAGCGCGACGGTGCGGTCCAGCGGGTAGTCGCCCGCGCGCAGGTTGACGTTGATGTCGCAGCGCATCCTGCCGGGGCGGTTCAGGCCCTTGTCGCGGATGTGGTCGCGGGCTTTCTCGATGGTCTTGAAGGGCTGCTTCTCGGTGCCCCTGGCCTTGTCGCTTCCGTCGGGTGAGACGAAGATCTGGGTGGCCTTGCAGCCGGCCGGCTCCGCCTTGGCGTCCGGGGCGTCCAGCATCGCCCCGCTGACCAGCAGGGCTCCGGCCGCCAGCAGCAGCGGAAGTCTTGTCCTTCGTCTCACGGGTCGTACCTGGGTGGTTGGCACGAGGCCTCCTTGCCGGGCGGGATGCGTGATGTCGTTGTGGGGGTCCGTGGGGCCGGTCGACGACGTGGGACGTACCAGGTGGGGGACGTGACGTACCGGCTCGTGCCCGAGTGCGGCGGTGCCGGCGTCACTCGGGAGCCCGCGCGGGACGCGGACGTGTCGTGGACCCCGGGCGTGCGCACCGTCTAGTGGGTCACTGATCGAGCAACGATAGTTAATATGTTCGTGCCGATGTGCCGTCAATACGCGAACGTGAACCTGAAGTTGATGACGGCGGCCACGGCGTTTCCCACAGAGTCCGAGTCACAAGTTCGCGCATCCCAGGAGGTGCGGCGCATGACCGTTCCCGATCCCCCGGCGTTCGTCCGGCTGAGCGCGGAGGACCGGGCCGCCCTGACCGGCTTCTCGCAGCAGCCGCCCGGCGCGCTCCGGCTGCGCAGCCGCATCGTCCTGGCCTGCGCCGAGGGGCTGAGCAACGCCGAGATCGCCCAGCGAATCGGGGTCAGTCCCGCCACGGTGGCCAAGTGGCGGGACCGATATCTGCGCCGGGGCGTCGCCGGCCTGCGCGACGCCCCCCGCTCGGGGCGACCGCGCAGCGACGTACGGCAGGAGGCGGAGGCCCACGTGGCGGCCGTGCTCGCACAGGCCCGGGACGGCTCCCCCGTGCCCTCCACCCGCGCCCTGTCGGACACCCTGGGCCTGTCGCAGTCCACGGTCGCCCGGATCTGGCGGGAGCAGCGGGCCAGACTGCCCGAGCCGCCGGAACCGCGGAGCCGCCGACCCCGCCAGGAGGCCGGCCGGGCCGACGGCGGCCCCCTGCCGGGCGCCGCCCGCATGCCCCGCCAGTTGCTGTCCGACCACGTGTACACCCAGCTCCGCGACTGGATCGTCGGCGCCCAACTCGCACCGGGGCAGCGCCTGGTGGAGTCGGAGATCGCGCGGGACTTCGGCACCAGCCAGGCTCCCTGCCGCGAGGCGATCAAACGGCTGGCGTACGAGGGCCTCGTCATCTCCCAGCCCCATCGTGGGACCTATGTCGCGCGTGTCTCCGAGCGGCAGGCGCAGGACGTCCGGGACATCCGGGTGATGTTCGAGGAGTACGCGGCCCGCCGGGTGGCCGGCCGCCTGGACGCCGAGCACACCCGGCTGCTCACCGAGGACGTGACGCGACTGCGCCGGGCGGCGGCCAAGGACGACATCGGCGCTTTCCGCGACGCCGACATGTCATTTCACCGCCATGTGTGCGAGGCTGCCCGGAACGCGGCGCTGATCCGCCTGTGGCGCATGATCGAGTCCAGCCTGTGGGACCTGCACGTCCTGGGCGACCCGCGCTACGCCGGCGGCTGGGGTGCGATGGCCGAGCACCACGCGGAACTGCTGGACGTCCTGCGCTCCGGCGACCCCGACGTCGCCGGTCCGATGTTCGCCGACCACGCCGCGGGCGAGGCAGCACGCTACCTGCCCGACCAGTCCGGGACCGGCACTCCGCCCGGGCAGTGAAGCGACCGACCACCACCTGCGCACCACCTCACCGAGGGGCACCAGCATGAGTGATCCGGCACGCAGACAGCTTCTCCGCCTCGGCGCCCTCGCGGCCGCCGCCGTCCCCCTGGCCCACGCCACCGGCGCGGCCGCGGCCGGGCGGGGCCGCCCGCACTTCCCCGACGCCTGGTTCCCCGTCACCGACCACGGGGCCGTCGGCGACGGCACCACCGACTGCACGGCCGCCATCCGGGATGCCGTCCGGGCCTGCCACGCCGCCGGCGGCGGGCACGTCCTGATCCCCGCGGGCCGCTGGGCGACCGGCGCGATCCATCTGCTCAGCGGTGTCGACCTGCACGTGGCCGAGGGCGCGACCGTGCTGTTCAGCACCGACCCGGCCGCCTACCTGCCGGTCGTGCGGACCCGCTGGCAGGGCATCGAGGTCCACAACTACTCTCCCCTGATCTACGCCTACCGGCAGCACGACATCGCGGTCACCGGCCGCGGGACCCTGGACGCGCGCGCCGACAACGCGCACTGGTGGCCGTGGAAGGGCTCCGGTCAGTACGGCTGGAAGCCCGGCATGCCCCACGAGCGTACGGACTGGGCGACCCTGGAGCAGTGGGGCGCCCAGGGGGTCCCGGTGGCCGAACGCGTCCTGGGCGCCGGGCACTACCTGCGGCCGAGCTTCATCCAGCCCTACGCCTGCCGGAACGTCCTGATCGAGGGCGTCACCCTGCGCAACTCCCCGTTCTGGAACATCCACCCGGTGCTGAGCCGCGACATCACCGTGCGCGACGTGCGGGTCGAGTGCGAGGGCCCCAACAGCGACGGCTGCGACCCCGACTCGTGCGAGAACGTCACCATCGAACGCGTCACCTTCGCCACCCACGACGACTGCATCGCCGTCAAGTCCGGCCGTGACGAGGACGGCCGACGGGTCGGGGTGCCCTCCCGGCACATCCGCATCCAGGACTGCGTCTACCTCAGCGGCGGAGCCGCGGTGGCGATCGGCAGCGAGATGAGCGGCGGCGTCTCGGACGTGGTCGCCCGGCGGCTGTACCTGCCGGCCGACCCGGACCTGGGCGAGGCCTCCGTCGCCCAGGTCCTCAACGTCAAGTCCACCCCCACCCGGGGCGGTTACGTACGGGACATCCGCGTCACGGACGTCGATGCGCCGGCCTGGACGTACGTCCCCTTCGAGGTGACCTTCCAGTACGCGGGCGGCACGGACGGGGATCAGCCGGCCGAGGTGTCCCGGCTGTCGGCGGAGCGCTGGTCGGTGGGCGGCCGCTGCGAGTACCCGGTACGCGTCCGTGCGCTCCCCGAGGCACCGGTCACCGACATCCGCCTCGACCGGCTCGCCTTCAGGGACGCCGCGCAGGACATGCTGCTCCAGTCCGTCGGGGACCTGTCGGTGCACCGCGTGACGGTCAACGGCCGGCCGGTGGGAGGTGCCGCATGACGACGGACCGTCCGGCCCGTGCCGTCGTGGTCGGCACCGGCTCCCGCGCCCAGTTGTTCACCACCGCCCTGGCCAGGCGTCCGCACCTGCGGGTGGCCGCCCTGTGCGACCCGAACCCGGCGCGGATCGCCCATCACCAGCGGCTGCTCGGCCAGGCGGGCGAGCCGGAGGCGGCGGCCTGGCGCCCCGGCGACTTCGAGCGACGGCTGCGCACCGACGGCATCGACGAAGTGGTGGTCACCACGGTGGACGCCCAGCACGACGCGTACATCGTGCCGGCGCTCCGGGCCGGCTGCCGGGTGGTGACGGAGAAGCCGATGACGACCGATGCGGCCCGCTGCCGCACCATCCTGCGCACGGTCGAGGCCACCGGCGGCGCACTCGCCGTCGCCTTCAACTACCGCTACAACCCGGTGCACGCGCGCGTACGCGAACTGCTGGCCGGCGGTGCGGTCGGCGACGTCCTCTCCGTGCACTTCGAGTGGCTCCTCGACGTGCGGCACGGCGCGGACTACTTCCGCCGCTGGCACCGCGAGAAGCAGTCCAGCGGCGGCCTGATGGTGCACAAGTCGAGTCACCACTTCGACCTGGTCAACTGGTGGCTGGACGCACGGCCCGAGGAGGTCTTCGGGTACGGACGGCTGGGCTTCTACGGCCGCGAGGCGGGCGAACGCCACGGCAACCGCCGCGACTACGAGCGCGCGCACGGCGACCCCCGGGCCGCCGGCGACCCGTTCGCGCTGCGGCTCGCCGAGAACGAGGCCCTGCGCTCCCTCTACCTCGACGCCGAGCAGCACGACGGCTATGTGCGGGACCGCAACGTCTTCGGTGACGGCATCACCATCGAGGACGACATGGCCGTGCTGGTCCGCTACGACACCGGGGCCACCATGACGTACCACCTGACCGCCTACGCCCCGTGGGAGGGATACCGGGTGATGTTCAACGGAACCGGCGGTCGCCTGGAGTTGGAGGTCGAGGAGAGCCGCTGGCAGCCGGCACGCCTGCGCTCCGTCTCCGGCAGGGGCGCCATCCACGGCGACAAGGCGATGGCGAACGCGGGCGGTCCCCGGATCCAGGTGCGCCCGCTGTGGCAGGAGCCCTACGACGTCCCGCTGCCCGGCTACGACCACGCGGGCCACGGCGGCGGCGACGAGCGCATGCTGCGGGCGCTCTACGGTCCCGCCGACGCCCCACCCGGGGAGGGCCCGGAGTCCACGGACGCCCCGGCCACCGCGCGCGACGGTGCGCTGGCTCTGGTCACCGGCCTCGCCGCCAACGAGTCGTTCGTCACCGGCGCCCCCGTGGCCACCGACTCCCTGGTCCCGCTCGGGCCCTGACCGGTCGGCCGGCCGCGAGCGGTGAACGCACGACGAGGCGCTCCCGCCCAGTGCCCCGTGCGCCGGGGCGCTGCTAGCCTGTGCATGGCATTCCCCTGGTATGCCATGCATGAGCACAGCGCAGACGGAAACGGCCGACCAGCCCCGGGCGGGAGCGAACATGCACAGAGCACAGGTGGATCTCAGGCAGGCACTTGCGGGGGTCGTCGCGATCCCGGTGACCCCCTTCGACGCCCAGGACCGGGTCGATCAGGCGGCATACCGGAGGATCGTGCGACGCATGCTGGACGAGGGAGTCCGGACCGTGACGCCGGGCGGGAACACCGGCGAGTTCTACAGCCTGGACGAGTCCGAGCGCCGACTCGTCGTGGAACTGACCGTCGCGGAAACCGCCGCGTCCGTCGCGTCTGTCGCGTCCGGCACGTCCGCGCACGTCGTGGCGGGCGTCGGCCACGACGTGGCGACCGCCGTACGCCAGGCCCGTCACGCCCGCACCGCGGGCGCCCACCTGGTCATGGTGCACCAGCCGGTTCACCCCTACGTGTCCGACGACGGCTGGATGGCCTATCACCGCGCGGTCGCCGAGGCCGTGCCGGAGTTGGGTGTGGTGCCCTATGTCCGCGATCCGTTGCTCGACGCCCGGTTGATCGGGCGCCTCGGCGAGCTGTGTCCCAACGTGGTCGGGGTGAAGTACGCGGTGCCCGATGCCGCGCGCTTCGCCGCCGTGGCCCGCGACGCCGGGCTCGAGCGGTTCGTCTGGGTCGCGGGCCTGGCCGAGCTGTACGCGCCCGCCTACTGGGCGATGGGCGCGACCGGTTTCACCTCCGGTCTGGTGAACGTCGCGCCGCGCCTGTCCCTGGAGCTGCTCACGGCCCTGCGGGACGGGGACGGCCGTACGGCCATGACGCTGTGGGAGCGGATCCGGCCCTTCGAGGAGCTCCGCGCGCACCGCAGGTCCGCGGACAACGTCGCCGTCGTCAAGGAGGCGCTGGCCCAGCTCGGTCTGTGCCGCAGCGATGTGCGTCCCCCGTCCCACCCCCTCGACGAGGCGCGCCGCCGGCAGGTCCGGGACGCCGTCGCCGACTGGAAGTAGTCCGCGGACTGCTGCGGGCAGAAGGGAAACGCCTTGCTGATCAGTGACATCACCGCGTACAGCGTGCCGCCCCGCTGGGTCATGGTCCGGGTCACCACCGACACCGGCGTCAGCGGCTGGGGCGAGGCCCTGCTGTCCAAGCGGCGGCGGGCCGTCCTCGGTGCCGTCGCGGACCTGGCCGACAACCTCGTCGGCGCGCCCGCCGGCCGGATCGAGGAGCTGTGGCACCGGATGCGGCGGGGAGCCTTCTTCCGCGGCGGACCGGTGCTGGCCACCGCGGCGGCGGCGATCGAGCAGGCCCTGTGGGACATCAAGGGGCGCACGCTCGGCGTCCCCGTGCACGAACTGCTCGGCGGTCCGGTGCGCGACCGCACCCGGGTGTACGCCTGGATCGGCGGTGACCGGCCGGGCGACGTGGTCGCCGGGGCCCGCGCCCGGGTCGCGCAGGGGTTCACCGCGGTGAAGATGAACGCGACGGCCGAGCTGGACCACATCGCGGGCGCGGCGGAGGTGGACGCGGTCGTCGCCCGGGTCGCGGCCCTGCGTGAGGAGTTCGGCACCGGCCTGGACGTCGCGCTGGACTTCCACGGCCGGGTGCACCGGTCGATGGTGCGTCCGCTGCTGCGGGAGCTGGAGCAGTTCCGGCTGCTGTGGGTCGAGGAACCTCTGTCGCCGGGCCACGAGGACCTGCTGCCCGAGGTGGCCCGCGCGGCCGGCGCGACCCGCCTCGCCACGGGCGAACGCCTCACCTCGCGCTGGGAGTTCCGCACCCTGTTGCAGCGCGGCGGGGTCGACATCCTCCAGCCCGACGTGTCGGTGACCGGCCTCGGCGAACTCGCGAAGATCTGCCACCTCGCCGAGGCCTACGACGTCGCCGTCGTCCCGCACTGCCCCAACGGGCCCGTCTCGCTGGCCGCCTCGCTGCAGGTGGCCGCCGCGTGTCTGAACGTGCCGCTGCACGAGCAGAGCCTCGGCCTGCACTACAACACCGGATACGCGGGGTTGCCCCGGGGCGAGATGGCCGACTACCTGCTGGATCCCGCACCGCTCGTTCCCGTGGACGGGGCCCTCGCGGTGCCCGCCGGGCAGGGCATCGGTGTCGAGGTCGACGAGGCGGCCGTACGGCACAAGGACACCGGCTGGCGGCACCCCGATGCGCAGTGGCGCCACCCCGACGGGCGGATCGCGGAGTGGTGACCCTCCGTCCGCTCGGCGCCTCTTGGCTTTCGCCGCAACCGCTTACCGCCGACCCCTGTCAACTCATCACTTGTATGATACGTTACGACTAGTTGAGGGCGCGGTTCGGGGCCTCCCCTGGCGGCCGCACAGCGCCGTTCCCCGTCCGCACGACGCGCGCCCCGACCCACTCACCCTCTGCGCCTCCCGAACACCTGGCGCGGGGTCAGGAAGCGGTGGCACCAGCACAATGAGGGGGAGCAGATGAAGATCACCGGCTACCGGACCCTGCGGACGGTGCACCACTGGGGCCGCCCCGTCGGAGACGCCAACGGCTTCGTCGCCGGCGGAGTCACAGAGGTCCCGGTGCTGCTGCTCGAGACCGACGGCGGTCTCACCGGAGTTGGCCTCGGCGCCCACGCGGACGCCCACCGGATCTTTCCCGCCGTCGACGGCCAGGACCCGCGCGCCGTCACCGCGTTGTACGACCGGATGCTGGCCCACACCTTCAAGAGCGGCCACGCCGGTGCGACCTTCGGCACCATCGGCGCCTTCGACATGGCGCTGTGGGACCTCAAGGCGAAAATGGCCGACGAACCACTGTGGCGCACCCTCGGCGCGGCGGACCGCTTCGTGCCCGGCTACGCCTCGGGGCTCGACATCGCACTGGACGACGAGGAGTTGGTGACGCTGTACTCCGGCTGGGCCGAGCGCGGCTTCACCGGCGCCAAGATCAAGGGCGGTCTGGACACCGAACGCGACGTCCGGCGCCTGGGCGCGGTCGCGGAGGTGCTGCGCCGCAACTCCCGCTCTCCCGCCCTGATGCTCGACGTCAACGAGACCTGGGGCAGGCACCAGGCCGTGCGGCTGCTCGCCCGGATCGAGGACCGGGTCGAGCTGGCCTGGATCGAGGAGCCGGTGCGCCGCTGGGACGTGAAGGGCAACCGGGCCGTGGGCCGGGCGTCCCGCACCGCCGTCGCCTCCGGCGAGAACCTGACCGGACTCGAACAGTTCCGGCCCCTGCTGGCCGCCGACGCCGTGCAGGTGGTGCAGACCGCCGGCGTCTGGGGCATCACCCACTTCCTGCGGGTCGCCACCCTCGCCCACGGCCACGACCTGCCGGTCAGCCCGGTCGGCTACGAAGCCAACCCCCTGGCGCACGCTGCCGCCGCCACCCCCAACCACCTGGTCACCGAGGTACAGGACACGGGGTTCCCGGTCGGGCTCACCGTGGACCAGGTGATCGCGGACGGCGGCATCGTCCTGGGCGACACCCCCGGTCTCGGCATCACGGTCGACGAGGCCGCCGTCGCGGAGCTGGCCGGGGCCACCGGCTGGTCCCACCCCGACGGTCCCCACGTACGTCCCAGAGTCGCCGGTCTGCGGCTCGTACCGGAGCCCGGCCGGGCGTCTCCCGCCGGCGGTGCCGCACCGGACGGCCCCGGCTCCGTCGACCGCCTTGCGACCAGCGAGCGCACAGAGAGGCAGAGCACGCCGTGACGCGACCCCGCGCCGTCTTCGCCATGAACCCCCGGCGGCTGACCCGCGCCCTCTTCGACGACGACGCGCTGGCCCGGCTGCGCCGCGCCGCCGACATCGACACCGAACTCGTCCTCGGCGAACTGGACTCCGAGCGGTCCCGGGACGCGCTGGCCGACGCCGAGATCCTCATCGCCGGCTGGGACGCGCCCGTCGTCCGGGCCGCGCATCTGCCGTACACCTCGCGGCTGCGGGCCGTGGTCTACGCCGGCGGGGTCGCCGCGACCTGCCTGGAGGACCCGGCGGAGCTCGCCTCGCGCGGGGTGGTCGCGGCCAACGCCCGCGCCGCGAACTCCGGGCCCGTGGCCGAGTACACCCTGGCGATGATCCTGCTCGCCAACAAGCGGGTCCTCGTGGGCGAGCGGCGCTACCGCGCCTCCAGGACCCTCCCGGACCACGTCACCACCCACACGGGGCAGGGCAACTACCGTCAGACGGTGGGCATCGTCGGCGCCTCCACCGTGGGCCGCGCCGTGCTCGCGCTGCTGCGCCCCTTCGATCTGGACGTCCTCCTGTACGACCCCACGGTCACACCGGAGCAGGCCGCCGGCCTCGGCGCGCGCCTGGTACCGCTCGACGAACTGATGGCGAACAGTCAGGTGGTCTCCCTGCACCAGCCGCTGACTCCCGAGACCCGCGGTCAGATCGACGCGGGGCGGCTCGCCCTGATGCGGGACGGCGCGACCCTGGTGAACACCGCGCGAGGCGCCGTCGTCGACCAGGACGCCCTGATCGCACAGGTGCGCACCGGCCGCATCGACGCCGTGCTCGACGTCACGGACCCGGAGCCCCCGTCGGCCGACAGTGAGCTGTGGACGCTGGAGAACGTCGTGCTCACCCCGCACCTGGCCGGTTCTCTCGGGGGTGAGCTGCATCGCATCGGCGATGCCGTCACCGAAGAGGTCGAGCGGTTCGCGGCGGGCCGGCCGTTCGCCCACCCGGAGGCGCTGGCGGCCCGTACCGGTACGAGGGTGGGGTGAGACCGATGCGCTCCCACACCCCCGCACTGACCGAACTCGGTCTGGGTACTGCCCAGTTGGGCAATCTCGCCGGACCGGTCAGCGAAGAGGACGCCCTGGGTGCCGTCGACGCGGCCTGGGACAGCGGCGTGCGCTACTTCGACACGGCTCCGCACTACGGCCTCGGACTGTCGGAACGCCGGCTCGGTGCCGCTCTCGCGCGGCGCCCGCGGGCCGAGTACACCGTGTCCACCAAGGTGGGCCGGCTGCTGGTGCCCAGCCCGGGGACCGCGCACCTCACGGACGACGAGGGGTTCGCGGTGCCGGCCGCGTTCCGCCGCAGCTGGGACTTCGGCAGGGACGGGATCATCCGCTCCCTCGAGGACAGCCTCGACCGCCTCGGCCTCGACCACGTGGACGTCCTCTACCTCCACGATCCCGACGACCACTGGGAACAGGCGTCCACCACCGGCATCGACACGCTCGTCGAACTGCGCGACCAGGGGCTGGTGAAGGCGGTGGGCGTCGGCATGAACCAGGCCGCGATGCTCACCGAGTTCGTCCGCCGCTGCGACGTCGACCTCGTCATGGTGGCCGGCCGCCACACCCTGCTCGACCGGTCCGCGCAGGAGGAGTTGCTGCCGCTCGCCCAGGAGCGCGGGGTGGGTGTCGTCGCCGCCGGTGTCTACAACTCCGGCCTGCTCGCGACGGCCCGCCCCCTGGCCGACGCCACCTACGACTACGTACCCGCCTCCCGCGAGCTGACCGACCGTGCCGCCGCCCTCGCGGAGGTCTGCGAGCGCCACGGCACCACCCTGCCGGAAGCCGCCGTCGCCTACCCCCTGCGGCACCCCGCGGTCGGGTCGGTGGTGCTCGGCGCCCGCGACGCCCACCAGGCCCGCACGAACGCGCGCCGTCTCGCGGCCGGCGTACCCGACGCGCTCTGGGCCGAACTGGCCCGCCTCGGCCTGATACCCGACGGCTGCGCGTCACCCGCCACGTCGGGGACCGGAGGGGAGCGGTCATGACCGTCATAGACGCCCACCAGCACGTCTGGGACCCCGCACTCGCCCCGTACGACTGGCTGGGGCCCGCGATGGCGCCCGTCGACCGTGCCATGCGGTTCGACGACGTCCGCCCGGCGCTCGCCGCGGCCGGGGTCACCGCGACGGTTCTCGTACAGGCCGCCGACCACGACGCGGACACCGACCACATGCTGGCCACCGCCGCCGCACACCCGCAGGTCGTGGCTGTCGTCGCCTGGGTCCCGCTGGACGACCCGGACCGCGCCCGGGCCCGCCTCGCCGTACTGCGCCGTGACCCGCACGTGGTGGGCGTACGCGCCCTCGTCCACGAGATGACCGACCCGGACTGGATCCTGCGCCCCGACGTCGGCGAGGGACTCGCCCTGCTCGCCGAGGCAGGACTGACCTTCGACTACGTCACCTCCTCGCCCGCAGCCCTGGCCCATGTACCGGAACTGGCGGCCCGGCACCCCGGACTGCGCCTGGTCGTCGACCACCTCGGCAAGCCCCCGGTCGGCGGCGCCCCCGGAGACCGGGCCGACTGGCACAAGCTGATCGCCGCCGCCGCGCGGCACCCCAAGGTCCACGCCAAGGTGTCCGGGCTCTACTCGGCCTGCGGTGCCCTCGACTCGTGGACCACCGACGAGGTGCGCCCGTTCGTCGAGGACGCGCTGGAGCTGTTCGGCCCCGACCGGCTCATGTACGGCGGCGACTGGCCGGTCTCGCTGCTGGCCGGAGGCTACGCACGCACCTGGGAGGCCTGTCTGGAGCTGCTCTCCCCACTGGACCCCGACGACCGCGCCGCCGTGCTCGGCGGCACGGCCGCCCGCTTCTACCGCATCGACCCCACCCTGCTGAACGCCGCTCGCGACACGGCCGTGTGACCCGATCCGGAAGGAACGCCGAACGCCATGGAACACCACACCACCACGCCGGACACCGTCACGCCCGACACCGCCGCGCTGGCCGGCTGGCTGCACAGCTGGGTGACGGACGAAGGGGCGATCAACGGCTTCCACAACCACAGCGTGTGGGGCACCAACCCGGCCACCTTCCTGGACTTCACCAGCGGGCACACCACCTTCGCGGGCCCGGCCGTCGGCGCCTGGGCCCAGGCCCTGGCCGCGCAGCCCGACGAGCGGGGCATCGCCCTGCTGCGCCGGCTGCTGCGCTACCAGTCCACCGAGACGCAGCCCGACGGCCAGTACCGTCACATCGGCTTCCAGGTCGGCGAGTCCGCGACCCACGGCCTCATCCACAACGCCGTCGCGAGCCTCGGCATGCTGCTCGCCGTGCGCCACGCCGGCCATCTGCTGCCCGCCGACGAGGTGGCCCGCGTCCTGGCCGCCGTGCGGCGCAACCTGGACGCCTGCGAGATCTACGGCGGAGGGCGACCCGGCGAGGACGGTACCTGCAACCAGGAGTACGCCCGCGTCTGGGTCAAGCAGCTCTACACCGAGCTGAGCGACGACAAGACCTACGCGGACGAGATCCCCGAGGACCTGGCCGAACTGATCCGGCTCTTCCACCACCGGGGTGTGCCCGACCAGGACAGCGCCGGCACCTTCCGCACCGTGCGGGACCGCACCGAGGGCGGCATCCTGGAGCCGGCCGAGTACTACGGCCTCATGATCGTCCCCCTGGTGCTCGGCCACCGCGCCCAGGGCGACCCGGAGCTGCTCGCCGAGGCGCGGCGGCTGTGCCGGCACGTGGCCCGCTCGGCCTGGACCGACGACACCGGCGCCACCCGCTTCCACCGCTACTGGTACGTCCGGGGCGACCGCGCCCTCAAGACGGACACACCCATGCTGATCGCCGGCATGGGCCTGACCCTGTACGGCATCCACGAGGTGCTGGCGGAAGGTCCGGACGCCGAGTTGGAGGCCTTCACCGAGGCCTGTCTCGCCACCTACGCCGGCTATCAGACGCCGGCCGGCTACTTCGCCTCCGCGAGCGGCTGGCACAACGAGGCGGACATCGCGCCCAGCACCGCCTGGCACGCCCACGACCTGATGTTCCTGATGGCCAGGCTGGGCCCGGGCGACGCCTTCTGGGACCGGGTCACGGCGCCCTACGAACGGCAGTCGGTCCTGGTCAGCGACCGCGCCTACTGGGCCGAGTCCGGTGCCCACTGGTGCGTACGCAGCCCGCTGACCGCGGGGGACCTGCACCTCTACGGCCGCAAGGACCGGGACACCTTCGCCCGGGAGTTCTTCGCCTGGACCGACCGGGAGCCGCTGCCCGAGGAGCTGCGCTACCCGGACGTTCCCGAGTTCTTCGTCGCGGACGACGGCATCTACCGCGTCGACCGCGGCAAGGCACCCACCGACATCACGGCCGTCGGCCCCCTGCCCTACCGGGGGCGGCTGTGAGGCTTTCCCCATCGAGGACACGATCGAGGAAAAGAGAGACGACAATGATGTCAGCCCACAGAGGGAGGCGGGCGCGCGGTGCCGCGTTCGCCGCCGCGGTCCCGCTGATGCTCGTCGCCGCCTGCTCGTCGGGCGCCGGCTCGGCCGGTGGCGAGGACGGCGAGATCCGGATGATGGTCAATCTCACCGACAACCTCGACCAGGCCTACTGGGAGAAGCTGGTCAAGCCGTTCGAGGACAAGACCGGTCTGAAGGTGAAGATCGAGGGCCCGACCGGCAAGTCCGTCGCCGAGTCCTTCCCCCAGCAACTGGCCGCGGGCACCGCGCCCGACGTCATCCAGTCCATCTTCCCGGACGACGACACGGCACCCGAGCTGGTCGACCTCAGCGACGAGCCCTGGGCCAAGGGCACCCCGATGTTCGACGAGTACGCCATGGGCGACAAGCACTACGCGGTCGGCGTCGGCACCCAGACCCAGTCGCTGATCTACTACAACAAGAGCGCGTTCGAGAAGGCCGGCATAGCCGAGCCCCCCACGACGTGGGCGGAACTCGCGGACGGCCTGGCCAAGTTGAAGCAGGCCGGCTTCACCCCCCTGCAGACCGCCGGGGACTTCCAGACCGGCCTCCAGCTCCAGCAGATCTACCACCCGACACTGAACCAGCTGCACCCCGAGTGGCAGACCTCGGTGGCCGACGACAAGCTCACGGTCGGTGAGGCGTACGAGCCGGCGTTCCAGATGTACGCGGACTGGATCGACAAGGGCTACATCACCAAGAGCGACGTCGGTCTCAGCCCCTCCCAGGCGGACGGCAACTTCACCGCGGGCAAGGTGGGTCTGTACACCAACGGCAGCTGGTTCGCCGCCACGCTGAACCAGGTCAAGGACCTCCCCTTCGAGGTGGGCGTGTTCTCGCCGCCGGCGGCGGACGGCACGTCCTACCCGGGGCCGCAGGGCGCCACCATGGCCAACCCCTACATGGTCCACCAGGGTGCCGCCGACGCGGACGGCGCCAAGCAGCTGGTGGAGTTCCTGGTCACCGACCCGGCGGCCATCGAGGCACAGCTCGGCTCCGACGGGGTGTTCCGCAAGGACGCCGACCGCGAGCAGACCGCCGTCGACTCCCAGATCCAGGCCATCCTCAACGACGCCCCCGAGCTGGTCGCCGTCGGTGAGGGACAGGGCAACGTCCGGCTGCCCGTGACGGGCTTCAACCCGAAGTTCACCGAGGTCGCGCAGAGCCTCTACACCGGAGCGAGCCCGGCCGACGCCGCCAAGGCCATCGACCAGTGGGTCGACGAGAACCGCTGACCCATGGGCCGTCAATCTCCTTCGAGGTCGCGGGGATGGCGTGACGCGGGCGCCCGCGTCAGCATGGTCGTCCCCGCGGTCCTGATCTACGTCGCTCTGCTGGTCGTACCGGTGATCTACGCGTTCTACTACAGCTTCACCGAGTACAACGGATTCCCCACCCGCGTCCCGGAGTTCGTCGGTTTCGACAACTACCGTACGGTCTTCGGATCCAACGACATGACCGGCACCATGGTGGTCACCGCCGTGGTGGCCGTGGTGGGCGCGGTCTCGGTCAACCTCGCGGCGCTGGGGCTCGCGTTGCTGCTGCAGCGCACCAACCGGTTCAACACCTTCGGCCGGGTGGTCATGTTCTACCCGCACGTGCTCAGCGCGTTGGTGGTCGGCTTCCTGTGGCAGGCGATCCTCGGGCCGCAGGGCGTGGTCAACACCATGCTGGAAAAGGTCGGCACCGACAGCCTGCCCTTCCTCAGCGACCCCGACTGGGCCCTGTGGTCGATGATCCTCGTCATCGTCTGGTCGCTCTTCGGCGTCCAGCTGATCCTCTACCTGGCGGGCCTCCAGGCGGTGCCGGCGGACCTGCTGGAGGCGGCGAGGATCGACGGGGCGGGCAGGTGGCAGACGTTCCGTGCCGTCACCTGGCCCTCCCTGGCGTCCACGGTGACGGTCGCCGTCATCACCTCGGGCATCTCGCTGCTGAAGACGTACGACGTGGTCGTCTCGCTGACCGGGGGCGGTCCCGCGGGATCCACCAAGACCCTCGCCTACTCGATCCTCGCAGTCTCCTTCCCGCAGCGGGACATCGGCGTCGCCTCGGCCCAGGCCGTGCTGCTGATCCTCGCGGCTGCGGTCCTGGCCATCACAGTCCTCGTGCTGCGCAGGCGCGCCGAGGACGACGCGGAGTCCATCGGATGAAGAAAGCACTCACCCCGGCCGCCACCGCACGGGTGGCGTTCATCTCCCTCGTCTCCCTCGGCATGCTCGTGCCGATGTACCTCCTGGTGGTCAACACCTTCAAGAGCCAGCAGGAGATCCTCGCCAACCCGTTCACCCTGGACTTCGGCACGGCGACCTTCCAGCACCTCGCGGACGCCTGGAACAACCCCGACTTCAGCATCCTCAAGGGCTACGGCATCACCCTCGCGCTGGTGCTGTGCGTGAACGCCCTCGCCATGGCGGTGTGCGCGCCCGCGGCGTACGTGCTGGCCCGCACGCCGAAGCCGATCTCACGGCTGCTGCTGTTCTTCTTCATCGCGGGCATGTTCATCCCGACCCAGGTGATCCTGGTGCCGGTCATCTTCGTGCTGCGCGCCATCGGTCTGATGGGCACGCTGCCCGGGCTCATCCTGTTCATGACGGCCACCACCGTCCCGTTCACGCTGTTCGTCTTCTTCGGCTACATCCGGGTGCTGCCCAGGTCGCTGGACGAGGCGGCGGCCATCGACGGGGCCGGCAGGTACTACACGCTGTGGCGGATCATCCTGCCGCTGATGCGACCCGTCATCGCCACGGTGTTCATCCTGAACTCGCTCAGCGTCTGGAACGACTTCGCCAGCCCGCAGATGATCCTCGGTCCCGGCAGCGGCATCTACACCGTCACCACGGGTGTATACGCGGCTGTCGGCCAGTACTCCACGGACTACACGAAGGTGTTCCCGACGCTGCTGCTCGCGGTGATCCCGATCCTGGTCATTTTCGTCGTGATGCAGCGCCATGTCATGAGCGGCCTGGCGGCCGGAGCGGTCAAGGGATAGACCCGAGCCACGGGAGGCCCGGCGCCCTGCGCCCGGCCCGGCCTCGTGCCGTGCCGGTCACCAGTGATGTCCTGCCCCGCAAAGGAGTGAGCGGCCATGCCCGCACCCCGTACACCCCGCCGTGTCGCGTCCGTGATCCGGCTGCGCCCGGAACACGCGGAGCGCTACCGGGCACTGCACCGGTCCGTCCCGCAACCGGTGCTGGACACCCTCTCGCGCGCCCACGTCACCAACTACTCCATCTTTCTGCGCGACCACACGCTGTTCGCCTACTTCGAGTACACCGGCGACGACTACGCCGCCGACATGGCCGCCATCGCCGCCGATCCGGAAACCCGGCGCTGGTGGACCCTCACCGACCCCTGCCAGCAGCCCGTCGACTCGGCGGAGCCCGGGGAGCGGTGGGTGACCGGCGAAGAACTCTTCCACCTGGACTGATCACTCCCCTCCCACGCGAAGGAACACCTCATGCCGTACACCCCCGCTCCCCCGCCGCTCGAGCTCGGCGGTCTCGCAGCCGTGGTCACGGGAGGCGCATCGGGGATCGGGCTCGCCACCGCCCTGCTCCTGGCACGCCGCGGCGCCCGAGTCGCCGTACTCGACCTGGACCCGGACGCCCTGCCGGCCGCGGACCGCGACACCCTGATCGCCCTGCGGTGCGACGTCACGGACGACGCCTCGGTCCGTGCCGCCGTGGCGGAGGCGGTGAACCGTCTGGGCGCGCTCGACATCCTGGTGAACAACGCGGGCATCGGCGCGCAGGGGACGGTGGCGGACAACGACGACGCCGAGTGGCAGCGTGTCCTGGACGTCAATGTCCTCGGCATGGTGCGCACGGCGCGGGCCGCGCTGCCCCATCTGCGCGCCTCCCGGCACGCGGCGGTGGTCAACACCTGCTCGGTCGCGGCCACCGCGGGGCTGCCGCAGCGGGTGCTGTACAGCGCGAGCAAGGGGGCGGTGCTGTCCCTGACGCTCGCCATGGCGGCCGATCACATCCGGGAGGGCATCCGCGTGAACTGCGTCAACCCGGGTACGGCGGACACTCCGTGGATAGACCGCCTGCTGTCGAGCGCCGACGACCCGGCTGCGGAGCGCACGGCGCTCCATGCCCGCCAGCCGACGGGCCGCCTGGTGTCCGCCGAGGAGGTCGCGGCGGCCATCGTGTATCTGGCGTCCCCGGCCGCGGCGTCCGTCACCGGCACCGCCCTCGCCGTGGACGGCGGCATGCAGGGCCTGCGGCTGCGCCCCGAAGCCGGCTGACCCTCAGTACCTGCCGATACCAGTCGGCACCTCTTGACACCTGTCGAACGCCCCCGCAAGGAACATGAGATCCGACGAAAGGGCACCTCCATGGTGAGAACCCGGCGACGACCGGTGCGGATGCTGACGGCCTCCGTGGCACTGGCGCTGGCGACGAGCATCGGCGGGCCGACGACCGGCGCCACCGCGGACCCGGCTCCGGCCGCGTCCGCCGGGTTGACGGTCTACGTCTCGGCCACGGACGGCGACGACGCGAACAGCGGCCGTAGGAACGATCCCTTCAAGACGATCGCCGCCGCGCGGGACGCGCTGGCCGGCCGCACGTCCGCCAAGGCGCGCGGCACGGTGTACATCAGGGGCGGCACCTACGTCCTCGACGACACGGTCCGGCTCAAGGGCTCGGAGAACTCGTGGGTCACGTATGCGGCGTACCGGAACGAGAAGGTGACGATCACCGGGTCCCACGAGCTGCCCGCCGAAGGCTGGAAGAAGCTCTCCGATCTCTCCCCGGAGACACTCGCCGAGCCCCAGTACTCCTCCCACACCCGCCTGGACACCGCCGCGCTGCGCGAGGGGGTGTGGGTCTACGACCTGGGTGCGGCGGGTATCGACCCGGGCACGCTGTACAAGAACGGCTTCAACTGGGTGCAGGACCCGTTCGCACCGGAGCTCGTCGTCGGCGGCGACACCCAGACCCTCGCCGAGTACCCCAACGGCAACACCTGCTCCACCACCGAGACCGCGTGCCACTTGTGGGGTACGGGTGACAAGTGGGACGCCGACGCGCCGCGGGACCTCATGAACGTGGACCTCGAAGGCCGTTTCGGCCCGGAGAGCGACTGGAACTTCTCGGGCACGACGCCGAGGGCCCAGTTCGAGGACAAGAAGCAGCTCCTCGAGGACCCCGGCCAACGTGACACCTGGTCTCCGCAGGAGATGAGGCGCATGACGCCGTCGATCTTCACGGTCGGTGGCCGCGCGCTCGCCGACGACCGCTTCCGGCGCTGGGCGCCCGAGGCCGTACCCACGGTGGACGATCTCGGCACCCGTGGATTCGGCGACTACGCCGACGTCCCGGTCCAGCTCGATCCGCGGTGGATCGAGGACATCGACAACACGACGAGCGAGACCGAGGGTTGGCTGTCCGGGTACTTCGGCAACAACTACGCCAACGACATGGTCCGGATCCTGTCGTGGAGCGAGGACCGGCTGTACACGAAGTACCCCTCGATGTACATCCCGCAGGACGCGTGGACCAAGGTCAAGGTGATCAACGTCCTGTCGGAGATGGACACGGCCGGCGAGTACTACATCGACCGCTACGACGACAACGACGTCCTCTACTACCGGCCCGAGGGCGGCACCGTCGAGGGCCGGAACGCCACGCTGCAGACCTTCGACAAGAACTTCTTCCTGCTCGAAGGAACCACCGGCGTGACGCTGCGGGGCCTGGCCATGACGGGGTCGCTGGTCAGTGGCGTGCAACTCCTGGACGCCGTCGGGACCCTCGTCGACGGCGTCGACATCTCCAACGTGAGCATGGACGCGATCCGCATCGGGCGGGCGACCGACACCATCACCAGCATGCCCGACTACGAGACCCTGCGGGGCGGACGCGACAACGTCGTGCAGAACTCCTACCTCCACGACCTCGGTGGCGGCGGGGTCCTGCTCGGCGGCGGCGACCGCGCCACCCTCGAACGGGGTGACAACGTCGCGCGCCACAACGAGGTGGCACGCTTCTCGAAACTCGCGACCTACACCCCGGCCGGCTACCTGTACGGGGTCGGGAACTCCTTCGAGTACAACTACGTCCACGACGCCCCGCACATGGCCGTGCAGATCATGGGCAACGACATGCGGGTCAACAACAACCACTTCCGCGACGTGGTGAAGAACGCCGGTGACATGGGCGTGGTCTACGCGGGCCGTGACTTCACCTACCTCGGCAACGAGGTCGCCTACAACCACTTCGAGAAGATCGGCGGGACGAACGACGCGCTCTACATGGATGACGGCGCATCCGGCGTGAGGTTCCACCACAACGTGGTGAACGACGCGCACTCCGGGGTCAACTTCAACTCCGGTCACAGCAACACCGCGAACGACAACGTCTTCCTCGGCGTGGAGCGCGCCGGACACGGCGGGATCTACCACAAGAGGGGCGAGACGAGGCTTCCGCTGGACAACAGCTGGGTGTTGCAGAGCCGCTTCAACTCCTTCCTCGACGTGCGCGAGGGCGAGAAGTACAGCGCGACGCCCGAGACGGTGGCGGCCTGGCACGAGCACTACACGAGCGGGAGGCCCAGGTACTCCGACGGCGTCCCGATCTCGTCTCCGGAGATCACGCAGTGGTACGTGCCGCGGGTGACCGCGACGGGCAAGGACTGCACGGCCGCCGACTACTCGGTGTCGGGCACGAACGGATGCAGCCGCGCGACGGTGTGGGACGACGCCGATTCGCTGTGGGTGCCGTCGCGGGTGGAGATCGACCACGCGGTGGTCGTGGGCGGCTCCGGGTACGTCGAGACGACCGCGACGTTCGCGGACCCGACGTCGGAGTACAACGTGTCGCGGTGGAGCGACAAGGTCAACACCAACGGCCTGACGGCGTCTTCCGTGGCGGAGACGGGCCTGGACCTCGGCACGCTCAAGTTCTCGGACTCCGGGGCGGTGGCCAGGGAGTTCGGGTCGGCGTGGGTCGACGAGTGGAACCGCCGCGTCACGACCGAGGGCGTCGGCCGGCCTGCCGCAGGCACCCGCACGACCGGGTAGGGCCTGCTCTCCCCCGTGGTCGGGGCCGTACGTCGCGCGGCGTACGGCCCCCGGCCGTGTCCCGGCGGCCGCCTAGGCGTCGGGCGCGTCGGTCGGGCGGCGGCGGGCCCAGGCCGACGTGATGTGCTCGCGCATCGCCTCGGCGGCGCCGTCGGCGTCCCGGGCGGTCACCGCGGCCGCGATCCGGGCGTGCGCCTGCTGCGTGAGTTCGATCTCCTCACGGGTCGGGTCCCCGCTGTACTGGGGGGAACGCACCGCCTTGCTCTGGATGCTGGAGACGATGGCCCGCCCGAACGCGTCGTGCGAGGCGCGGTGGATGATCTCGTGGAACTCGATGTCCGCGCGCGAATAGGCCTCGGGGTCGTCGATCAGCGTCGCGAGTTCGTCGAGCTTGGCGGAGAGCGCCGCGGCCTGGGCCTCGTCGATGCGCTCGGCGGCGCGGGCGGACATGGCGCACTCCAGGGTCGTCCTGATCTCGATCAGGTTGTCCAGGAAGACAAGGCGGTCCTTGCGCTGGAACAGGGCGTCGAGAACCAGTGGGTCGAGCAGGCTCCACTGCTCCTGGTCGAGTACGACCGTGCCCCAGCCCTGGCGCGTTGCGACGAGCCCCTTCTCGGCGAGCGTCGTCGTCGCCTCCCGGATCACGGTCCGGCTCACCTCGTACTCCTCGCACAGGTCACCCGCCGACGGAAGCGCCGTACCCGGCGGGTACTCCCCCAGCACGATGGCCGTCGCAAGGCTCTGGACGACGGCCGCGGCGAGCGGTGGCCGGCGCCGTCGAGGTCGGGACACGGCGGTGGTGTCCGCGGATGGCTTACTCATCTGGTCCAAGACTCCCCATGTTTCCAAGACTCCCCACGTTCGTGCGGCTTCGCCCGGCCCCCGCTGTCCAACGACCCCAGATTAGCCGAACGTGCTAAGGTCATCACTCGTATCACAAGTTATGACTGACGCCGTGGGTGGTACCGGTCCCTTGCCACGGTGGACCGAGGTCCACGAGGAGACGATCGCCGTACGGACCTCTTCCGATCAGTGCTCCGCCCCGGAGGGAGTTCGACATGAGAACGCGAAGGGCCCTGGTCGTCCGCGGCGGCTGGGAGGGACACGACCCGGCAGGCTGCACCGAGGTGTTCACGCCCGGCCTGGAGCGGGCGGGCTTCGAGGTCGCGGTCCGCGAGGACCTGGCGGTCTACGACGACACCGACCTGCTCGCCGCCACCGACCTCGTCGTGCACTCCTGGTCGGGTGGTGAGCTGAGTCCGAGTCAGGAGGCCAACCTCGTCGGGGCCGTGGAGGCGGGCACGGGCTTCGCCGGGTGGCACGGGGGCGTCATCGGGACCAACGTCGGCAACGCCCGCTACCTGCGGATGGTCGGGGGCCGATTCCTGTGGCACCCGGACGGTTTCCAGGAGTTCACCGTGCGCATCGCCGCCATGCCGGACCGGGACGGGGTGATCACCCGGGGCATCGAGGACTACGCCGTGGTCACCGAGCACTACTGGGTGCTGACGGACGCGCACAACACGGTCCTGGCCACGTCCGTGCTCGTACCGGACACCGTCGGCCCGTGGGACGTCCCGGTCGAGTTCCCCGTGGTGTGGACGCGCCGCTGGGGCGCCGGACGGGTCTTCGTCTGCACCCTGGGCCACCGCGTCGCGGACCTCCAGGTGCCGCAGACGGCGACGATGGTCGGCCGGGGCCTGGAGTGGGCGGCGCGCACCTGAGACGCCAAGTGCCGGGTGCCTCAGGTGCTTCGGCGGGCGACGACCCGGTACCCCACGTCCCGGTGCGGCACCTCGACCGGGGCGCCGCGCATCCGCGTCAGCAGCAACTCGGCCGCCAACTCCCCGATACGGGCGCTGGGTACCGCCACCGTGGTCAGCGCGGGCACGAGGTGCCGCGCCAGCTCGAAGTCGCCGAAGCCGGCCAGGGCGAGCGTGCCGGGCACGTCGATCCCGCGCCGCACACAGGCCTGGAGGGCTCCGGCGGCGAAGACGTCGCTGGAGAACATCACGGCGTCGGAGTCCGGGAACCGTTCCAGCACGAGGTCCAGCAAGGTCACGCCGGTGTCCATGGTGACCGGTTCCGGACCGACGTCCACGGTGCGCGGGGCGCTGCCCAGCAGGTCGCGGACCGCGCTCGTGTAGCCGTCGAGGCGCTCGGCGGCCCGCGGGTCGCCCGAGGTGTGCCGGCCGGCGAAGGTGATCCTGCGCCGGCCGCGCTCGACCAGGTGCGCGACCATCGCCGAGGCCGCCGCCGCGTTGGAGAAGCCGACCAGCAGATCCACGGGGTCGGCCGACCAGCCCCAGGTCTCCACGACCGGCACCCCGGCCGCCCCGAGCAGCGTCAGGGTGCCCGAGGTGTGGCGCGTGCCCACCATGAGCAGCCCGTCCGGCCGCCGGCCCAGGAAGCTGCGCAGCACCTCCTCCTCGTGCTCCGGCCGGTAGTCGGTGGTGCCGACGAAGATCTGGTAGCCGTGGGCGGCCAGAGCCGTCGAGAAGGCGTGCACGGTGTCCGCGAAGACCGACGTGTTGATCTGCGGCACCAGGGCGGCGACCGTGCGACTGCGGTTGGAGGCCAGGTTGCTGGCGGCGAGGTTGGGCACGTAGCCGGTCGCCGCGATGGCCGCCTCGACCCGGGCGCGGGTCTCGTCCGGCACCGACAGGGGGTCGCGGACGACGCGGGAGACCGTCTGGGCCGACACACCGGCGGCCGCCGCCACGTCCGAGAGGGTCACCGAACGGGTGGCGGAGCGTTTGCGCGGGCGGCGGGGCGGCGGCTGAGTCACGTCGGAGACGATATCGGGCGTCACAGCGCTCCCCGCGCGGCCAGCGAGCGCATCAGATCGGCGATGCCGAAGGTCCACGGGGCGCAGGCGTCGCTCGGCCGGATCCGGTTGACGAGCGTGCCGAGCCGCGGCGTCGCGACGGTGACGAAGTCGCCGTCGTGGTGGGTGAATCCCTGGCCCGGCGCGTCGCGGTCCGCCACGGGGGCGAACATCGTGCCGAGGTAGAGCACCGCGCCGTCCGGATACTGGTGGTGGGGTCCGATCAGCTGGGCCACGAGGTCCAGGGGATCGCGGCTGATGGCGGACATCGAGGACTCGGCGTCGAGCCGGTGGCCGTCGGTGCCCTCGACCGTCAGGGTCACCGTCGCCCGCCGTACGTCGTCGATGCCGAAGCCGGGCTCGAACAGCCTCAGGAACGGTCCGAGGGCCGCCGAGGCGTTGTTGTCCTTCGCCTGGGGCAGCAGCAGCGCGGAACGTCCCTCCACGTCACGGAGGTTGACGTCGTTGCCGAGCGTCGCACCCACGACGGCCCCGGTGGAGGAGACGGCCAGCACCACCTCCGGCTCGGGGTTGTTCCACCGTGAGGAGCGGTGGACTCCCGCGTCGGCGGCGCTGCCGACGGCGGCCAGCACGGGGGCCTTGGTGAAGATCTCGGCGTCGGGGCCGATGCCGACCTCCAGGTACTGGCTCCACGCCCCCTGGGCGACCAGGATCTCCTTCAGCGCGGCGGCCTGCTCGGAGCCGGGCCGCAGCGCGGCGACGTCGCCCCCGACGAGGTCGCGGATGTGTGCACGAGCCGCCTCGGCCTCCGAGGCGTCGCCACGGACGCGTTCCTCGATCACGCGCTCCAGCATCGACACCACGAAGGTCACCCCGGCGGCCTTGACGGCCTGGAGGTCCACCGGGGCGAGCAGCCAGGGCCGCCGGGTGTCCCGCGTGTCGGCCGGGGTGTTGGCCAGCAGGTCGTCGAGCCCGGCGACCCGCTCACCCGGGGCCGCGCGCAACCGCCCCGCGGGGTCGGGTTCTTCGCACAGGTCGCGTACGGTCGCGAACGTGTCGGTCACGTCGTACACGCCGCTCTCGCGGACGGCGACGACACTGGGCCCGAGGCCGGGTCGCCAGATCCGGCCGACGAGGGCCCCCTCGGTACCGTCGCGGGGCAGGGTGGTCGTGGCGTCCGGCCACTGGTTCATGACGTTCCTCTCGGCCTCTCAGCGCTTGCGGAAGACGGGGGTGCGCTTCTCGGCGAAGGCACGGCGGCCCTCGGCGGCGTCCTCGGTGGCGAAGCAGACGGTCTGCAGGTCGCGCTCGTAGGCGAGCGCCTGGTCCTCGGGCAGGTTGCCGGCGGCCCGCAGATTGATCTTCGCGGTCTCGGCGGCCACCGGTGCCCGGGAGGCGATCACCCGGGCGAGGGCACGGGCCCGGTCGAGCAGTGCCGCGCGGGGCACGACCTCACTGACCAGATGCCAGTCCAACGCCCGTGCGGCGTCGATGCGTTCGCCGGTGAGCAGCATCAGGGCGGCGTTGCTGGGACCGGCGGCGCGGTTGAGGAAGGCGGCCATGCCGCCGCCCCCGATCCAGCCGAGCGTGATCTCCGGCGCGCCGAAGGACGCGGTGTCCGAGGCGAGGCGGATGTCGCAGGACAGGGCGGTCTCCAGTCCGCCGCCCAGCGCGTAGCCGCCGACGGCCGCGATGGTGGGGGTGCGGGCCGCGCGGATGGCGTCGCAGTAGTCGACGCGGTTGCGGAAGTCCCACGGTGTGGCGTAGCGGTCGAGTTCGACGATGTCCGACCCGACGCTGAAGGCACGCTCGCCGGCGCCGGTGACGACCACGGCACGGACGTCGTCCGTGGTGTCGCACCATTCGATCGCCCGTACCAGGGCGCGGGACATCTCGGCGGTGACGGCGTTGAGCTTCCCGGGCCGGTTCAGGGTCACGGTGGCGACGCGGTCCGCCACGTCGAGGAGCACGTGTCCGGTGCCGAGGCCGGGCGGGGCGGGGTGGGTGTCGGTCATGTGTGTCGTTCCTCCGGTGTCCGGCTCGCCCGGTACAGCTCGCGCATCCGGTCGAGTACGTCGCGGTGGCCGGCCTCACCGGCGAGTGCGGCCCGGACGGCGGCCGACGCCGCGCTCTGGAAGCCGATGTAGCCGGCGTGACGGGGCCTGATCCAGGCCTGCTCGCAGGTGGTGGTCGTGCGACGGTAGAAGTCGGCGGCGACGGTTCCGGGGTCGGTCCAGGCGGCGCGTGCGCTGGGCTGGCCGTGGTGCCGGGGCAGGAAGTCCCCCTGTGCGCCGGGCGACATCAGCCATCGCACGTGGTCCAGCAGGGCGGGGGACGGGGTGCGGCGGGTGGTGAGCGCCAGCCCGGTGCCGCCGAGGGTGGAGCCCGGTCGTCCGCCCGGTCGGACGGCGGGGGCGTCGGTGAAGGTCAGCCGGCCGGCGTAGGTGACGTAGCCGTACACCAGCGGGCAGTGTGCCAGGCGGTCGGTGCCGGCCATGAGTTCCAGCAGTCCGATCGGGTTGAGGGTGCGGGTCCCGGGCGGCGCGAGGGCGTCGAGGGCGGCCATGAGGTCCAGGACCGCAAGTCCTGTTTCCCGGCTGATGAGCTCGTCCGGGTCGGTGGCCGGCTCCTCACCCATGGCGACGGCGACGGAGGCGAAGGTGAGGAAGGCGTGCGGCCCCGCGAGGGAAAGCGCCACCGGGGCTCGGTGCGCGAGGCCGTGGACCGCGTCCCAGGTGGTGGGCGGCTCGCCGACGAGGTCGGTCCGGGTGGCGGCGACCTGGGTGGCCGCGTCCAGCGGGAGCGCCCACTGCCGGCCGTCCATGGCGTACGAACGCATGGTGGGGCCGATGGAGTCGGCGCCCCAGCGGGCCAGTTCCTCCTGGGTGAACAGGTCGTCCAGGGGCCGCAGGCAGCCCGCCCGGAGGGCCTCCCCCAGGTGCGGGTGGTCGAGGACGACGAGGTCGTAGCGTGCGCACAACTCGTCGACGGGGTGGGATTCGAAGCCTTCGAGGGGCTGTACGTCCCAGTGGACGAGGTCGCCCGCCGACGCGGCGAGGGCGTCGTGACCGCGGGGGTGGTCCCAGGTCAGTCCGGCGTACGGCCCGGCGTACGTCATGAGGTCTCCGCCACGGCGCCGGAGGCGAACAGTTCCTCGATCTCCCGTTCGCCGAGGCCGACTTCGGCGAGGATCTCGCGGGTGTGTTCGCCGGTGAGCGGGGCGCCGCGGTCGACGCGGGGCGGGGTCGCGGAGAACTTGTAGGGGAATCCGGGCGTCGTCACGCGGCCCTCGGTGGGGTGGTCGTAGGTGACGAAGGTGCCGTTGTGCCGGATCTGGGGGTCCTGAACGAGGTCCGCGTAGCCGTAGACCGGGCCGGCCCAGATGCCGGCGGCCTCGAAGGCGTCGAGCCAGTGCCGCGAGGGCCGGGTCATGAGGCGGGACGCGGTGCGGGCGAAGATCTCGTCGCGGTGGGTCCAGCCGTGTTCCTCGTCCTCCATGGACAGGAAGCTGTCCTCGCCGATGATCTCGCCGAGCCGTTTCAGGGGCGGGAAGGCGAGGACGACGTAACCGTCGGCGGTCCGGAAGGCGCCGTAGGGCGAGCGGATGTAGACGTGCGCGTGCGGCTCGGCGGAGCGGGTCTGGGCCAGTCCGCCGACGGTGTGGACGGACAGCTCCTGCATCTGCAGGGTGGTGACGGCGTCGAGCATGTTCACGGTGACGAGCTGGCCCTCGCCCGTGCGTTCCCGGTGCAGCAGGGCGGCGAGCACCCCCTCGAAGGCCGTGGACGCGGTGACGGCGTCCACGAGGTACTGGCCCGCGGCGCGCGGAGCCTCGCCCGCTCGGCCGGTGGAGAGCATGGCGCCGGACATCGCCTGCAGCAGCAGGTCCTGGCCGGGGCGCTGGGCGTAGGGGCCGTCCTCGCCGTAGCCGGAGATGGAGACGTACACGAGGGCGGGGTTGACGGCGGCCAGGGAGGCGTGGTCGACGCCGAGCCGGGCGGCGACGCCGGGACGGTAGTTCTGCAGGAAGACGTCGGCTCCGGCCACGAGGCGGCGCAGTACCTCCTTGCCCGCCGGGTCCTTGAGGTCGACGGCGAGGGAGCGCTTGTTGCGGTTCAGGGAGAGGAAGGAGACGTTGATCCGGTTGCCGCCGGCCCCGCCGGCCGCGGCGTGGCGCTGCCACTCCCCGGTGACGGGTTCGACCTTGACGACGTCGGCGCCGAGGTCGCCGAGCCGCTGGGCGGCGAACGGGCCGGCCATGGCGATGGAACAGTCGAGGACCCGGTAACCGGCGAGGACGCCGGGCTTGTCGCGCGTGGTCATGGGGGCTCCTTGAAGGGCGGGACCGCATCGGCGCAAGGGGGTGTGCGGGTGCGGAAGTCGCGTGCGTCGTCGCCGCGTTCACCGTCGTCCGCACCCTGTTGTTAGCGCTATCGGTAGCGCTAACATGCACGCTAGGCGGGCACCGCTCGCAGTGTCAACGACACGATCCGCCCCTCGGCGCCCGGCCGGCACCGGGAAGATGGGACCCCTTGATGACACAGACCGAAGCCGCACTCGTGACCGGCGCCGGCGGCGCCCTGGGCCGGGCCATAGCCTCCCGTCTGGCCGCCGACGGACACGATGTCGCCGTACTCGACCGGGACGCCGAGTCGCTGGAGCAGACCGCCGCGCAGGTGGAGAAGGCCGGGACCCGCGCGCTGCCGCTCACCGTCGACCTGCGCGACGCGGAGGCGGTCGAGGAGGCCGTCGGGCGGATGGCGGCCGAACTGGGCACGCCGCGCGTCCTGGTCAACAACGCCGCCGTGTATCCGAGCCGCCCCTTCCTCGACGTGCCGCTCGCCGAGTACGAGGACGTGGTGGCGGTCAACCAGCGCGCCTACTGGGTCGCCGCCCAGGCCGCCGCGCGGCGCATGACCGCCACGGGCGGCGGGGCGATCGTCAACGTCGCGTCGATCACCCTGCACGGCGGCTGGGACGCGCTGGCCGCGTACATCTCCACCAAGGGCGCCGCGGTCGCGCTCACCCGCGCCCTCGCCCGGGAACTGGGACCGCACGAGATCCGCGTGAACTGCGTGTCCCCCGGCGCCTTCCCCACGGCGGCCGAGGAGATCCATGAGGACCCCGAGGCCTACCGGCGGCACGTGCTCGACCACCAGGCCCTGAAGCGGCGCGGTCGCCCCGGCGAACTGGCCTCGGTGGTGTCCTTCCTCGCCGGACCCGACGCCTCCTTCGTCACCGGCCAGTGCGTCGAGGTCAACGGAGGGTGGGTGATGGCGTGAAGCTGTACGGACGCTTCCACGACCGCCAGTCCCTGGCTCGGCACGCCGGCGATCTGAGCGCGGCCGGCGGCGTGCGCTCCGTCGTGCTGGACGACGGAACCGAACGCGGCATCCGCACACTGGAGTTCCGTACCGGAGCAGGGCTCTGCTTCGACGTCCTCGTCGACCGGGCCATGGACCTCGGCGGCGCCGAGTTCGAGGGCCGGGGCTTCGGCTGGCGCTCCGCGACCGGGTTCCGGCATCCCGGTCTGCACGAGTACCGCGACGACGACGGCCTGTCGATGATGCGCAGCTTCTCGGGGCTGCTGCTCACCGCGGGCCTCGACCACACGCTCTTCGGCGCCGAGGTGGACGCCTCGCAGTACCGCTATCCCCCGCGGCGCACGGCCGTGCACGCCCTGCACGGACGAATCGCCAACCTGCCGGCCCGGCTCACCGGGTACGGCGAGCGGTGGCAGGACGACGGCCGCTGCGTGCTGTGGGCCGAGGGCGAGGTGCGGCAGGCCGCGATCTTCGGTGAGCACCTGCGGCTCACCCGCCGTATCGAAACCGATCTCGGCGGCACGGAGATCCGGCTGACCGACCGGGTCCGCAACGCCGGCTTCGACCCGACCCCGCACATGTACCTGTACCACGTCAACATCGGCTGGCCCTTCCTGGACGAGGGCGCACGCTACGAGCTGCCGCCGCACCGCACGCTGTGGCGCAGCGACAGCGTCGCCGAGCAGGGGGTCTCGCACACCGACATGCCCGGCCCGTTGCCGGGGTTCGTCGAGCAGGTCTACGAGCACGAGCTCGAGCCGGACGCGAACGGCCTGGTCCGTCCCCGCCTGGTCAACGAACGCCTCGGCGTCTTCTTCGAGTTGGAGTTCGACACGGCGCAGTTCCCGTCCTTCTTCCAGTGGCTGCACCTGCGCGAGGGCGCCTACGCGGTGGGTTTCGAACCGTCCACCCATCGTGTGCAGGGCGAGACCGCGGCCCGCCAGGACGGTTCCATGACGTTCCTGGCCCCGGGCGAGGAACGCACGTACACGACTACCTTCCGGGTGGGACGCCTGGACTGACCCGGACGTCCGGTCCCGCCGGTGGGCGACTCGGCTGTCACGGGTGCGGACTCGGCACGTCCGGAGGCGACGCGGGCGAGGACGGGAAGGACGAAGGGGACTGCTCCGACCAGATGACCTTTCCGCTGTCGGTGTAGCGGGTCCCCCAGCGGTCGGCCAGCTGGGCGACGAGGAACAGGCCACGGCCTCCCTCGTCGGTCGTGGCCGCGTAGCGCAGGTGCGGTGCGGTGCTGCTGCCGTCGCAGACCTCGCAGATCAGGCTCCGGTCGTGGAGCAGCCGGACCCGGACGGGATCGGTGCCGTAGCGCACCGCGTTGGTCAGCAGTTCGCTGAGGATCAGCTCCGTCACGAAGGCCTCCTCGTCCAGGCCCCACTCGGAGAGCCGGCCGGTGACCTCGCGGCGGATGCGGGAGACGGCGGCCGGGTCCCGCTCCACGTCCCAGGTGGCCACCCGGGCCGGGTCGAGCACGCGGGTGCCGGCCACCAGGAGGACCACGTCGTCCTCGGGCGGCCCGGCCGGCAGCGCCGCCAGCACCCGCGCGCACGTCTCCTCCGGGGTACGTCCGGCCCCGCCGAGGCTGCGCCGCAGGACGTCCAGGCCCTCGTCGATGTCCCGGCCCCGGGCCTCGACGAGCCCGTCCGTGTACAGCACGAGCCGGCTTCCCGCGGGCAGATCCAGATCGACCGCCTCGAACGGCAGGCCACTGCCGACGCCGAGCGGCAGTCCCACGGGGCTGTCCGGGAAGTGCACGGACCCGTCGGGCAGCACCAGTGCGGGGCTGGGATGCCCCGCCCGGCTCAGCGAACAGCGGCCGTCCACCGGGTCGTAGATCGCGTAGAGGCAGGTTGCCCCGGCGATCTCGGCGCCGTCCGGGCCGCCCTCGTGGTCGAGCTGGGAGACCAGCTCGTCGAGGCGCGCGACGAGTTCGTCGGGCGGCAGGTCGAGCGCGGCGAAGTTGTGCACGGCGGTCCGCAGACGCCCCATGGTGGCGGCGGCGTGCAGGCCGTGTCCCACCACGTCGCCGACCACCAGGGCGACCCGGGCCCCCGGCAACGCGATGACGTCGAACCAGTCCCCGCCCACCCCCGCCGCCGCCGGCCGGTACCCGTGGGCGATGTCGAGGGCGTCCTGCTCGGGCAGTCCGCTCGGCAGGAGGCTGCGCTGCAGGGCCACGGCCGTCTCGTGCTCGCGGGTGTAGCGGCGGGCGTTGTCGACGCACACCGCCGCCCTGGCCACCAGTTCCCGGGCGAACGCCTCGTCGTCCTCGTCGAACGCCGCCGGATTCCGGGAACGCCAGAAGTTGACCATGCCGAGGACCACGCCCCGTGCGTGCAGGGGCACGGCGAGGACGCTGTGGAAGCCGTAGGCGAGGATCCGTTCGGCGTGCTCGGTGTCCCGGCCGTACCGGTTGAGCACGGTGTCCATGTCCGTCTCGGGCACGGAGTGCCGCTCACTGCCGCCCAGGGAACCGGGGTCGGTGGACACCGTGCCGACCACCCGGCCCTGGGGGAACAGCGGGTGGTCCTCGCTCACGCCGGCGACGGCTGCCCGCCGCATCTCGACAAGTGAGCCGCCCGACTCACGTGGTTCGTCCCCGCGGAACACCAATTCGGCCAGGTCCACGGTGGCGAAGTCCGAGAAGCGCCGGGTGGCCACCCGGGTCAGTTCCTCCGCGGTCGTCATCACGTCGAGGGTGCTGCCGATCCGCGCGCCGGCCTCGTAGAGCAGCAGGAGCCGTTCCCGCACCGCCTCGGCCCGGCCGATCACCGCCGCCAGGTCGGTGGTGTCCCGGAGGGTGGCGACGGCACCCGGTGGCCCCCCGTGGTCGCCGGTGACCCGCACGTTGGTCGCGAGCAGCCGGTCCCCCACCGGAACCACCTCGTCGGTGGTCGGCCGTCCGGACTCCAGGAGCTCGGCGATCCGGGCGGGCAGGCCGGCCTCGGCGACCGGGCGCTCCTCGGTGTCCGGCGGGAGCGCCAGCAGCCTGCGCGCCTCGTCGTTGGCCAGCATCAGCCGCCCCTTGCCGTCGGCGATCAGCACCCCCTCCCTGACAACGTGCAGCACCGCATCGTGATGTTCGTACATGCGGGTCATCTCGGCGGGGCCCAGACCCCGGGTCTGCCGGGACAGGCGCCGGTTCACCAGCGCCGAGCCTGCGAGCGCGAGGACGAGAGCGCCGGCGGCGCTGCCGAGGATGACGGGGATCTGACGGCTGACGGCCTGATTGATGTCACCGAGTGTGATCTCGACGCCGACGATACCGGCGACCGAACCGTCGCTGCGGAAGACGGGCACCGTCGAGTCGACGGCCGGCCCGACGCTGGCGTTGAGCTCCGTCGTCATGGGAATGCCCTGCAGCGCCTTGTCGTACGGGCCCAGGATGCGCTTCCCGATGAGATCCGTGTCGGGGTGCGTGTAGCGGATGCCCCGGGTGCTGGAGACGACGACGAAGGCCACGTCGGCCGCCTTGCGGACGGCCTCGGCCCGGGGCTGCAGCACGGCCGTCGGATCCGGACCGTCCAGGGCCTCCGCGGTCCCGGGAGCGTTGGCGAAGGTCTGTGCGACCGACAAGGTCCTGCTCCGGGCGTCCTGGGTCCTGTCGCGTTGCACCTGCAGCACCAGGGACACCACCGCGGCCACGGCCAGCAGCACCACCAGCCCCGCTTGCAGCAGGAACACCTGTCCGGCAACGCTCCGCACCTTCGGCCCGCGGGTCCGGCGATCTGCTTGTTTTGCGGACATAACATCACTGCTCCGCTCTCGCGGCCGTCGCAGAGGCCCGGCGACCCGGCCGAACCAGTGCGAAGCCCCGTCCCGATGAGACGCGCCGCCTTCAATCTCACATATAAGCGCATAAACCAGGTCTTATATGGGCATGCAGACATTTACGCGGCGCACCCTGCTGGGTGCCTCGATCGTGGCCGCCGGCTCGGGAACCCTGACCGCATGCACCGGACCCGGCGCTCGCCCCGGGGCCGGAGCCCCCGGTCACACGGGGGCCGCGCAACGCGAGGGCAGCTTCGTCCCGAAGGGACCCAAGGGATACGTCAACCCGTCCGATCCCGAGGTCCTCGCCGCCGAGAAGAGGCGCGGCGCCGGTCCGCTCCGCAAGTTCAAGCTGACCGCCACCGAGACGACCTTCGACCTCGGCGGCCGGACCGTCAGATCATGGGCGTACGGCGACACGCTGCCCGGCAAGGAGGTCCGGATCACCGCGGGCGACGTACTCGATCTCACGCTCGCCAACCGTCTGCGCGAATCCACGACACTCCACTCGCACGGCATCCGGATGCGCTGCGACATGGACGGCGTACCGGGCCTGACCCAGTACTCCGTCAAGCCCGGCTCCGACTTCAGCTACCGCTTCGCCGTGGAGCACCCGGGCACCTACTGGCTGCACTCGCACTCGGGCATGCAGCTCGACCGCGGCATGTACGCGCCGCTGATCGTCGAGGACCCCAAGGAGCCGCTGTCCTACGACAAGGAGTGGGTCGTCGTCCTGGACGACTGGGTGGACGGCGTGGCCGGCTCCACCCCGGACGCCGTGCTCGCACAGTTGCAGGACGGCAAGGTCCGGCCGATGGACATGGGCGAGGGCAGCGGACACGACGGTTCACGCCACGCCGGGAACGGCGGCCCCCAGGCCTCCGCCCCCGGCAGGCCCACCGGCCCCTCCCGCATCCTGCGGGACTCCCACAGCCGCATGCTGCACGGCATGGGAGGCAACGTCGACTACCCGCACTACCTGATCAACGGCCGCCTTCCGGGGGCTCCCACGGTGTTCCGGGCCCGCCCCGGGGACCGCATCCGGCTGCGGATCATCAACGCCGGGGGCGACACGGGCTTCCGGGTGGCCCTCGGCGGTCACGAGATGACGGTGACGCACACGGACGGCTACCCGGTCGAGCACCGGAAGACGGACGCGCTGTTCCTCGGCATGGCCGAGCGCTACGACGTGCTGGTCACCGCCAAGGACGGGGTGTTCCCGCTGGTCGCGCTCGCCGAGGGCAAGCGCGCGAGAGCCCTGGCGGTCCTGCGCACCGGCGGCGGGCGGCTCCCCGGTCCCTCCGTGCACCCGGACGAGCTGGACGGCATGGTCGTGCCCGCCCGACGGCTCGTGCCGCACGAGTCCGTGGCCTTCAGCGACCGCGAGCCGGACCGCGAGATGCGCATCAAACTGACCGGCGGCATGAAGGACTTCGACTGGGGCTTCGACCACGAGCCCTACTCCATCCAGAAACGCGTCCCGGTCCGGGAAGGCGAACGGGTCCGCATCTCCCTCATCAACGCCACCGACATGTGGCACCCCATCCACCTGCACGGCCACACGTTCGCCCTCACCGGCATCGACGCGGTCGGAGCCCGCAAGGACACCGCCCACGTGCTGCCCCATCACAAACTCGTCATCGACTTCTACGCCGACAACCCGGGCCTGTGGATGCTGCACTGCCACAACCAGTACCACTCCGAATCCGGCATGATGACCATCCTCGGCTACGAGAAGTGACCGTCGTCAGCGGTTCCCGGTCGGGCGCAGGTCGGCCTGCACCAGGTGGTGGTCCGAGTACGGGGTGGGCTGCACACGGTGTTCGAGCGGGGCGAAGCCGCGCAGGAAGACGTAGTCGAACTTGCTGTGCCAGTCGGTCGTCGTCAGGCAGGTACCGGCGGTGTCGGCCGAGGGACCGCACCGGGGGTCCGTATCCGCGGCCAGCGCCCACATCCGGGTGAGTTCGGGGGCGTCCGGCACGGCGTTGAAGTCGCCGAGAACGATGGCGCGGTCGTGCCGGGCGACCTCTGTGGCGAGGACGCCGACCTGCTCCGCCCGGACTGCTTCCTGGCGCCGGTGCGCGAGATGGGTGTTGAAGACCCGGACGGACCGACCGCCCACCTCGGTGGTGACCGCCAGGTACCCGCGGTCCTCGGAACCGCCGTCGGGGTACTCCACGTTGACGCGGTCCGTCATCGGTTCCGCCGAGAGGACCGCCTGGCCGAAGGTTCCGGGGTTCCACGGCCATCCCCCGCAGCGGCTGCGACTCTCGACGACCGTGCCGTACGCGACGTCGTAGACCAGCCCGTACAGGCTCTCCAGGTGGTCCCGGATGCTCTCGACGTCACGCACGCACGCTTCCTGGAGGCCGATGACCTGGGGCGCGTGGGCGGCGATGTCCGCCGCCCGGTCGACGTTGTCCACCTCGCAGGGATTGCAGATGTTCCACGTCATGACGCGGTTCGACACGACGTCCGCGGCGGCGTCGGCGGGCAGTGGCCTGCCGACGAGGGCGTCGCCCGGCGCACTGGGGCCGACGAGCACCATGCAGGCCACGGCCATGACCCCCGCGACCGTCCGCGCGCTCCTACCGAGCACCGTCGCCTCCTCTGTCGCCACACGGCGTCCGACCTCTGTCCGCACGAGGTTATGGGACGGACGAGGCCGTCGGGGCGCGGCCCCTCACACCGACGACCATGGCGGCTGCCGCAGCGCACTGCCCGGCTCAGCGTGCCGACTCGGCGCCTCGCGGACAGGAACCCCGGGCCGCGCGGTGCCATCGCACAGGTCAGCCGTGGGCCACGGGGTCGAGCGCCAGTGCGGCGAAGGTCGCCAGCCAGTGGTCGGTGGTGAAGTCACCGCGTTCCACCGCCGGCAGACCCGCCGCGAGGTGTGCCGCGGCGGCTTCGTCCAGGCGGCTGCGGACCGCTCCGTCGGGCAGGGCGTCCGCGAGGGAGCGCAGCGCGGCCGCTCTGCTGAGGGTCAGGCCGAGCAGATGGCCGATCTGCGGGTCGGCGTGGTCGGAGACGACCGGCACGTCCAGCAGCGCGCAGGGGGCACCGGAGCTCAGCGCGGGCAGGAAGCGGTCGAGCCATCCCGCGAAGCTCTCCGCCGGGAGCACCCTGCGGAGGGCGTCGGCCTCGCTCAGCGCCGGGGACAGGAAGTCCTGTCCCGACGGTTCCCAGTGCGCGGGCGCGTCGTGGTCGTCGGCGAACCAGGCCAGCAGGCGTTCCCGTACGGCTCGGTCGGTCGCGGCGGACAGTTCCCCGGAGTCCAGGGCGAGGCCCAACGCGAAGGCGCTGTTGGGGTGGTTACCGTGGCGCACCGGATACGTGGCCTTGGGCAGCCAGTCGGCCAGCAGACGGTCGACGGCGGCGACGGCCGGCGCCAGCGCCGCGGTCCAGCGGGCGCCCGCCGCGTCCTCGAAGGCCCGGCACTCGGCGGCGAGCGCGAGCAGCCATGCCCAGCCGTAGGGCCGCTCGAAGGAGGGGCGGTCCCGGAGGTAGGCGGCTTCGACGGCGAGGTTCGCGGGCGTGAGGTGCCGGTCGAGTACGTCGGCGGCGGGCCCGGTGTCCGGCAGGGCGGGGGTGCCGCCGTGGCGTCGGAGCAGTCGGACGAGCAGCCAGTGCATGTGGACCGAGGAGTGCCAGTCGTAGGCGCCGTAGAAGGCGGGATGCAGCCGGCGCGGTTCGCAGCGCTCGTCGGCGGAGGTGATCAGGTGGGCGGGGAAGTTGGGGTACTCGCGGGTGATGTTGGCGAGGGCGAGCCCGGCGAAGCGGGACGCGTGGGCGCTGAGCGGCATCAGTGGGTGGCTCCTTCGGTGACCTTCAGGTCCTGCTCGGCCGGTGTGCGGGCGGCGGTGGCCAGCAGGGCGCGCAGGCCGTGGGCGACGGTGGCCGGCGGCAGGGACGGCGCGGTGCCGTCGGGGACCTGTTCCGGCGCCCAGGGGACGTGCACGAAACCGCCGCGTACGTGCGGGAACTCGGTGGCGATGAGATGGCCGAGGCCGTAGGCCACGTGGTTGCAGACGAAGGTGCCGGCCGTGTGGGAGACGGCGGCCGGCACCCCGGCCTCGCGCATCGCGGCCACGCAGGCCTTGACGGGGAGGGTGGAGAAGTAGGCGGCGGGGCCGTCCGGGACGACCGGTTCGTCGATGGGCTGCTGCCCGGCGTTGTCGGGGATGCGTGCGTCGTCGAGGTTGAGGCCGACGCGTTCGACGGTGACGCCGGGGCGTCCGCCCGCCTGGCCCAGGCAGAGCACCAGGTCGGGGGCTTGCGCGCGGACGGCGTCGCGCAGGATGTCGAGGGACTCGCCGAAGACGCAGGGCAGTTCGGTGGCGGTGACCGTGAGCCCGGCGGGGGGTTCGGCGGCGACCAGGGACGCCGCCTGCCAGGAGGGGTTCACGCGCTCGCCGTCGAAGGGGGCGAAGCCGGTGATGAGGACATGGGTCATGGACGTTCCTTGCGGGTCGGACAGGCAGGCCCAGGGGGGCGGCACAGCGGCGCAGCGGCTCAGAAGGCGAAGAGCGCCATGATGACGGTGCAGCAGCCGAGGAGCGCGATGCCCGTCGGCAGCTGTGCCTTGATGGGTCCGTACTGGTCCTTGAGCTCGAGCAGGGTGGCCGGGACGATGTTGAAGTTGGCGGCCATCGGGGTGCAGAGGGTGCCGGCGAAGCCGGCCAGCATGCCGATCGCGAGGACGGCGGGCTCGTTGCCGTGCATCTGCTGGATGAGCACGGGCCAGCCGATCGCCGCGGTCATCACCGGGAAGGCGGCGAAGGCGTTGCCCATGATGACGGTGAACAGGAACATGCCGACGCAGTACGCGACCACAGCGAGGTACCTGGAGTCGTCGGGCAGGACGTCGTTCACGATCCTGCCCACCTGGTCGCCGACGCCCGCGGCGGCGAAGATCGAGCCGAGTACGGCCAGGAGCTGGGGCAGCAGCAGGGCGGAGCCCATCGCCTCCAGCATGGAGCGGCCGGAGTGGAGCGGGACCGACACCTTCTTCTCGCCGGTGATCAGCATGCCGACGCCGAGCGCGGCGATGCATCCGAGGCCGAGCCCGAGCAGCGTGGCCTTGCCCGTCTCGAACAGGCCGGACTCGTCCAGCACGGAGGCGCAGACGATGGCGACGAGCGGGATCGTCAGGGCGGGGACGAAGATCTTGCTGCCGAGCCGGGTGGCGGAGGCATCGCGCTGCTCGGCGGTGGTGGTGACCGGGACGCCCTTGCCGAGGAAGTTGAACCCGGCGAGCACGATCAGGGTGAGGACCGCGACGCCGAGCGGTTCGGCGGGCAGGGTCCAGTCGCCGTTGCCGGCCGTGGCGTTGGCCACGCCGGTGCCGTAGGGGAAGGTGAGTCCGAGCAGGCCCCAGAACGCGGCGGACGTCCACCGCTTGGGGTTGCTGCGGTCGGTGGCCATCTGCACGGCCATGACGACGAAGACGAGGCCTATCAGCCAGTACAGCCATTCGACCTTGATCACTTGTCGGCCCCCTCGGGAAGCGGAAGGTCGTGTTCGGCGGTGGCGAGCGCCATCTCGCGCTCCAGCTGCCGGTCCATGAGCAGCAGCCGGGCACCGTGGATGACGAAGGCGCAGACCGCGAGCGGGATCGCCCACAGGGCCAGCTGGGTCGGTTCGATCTCCTGGTGGTACGTGGAGTTCACGAAGCCGGTGATCAGCAGGATGGAGCCGATGGCGATGAAGCAGTCCTCACCGAAGAAGACGCCCACGGTGTCGGCCGACGCGGAGTACGAGCGGACCTTCTCGCGCAGGCGGTCGGGCAGCTTGGCGCCCGTGGAGCGTTCGGCGGCGGCCTCGGCCATGGGCGCCACCAGGGGCCGCACGGTCTGGGCCGGACCGCCGATGCTGTTCAGGCCGAAGGCGGCGGTGACCTGCCGGACCAGCAGGTAGACGGTGAGGAACCGGCCGGCGCTGAGCCTGCCCAGCCGGCCGATGAGATTGCGGGCCTGTTCGCGCAGGCCGTAGCGCTCGAGCAGGCCGATCACCGGCAGCACGATGGCGTAGACGGTGACCGAGCGGCTGTCGGCGAAGGACCTGCCGAAGGCCGCGAGGACCTCCATCGGGTTCATCTTGCCGAGCAGTCCGGTGACGATACCGGCGACGCCCACCACGAGGACGGGGTTGCGGCGCGTGACGAATCCAAGGATCACCACGACCACACCGAGGAGAACGATCATTCGGTGGCCTTAGGGCATGAGGGGGCAGGGCACGGATCCGAGGCAAACGGAACCGATGCTTCATCGGTCCGGACCATAGCCCCAGATGCGTGGCAGATGCACGGACACTAGCGATCGTTCAACGATCTAACAAGAGTGGAATCCACAGGGATCCCTTGTCGGATCGTTCAACAATCGTTTACGTTCAGTGCGTGATCGACCTCAACGCAGATCTCGGTGAAGGCTTCGGCCGCTGGACCCTCACCGACGACGACGCCCTGCTCTCCGTCGTCACCAGCGCCAATGTCGCCTGCGGTTTCCACGCGGGTGACCCCTCGGTGATGCGTCGCGTCTGCGACCTCGCCGCCGAGCGCGGGGTGCGGATCGGGGCCCAGGTGTCCTACCGCGACCTGGCGGGGTTCGGCCGGCGGGCCATGGACGTACCCTCCGAGGAGCTGGCGGCCGAGGTGGCGTACCAGATCGGCGCCCTCAGGGTCTTCGCCGAGGCCGCCGGCGCGGAGGTGGCCTACGTGAAGCCGCACGGCGCCCTCTACAACCGGACCGTCCACGACGGCGAGCAGGCCCGTGCCGTCGTGACCGGGGTGCGGCTCGCGGGCGGTGCGCTGCCCGTGCTCGGCCTCCCCGGCTCACGCCTGCTCGCCGCCGCCGAGGACGCCGGGCTCACCGGCGTGCCCGAGGCCTTCGCCGACCGCGCCTACACCCCGCAGGGCACCCTCGTCCCCCGCCGCGAGGCGAACTCGGTGGTGACGGACGAGGACACGGTCGTCCGGCGGGCGCTGGCGTTCGCCGTGCGGGGCGCGGTCGAGGCGGTGGACGGGACGACCGTCGCGGTCGCCGCCCGATCGCTGTGCGTGCACGGCGACACCCCGAACGCGGCCGGGATCGCGGCGCGGGTGCGCGAGGCGCTGGAGACGTCCGGGGTCGGGATCGGGGCGTTCGCATGACCGGAGGCCCGGCCCTCACGACGCGTCCCGCCGGCCGCCACGCGCTCCTGGTCGAACTGCCCGACGCCGAGCACACCGCGGCCTTCCACGCCGAAGTGCTGCGCCGCCGCGCCACCGGCGCACTGCCGCCCGTGGAAGAGATCGTGCCCGGGGCGCGTACCGTCCTGCTGGACGGAGTGTCGGACCCGCAGGCGCTGGCCCGCGCGCTCACCGGCTGGGAGGTGCCGCGGAGCGCAGGCGACGACGGGGACGTCGTGGAGATCCCCGTGCGCTACGACGGGCCGGACCTGGCCGACGTGGCGGCACTGTGGGGAGTCGCCCCCGACGAGGTCGCCGCACACCACACCTCGTTCACCTACCGGGTCGCGTTCTGCGGTTTCGCACCCGGCTTCGGGTACCTCACCGGGCTGCCCCCGCGGTTCCACGTGCCCCGCAGGGCCACGCCCAGGACCCGGGTCCCGGCGGGCGCGGTCGCCCTGGCCGGACCGTACAGCGCCGTCTACCCCCGCTCCACGCCGGGCGGCTGGCAGCTGATCGGCACCATGCCGGACCCGGGGCCGCTGTGGGACCCCGCGCGGCAGGGGGCGGCGCTGCTCACCCCGGGGACGCGCGTGCGCTTCGTCACGGCGGACGGCGGCCCGACGGGGGGCACGGAATGACGGCCACGCTCACGACCGTGCGCTCCGGCGCCCTCACCACCGTGCAGGACGCGGGCCGGCGCGGCCACGCCCACCTGGGAGTGCCCCGCTCCGGGGCCCTGGACGCGCCCGCGATGCGCCTCGCCAACCGGCTGCTCGGCAACGACCCGGGGGCCGCCGTCCTGGAGACCACCCTGACCGGCTGCGCCCTCCGGCCCGACCGCGCCGTCACCCTCGTGGTCGGCGGTGCGCCCTGCCCGGTCACCGTGGACGGGCGGCCTGCGGCCTGGGGTGCCCCGGTGCGGGTGCCCGCGGGCGCGGTCCTGAACGTGGGGGCGGCCACCGCGGGCGTGCGCTCGTACGTGGCGGTGGCCGGGGGCATCGCCGCCGACCCCGTCCTCGGCAGCCGCTCGACGGACCTGCTCTCGGGCCTGGGCCCGGGGCCCCTGCGGGACGGGGACGTCGTTCCCGTGGGCACCCCCGCACGACCGGTGGCGCTGCCCGTCGCCGCCCCCTGGCCCGGACCGCCCGCCGAGCTGGTGCTGCCGGTACGCCCGGGCCCCCGCGCCGACTGGTTCACCCCGGCCGCGCTGCGCACCCTCACCTCGGCCACGTACCGCGTCTCCCCGCACAGCAACCGCATCGGACTGCGGACCGAGGGACCGCCGCTGGAACGGGCGCGGCAGGGCGAACTGCCGAGTGAGGGGGTCGTCCTGGGTGCCGTGCAGGTGCCGTCGGACGGACGCCCCGTGATCTTCCTGCACGACCACCCGACGACCGGGGGCTATCCGGTCCTCGCGGTCGTCGCGGAACCCGCCCTGGCGGCGGCGGCCCAGGCCTCGGCCGGAACACCGGTGCGCTTCACGCCCGGCTGACGCGGCGACGGCGTGGCGCTCCGTGTCGCGAGCGCCACGCAGGCCCGTTCGCGTCCTCCCGTCGGCGTTCCGACGCCGGGTCACGGACCGCCGGCCCCGGCCGCCTCCACGAGGACCTCCCCGGCCGCCGTCCGGACGTACAGCACCGACCGCCCCGCCCGTCGCCGTTCCACCAGCCCCGCGTCCAACAGCACCCGCAGATGCCGCCCCACCGACCCCAGCGCCTGCCCGGTCACGGCGACCAGCTGCGTCGTGCTCATGGGGGTCCCGAGGAGCACCAGCAGTCGGGCCCGCGCGGTCCCGACGAGCGCCCCGAGCGCGGCCGGGACGGGCCGGCGGTCGTGCTCGTCGGCGAGCACCCCGAGACACGGGTAGACGACCGCGTACCGCTCGCGTCCCTCCCACGACACCCAACTGGTCCTCGGCGTCACCGGCATGAACAGCAGCTCGGCCCCGGCGGCGACCTCCCGCGGCGGGTACGCGTTCGGATTGACCTGGAACCGGCTCTCCCCGAGCCACCGCGTCCCCGGCTTCAACGAGTCCAGAACGGCCGCCCAGCCTCCCTGGTTCACCCGCGCCGTCCGGGCGACCATGTCGGCCTCCAGGATGCGCCGCCGGCGCCCCCAGTACGGCCGTACGGTCTCGTCCCAGACGTGGGTCAGGAGCGCGGTCGCCCGCTCGGGCAGGTCGTCCCGGTCCAGGACGGCGGGGAGCGGGCCCCGGAGGGACACGCGGAGGTCGGCCCGTGCCTCCTCGGCCCCGGCCGCCCGCACCCGGGCCACGGTCTCCTCGAAGCTCTCCCCGACGCACGACGTGGGGCAGAAGAAGTCGGCGATCCAGGACGTGCCGAGCGCCGCCCGCACGAGCGGCGCGGCCACCGGGTCGGCCGTGAGGCGCGCGCGGTAGCCGGGCAGGTGCGCGCGCAGCCAGGCCTCCTCGCCCGGATGGGCACCGGTTGCCGCGTGCAGCAGCTTGAGGCTCGCGAAGGTCTCGGCGAACGGCGAGAGCACGAACCGGCTGCGGGCGAGGGTGTCGGTGTCTATCTGCCACAATCCCATGCGCACTACCTTTCGCGTGTCGGCGAAACAGTACACACGGCCCGGGGCGGCTCCGAGACTTCCCCGCATGCGCAGCTACCGCTCCCTGTTCCGCACCCCGGAGTTCACGCCGTTCCTGCTCTCCTTCGCCGCTTTCGCCGCGGCCCAGACGATCGGCGGCCTGGCTCTCGGCACGCTGGTCTTCCGGGCCACCGGCTCCCCGTTCCTGTCGGCGGTGAGCATGTTCGGCCCGCAGCTGGCGCAGTTGCTGGGGGGCGCGTTCCTGCTCTCGGGCGCCGACCGTCTGCCGCCGCGCACGATCCTGTCCTGGCTCGGCCTCGCCTTCGCTGCCGGTACGGCCGTGCCGGCGCTGCCCGGCCTGCCGGTCGGGGCCGTCCTCGCCGTCGTCCTCCTGCAGGGTCTGGTCGCGTCGCTGGGCGGAGGAGTGCGCGGGGGGTTGCTGAACGAGATCCTGTCCAAGGACGGCTATGTCCTCGGCCGTTCGGTGTACAACATGGTCTGGGGCCTGACGCAGATGGCCGGTTTCGCGACGGGCGGCGTGCTGCTGGCACTCCTTTCGCCACAGACCTGCCTGCTGCTCGCGGCGGCGCTGCACGTGCTGTCGGCCCTCGTGGCCCGCCTGGGCCTCACGGCCCGGCCCCCGCGCACCTCGGGCCGGCCGTCCGTCTCGGCGACGTGGCGCACCAACGCCGTCCTGTGGTCCTCACGTTCCCGCCGCCTGACGTACCTGGGCCTGTGGGTCCCCAACGGCTTGATCGTCGGCGGCGATTCGCTCTACGTCTCCTACGCCCCGGAAGCCGCCGGCACGCTGTACGCGTGCGGGGCGCTGGGCATGTTCGTGGGCGACCTGGCGGTGGGCCGACTGATACCGCCCGCGGTGCGCCGCCGTCTCGCGACCCCGCTGCGCCTGCTGCTGGCGGTTCCCTATCTGTTCTTCGTCCTCCGGCCGTCCGTGGCGCTGTCGGCCGTGGCCGTCACCGTCGCCTCCGTCGGCTTCGCCGCGAGCCTGGTCCTTCAGGAACGCCTGATGTCCCTCACCCCCGACGAGCTCGCCGGCCAGGCCCTCGGCCTGCACGCCACCGGCATGGCGGCGCTGCAGGGCATCGGTGCCGTGCTCGCGGGCACGCTGGCCCAGTTCACCTCCCCGGCCGCGGCGATGACCCTGATGGCGGCCGCTTCGGTCACCGTGACCCTGGCCCTCGCGGTGCCCGTGCGGCAGGGCAGTGCCGTGCAGTGAGGGCCGTTGCCGGGCGACGCGGTCGTCACGCGGCTGGTCCGGGCCCTTCCGTACCCTGGCGGCATGCGCATGCGCCCCACTCTGAGCTGGACCCCCACCGAGGACCTGCCGCCGGGCAGCACGGATCTGGCACCGGTCGCCGACGCGCTCGGCGCCGGCGGCGTGCTGGTGCTCAGCGGGGCGGGCCTCTCCACGGAGTCGGGCATTCCCGACTACCGGGGCGAGGGCGGGAGCCTGAGCCGGCACACCCCCATGACCTACCAGGACTTCACCGGCGGCGCCCGGGCCCGGCGCCGGTACTGGGCACGCAGCCACCTCGGCTGGCGCACCTTCGGCCGCGCCCGCCCCAACGCGGGGCACCGGGCCGTGGCCGCGTTCGCACGCCACGGCCTGCTCACGGGTGTGATCACCCAGAACGTCGACGGCCTCCATCAGGCCGCCGGCAGCGAGGGTGTCGTGGAACTCCACGGAAGCCTGGCCCGGGTCGTCTGTCTCTCCTGCGGCGCCCTCAGCCCGCGCCGGGAGCTCGCCCGGCGGCTGGAGGAGGCCAATGCGGGTTTCGCACCGGTGGCCGCCGCGATCAACCCCGACGGTGACGCCGACCTCACCGACGAGCAGGTCGGGGACTTCCGCGTGGTGCCGTGCACGGTCTGCGGCGGCATCCTCAAGCCGGATGTCGTGTTCTTCGGCGAAGCCGTTCCGCCGCCCCGGGTGGAGCACTGCCGCAGGCTGGTCCGCGAGGCGGGTGCCCTGCTGGTCCTGGGCTCCTCACTGACGGTGATGTCCGGGCTCCGGTTCGTCCGTCAGGCGGCCCAGGCGGGAAAGCCGGTGCTGATCGTCAACCAGGACCCGACGCGAGGCGACCGCCACGCCGTGACCCGGGTCGCGCTCCCGCTGGGAACGGCCCTCACCACCGTGGCCGACCGGCTGGGTGTCCGCCTCGACGACGAGGTGGCCCCAAGGGAGTGAGGTAGTCGGCGCACGCGTCGCGTTGACGGGTCTGGCTAATAGGAGTAGCTTTTAGCTAACAACGTTAGCCATACCTGGGGGGCACCATGACCGAGTACCTTGCCGTCGACGGCGGCACGCTCGCCTACGACGTGACGGGATCCGGCCCGCTGATCGTGCTCGCGCACGGCATGGGGGACAGCCGCGCCGCGTACCGAACGGTCGTCCCGCAGCTGGTGACGGCCGGTTACCGGGTCGCCGCGGTCGACCTGCGCGGCTGCGGACAGTCCAGCACCGACTGGCCGGCCTGGAGCCGCACCGACATCGCCGGCGACCTGCTCGCCCTGATCCGCCACCTGGGCGGCCCCGCCGTGCTCGTCGGCCACTCGGTCGCCGGCGGCGCCGCCACCATCGCCGCGGCCCGGGAACCCGCACTGGTCACCTCGGTCGTCGAGCTGGCGCCCTTCACCCGCAAGCAGTCGATCCGCCTCGGCGACCTGCGGGTCAAGCGCTTCCGGCAGGGCATGCTGCGACTGCTCGGCGCGGGCGCGTTCGGCAGCCTGCCGCTCTGGCGCTCGTACCTCGACGTGGCGTATCCGGGTGTGAAGCCGGCCGACTGGGCCGAGCGGCTCGGCCGCATCGACGCCCTGCTGCGCGAGCCCGGCCGGATGAAGGCCATGCAGAGCATGGGGCGCAGCGCCCCGACCGACGCCGGCGCTCAGCTCGGCAACGTGCGCTGCCCGGTCCTGGTGGTGATGGGCACGCTCGACCCCGACTGGGCCGACCCGCACGCGGAGGGTTCGGCGGTCGTCGACGCCCTGCCGGCCGGCCTCGGCCGCCTGGAGATGATCGAAGGCGCCGGGCACTATCCGCACGACCAGTTCCCCGACCAGGTGGTCTCGCTCGTCCTCGCCTTCCTCCGGTCGGACGCGGCCCGTGCCTAGGGCGGGCCTGGACCCGGCGGCCGTGGTCTCGGCCGGTGCCGCCCTCGCCGACGAGGTGGGCCTCGCCCACCTGACGATGGGCCTGCTGGCCGAGCGGCTGGGCGTGCGCACCCCCTCTCTGTACAAGCACGTCGGCGGCCTGGACGACCTCACCCAGCGGATCGCGGCCCTGGCGCTGGGCGAGGCCGCCGACACCGTGGGCGGCGCGGTGCAGGGGTACGCGGGGCGCGACGCCCTGGCGGCCGCGGCCCGCGCCTTCCGCGCCTTCGTCCTCGCACACCCCGGCCGGTACGCCGCGACGATCGGCAGGGAACCGTCCGGCCCGGACGATCCGCTGGCCACCGCGGGCCGACGGCTGCTCGACGCCTTCATGGCGGTCCTGCGCGGCTACGAGATCGACGAGCCCGACGTGGACCACGCCCTGCGCATGCTCCGCAGCCTCTGCCACGGCTTCGCCACCCTGCAGGCGGCCAACGCCTTCCAGTGGAGCGCCGACATCGACGAGAGCTTCGAGTGGCTGATCGCCTTCGCCGACCGGGGCCTGCGCACCCTCTGAACGACGCCCACAACACGCGCGCCCAAACAACCGGTTCACGGCCGATAACATGTGCGAGCTCACAGGAAACCCTTACTTACTCCTCACAAATCGGCCAAAAATTGATAACTACAGCATCGCGGGCGCTTTCGCGCATCAACTCCAGGATCAAGCTCGCCGGGTGGCGTCAGCCCCGGGTGCTGCTGTGGGCCACGGCAGGCGTGGTGGCCCTCGGGTTCCTCATCACGCTGGAGATCGCCGCGCGTCGCTACGGCCTGCCGGGGCCGATCACCAACCAGGCGCAGGAACTCATATTCGCCCCCGCGTCGGGGCCGCTGTTGTACGCCAGCATGGCGCTGATGATGGTGGTCCTCACTTGGCGGCAACGCTTCGTCGCGGCCGGTGCCGCGGTGGGCATCGACGTCGTCATCGCGCTGGTGCGCTGGTCGGTCGACGCCAAGTTGGCTTTCGGCAACGGGGCGTTGTGGGTGATCGTGGGCTGTGCGGTGATCGCCGTCACGCGTCGCTCCGGACCGGATCGTCAGCTGATGCTGAAGGGTGTCGGGTTGGGCCTGCTGCTGGTGGCCGGGCGCAAGACCGGAGACACCTGGCTGCTGATCACGTCGAAGACCCGCCCGACGGTACTCGACCAGTACGTGGCGGTGGCCGATCACGCACTGGGCAACCCGTCATGGGTGGTGGGCCGGATCGTCACGGCCACCGGCCCGGTCGGTGAACATGTTCTCGACTGGGTCTACGCCCAGCTGGCGGTGGCCGCGGCCGTCGTCGCCCTCTACCAGCTGCGGAACGTGGCGGCAGAGCGCCGCTTCCCGGGCCATCACCTGGTGCGCACCTTCCTGGTGATAGGCCTCCTCGGGCCGGCCATCTACATGATCTTCCCCGTGGTCGGGCCGATCTTCATCTACGGCACCGGCGCGTTCGGCACCGGCGGCGGGGAGTGGACGCTGGCGCACCTGTGGCCCCACACCCCACCGCCGATCGAGCCCCCGCAGCACCTGCCGTACGACGAGATCACGCCCCGCAACTGCATGCCCAGTCTGCACACGGCGTGGGCCGTCACGATCTTCGTCCACTCCCGCACGGGCCCGCGGATTCTGCGATGCGCCGGTACGTTCTGGCTGGTGGCCACCCTCGGCGCGACGCTGGGATTCGGCTACCACTACGGCGCGGACCTCATCGCCGGCGTGGTGTTCGCGCTCACGGTCGATGCGGCCATGCGCGCGCTCGACCGCGGCTGGGACCGGGCGGGAATCCAGCTGGTCGCCCACGGCACCGCGGTCTTCGCCCTGCTCCTGCTGTCGTACCGGTATCTGCCGATGGAAATGGCCACGCGCCCGTGGGTGTTCGGCCCGCTTCTCCTGCTGGCGATGGCCTCGGTGATCCACGGCTACGTGCGGACCACCCGGCTGTGGGATCCGAAGCCCGTACCGGTGCAGCAACCGGAACCGCAGCCCGAACTCGTGTGACCTGTGCCGGCCGGGTCCACAGGGGCCCGGCCACGACACACATCGCTCCTGGCGCGCACGACATCGTCCGTTTTGCGTGGATCTGGTGCCATGCTGGCGAACACCGCCGCGCCGGTGACACCACCGGCCCGTGTCCAGGAGCACCCGTGTCCAGGAGCAAGTGTGCGCCAACTCGACCTCGTAGTGATCGTGGTCTATCTGATCGGGATCGCCTGGATCGGCCTGCGCAAGGCCGGCCGGCAGAAGTCGGCGAAGGACTACTTCGTCGGTGAGGGCCACATGCCGTGGTGGGCCGTCTCCTTCTCCGTGGTCGCCACCGAGACCAGTGTGCTGACCGTGATCAGCGTCCCCGGCGGCGCCTACAGCGGTCAGGGCTTCGGAAACGTCGAACTCGCCCTGGGGTACGTCGTCGGACGCGTCGTCGTGGCCACCGTACTGATCCCGCTCTACAAGCGCGGCGGGTTCGTCAGCGCCTACCAGTACCTGGGCGACCGCTTCGGGCCGAAGCTGCAGGGGCTCGCCTCGGTGACCTTCGTCTTCACCCGGCTCCTGGCCGAAGGCGTCCGGCTGTTCGCCTCCGCCATCCCGATCAAGCTGCTGCTCGACGAGTTCGGCGTGCACGCGAGCTACCGGGTGATCATCCTCGTCCTCACGCTGATCACCGTCGTCTACACCTACCTGGGCGGCATCAAGGCGGTCATCTGGACCGACGCCATCCAGATGGGTCTCTACCTCGGTGGCGCGATCCTCGCCGTGGCGGTGCTGTCCGCCCACGTCGGCGCCGACGGCTACGCCCGCGCGCTGGACGCCGGACGGTTCACCCTCTTCGACACCGACTTCGGCCTCGCCCACATCCTCACCAGCCCGTTCGCCCTGCCCACGGCCATCCTCGGCGGCGCCATCTTCGCCATGGCCAGCCACGGCTCCGACCAGCTGATCGTCCAGCGCGTGCTGGCCACCCGTACGCTGCGCGAGGGCCAGAAGGCCATGATCGCCTCCGGCGTCTTCGTCACCGTCCAGTTCGCCGCCTTCTCCCTGGTCGGCGCGCTGCTGTGGTCCTACAACCGGGGCAGGTCGTTCTCGGAGCTGGGGCTGTCCAGCTCCGACAACCTCTACCCGGACTTCATCCTGCACGGACTGCCCGTCGTCGTCTCCGGTCTCCTCGTGGCCGGCATCCTGGGCGCCGCGATGGGATCGCTGTCCTCGGCGCTGAACTCCATGTCGAACTCGACCGTCGCCGACATCATCCACAGTTTCTTCCGCAGCACCCCGTCCGAGGACGCGCTGCTGAGGCTCGCCCGCTGGACGACGCTGGTGTGGGCGACCCTCATGGCCCTCTTCGCCTGCGCGTTCAGCGCGAGCACGGGCAACGTGTATCTGACCGGACTGACCATCGCGGGCTACACCTACGGTGCGCTGCTCGGCGCGTTCCTCCTCGGACGTCTGGTCTCCCGTGCCCACGAGGCCGACGCCGTCGTGGCCTTCCTGGTCACGATCGGCGTCATGACCTACGTCGTGCGCGGGGTGAAGATCGACGTCACCACGGGCGGGACCACCGTGTCCGAGGCCGTCGCGGCCCAGTGGCTCGTGCCCATCGGCGTACTGATCACCCTGGTCGTCGGCGGTCTGCTGAGCCTGTTCCACCGTGCGCCCGAGACCGACGAGGCCCCCGCGGGCGAGGACGTGCCGGGGTCCGGGCCCGATCCGGTGACCGCGGGAGCCGGCCGGCAGTGACCACGGCTCCGCCGGGGCACGAGGCCACCGGACTGCCCGCGGAACGCCGCCGGAAGGTGCTCGCTTCGATGTCAGTGGCCCCGCGTACGGTCTGCTCATGGACGACCGAACCTCTTCCTCGACCTCGGTGCACGACTTCTCGACCTGGGAGCCCGTCCTGCGGCTGCTGCGGGACTCCGGCACGCGGGAACCGACTGCCTCCCGGCCCCTCCGCGTGGCGGGACGCATCGGCCGGCACGGCTGGAGCCTGCCGCTGCGGCGGCGGACGACCCCGCCGGGGCGGGCCGCCCAGGTCGAGGACATGCGGGAGGAGACGGAGGCGGTGGAGCGGGTGCGTCACGCGCTCGCGGACGCCGGTGTCGACGACATCTCGTTCACGACGAGGATGGAGACGACCGGAGAGGCCGCGGTCCGCCTGCTGGCGCGCAGCCCCGCTGTGGAGTCCGGGCTCGGAGCGCATCCGGGGGCGCTCCTCCTGGTCGAGGGTGCCGTAGCGGAGCCGTGGCGCCGTCTTCCCGATCCGGTGCCCGCGGCGGTGCCGGCCCCTTCGGCGGACCCGGCGTTGCTGGAGCGGACCCTTCGTGAGCGGCTGCCGGACGCCGTCGGTGCGACCGAGGCGGAGCTCGCGCATGCGCAGGAGCGCCTCGGCGTCCCGCTGCCCGAGGAACTCAAGGCGCTCTACCGGGTGACACGATCCCGGTGGGAGGACTGGGCCGACGACCCCGACGCACCGCAGCGGGAGTGCGTCGCGGTCGGCTTCGATCTCTTCCCGCTGGACGACCTGTACATCGCCGACGCCGCGTCACGCCCCTGTCCGTGGAGGTTCGCGGCGATGGAGGCGGTCGTCACCCCGCCCGACGCCGCGGTGCAGGGTCTGGTCGGCTCACCCGGCTGGATCGCCTTCGGGGACAACGGCGGGGGCGACCGGCTGGCGATCGACCTGACGCCCGGCCCGCGAGGACACGTCGGGCAGATCATCATGATCGGCCACGAGGAGAACGTCGGCGCCTGTCCGGTCGCGGACTCCCTCACCGACCTGGTGATGGGCCGGCTCAATGAGCGGCGTGGCGGCTCGAACACAGACGGGCCGCCGGCCGTGGGCCACGTGAACATCCGGAGCCTGCCCGGCATCGAGGCCGCCGCGCACCCCGGTCTGGAAGTCCTGTCCATCGGCGTGTGGGACAGCGAGCCGCTCAGTCTCGCCCCGGCCATGGGCCTGCCCCGTCTGCGGACTCTCACCGCATATCCCGGTACGCTCGCCGACCCGCTCGAGATCGCCCGGCTCACCGCGCTGGAGTACCTGGAGATCGGCCCGGCGGAATGGCGTGTGCTCCTCGACGCGGGAGCCGTACCGCGCGGCCTGTCGGCCGCCGCCGTCACGGTGCACGGCTCCGAGGACGTGCTGCCCGTCGTGTCCGTGGCCAACGAGATCCTGGCCCTGTGGGACCGGCCCCGGATCATACAGACGGTCGTCCGGGGGGACCTCGGCCCGCGAGGTGGGTGACCTGCCGGGTGGGCGGCGCCCGAGGAGCCCTCGCCATACCTCGACGCCGGGGCCCACGGGTGCGTCACCGGAGCACCTCGCTGCTCCGGCCCGCCGCGATCACGGTGCGCGCGGGGAACGCGACGAGCAGGGCCACAGCGACCAGGAGCCCGCTGACCCAGAGCGGCCCGAGGTTCCCGGCCCGGGTGCCGAGGGTGGCCGCGCCGATGAGAGGCCCGGCGGCGGCGCCGGCGTTGAGGGCCGCGGTCGCGTAGGAGCCGGCCATGGTGGGGGCTCCGGCCGCCTCGTAGAGGACCCGGGTGATCAGGGTGCTCCCCAGCGCGAACGACAGGGCGCCCTGGACGAACACGAGGGCGAGCAGGGCGACGGGCCGGTCGGCCAGCACGGCCAGTGCTGCCCAGCCGACGAGCAGCAGGGGGCCGCCGACCGCGATGACCCGACCGGGACGCCGGTCGGACAGCCGTCCGGCAAGGGTGACACCGGCGAAGGAGCCGGCGCCGAAGAGCACCAGGACGACGGAGATCCACAGTTCGCCCAGCCCGGCGGTGTCGGTCACGACGGGTGCGAGGAAGGTGAAGCTTGCGAAGGTCGCCGCGTTCACCAGTGCGCCGAGCAGCATGGCCAGGAGCAGTCGCGGCCGCGCGAGCTGTGCGAGTTCCGCCCGCAGGGACGGCCCGTCGGCCACATGCTGCTCCACCCGGCGCGCCGGGACAGCTGTGAGGACGCCGATCGCCGCGGGCACGCAGAGAGCGGCGACGGCCCAGAACGTGGCCCGCCAGCCGAGCAGTGCGCCGAGCAGCGACCCTCCGGGGACCCCGGCGATCGTGGCCACCGTCGTGCCCGACAGCAGCACCGCGAGCGCACGCCCCTTCCGGTCGGGCGGAACCAGCGAAGCGGCGGTCGTCAGTGCCACGGCGAGGAACCCGGCGTTCGCGAGCGCGGCGACCACCCGGGTCGCGCAGAGGACCGAGAAGCTCGACGTGGCGGCACCCACCGCGTGGGCTCCCAGGAACACGGACACGAACCCGAGCAGGCTCGACCGTCCTGGCCGGCGGCGGGCGAGCGCGGCCATGAGCGGGGCGCCGACGACCATGCCGACCGCGAAGGCCGGGGTGAGCGTGGCTGCTGTCGCGACGGTGACGTCGAGGTCGGAGGCGATGTCCGGCAGGAGGCCGGCGAGCATGAACTCCGAGGTGCCCATGGCGAAGATCGCCAGGGCAAGCAGATACAGCGGGAAAGGCATCGAGTGGCTCCGAGGTGAGGAGAGGAACGAGAGGTCGCCTCGTCACCGCGGTCAGCACCCACGGGCGCACGCGTCCGGCCGCGTGACGCGGCGGGACGGCAGTACTACGGACTCAGGGGTTCAGGGGGCTGACGGCGTGACCGAGAGCCCCCACCTCGTCCGACTCAGGACTCGACATGCCCGGCACGCTACCCGACCGATGCCGCTCGGGACATCTCGGTTTCACAGCGGCCCGTCGTAGGCTGGCCCTCGCACGTGGAGGACAGGAGGCCGGGGTGACCGGGACGACGGTGGCCGAAGTCATGGCCGAGCTGGCCGGGCTCGAGGACCCGAAGGCGCGCGCGGTCAACGAGCGGCACGGTGACGATCACGGTGTGAACCTCGGCAAGCTGCGCGCGCTCGCCAAGCGGTTGAAGACGCAGCAGGACCTCGCGTGCCGGCTCTGGGAGACGGGTGACACCGCGGCGAGACTGCTGGCCCTCCTGATCTGCCGTCCGAAGGCGTTCGAGCGTGACGATCTGGACGGGATGGTGCGCGAGGCCCGCCCTCCCAAGGTGCACGACTGGCTCGTGAACTACGTGGTGAAGAAGAGCCCGCACGCCGAAGAGCTGCGTCCGGCCTGGTCCGCCGATCCGGATCCGGTGGTCGCGAGTGCCGGCTGGGCGCTGACCACCGCGCGCGTGGCGAAGAAGCCCGAGGGCCTCGACCTCGCGGGGCTGCTCGACGTCATCGAGGCGGAGATGAAGGACGCCCCGGACCGCCTGCAGTGGGCCATGAACCACTGCCTGGCGCAGATCGGCATCGAGCACGCCGAGCACCGCGCCCGTGCGATCGGCATCGGTGAGCGCCTGGAGGTGCTCAAGGACTACCCGACTCCCCCGGGCTGCACGTCTCCGTTCGCGCCCACCTGGATCTCCGAGATGGTCCGCCGGCAGCACGCCGAGTAGCGGGCGCACCGACCGGTCGCTCCGGTGTTCGAGGTGTCGTTGCGGGGTGTGTTCCGGGGCGGGAGTCGCGACCTTCCGGGCCGTATCGCGTTGGGATTGCCGTGACGTCGTTGCAGTGACGGTTCTGCGTACGGGGCGCCGACCCCGGACGTGGCCGTCGGCCTCGGACGGGGCGGCCGTCATGCAGCAGCCCGAGCGCGCGGAAGGCCATGAACGTGTGGAAGTGTGTCGGCAGTCCCGTGGTGACGCCTGTGGACGACGGGGTCGTGGTGGGCGGGCTCATCGGCCGCGAGGAACAACTCCGGTCGCTCGAAGGCATGGTGGCCGTTCATCACCTGGTGACGGTGACCGGGCGGGCCGGGGTCGGGAAGAGCTGTCTTGCGGCCTCGGCGGTGGCGAGGCGCTCGACGTCGTGGCGCCGTGTGGTCCGGGTGCGGTGGGACGGTCGCGGCCCCGGGGAGCCGGGGGCGCTGGCCGCGGCCGTGTTCCGGGCGCTGCACGGCCCGCACGCGCGGCACGAGGAGCCCGGTCGGGGCGACCTCGTGGGGCAGTTGGCCGCCCCCGGCGTCCTGCTGTTCCTCGACGACGTCGACCCGGTCCACCAGGAGTGCACACGGCTCGTGCAGCATCTGCTGGCCGCGGTGCCGGCGCTGCGGGTGATCGTGACCTCACGGCGGGCGCTGGGCCTGGGTGAGGAGCAGGTGCTGGAGCTGCCGCCGCTGGACACCGGCCGTCCCGCCGACGGCGCGCGTCCGGCCGCGGTGGAACTCTTCCTCACCCGTGCCCGCGCCGCGGTGGAAGGATTCTGCGCCGATGAGGCGGACCTCCCGGCCGTGGAGGCGATCTGCCGGTCGCTGGAGGGGGTGCCGCACGCCATCGACCTGGCCGCCGAGCAGCTGGCGCGCCGTTCCGTGGGCGAGCTCGCGGACGCGTTGGAGCACGACCAGTGCTGGCTGCGCAGCGGGAGCCCACGCCTGAGCCGGCACCGTTCCCTGCGCGACACCGTCGGGGCGAGCTATCTGCTGTGCGAGCGCGAGGTGCGCATCGTCTGGGCCAGGGCCAGCGTGTTCACCGGCGCCTTCAACGAGTCCACCGGGGTGTTCCTGTGTGCCGGCGGCAGCGTGGAGCCCGAGCAAGTTCCCTCGTTGCTGGCCCAGTTGGCGGCGATGAGGGTGCTCGAGCCGGTCCGCGATCCGGGCGGGCTGCGTCCGCCGCGCTACCGGATGACGCGGGCGGCGCGGGACTTCGGGGACGCGCGGCTGCGCGAGGCGGGCGAGTTCGAGCAGGCCCTCGAACGCCGGGCGGCGCATCGCCTCCGGCTCGCCGAGGTGGCGGAGGGTCTGTGGGTCGCGGGCCGTCAGAGACAGGCGGTCCGTCTCGTGCGGGAGGAGCGGGACGAACTCGCCGCGATGCAGTTCTCCACCCCCCTGTGCGCCGGTGAGGCTCAGGAGTCGCTGGAGACCATGGTCGGTCTGTGGTTCTGGTGGCTGCTGCACGACGATGCGCAGGAGGCCGCCCTCGGGTCGGTGATGCGGTTGCTGGCGTGGTGTCCGCCGGACAGCGAGGTGGCCATGAACGCGCGGTGGCTGGCGGCCTGGCTCGGCGCGGCACAGGATCCCGAGGCCGCGCTCGGCCTGCTGGGCGTGGCCTGGCCGCAGGCCGTCCTGGCCGGCGACGACGCCGCGGTCGGCCGTATCGCCCACGTCCAGGGAGTGATCGCCCTGCACGGAGGCGACGCGGAGGCCGCCGCGGAACACTTCGCGCAGGCCGCCGCCCTCATTCCGGCCGGCGCGGCGGGCGGCCCCTCCCCCGCCGCGAGCCTCGCCGCCCAGGCGGTCGCCGAAACCGCCTTCGCACCCGGCGCGGCGTCCCGCACCGCACAACGCGTACTCGCCCGGCCGGATCTCCGTGGCGACGCGTGGGCCGTCCTCACCGCCCGCTACGCGCAGGCATGCGCGGACCACCGCCGCGGTCGCCCCGGCCGCGCCAGGAACCGCGCCACCCGAGCCCTCGCCTCGCTGGACGACACCCTCCCTGAGCCGCTCGTCGCGCCGGCCCTGCGCGCATTGATCACGGCCGTCGAGGCAGGCCACACTTTCCAAGTTGATCGAATTTGATCGATTCCTGTGCCACAGCTTCCACTCCAGCTTCGCCTGCTGCTGCACTGAGGCGCGCCTGACCGGGCGGGACCGACGGGTCGCGACGCACCACAGGACGAATTGGACGAAGGAGTCGAAGCCGGATGGGAACGCAGAGGAGACAGAGGGGGCGCGGACGCGGATGGATGTCGCTCGCCGCGGCAACCACCCTGGCGCTGGCGGCCGGAGTGATCACGGCACCCGCCGCGCACCCCGCGGACGATCCCGTGGAGGTCGTGGTCGACGGGCACGACGTGCGCGGCGACAACGTGAACGGGCTGACCTACAAGGGCCTCGGCGTGCTCAGCTGCAACAGCACGAGCAATCTGCTGATGGACTACAAGGCGGAGCATCCCGACCGGTACTGGCAGCTCATCAGGGTTCTGTTCGGTGGAAAGAACCCACTGATCAACCACGTCAAGGTCGAGATGGGCTCGGACACGAACACGTCGACCGGTTCCGACCCGGCGACCATGCGCACACCCGACGAGTCGGCCGACGCGTCCCGTTCCCCCGGCTTCCAGCTGGCCGCCGATGCCAAGACGGTCAACCCGGACCTCAAGGTCTCCATTCTCCGCTGGGTCATGCCCGCATGGGTGCAGGCCGAATGGGACAAGGGCACGGGCTCCGACGAGATGTACACGTGGTACAAGGAAACGATCCTCGACGCCTACGAGAAGTACGGATACATGGTCGACTACGTCGACCCGGACACCAACGAGACGCGGGATCCGAACGAGGCGTTCATCAAGTGGTACAAGAACGCGATCGTCACCGACACGGACTTCGCCGATCCGCGCTACGGCCTCTCGGCGACCCAGCAGAAGAGGGCCGCGAAGGCCTACCACAAGATCAAGATCATCGCTTCCGACGAGAACAACACCCACCACATCGGGCCGTCCGTGCTCAGCGACGAGGAGCTCTTCGGCATCGTCGACGCGGTGGGCTACCACTACAACACCGAGGACCGGCGCGAGGGCAGCACCGACAGCGACACCTACCAGCCCTACACCAAGCTGGCGACCGGCGCGAACAAGTACGGCCAGGACAAGGAGGTCTGGTACAGCGAGGGAACCGCGTCGTTCGGCTACACCGAGTACCGCGTCAACAACACCGAGGGACCGAACGGGGCGAGCACGGGCATCGGCGGCGTGCAGAGCGCCCTCGACCTCGCCAACCGCTCCGTCAAGAGCTATGCGAACTCCAAGCGGACGCACTACGTCTTCCAGCCGGCGATCGGCTCCTTCTACGAGGGCGCCCAGTACAGCCACAAGGAACTCGTCAGCGCGCGGGACCCGTGGTCGGGCCACCTCCACTACGACGCGGCGATCTATGTGATGCAGCACTTCACCCAGTTCGCGAAGACCGGCTGGGAGAACGACACCAACACGGCGGGCATCTGGCGCACCGTCCCGGAGGCCAGTTTCAGCGGGGTGAGCGGCACCGTCGACCTCGACGGGTCGAACGGGGCCCCCAGCTACATGACGCTGGCGGACCCGCGCAAGAAGGACTTCTCGACGATCGTCGTCAACGACAGCGACCGTCCGCGGACCTACCGGATCAAGGCCGAGAACATGCGACTCGGCGATCCGACCATGGAGGTCTGGGAGACCCGGGGAGCCGACCCCGGGCAGGCGTACGACGCCAACTTCAAGCACCTCGTCGACGAGATCCGGCCCGGCGACGACGGGTACTACTCGTACACGGTCCACCCCCGGTCCATCGTGACCCTGACGACGCTCGACAGGAGCCACGACAAGGCGACGAACCAGCGTCTGCCGGAGTCCGGGGACCGCACGGTCCTCGACACCGACGCCACCGGCAAGAGGCACGACACCCGTGACCACGTCCTGTACGCCGACGACTTCGGGTACGAGGAGGAGGGCAGCGTCCGGGTCGGGACCGGCAACGGCACGCGCAAGGTGTCCCAGCCCTACCTGGCGTCGCGTGGCAACCAGCCCCGTTACATGGTGGACCAGACCGGCGCCTGGGAAGTCGGTCAGGACGCCGACGGCGACAACGTGCTGTACCAGTACATGGACCAGTCCATGAAGGACACCGGCGCCTGGAACCGGCACACGCCGAACACCACGGTCGGCGACTTCCGCTGGCAGAACTACAAGGCCTCCGTCGACGTCTCCTTCCCGGACGAGGACGGCGGCCTCGCCACCCTGGGCGTCCGCCAGCAGAAGGGCATGGCCGTCAGCGACGCCGCGTACAACGTCCGCGTCCGCCCGGACGGCACCTGGACGTTCTACAGGTACGGCACCGCGGTCACCTCGGGCACCGTCCCGGCATCCGACACCTACCGTCTCGCCATCGAGGCCAAGGGCGCGACGATCACGACCTCCGTCGACGGACGGACCGTCGCCACGTACGAGGACCCGGCCCCCCAGACCTCGGGCCGGGTCAAGCTCGGATCCGACTTCCACAGGACGGCGTTCGACAACCTGAAGGTCGAGAAGGTCGACGGGTACACCCCCTACGTCCGCGCACAGATCGACAACATGGACGACTCGGTCGCCTACGAGGGCGCCTGGAGCAGGAAGGCCTCCTTCGGCGACGCGATGGACTGGTACCGCACGACGTCGACGAGCACGGACGCCGGAGCGTCGTTCACCGTCCCGTTCACGGGCACGGGCGTCGACGTCATCGGCGGCAACGACGGCAGTGCCGTGTTCGACGTCCACGTCGACGGCAAGCCGATCGCCGAGGACGCGAGGACCGTGGCCTCCGACAAGCGGCGCGCGACGTACGCGCTGCGGGGCCTCTCCGACGGCCGGCACACCGCGACGTTCGTCCTCAAGTCGGGGAAGGCCGTGGTCGACGCGTTCGACGTCGTATCGGGCGACGTGGAAGGCGAGGTGGACGTGACACCGATCCGGGACGGTCTGGACGCGGTCGGCAGTCCGGTCCGGGCCGACTACGCGGCAGGCTCGTGGGCCGTGTTCGACTCCGCGCTCTCGGCGGCGAAGGCGGCCGTGTCCGGGCGTCGGGGCCTCGACGCCATCGGGGTCGAGCAGATCGCGGACCGACTCGACAGCGCGCACGCCCGGCTGGTGCGCAAGGACGGCAGCACCCGGTAGCAGGCCCGTCGTCGTCGCGGCGCTCTCCCGGACCGCAGGAGAGCGCCGCGACGGAGCGCGAGGCGCGCATGACGAGCCGGCCCTCGGCGACGGCCACGTGTGGGTTTCCCTCCCCGACAAGGTCCGGCCCCGAGCCTGGATCATCACCAGCAGCAGCCCGTGGGTCTCGGCGTCCGCCGCCGCACCGTCGCGCAGCGCCCATTGGCGGCCACCAGCATGCTGCCGACCGCGTAGTTGGACGCGCACATGAGTCGATCACGGCGTGCCGGGTATCGGGTGACGCGTCAGGCGAGGTCGTCGTGCGACGGAACGACAACTCCGTACAGGTCGGCGATGGTGGCGAGGGCGCTGTGGTGCACCTGGCGGGCGTCCAGTTCGACGCCCGCGACCGCCAGTGCCCGGGTGGCACTGGCGTCGCCCACGACGGTGGCGCGGTTGCCGCGCAGGAAGGCGCCCTGCGCGGTGGCGGCCACGCACATGTGCGTCATGAACCCGGCGATGACGAGGTCGCTGTGTCCCGCGGCGTCGACGTGCCGGCCCAGGTCGGTGCCGTGGAAGGCGTTCGGCGTCTCCTTGACGACCACGGGCTCGCCGTCGACCGGCGCGACGTCCGGGTGGATGCGGCCGATCTCGGCCCGGATGTCGTACGGGGTGCCTGCGCCGCCGTCGTTGACGACGTGAATGACCTTCGCCCCCTGCTGGCGTGCCCGCTCCAGCAGTTGGGCGCCGGCGTCGAGTGCCTCCCGCCAGCCGTCCAGTTCCATCACGCCGGTCGTGTAGGTGTTCTGGTAGTCGACGAGGACCAGCGTCGCGTCGGCGAGCTTGGCGGGGGTGTCGTCGAAGCCGTTGAGCCGGCGCAGAGTTGTTCCGGGCATGGGAGAGCTCCTCAAGGGTTCGGTGTCGGGAAGGCCGGGCCACCGCGCGGTGACCTGCGCCTATGACGCTACGACCGTTAAGAGGTGTCGGCAATGTCGTCTAACCTGCAGATACCGACATCGTGGCCGTGGAGCGTGGGAGCCCTTGAACACCGTCAGACGACCGATCGTCATCGTCCTCTTCGAAGGCGTCGACCTGCTCGACGTCACCGGACCACCGGAGGTGTTCTCCCTCGCACGACGCGAGACGGACGAAGCGGCGGGCTACGACGTGGTCCTCGCCGCCGAGAGCCTGGAACCGGTCACGACCGCCGCCGGGGTCCGTGTCCTCCCCGACGTCACCTTCGACGGTCTGTCCACGAAGAGCATCGACACCCTCGTCGTACCCGGCGCGGTCGAGGTCGACAGCCGTCGCCGTGTCCACGCGCTCACCGACCCGGCCGTGGTGGAGCGGGTGAAACAACTCGCCGCGCGGAGCCGCCGGGTCGCGTCCGTCTGCGTCGGCGCGCACCTCCTGGCGGCCGCCGGGCTCCTCGACGGCAAGCGCGCCACCACCCACTGGTCGACCACGCGTCAACTCGCCGCCGACCACCCGGAGGTCGAGGTCGACGAAGACCCGATCTTCATCCGCGAGGGCAATGTGTGGACCGGCGCGGGCATCAGCGCCTGCCTCGACCTGTCGCTCGCCCTCGTCGCCGACGACCTCGGGGAGGACATCGCGCTGGGCGTGGCCCGGCAACTCGTGATGTACCTCAAACGACCGGGCGGACAGAGCCAGTTCAGCGTCCCCCTGAGGCATCACTCCACCTCGCGGCGCGTCGAGGAGCTGCGCCAGTACGTCATGCGCCACCTCGGCGAGCCGCTCACCGTCGCGGACCTCGCCGCGTGCGCCCACGTCAGCGACCGGCAGCTCACCCGGATCTTCAAGACCGAACTCGGCACGACGCCGCACGCCTACGTCGAAGCGGCCCGCGTCGAGGTGGCGCGCCAGCAGCTGGAAGCCACCGACGTCACCCTCGAACGGGTGGCCACGGCATGCGGTTTCGGCACCGTCGACACCCTTGTCAGGGCGTTCCGCCGCAGGCTCGACACGACACCGACCGAGTACCGGCGCCGGTTCCGGACCCGTCCCGACTGACGGGGGCTACGGCGCGCCGGCACCACGCGTCCGGCACACGCCACGCCAACCGATCCAGCCGACCACCGCGCCGACCACGTACCAGAACAGGTCCGGTGCGTTGAAGGTGGAGCCGAGGACCAGGCGGGCAGCCGTGCTGTGCCGGGAGAGCTCCGCCGGCAGGTCGCTGAGTTGCAGGAACTCGACCCCCCAGCTCACCGCCAGGGCGACTCCGCCCGCGACCGGCGGCGTCACGCGCGGCGCCACCACGATGACGAGGGCGCACAGCAGCAGCGTGTACAGGGCGTCCCCGCCGTACTTGGCCACCTCTCCCCCCGCCGTCGCCCGTAGTCCCAGTCCCGCGCCGACGATCAGCAGGGCTGCCGCTGCCGCCGCGAGCCGCATCCGCGTCGGATCACCGACGACACCGGCGCGGGCCCTGGAAGTGGAGGTCATGGAGTCATTGTGCTGGACGCCCCGGGCATCAGAGGCGGGTGCCCGGGGCGGGGCCGGGCCGGGTGTCCTCCCGTCGGGGTTCCAGTGGCGGCACGGCGACGGAGCCGTGTGTGCGGCACTCCGGGCGTCGGCAGTCGGGGGCCGGGCGGCGTACGGTCGCGAAGGCCAGCACCGCTCCGAGCACCAGGAGGCCCGCGCACATGGGCATCGCCCGCCGGAACGCCGTGTCGAAGGCGCCCGCCGAGCGGTACGCGTCCGGGCCCATCCCTGCGAGCAACGGCAGCGCGGCCACCGCGATCAGCCCCGCCGCGCGGGCCGCGGCGTTGTTGATTCCGCTGGCCAGGCCCGCCCGCGCGGTGTCCACCGAGGCTAGGACGGTGGCGGTCAGCGGCGCGACCAGCGTCACCATGCCCGCGCCCATCACCAGCAGCGCGGGCAGCACGTCCCGCGGGTACGAGGCGCCCGGTCCCACCCGCAGCATCAGCAGCAGCGCCGCGGCGCACAGCAGCGGCCCCACGGTGAGCGGGATGCGCGGCCCGATGCGCTGGGCCAACTCACCCGAACGGGCGGAGAACAGCAGCATCAAGGCCGTCGTCGGCAGCAGTGCCGTACCCGCCTCCAGCGCCGAGTAGCCCACCACCACCTGAAGCTGGAGGGCGGTGAGGAAGAAGAAGCCGCCGAACGCCGCGTACACGCACAGGGTCACCAGGTTGACGGCCGTGAACTGCCGTGAGGCGAAGATGTCCGGCGGCATCATCGGGTCGGGCCGCCGTCGTTCCACGAGGACGAAGGCGACGCCCGCCGCGACTCCCACGACCGCCGCCACGGCCACGGCCACGGAGCCGCCGCGGGCCTCGATCAGCGCATACGTCACCAGGGCGAGCGACAGCGCGCCGAGCACCGCCCCCAGCACGTCGAAGCCGCGGTGGGAGCCGCCGTCGGCTGACTCGGGGACGTGCCGCAGGGCGATCGGGGCGCACACCAGCGCAAGGGGAACGTTCAGCAGGAAGACCCAGCGCCAGCCGGGGCCGTCCACCAGCCAGCCGCCCAGGAAGGGCCCCACGGCCGCGCCGACCCCTCCGAACCCGGACCACAGACCGACGGCCCGGGCCCGGTCGTCGGGGTGGAACGAGGCCTGGATCAGCGCGAGAGAGCCGGGGGTCAGCAGCGCGCCGCCGACCCCTTGCAGGGCGCGGGCGGCGATCAGCACCCCGCCGGTCGGTGCGAGTCCGCACAGCAGGGAGGCCGCGGCGAACCACACCACGCCCAGGACGAAGATCCGCCGCCGCCCGAAGCGGTCCCCCAGCGAGCCGCCCAGCAGGATCAGGCCCGCCAGCGTCACCATGTAGGCGTTCACGGTCCACTGGAGTGCGGCGAGGCTCGCGTCCAGGTCCCGGCCGATGCGCGGCAGCGCGACGTTGACGACCGTCGAGTCCAGCATCGCCATGCTGGAGCCGAGGACGGTGGTGAGCAGGACCCACCTGCCCGTCCCAGAGGTGAGCCGTACGGCCGGTCCCGCCCCCGACGCGTCCTCGGCCGCTTTCTCCGGAGGCGTAGCCATACCCCGGAGAATACGAGAGGGCCGGGTGCGGTGCGAGGCGTCGAAGCCCGTCCCGCCCTCGGGAGACGAGCGCTCACCCCAAGACGACCGCGCCCCACACATTGACATGGACGCGACCGACAGAGACTCTGAGAGCGCTCTCACGCACCGGTACGGACCAATCCCCCCACACCTGCACGGAGGTCGAGAGTGCTCACCAGACTCAAACACCGCCTGATCGCCGCGGCCTCGGCCGTCGGCCTGGCCGGCGCCCTGCTCACCGTCGGCGCCTCCCCGCCCGCCGACGCCGCGGTGCCCGCCACCATCCCGCTGAAGATCACCAACAACTCCGCCCGCGGCGAGCAGGTCCACGTCTACACGCTCGGAACCTCCCTGACGACGGGACAGCAGGGCTGGGCCGACGCCGACGGCACCTTCCACGCCTGGCCCGCGGGCGGCAATCCCCCCACCCCCGCCCCGGACGCGTCGATCCCCGGACCGGCGGCCGGGCAGACGAAGACCATCCGCATCCCCAAGCTGTCCGGGCGCATCTACTTCTCGTACGGCCGGAAGCTCGACTTCCGGCTGACCACGGGCGGCCTGGTGCAACCGGCGGTGCAGAACCCGAGCGACCCGAACCGCGAGATCCTGTTCAACTGGTCCGAGTACACGCTCAACGACTCCGGGCTGTGGCTGAACAGCACCCAGGTCGACATGTTCTCCGCGCCCTACACGGTCGGCGTGCAGCGCGCCGACGGCGCCGTGAGCACCACCGGGCAGCTCGAGCCGGGCGGTTACCAGGCGGTGTTCGACGCCCTGCGGGCACAGCCCGGCGGCTGGGGCGGCTTGATCCAGACCCGCTCCGACGGCACGGTGCTGCGGGCGCTGTCGCCGCTGTACGGGCTGGAGACCGGAGCGCTGCCCGCGTCGGCCATGGACGACTACATCAACCGTGTCTGGCAGAAGTACACGTCGGCCACGCTCACGGTCACCCCGTTCGCGGACCGGCCGGGCACCAAGTACTCCGGACGTGTCTCGGGCGGCGTCATGCACTTCACCGACAGCGCCGGGGCGGTCGTCACCAGCTTCCAGAAGCCCGACGCCTCCAGCGTCTTCGGCTGCCACAAGTTCCTGGACGCACCCAACGACGCCGTGCGCGGGCCGATCTCCCGCACGCTGTGCGCCGGCTTCAACCGGTCGACCCTGCTGACCAACCCCAACCAGCCGGACACCTCGGCGGCGAACTTCTACCAGGACTCCGTGACCAACCACTACGCCCGCGTCATCCACGACCGGATGACCGACGGCAAGGCGTACGCCTTCGCCTTCGACGACGTCGGACACCACGAGTCGCTGGTGCACGACGGCGACCCGGCGCAGGCACAGCTCACCCTCGCCCCGTTCGACTGAGCACGAGCGGGGAGGACGGCGGCGCCGGGCGGGCCCGTCACCCGCCCGCCCGGCGCTTCCGGCCACACTTTGCACACACCGATGACAAAGTATGGACATGTCAAACGGAAGTCCCCTACCGTGGCGGCGGAACCACCGTCATGCCGCACGAGACCGGAGCGATTTCCGGCACGGTCCGGTCCCCACATCCCGGAGGACCAATGCACCAACGGCTGTTCCCGCGTGCCCGAAGACACCTCGTCGTCCTGCTGGCGTCAGCGATCTCCCTCGGCGGCGTCTGGGCCGCACCGGCCTCCTCCGCCGCGCCCGCGGACATCCCGCCGCAGGAGCCCGGAGTCACCCTGCGCGTGTTCGACGTGCAGACACCGCTGAACGAGCTGTGCACCCTCAAGCCCGGCCAGACCCCCAACCACGACAAGCTGATGCCGACGGTCGACTGGTCGACCACCGCCGACTTCGGCGGCATCGCCGACAACTTCGTCTCGGAGGCGTCCGGATACCTGGTCGCACCGCGCGACGGCACCTACGTGCTCCGGCTGACCAGCGACGACGGCTCACGGCTGACCCTCGACGGCGCCACGGTGATCGACCACGACGGCCTCCACGGCGCGGAGCCCAAGGACGGCACGGTCACCCTCACCGCGGGAGCGCACCCGCTGCGCATCGAGCACTTCGACCGCGGCGGCGGCCAGCAGCTCCAGCTGTCCTGGATGCCGCCCGGCGAGAGCGAGTTCACCGTCGTGCCCCGCGAGGCGCTGAGCACCGACGCCGGTGTCGTCCGGGTGACCGCACCGGGCCGCAAGGAGTGCGAGGCCGGGCGCGACACCCCCGGCGACGGTCTGCCGCTCACCTCCGTGCGCCCCGACCTCACCCTCACCGACCTGCGCCCCGAGGGCTTCGAACCCCAGGTCACCGGCATGGACTGGCTGCCCGAGGGACGCCTGGCGATCAGCACCTGGGGCGGCACCGACAACGTTGCCGGTGAGGTGTACCTCCTCGACAACGTCACCGGCGCGACCAGCCGCGACAAGGTCACCGTCAAGAAGGTGGCGAGCGGGCTGCGCGAGCCCATGGGCATCAAGTACGTCGACGGTTCGCTCTACGTCTCCCAGAAGCACGAACTGACCCGGCTGGTCGACGAGAACGACGACGACGTGACCGACGAGTACCGCACGGTCGCCAGCTGGCCCTACGGCGGCAACTTCCACGAGTTCGCGTTCGGCCTGCTCTACCGCGACGGGTACTTCTACGTGAACCTCTCCGTCGCCATCAACCTCGGCGGCGCGACCACCACCCCGCAGCCCGCGCCCGGCCGCGGGACCACGTACAGGATCAGCAAGAAGACGGGGAAGATCAGCCCGATCGCGGGCGGACTGCGCACGCCCAACGGCATCGGCTGGGGTCCGGACAACGGCCTCTTCGCCACCGACAACCAGGGCGGATGGCTGCCCGCCTCGAAACTCGTCCAGGTCAAGCAGGACCGCTTCTTCAACCACTACACGGAGCCCTCCGGGCCCTTCGACGACTCCCCCGTCACCGAGCCGGTGCTGTGGCTGCCGCAGAACGAGATCGGCAACTCGCCCTCCACACCGCTGTACCTGAAGAAGGGCCCGTTCGCGGGCCAGATGCTGATCGGCGACGTCACCTACGGCGGTCTGCAACGCGCCTACCTGGAGAAGGTCAAGGGCCAGTACCAGGGCGCCGTCTTCCGCTACACGCAGGGCCTGGAGGCCGGCGTGAACCGCATCAGCGTCGGTCCGGACGGGGCGGTCTACGCCGGCGGCCTGGGCGCCGACGGCAACTGGGGGCAGGCGGGCAAGCTCAAGTTCGGCCTGCAGAAGCTGACACCCAACGGCGGCAACACCTTCGACATCCAGAAGATGCGGGCCGTGCCGGGCGGCTTCGACCTGACGTACACCCAGCCGGTGTCCGCCGAGACCGCCGCGCAGCTCGCCGACCGCTACGAGGTCGAGCAGTGGCGCTACACGCCGACCGCCGACTACGGCGGCCCGAAGATCGCCGAGGAGGACCTGGCGGTGCGCTCGGCGACCCTCTCCGACGACGGCCGGACCGTGCGGCTGCGGCTGGACGGCCTGAAGCCGGACCGCGTGGTGCACGTGCGCTCGCCCCGTCCCTTCTCCTCGGCGTCCGGTGAGACCCTGTGGAGCACCGAGGCCTGGTACACGCTCAACGCGATGCCCGGCAAGCAGCCGCCTTCCGCCACCCTCCACGAGGCCGAGGAGGCGCGTCTCACCGGCACCGCCGGCGTCGACACCGACCACACCGGCTACTCCGGCAGCGGATTCGTCGACCGCTACGACACCGAGGGCAAGGCCGCCACGACGTTCGACGTGACGGTCCCGAAGTCGGGCACCTACGACGTCAACCTGCGCTACTCCAACGGCCCGCATCCGTTCGAGGGCACCAAGTCGCTCTCCCTGTACGCCAACGGGAAGAAGGTACGGCAGACGGAACTCCCCTCCACCGGGGACTGGGACACCTGGTCCACCCGGACCGAACGCCTGCACCTGCGCGCCGGTCACAACACGGTCTCCTACCGGTACGACCCCGGTGACACCGGTCATGTCAACCTCGACCTGATCACCGTGCACCCGCGCGGCACCCGGGTAGCCCTCTTCGACGGCACCGCCGCCTCGCAGGCCCAGTGGCAGCACACGGACGGACGGCGCGTGGCATGGCCACTGACCGACGAGAAGTCGATGGAGGTGTGCTGCGGTGACATCCGCACCAAGGAGGCCTACCAGGACTTCGCGCTGCACGTGGAGTTCCGCGTCCCGCAACTGCCGCCCGAGGTGACGGGTCAGGACCGCGGCAACAGCGGCATCTTCCTCCAGGACCGCTACGAGCTGCAGATCCTCGACTCCTACGGTGACACCTCCCCTGCCACCAACGAGGCCGGCGCCTTCTACCTGAAGAAGGCGCCCGACACCAACGCGGCGACCGCCCCGGAGACATGGCAGACGTACGACATCGTCTTCCGCGCGGCCCGCTACGACGACAGCGGCAACAAGACCGCCGACGCCCGGGTGACGGTGATGTGGAACGGCACCGAGGTCCACGACGACATCGTCCTCGACGGGCCCACCGCCTCCGGCAGGGCCGAGACGCCGGCCGCCGGGGCGATCCGGCTGCAGGACCACGGGAACAAGGTCCGGTTCCGGAACATCCGGGTGGAGCCGCTGGGCTGAACCGCACTGGTCCCCGCTGATCCGCACTGATCCGCCGACGTGCGGGGCGGGCCACGACGGCCGCCCCGCACGTCGCGTTCCCACACCGGTCGGCCCGTCTCCGCCGGACGCCGCTGGGTAGGCTGAGTGAACCATCCCCCGTGGGACGAGCCCCCACAAGTCGAACAAGGAGCGGAATGAGCGAGCCGGCGTCCATCGCCCTGCAACTGGAGATCGCCCGGGAACTGGAGGTCGCGGAGACCTTCGACGCCGAGCAGGAGATCGAACGCCGGGTGGCCTTCCTCGCCGGGCGACTGACCTCCACCGGCCTGCGGTCCCTCGTGCTCGGTATCAGCGGCGGTGTCGACTCGACCACCGCGGGCCGACTGTGCCAGCTCGCCGTCGAGCGAGCCCGGGCCGAGGGGCACGAGGCGGGCTTCTACGCGATGCGGCTGCCCAACGGGGTCCAGGCCGACGAGCACGACGCCCAGCTCGCGCTCTCCTTCATCAAGGCCGACCACGTACTGACCGTGGACATCAAGCCCGCGAGCGACGCCGCGCTCGAGGCCCTGCTCGCCGCCGACGTGGCCTTCCGCGACGCCCACCACCAGGACTTCGTGCACGGCAACATCAAGGCCCGGCAGCGCATGATCGCCCAGTACGCGGTGGCCGGGGCGCACCACGGCCTGGTCGTCGGCACCGACCACGCCGCCGAGGCGGTCTCCGGCTTCTTCACCAAGTTCGGCGACGGCGCCGCCGACGTGGTCCCGCTGACCGGCCTCACCAAGCGCCGGGTGCGCGCCGTCGCCGACGCGCTGGGCGCCCCGGCCGAGCTGGTGTGGAAGGTCCCGACGGCCGACCTGGAGGCCCTCGACCCCGGCAAGGCCGACGAGGACGCCCTCGGAGTGACGTACGAGGAGATCGACGACTTCCTCGAGGGCAAGCCGGTGACGGAGCAGGCCTTCGAGACGATCGTCACCCGCTACCGGCTGACCGACCACAAGCGCCGGCTGCCCATCGCCCCCTGAGGGGACGGCCCGGGGTGCCCCCTGACCGAGGCCGGTGGCGCCGGGCCGGCCCGGTCCCGGGTCAGTCCGACGACAGGTAGCGCACTTCGGTCAGGCGCTGCGACACCTCCCACAGACGCCGGCCGGTCTCGGCGTCGGCCGCCGCGGGGGACAACCGCACCCGGGTCGGTGCCCCGCGCAGTTCGGCCGGGCCGTTCGGCCCGATGAACTCGCCGCTCTGCGCACTCGGGTCGGTCGCCGCGTACAACTGCGGCAGCGCGCCCCGGTCCGGGGACTGGGCGAGCGGAATGAGCAGGCGACCGAAGACCAGCTTCACCAGGCCCACCGGCGCACTCGTCTGCAGACGGGTGGCCGTGTAGCCGGGGTGTGCGAGCAGGCTGCGCACGGGGCTGCCGGCCCCGGTCAGCCGCCGGTGGAGTTCCCGCCCGAAGACGGCGTTCGCGAACTTCGACTGGTTGTAGAAGCCCATGGGCGAGTAGCTGCGCTCGCCGGTGAGGTCGTCGAGGAACAGGCGCCCCTGGCGGTGGTTGGTGGAGGTCACCGTGACCACACGGGGGTCGTTTCCGTCCGCCAGCAGGTCGAGCAGCAGTCCGGTGAGCGCGAAGTGGCCGAGGTGGTTGCCGGCGAACTGCAGTTCGTGGCCCTGGGCGCTGAGCCGTCGGGGCGGCGCCATCACGCCGGCGTTGTTGACGAGCACGTCGAGCCGTGGATGGTCGGCGTGCACCTGCTCGGCGAAGGTCCGTACCGAATCGAGATCGGCCAGATCGAGCCGGCGCACCTTGAGGTCGGCACCCGGTCGACCGGCGGTGATGTCCGCGACCGCCCGTCGGCCCTTCTCCACGTCGCGCACCGCGAGGATCACGTGTCCGCCCCGGCGGACGATGGCACGGGTGGTCGCCAGGCCGAGGCCGCTGTTGGCTCCCGTCACGAGGAACACCCGCTTGGTCTGGTCCGGAATCTGCTCGGCGGTCCAACGCTGCTGTCGGGTCATGCGGCACACCATGACGCTGATGTCACCCAGTGTCAAGGCGACCCTTGGTGTCATGGGAGGCATGGAGTTACCATGAGCTGGTGAGTACGCGTCCCGAAATCAGCCTGGCCCAGCGCAAACGCCAACTCGTCTCGGACGAACTGACCGAGGCAGCCCTGCAGTTGCTGGCACGGAAGGGGTTCGACGCGGTCACGATCGACGAGATCGCGACCAGCGCCGGGGTGTCCAAGAGGACGTTCTTCCGGTACTTCGCGTCCAAGGAGGACGTGGTCGTCCAGTTCCTGACCGACATGGGCGCCGACATGTGCGCCGAGCTGGCGGCCCGCCCCGGCGGGGAGCCGCCGTCGGTGGCGCTGAAGAACGCCGTTTCGGTTCCCCTCGCCGACTGCGCCGGTCACTCCGACAGAGCACTGCGGGTGGTGCAGCTGATTCTGCGCACTCCCTCCCTGCACGCGCGCTTCCTGGAGCGTCAGGGGCGGTGGCACGAGGACCTGGCCGCGGAGCTGAGGCGCCGCCCGGGGCTCGCCCCCGACTCCGATCTGTACCCGCAGCTCGCCGCCGGGATGGCGCTGAGCGCCTTCAACACCGTGCTGCGCCGCTGGAGCGACAGCGACAGTGCCGAGGACCCGGTCGAACTCGCCGAGCGGGCCTTCGCCGTCATCGCCCCGGCTCTGGACGCCGCCTGACGACACCTGGCCCGTCGTCAGCACGCATGCCCGTTATGTGCGCGTTTGCCCCTACCGCCTTAATCTGTCGAAGGAGAGGCTCGGACACGTCAACGGCCGGTTCAGCCGGCGGAAGGTGAGCTTCCATGGCTGAGCGGCTCAAAAGGTCTGGTCTGATCGGTGAACTGTCGGCCGAATTCGCCGGCACGATGATCCTCATCCTCTTCGGCTGCGGCGTGGTGGCCCAGGTGGTCGCGGGCGGCGCGCTCACGGATCCCCCGGGCGGTCTCGGCGACCACGACAGCATCTCCTGGGCCTGGGGCCTCGGCGTCACCCTGGGCGTCTATGTGGCCGCGCGGCTGAGCGGAGCCCATCTCAACCCCGCGGTGACTCTGGCCCTCGCCACGTTCAAGGGGTTCCCGTGGCGCAAGGTGGTGCCCTACGCGCTGGCCCAGACGGCCGGTGCCTTCGTGGCCGCTCTGGTGGTCCGCTGGAACTACACCGAGGCGCTGGCGAAGGCCGACCCGGGCCACACCATCAAGACGCAGTTCGTGTTCTCCACGCTCCCTGCGAACGGCAACACCGCCCTCCCGGTTTACGAGTGGGGCGCCTTTCGCGACCAGGTCATCGGCACCGCCATCCTGCTGCTGCTGATCATGGCCATCACGGACATGCTGAACACGCCGCCCGGCGCGAACCTGGCCCCCTTCGTCATCGGCCTGGTGGTGGTCGCCATCGGCATGGCCTTCGGCACCAACGCGGGTTACGCCATCAACCCGGCCCGCGACTTCGGCCCCCGGCTGGCCAGCTTCCTCACCGGATACGGCGGGGCCTGGCGAGACCAGTACGGGAACCTCTACTTCTGGGTGCCGATCGTCGGCCCGCTGATCGGTGGCGTGCTCGGCGCGGGTCTGTACAAGCTTTTCGTCAGCCGGTTCCTGCCTGCGCCGGGGCCGGAGGCGGGGCGCGTCCCCGCACCCGAGGACTGACACCGGCCGGAGAGGCGGCGTACGTACCATGGCGGACTTCATCGGCGCGGTGGACCAAGGCACCACCAGCACCCGATTCATGATCTTCGACCACGACGGCAACGAGGTGGCGAAGCACCAGTTGGAGCACGAACAGGTGCTGCCCCGTTCCGGGTGGGTGGAACACGACCCGGTGGAGATCTGGGAACGCACCAACTCGGTGATGCAGAACGCCCTGCGCTTCAGCGGTCTGAGCGGGACCGACCTGGCGGCCATCGGCATCACCAACCAGCGCGAGACCACGGTGGTCTGGGACCCCCGCAACGGCCGCCCCTACTACAACGCCATCGTGTGGCAGGACACGCGCACCGACACCATCGCGGCGAACCTCGAACGTTCCGGCCGGGGCGACGTCATCCGCCGCAAGGCCGGGCTGCCGCCGGCGACCTACTTCTCCGCCGGCAAGATCCAGTGGATCCTGGAGAACGTCGACGGCGTCCGCGAAGCGGCGGAGGCCGGTCATGCCGTCTTCGGCAACACGGACGCCTGGGTCCTGTGGAACCTGACCGGCGGCCCGGACGGTGGCATCCACGCCACCGACGTGACCAACGCGAGCCGCACCATGCTGATGGACCTGGAGACGCTCGACTGGGACGACGAACTGCTCGGCTTCTTCGGCATCCCCCGGGCCATGCTGCCCACCATCAACCCCTCCTCGCACCGGACGGCGTACGGCGAGACGCGGACCTCCCGCCCGCTGCGCGCCGCCGTTCCCATCGGCGGGGTGCTCGGCGACCAGCAGGCGGCCACCGTCGGCCAGGTCTGCTTCGCGCCCGGCGAGGCCAAGAACACCTACGGCACCGGCAACTTCCTGGTGCTGAACACCGGCTCGGAGCTGGTCCGCTCCCGGCACGGTCTCCTCACCACCGTGGCCTACCAGTTCGGCGACAGTCCGGTGGTCTACGCACTGGAGGGCTCCATCGCGGTGACGGGGTCCGCCGTGCAGTGGCTGCGCGACCAGATGAAGATCATCAAGTCCGCGGCCGAGAGCGAGGACCTCGCCCGCACGGTCGACGACAACGGCGGCATGTACTTCGTCCCCGCGTTCTCGGGCCTGTTCGCGCCCTACTGGCGTTCCGACGCCCGGGGAGCCATCGTCGGCCTGGCCCGGTACAACGACAACGCGCATCTGGCCCGGGCGACGCTGGAAGCCATCTGCTACCAGAGCCGCGACGTCGTCGAGGCCATGGAACAGGACTCCGGGGTCCACCTCGACGTCCTCAAGGTCGACGGCGGAGTGACCGCCAACGACCTCTGCATGCAGATCCAGGCCGACGTCCTCGGTGTTCCCGTCAGCCGTCCCGTCGTCGCGGAGACCACCGCCCTCGGCGCGGCCTACGCGGCGGGGCTGGCCACCGGGTTCTGGCAGGACACCGATGAACTGCGCACGCACTGGCACGAGTCCAGGCGCTGGCAGCCCCAGTGGTCCGAGGACCGGCGCGCGCAGGGGTACGCCGGGTGGAAGATGGCGGTGGAGCGCACGCTCGACTGGGTCAAGATCTCCGAGGACTGACCCCGCCGCGCGTCGGGGAAATCGGCGAACTGGACCGACACGGGGGGAAGTTCGTCGCCGGCAGGCGTCCCCATAGGGTGATCCCCATGTCTGCCAGATTGAGTTCCGCCAGGACCCGCGCCGCGCTGCGGGCCGGCGCGCGTGCCTCCGCCGAGTTGCTGCTGATACTTGTGATGCTCGCGGTGGCCCTGTGGGTCCTCGGCCGTATGTGGTCGGTCGTGTGGCCGCTGATAGTCGGCCTGCTCCTGACCACGCTGACCTGGCCCCCGGCCCGCTTCCTGCGGCGACACGGGTGGCGTCCCGCACTGGCCGCGGCGGTGGTGACCGTGGCGTTCCTCCTGGCCGTCCTGGGCATCGTGGCACTGATCGCGGTGCCGATGTCCTCCCAGACCGACGAGCTGTCCGACGGGGTGGTCGAGGGCATCGAGCGGCTGCGCGAGTGGGCCGCGGGACCGCCGCTGAACATCGGCGACGACCAGATCAGCGGTGCGGTCGACTCCGCGGTGGCGCGTGTCCAGGACAGCGTCGGCAGCATGGTCACCGCGGTGGCCACGGGGGTGGGCACCGTGGTCAACGGCCTGATCACCGCTGTCCTGGGCGTCTTCCTGATGTTCTTCTTCCTCAAGGACGGGCCGCGGTTCCTGCCGTGGCTCACCCGCCAGCTGCCCGGCCGGCTCGCCACCGACGTCCCGGCCGTCGCCCTGCGCAGCTGGGAAACGCTGGGCTCCTTCGTCCGCTCGCAGGCGCTCGTGGGTCTGCTCGACGCCGTCTTCATCGGTCTCGGACTGTGGATCCTCGGCGTTCCGCTGGTCCTGCCCCTGGCGGTGCTGACGTTCGTGTCCGCGTTCGTGCCCATCGTGGGCGCCCTGTTCGCGGGCTTCGTCGCGGTCCTCATCGCCCTGGTGTCGAACGGCCTGACGGACGCGCTGATCGTGCTGGCGATCATCGTCGTGGTGCAGCAGCTGGAGGGCAACGTGTTCCAGCCCATCATCCAGAGTCGGGGGCTCGGGCTGCACGCGGCGGTGATCCTGCTGGCGGTGACGCTGGGCGGCAGCCTGGCCGGAATCGTGGGGAGCCTGCTCGCCGTGCCGGTCGCCGCGCTGATCGCGGTGGTCTGGAACTACGTGCGCGAGCAACTGGTCGATCCGCCGGAGGAGGTCGCGACGGCGGAGGGGTGAGCGGCGGGGTGAAAGCGGTGGCAGCCGGGCGGCCGGTGCTGTTGGCTTCCGGTCGTGGATCTCTTCTCCAGCTCCTGGGCCGCGCTGCGCACCGCGGTCGCCGGGCTCTCCGACGACGACTTCGCCCGGCCCTCCGGCTGCACCGGCTGGCTCGTACGGGACCTGGTGTGCCACCTGGTCATCGATGCCCAGGACGTCCTGATCACCCTCGCCACCCCCGCCGACACGGAGCCGACCCGGGACGCGGTGACCTACTGGGACGTCGTCGAGGCCCCGACGGGCGACGACCCGCTCGACGCGCTGACCGTCCGCCTGGCCGCCGCGTACGAGGAGCCGTGGCTGCTCAAGTTCCACCTCGACGACGTCGGTTCCGCCGCCGGTCGCGCCGCCGGGCTCGCGGATCCCGCGGCCCGGGTCGGCACCCGGGACCAGGTGCTCACCGCGGGCGACTACCTCGGCGCGTACGTCCTGGAGTGGACGCTGCACCACCTCGACCTGATCGCCCACCTCCCGGACGCGGCGCAACCGCCCGCCGAAGGGCTCGCCGCGTCGCGCAAGCTGCTGGAGAGGATCGTCGGGGCGGAGTTCCCCCGGTCGTTCACCGACAGCGACGCCCTGCTGACCGGCACCGGACGGCGTGCGCCGACGGAGGCGGAGAAGGCCGCCCTGGGCGAGTTGGCCGGGCGGCTGCCCTTCGCGGTCGGCTGACACCGGCTGACCGGGGTCGCCTCGGCGGAGAGGGCGGGAGCGCGGCGGCGGGTCAGCCGATCGGACGACAGGTACGTCATCCGATCCGTGGGACGGGAGGAGCCGGTGCGCCGACGGGCGCGCGGGCGCCGTGGGTCGATGCTGGAGGTACTCGCCCCTCGACACCGCGGAGTTGTTGCGCCATGACCGCCCCCTCCCCCACCCCCGACGACCTGGCCCTGGTGGCCGCGGTCCGTCGCGGTGACACCGACGCCGTCCGGGCCGCGCTGCGGGCCGGCGCCGACCTGGAGACGCGCGACGAGCAGGACCGCACCCCGTTGCTGCTGGCCGCCCTCGCCGACCGGGTCGCGGTCGCCGAGGTGCTGGTCGCGGCCGGGGCGGACGTCAACGCGCAGGACGCGCGCGAGGACAGTGCGTGGCTGGTCACCGGGGTCACGGGCAGCGTGGCGATGATGCGGGCCCTGCTGCCCGGCGGTCCGGACGTGACGCTGACCAACCGCTTCGGCGGCGTCTCGTTGATCCCGGCGAGCGAACGCGGACACGTGGCCTACGTACGGGCCGTGCTCGCCGAGACGGAGACCGACGTCGACCACGTCAACCGGCTCGGCTGGACGGCACTCCTCGAAGCGGTCGTCCTCGGGGACGCCGGCCGCCCGCACCAGGAGGTGGTGGAGGCCCTGCTCGCGGCGGGCGCCGACCCCCTGCTGCCGGACGGTGACGGCGTCAGCGCCCGGGCGCATGCCGAGCGCAGGGGCTTTCGGGCGATGGCGGACACGCTGCGGCGGGCCGAGTCGCGCAGCGCCGGCGTCCACGGGAAGGGCGGGCGGCGGTGAACCGGCGCAGCCTCGCAGGCCCCCTCGCCGCGCTGGCCGCCGTCACCGCGACGCTGACCGGATGCACGTCGAGCGACGACGCCGCCGGTGCCGTGCCGCCACCGGCGTCCGCCCCGCCCGCCGCCACCCGAACGCCGGACGCCCGTGCCAGTGCCGGCACCGACACCGACACGGCCCGCACGCCCGGAGGCACCCTCCTGGTCACGGACTTCGGCGCAGACACCGTCACCTTCGTCGACCCCGCCCGCCGGGGCGCGGCGGCCGACCTGGGGTCGGTGCGGGTCGGGACGGCCCCGTACGGGATCGCCCTCGGCGACGACGGCACGGCCTGGGTGGCGACCGCGGAGGGGGTCGCCACCGTGGACACCCGCACCCGCGAGCGCACCGCCCTGATCCCCTACCGCACCGACACGGGCCCCGGGTCGACCGGCGAGTACCGGGGCGGCGGCATGGGCATCGCCCTGTCCCCGGACGGCAGCCGCCTCTACGTCGGCGTCAACGTCCCCGGCGGCCGCGGCACGCTGGAGGTCGTCGACACCGGGCGACGGGAGGTGACGGAGGTCCTGCCGGTCGGCCGCCGGCCCTTCGACGTCGACGTCTCGCGCGACGGACGGCACGTCTACACCACCAACCACGACTCCTTCGACGTGACCGTCGTCGACACCGACGGCTGGACGACGCGCCGCATCGAGGTCGCCCCGTACGGCACCGAGGGCGGCCTCGGTTCCTGGCTCAAGCCGCACTACACCGCCGTACGTCCGTCCGACGGGGCCCTGCTGCTGCCCTTCGAGGGCGAGCGGCTGGCCGTGGTCGACCCCCGTACCGGGAGCGTCCGGATCGAGGGCATGACCGCCAACACCCATCAGCACGGCGTGGCGGCCGGTGCCGACGGCACGCTCTACGTGGTGGGCACCGGCCCGATCGATCCGTCCGAGGACGACGGCCCGTCCCTGACCGTCCGCGCGCCCGACGGCGACGAACGGGTCATCGCCCTGGACGGCCCGCACGAGACCGTCGTCCCCTCGACCGACGGCCGCACCGTCTACGTCTCGGGCGGCTTCACCCGCGACGGCTACTGGAACGGTCTGAGCATCGTCGACACCGGCACGGGCCGGGTGACGCGCCTGCCGGTGGGCGAACGGCCGCTGGGCATCGCGATCCTGTGAGCGGCCGGCCGGGCGCGTGGGCCTCGCCCCGGTCGTCCCGCGCCGACGGGCCGGACGGCCCACGGCCCGGACGCCTCTCCACGCCGTGGAGTCCCCCCTGTTCGCGCCGCTTGCGCACGCGCTCGTGTGGTACAACGCGGGCTACGTCGACCCTCATCCTGGTCACGCCCGCTGAGAGGAATGCCCATGCCCACCGACGGCCTGTACGAGATCCTGGACGACCGCTTCCGCACCGGCCGCTGTGCGAACGGTGACAGCAGGCTGGAGGTCCTGCACGACGGCTGTCGCTGGGCCGAGGGCCCGGTGTACCTCCCCGCCTGGCGCCAGCTGCTCTGGAGCGACATCCCCAACGACCGCATCCTGCGGTGGGACGAGGCCACCGGCGCGGTCGGTGTCTTCCGCACCCCGGCCGGCCACAGCAACGGCAACACCCTCGACCGGCAGGGCCGTCTGGTCACCTGTGAGCAGGGCAACCGCCGCGTCACGCGCACCGAGCCCGACGGGACCGTGACCGTCCTCGCCGAGCGGTACGCCGGCAAGCGGCTCAACAGCCCGAACGACTCCGTCGTACGCTCCGACGGCACGCTCTGGTTCTCCGACCCGGACTTCGGCATCACCAGCGACTACGAGGGCCATCGCGCCGATTCCGAGATCGGCGCGTGCAACGTCTACCGGGTCGACCCGGTGTCGGGGACCGTGCACCTCGCCGCCGACGGCTTCGACGGGCCGAACGGCGTCATCCTCTCCCCCGACGAGAAGCGCCTGTACGTCTCCGACTCGCGGGCCGCCCGGATCCATGTGTTCGACGTCGGCGAGGACGCCACGCTGTCCGACGGGAAGGTCTTCGCCGAGGCCCGGGGTGACGTCCGCTTCGACAACATCCGCTTCGACGACGAGGGCCGTCTGTGGGCCGCCGCGCTGGACGACGGGGTCCACTGCTACGACCCCGACGGCACGCTCATCGGCCGGCTGCGGGTACCGGAGCGCGTGTCCAACATCGCGTTCGGCGGCCCGAAGAACAACCGTCTCTTCATCACCGCCACCACCTCCCTGTACTCACTGGTGATGTCGGTGACCGGAGCTCCGCGCCTTTGAGCCGAGACGGCCGCGAAAAGGCGAACCGGTGTACGGGTGAAGGGTGTTGCGACGTAGGTTGGGGTGACCAATCCCCGCCTCGGCTGAAAGACGGACCGAACTGATGAGCGACCCCGTGACGACCCCCGACCCTTCGGCGCACCAGAAGATCGACACCTCGGTGCCGCACTCGGCCCGGATCTGGAACTACTGGCTGGGCGGCAAGGACAACTACCCGGTCGACGAGGCGGCCGGCGACGCCTACACCGCCGTCTTCCCCGGCATCGTCACCATCGCCCGCAGCAGCCGCGCCTTCCTGCGCCGCAACATCACGTACCTGGTCGCCGAGGCGGGTGTCCGGCAGTTCCTCGACATCGGGACGGGACTGCCGACCGCCGACAACACCCATGAGGTCGCCCAGCGCATCGCCCCCGAGGCACGGATCGTCTACGTCGACAACGACCCGATGGTCCTCGCCCACGCCCGTGCCCTGCTCTACTCCACCCCCGAGGGAGCGACCGCCTACATCGACTCGGACGCGCTCGACCCGGACCGTGTCCTGGCCGCCGCCGCCAGGACGCTGGACTTCGACCGGCCCGTAGCCCTCATCCTCAGCAACATCCTCGGCCACGTCGCCGACTACGACCGGGCACGTTCGGTCGTCAGCCGGTTGATGGAGGCGCTGCCGTCCGGCAGCTACCTCTCCGTCAACGACGGTTCCCGGGGCATCGATCCCGACTTCGAACAGGCCCAGGACGCCTACAACGAGAGCGGCGCCGCGCCGTACGTCCTGCGCACGGTCGATCAGATCACGGCGTTCTTCGACGGTCTGGAGCTCGTGGAGCCCGGGGTCGTCCCGGTCTCCCTCTGGCGTCCGGACGCCGCCTCGCCCGCCCCTGAGCCCATCGGCGAACACGGCGGCCTCGCCCGCAAGCCGTGACGCACGGTGCCCGGGAACCGCTCGCGGTTCCCGGGCACCGTGCCGTCTACGGCTGTCTCCCGGTCAGGCGGGGGTGATGTTCTCCGCCTGCGGGCCCTTCTGGCCCTGGGTGATGTCGAAGGTGACGGCCTGGCCTTCCTGCAGCTCGCGGTAGCCGGTGGCGTTGATGTTGGAGTAGTGCGCGAAGACGTCGGGGCCGCCGCCGTCCTGCGCGATGAAGCCGAAGCCCTTTTCGGAGTTGAACCACTTGACGGTTCCGCTGGCCATGCCTTTTGCCTTTCAGCCGTTATCGGATCCGCACCGCGCGAACCCGGAGGTGGTCGTCCTGGTCCTCCGGCATTGCACAGCAAACCGCCCGCACTTCGGCGCGGGCGGTCTGGGCGAACCACGACATCTGCTGCTGACGCTACACGGCATGTCCGAGCCCCACCAGTGAGTAAGGGCAGTGAGCGGGAACGATGTTGCGGCGGGGGCCGGTCCGGGGCTGGTACTTCCTGCGCCATACGGGCGAGACGACGAGGCGGTGACACCGCCGGTTCTGTATCTGTTCAAGCAAGGAGTAGTCCACACACGGAGTCGGAGGTCGTTATGACCGTCAGGAAGGCGCTGGCCCTGGTGATCGGCGCCGGCATGTGCAGCGGCGTGCTGGGAACCGGCTGCGCCCCGCAGCAGCCGGACGCCTCCTCCGGGCCTGCCCAGGCCTCCGGCAGCCCCGCGTCGCCACCGGCGTCCCCCCGCCCCGCTCCCCCGCGCGCGTTCCTGCGCCCCCTGCCCGGGCTGGGGCCGGTCATGCGCGCCCGTGTCCCCGCCGAATCCCGACAGGCCCTGATGGTCACGGGCCCGACGGAGGACTCCTCCCGGGCGCAGGCGGTGCTGTACGAGCAGTACCCGGCACGGGGCTGGCGCGCCGTGGCCGGGCCCTGGCCGGCCCACAACGGCCTGCGCGGCTGGTCCGACGAACACGTGGCGGGTGATCTGCACACCCCCATCGGCGTGTTCGGTCTCAGTGACGCCGGTGGCCGGCTGCCCGACCCCGGCACCCTGCTGCCCTACGACCAGGACCCGGAGTTCCATGTGACGGGCACCGGGCATCTCGGCGAGCCGCTGGAGGGTTCGTTCGACTACGTGATCGCCATCGACTACAACCGCGTGACCGGCATCACTCCCCTGGACAACACCCGGCCCCAGGGCGAGGAGAAGGGCGGCGGGGTCTGGCTCCACGTGGACCACGGCGGGCCGACCAACGCCTGCGTGTCCCTGAGCGAGGAGCACATGCGCGCGCTGCTGACCTCCCTGGACCCGGGCAAGAAGCCGGTCGTCGTCATGGGACCGAAGGAAGCCCTGGCGCAGTAGCGCGGCTCGGTGCGCGTCCACCCGCCGTAGACGGGCCGGTGCGAAAGGGCAACGGAGCACGACGTCCCCGGTCCGAGCCGGGCGTACGGGTTCGGGGCACGCGCACTTGACTGGGCGGATAGCGCTCGGCCTACTGGAGGGACGACTGGGCGCATTCGGGGGGTCTCGTCCGGTGTCGGCACGTATGTCACCCCCGGCCGGGACGCAGGTCAGGAGTCCGACAGTGCGGCGTCGATGGGCAGCGGCGGCAGTGGTGCTGACCTGGGCGCTGCTGCACGTCCTCGTGCCGCGGCCGGCGCAGTTCCCGGCGCCCGCGCCGTCCATGGCCGGTCCGGTCACGGCGGCGACCATGGACGGGACGGCCTCGGAGCCGTGCCGGCAGGACGAGGGGCCGTCGGGCCGCGAGGTCTCCGCCCGGTCGCCGAGGACCGCGGGAACGGCCGGTTCCGACGAGGCCGTCACCGACCGCGCCCGCGCGCGGAGCCGCGCCGAGGGGCGCGGCGGGAACCTGCACGCCGAGGGGCCGGCCACCGGGCCGCAGGCGCAGGAGACCGCCCGGGGCACGCCCGCACTGCAGACGTTTCGCTGCTGAGCAGCGGCGGTACCGACCGAGGCCTGCGCCACGCGGCCCGGGTACTGCCCGTGCCGGGACGCGGTGTCAGCAGGCCTTCGTGTGCTCGTGATTCCGACGACGCAGGAGGCAGACACATGACCAGAAAGCGCATTCTCGTGGTCGGGCCGGGAGAGCTCGGCGCGGACGACCACAAGACCTGGCGGGAGATCAGGGCCGGCTCCGGGGCACCGGCGAACCCGTTCATGGACCCGGCGTTCACCGCGGCCGTCGGGCTGGTCCGGCCGCAGGCCAGGGTCGCGGTGCTGCGGGAGGACGGGTTTCCGGTCGGGTACTTCCCGCACGAGCGGGGCCTGGCCGGGCGGGGCCGCGCCATCGGGTTGGGAGTGTCGGACAGTCAGGGCGCCGTGCTGGCCGGGGGAATCCGCGTCGACGCCCGTGTGCTGCTGCGGGCGTGCGGCCTGGCCTCCTGGGAGTTCGACAATCTCGAGGCCGGCCAGGACCTGTTCTTACCGCACGCGGCCGAGGAGCCGGGCTCCCCGGTCGTCGACCTCGGTGCGGGATTCGAGCAGTACGTGGAGGGACTGCGCGTACGCTCGCCGAGCTTCGTCAAGCAGACGCTCGCCAAGGAGCGGCGGCTCGCCCGTCAGGTCGGCGAGGTGCGCTTCGTGTACGACGTACCGGATCCCGGCGCGTTGCGGATGCTCGTGCGGTGGAAGTCCGCCCAGTACCGGCGGACGGGCCGGCGGGACCGGTTCGCGCAGGACTGGATCGCCCGGCTGGTGGAATCGCTCGCCCGGAGCGAGGACCCCGAGTGCCGCGGGGTGCTGTCCGTGCTCTACGCCGGCGACCGGCCCGTGGCGGCGCACTTCGGGCTGCGCTCGCCGACGGTGCTGTCGTGGTGGTTCCCGGCGTACGACCGCGCGTACGGCAAGTACTCCCCCGGGCTTCTGCTGCTGTTGCGGATGCTGGAGGCGGCGGCCGCCGACGGGATCGAGACGGTCGACCTCGGGAGCGGGCCGGCGCGCTACAAGGAGTCGTTCAAGACGCGTGACCTGCGGGTGTACGAGGGTGCCGTGGTCGGCCCGGGGCCGGGCGGCGCCCTGTACCGGCTCGGGCGGGAACCGGTGCGGGCCGCCCGTCGTTTCGTGCGCCACCGGCCGGGACTGGCCCGCACCGCCTCCCGGACGCTGGAAGGCCTGGGCCGGCTGCGCGACCGCTGACGCCGCGTCGGGACGGCGCGCCCCGTCCTCCCGCCACGGCTGCGGGCGTGTGCCGTGGCGGGAGCGGCCCGGGTTCAGCCGACGGGCGGCATGTCGGTGGGGGTCGAGTCGAGGCCGGGCCTGCGCTCACGCCAGGCGCCCCGGGTGAAGTCGGGGATCTCGACGGGGCGTCCGCCCCTGGCGAGCGACGCGGCGCTCAGCGGGACGGAGGCGCACCAGGCCGCCGAGTCGTAGACGTCGATGTCCGGCACCAGCCCGGCGCGCATCAGCTGGACGGTGCGCCACTGCAGGACGTAGTCCATGCCCCCGTGGCCGCCGTTGTTCGCTGCGTCGTCGCCGACCTTCTGCCACAGCCAGTGGTCGTACTCCTTGCGGTAGCTCTCGAAGTCGCGCCAGGTGTGGCCGCTGTGATCGGGTTCGACGTAGATCCGGGCGCCGGTCGGTGCGGGTCCCGCGTAGTCCTCGACGATGCCGCGGCTGCCGGCGAGGGTGTTGATCCGGCTGTACGGGCGGGGCGAGCTCACGTCGTGCTCCGCGCGGATCGTCCGGCCCTTCTCCGTTTCGATCATGCAGGTGATCAGGTCACCGTTGATGTACGTCTCTTTCCAGGAGGGGTGGTCCCTGGGGACGAAGCGTGCGCGGTAGTCGGCCAGGCCCTTCGGCGCGGTGGCGGTGGCGCGCAGGGTGGTCATGCGGTCGCCGCGGTTGACGTCCATGGCCGCCGCGATCGGGGCGAGCCCGTGCATGGGGTAGAAGGACGCGGTGCTGCGGGTGTGCCAGAGCCGCCGCCAGGAGTCGGTGTAGTAGGTGTCGGAGAAGAGGAGCTCGCGCAGGTCGTGGAGGTAACCGCCGTGGCCGTTGGTGATGTCTCCGAACAGGCCGTCGTGCGCCGCCCTGAGCATGGCCAGTTCGTTGCGGCCGTAGTTGCAGTTCTCGGACAGCCACAGGTGCCTGCGGGTGCGCTCGGAGGTGTCGACGAGGTCCCACAGCTGGCGCAGTTCGGTCGCGACGGGCAGTTCCACCAGGGCGTGCTTGCCGCTGAGCAGCGCCGCCCTGCCGTGCTCGTAGTGGAACTCCCACGGGGTGGCGATGTACACCAGGTCGATGTCGTCCCGCCGGAGCATCCGGGCGTAGGAGTCGGCCGAGCCACCGTACTCGGCGGGGCGCGGGTTGCCCTTGCTCTCCAGTCGGTCGGCGGCGCGTTTCGCGCGGTCGGCGCGGATGTCGCAGACGGCGGTCACGGTACAGCCGGGCACGGCGGCCCAGCCCGTGATCATGCCGCCGCCCCGGTTGCCGAGGCCGATGACACCGACACGGACGGTTCTGTGGACGTCGAACGGCACGCCGATCATCGACTTCTGACCGGGCCTGCGGCGGGGTGCCGGTTCGGTGGCGGCCGCCGCGGACGGGGCCGAGGCGGCCATCCCGGCGGCGAGCGCACCGGTGGCGACGGCCGAGCCCAGGAGCAGTCGGCGTGAGACAGCGGGCGTTTCGGACATGACGGCAACACTCCTCGTGGGCGGTCGGCATCACGGTGGGGCACTGTCGGGCGTTGTCGAGCACGGACGAGCGGGCAGAACAGCACGGTGGAGCCCGGGCGGACCGCCGCGGCGTCGCAGCGCCGGTCCGCCGGTCCGCCGGTCCGTCGAACGCTTTCGGGGCATGACTCTGCGGCCTCTGCCGTTACATGTCAATACGTGCTCGATACAAAGCCGTTCCGAGCATTTCCGCGCACCCGGACGGTGAGGGTGCCGGGCCCCTCGCCTGCGGTGCGCAGGTCAGAACAGCCGTTCCTGGGCGGGTGCGCGCCGTGCCCCCCGCCTGCGGCGCGGGGTGCTGCGCGGGGGCGCCGTCTCGCCGAACAGGGGTGCGGTGCCGTACTCGTCCGGCTCGGCGGGCACGGCTGCCGGCCCGGTGCCCACGTTGAGGACCAGCGGCGCCTCCCGGTCGAAGTCGCCGGGTGTCATCGCCACCCACTCACGCTCCTGCCGCTCTGCCACGCACCGACACCTCCCTCGCTCCGCCCCACCGCGACCACGCGACGCTACCAGCACCGCGCCGGCCCCGTGATCACGGCTCCCGCGCGGCCCGCCCACGGCGGCCCGCTCACCGTCCTCACCCGACCGGCGGACGGCGGCCGCCCGAGGTCGCGGCCCGTCGGGACGGCGTGCTGCGCGGCGGCCCGCGCCGGGCACACACTGAGGACATGGGTTCCCTCGATCCGGCGACGGTGTCACGACGTTTCCCCGACGGGCCGGTGAGTGTGGCGTCGGCCCGCAGATTCGTGCGCACCGCGTTGGACGACGTCGCCTCCGACCTGGTGGACACGGCTCAGCTCCTGGTCAGCGAGCTGGTCACCAACGCGGTGCTGCACGCGCGCACCGAGGCCGAGGTGACCGTGTCCCGCCTCGACGGCCGGGTGCGGGTGCGCGTCGCCGACCGGCGGCCGGGCCGCTCACTGGTGCCGCAGAACTGCCCGCCGTACGCCGGCACGGGTCAGGGGCTGGCGCTGGTGGAGCAGTTGGCGTCCCGCTTCGGGGTCGGCGTCGGCGACGAGGGCAAGACGGTGTGGTTCGAACTGTGGCCGGACGGTCCGCCCCCGCCGTCGTCCGGGTGGGAGACCGCGGTGGCGCCGTGCCCCGCCGAACGGACGGTGACGCTCGTCGACGTGCCGAGCGCCCTGGAGTCGACCTGCCGGCAGCACCGGCACGCCGTCCTGCGGGAACTCACCCTGCTGGCGTCCGGGGGTGGTCCCACGGGTGTGCCGCCCGAGGACCTCGCCGCCGCCCACGACGTCAACAACGTGATCAGCGCCTGTGTGACGGCCGCGCCCCGGGAGCCGCTTCCCGATTCCGGCCTGCGCTCCCTGCTCCTCCCGCTACCGGCCGACGCTGCGCCCGGGGTCCGGGCGCTGCGCCGGACCCTGGCGCTGGCCGAGGAGGCGGCGCGTGAGGAGCGGCTGCTCACGCTGCCCGCCCTGCCGCGTTGCCGGGCGTTCCAGGACTGGTTCTTCGACCAGATCGCCGACCAGTTGGACGGGGGCGGGCCCACCGCGTGGACCGTGATGCCCCGCGTTCCGGAGGTCAGTTCCGCCGAACTGGTCCCGTGGGACCCCGGCCAGGTGCGGACCAGCCGAGTCCCGACCATCGCGGCCGACGACGGCAACCGGATCATCGCGGCGAACGCACCGGCGGCGGATCTGCTGGGCTGGGTACCGGACGACCTGGTCGGACGCCGTCTCACCACGCTCATCCCCGAGCATCTGCGCCATCGGCACACGGCGGCGTTCAGCTCCATGCTGCTGACGGGCCGCACCCGCATCGTGGGCCGCTCCGTGCCGCTTCCGGCACGCCACCGTGACGGCGGGTTGGTTCCGGTGCGGCTGTTCATCCAGACGCAGGAGACGGCCGACGGCCGCACCGTCTTCGTCGCCCAGCTCGCGCCGCGGGCGGCCACGCCCCTCGACGGGCCGAGGACGGTCGGCAGCGCCCGCGACGCGGCCCGCTCGGCCGGCGGGGACGTTCCCGCGACGGCCCGGCCGGGCTCAAGCCCGGGAGCGGAGGGCGACGAAGGCACCGCCATGTCGGCACTGGACCGGCTCTCCCTCCTGGCCGAGCTGGGGTCCCGGTTCAGTGACGCCCTGGACCTGGACGAGGGCCTGCAACGTGCCGGGCGGCTGCTGACGCGCCGGCTGGCCGACTGGTGCGTGATGGACCTGTTCACCGAGCACGCCCAGGTGGACCGGGCCTGTGTGGTCCACCGCGACCCACGCGGGCTGCGCCCCGCCGCGTACGAGGGCATGCTCCCGGCCGTCTCCGAGGAGTCGCGCGGCCCGCTCGCCCGGGTGCTGCGCGGCGCGGGTCCGCTGCTGCTCACCGACGCGCCGCCGCCCGGCCAGGCCGACAGCGCGCTGGACCGCGACTACCGCGCACTCTTCCACGGGCTGGGGGCGGGCAGCGCCGTGGTAGCTCCGCTGCGGGCCCGGCGCAAGATCTTCGGTGCCCTGACCCTCGCCCGTGCGCCCGGCCGACGGCCGTTCACCGAGGAGGACCTGCCCCTCGTCGACGACCTGGTGCACAGCCTCGCGCTCGGGGTGGACAACGCCCGTCTGTACCAGGACACCCGCTCCATCGCCGAGCGGCTGCAGCGCTCACTGCTGCCGGTGCTGCCGCGGGTCGAGGGGCTGGAGCTGACCGCCCGCTACGCCGCCTCGTCGACCACCGCGCAGGTCGGCGGGGACTGGTACGACAGTTTCGTCGTCCCCGGCGGGGGCACCGCGCTGGTCATCGGAGACGTCACGGGACACAACCTCGACGCGGCCATCGCCATGAGCCAGTTGCGCAGCATGCTCCGCGGCATCGCGGTGGACCGCGAGGAGCCTCCCGCGGAGGTCCTGCGCCGCCTGGACCTGGCGAACCACAGCCTGCACCAGGAGGCCACCGCCACCTGCGTCTACGGGCTGCTCAAGGAACGCGCGCCCGGTGCCTGGGAGTTCCGGCACTCGTCCGCCGGTCACCTGCCGCCGCTGCTGACCACGGCCGAGGGCGAGACCCGTTACCTGGACGAGGGGGCGGGCCTGCTCCTCGGCATGGACCCGGACATGCCCCGCCGCACGGACCGCCACCCGCTGCCGTCCCGCTCGACGCTCCTGCTGTACACGGACGGACTCGTCGAACGCCGGGACGAACCGCTGGACGAGGCCCTGGACCGGCTGCGACGGCACGCCGCCGACCTGGCCTGCGAGCCCATCGACACGTTCTGCGACGAGCTGATGATCGGTCTGGGGGCGGACAGCGCCGACGACATCGCGCTCCTCGCCGTCCGCCCCTCGTGACCGAGCCCGTCGTGCGTCAGCCCGTACGGTGCCCCGCGAGCAGGTCCGCGATCCGCTCGTGCAGCTTTTCCGGCACCCGGACGGCCCAGCGGTCGGCGGCCTCGGCACTCAGTTCCCGGCTCCACTGCCAGCTGTCGCGCGCCGCCGTGCGCAGCTCCCCCGTCCGGGCCGCGGCCGTGGTGGTGGTGTAGCGGTCGACGTCGGCGGCGGGCAGGTCGTTCTCCAGGGCCCGGCTGGGGGTCAGCCAGTGGGCGGTGGAGCCGCGCAGGAGACGGCACAGCTTGAGCTGCAGCGGCGCGACGACCGCCTGCAACAGGTTGTGGGCGCGGGCGACTTCGCCGCGGGCCAGGACGTGGGCCAGCATCAGCGTCCAGTTGGCCAGTTCGTCGCAGAGCTGCTGGCCGGTGGCGACCGGCTCCGGCGGGCGGAACCCGGCCAGGCGGCGGGCGGCCCGGGTGAGGCGGCCCGTGCGGTCCAGGAGGACCGCGGCCTCGGGACGGGGCAGATGGACCATGCCCTCCCAGGTCGGGACCTCCTCGATGCCGTCGCCGGCCGGCGTGATGTGGAACTCGCCGCGCATCAGGTCGTCGAAGACGACGGCGAGGATGCCGTACATGTTGGTGTACGCCAGCTCGAGCGGGGCGAGTCGTTCGAGGAACGCCCGGGCGTCGAAGTCGTCGAGGTGGTCGTCCTCGACGTACAGGTACGCCTCGATGTCGGAGTGGGCGTCGGCCTCGCCGACCGTCCAGGAGCCGTAGAGGAGGACGCCTTCGAGGCGGGGTTCCGACTCGGCGAGCTCCCGCAGGCGGGCGATGCGGTCGTCCAGGGCGGGTGAGGCGGAGCGAACGGACATGGGTGACTGTCTCCTGAGTGAGCGCGCGGGCGCGGGGGATCGACGCCCGGCATGTGCGGGGCAGATGGCTGCGGACCGTGCGGTCGGTTCAGGAGACGCCCATGGCCGGGAGTCTACGTGATGCCCGTGGATCATGGAGTGACGATCGGGAACCGGGGGTCGGGGCGTTCCATGAGGCCGCCCAGGGTGGTGAGCGCCGTGAGGTCGCCGTCCGGGACGATCCGGCCGGCCGCGACGGCGTCGGGGAACGTGGTCGCCCGGCCGACGACGGCGTCGAGCGTGGTGCGGGCCAGGCGCAGGGTCAGGTGCGGCTGCTCGCCGCGCGGGGCGTCGCCGGGCATCGGGGTGAGCGCGCCGTTGGACAGCAGCAGCGTCCAGACGTCGGCGGCGGTGTCCGGCGTGCCGTCGGTGATCTCCCAGCGCAGCAGGAGGCGTCCGGCCGCGGCGGCCCGCGGGCCGTTGATCCGTACGGCCATGGACTGGAAGATCTGCTCCACCGTCAGCGCGGCGACCATGCCGGACCCGCCGCGGCCCGGGGCGCCGAGGACTCCGCCGCGCAGTTCGGCGGCGCCGGTGAGGTAGAAGTTGCGCCAGGGCCCGCACTCGGAGCCGTGGCCGAGCCGTTCGAAGGTGTCGGCCTGCAGGGCTCGGGCCTCGGTGTGTCCGGGGTCCGCGAACAGGACGTGGTTCAGCACCTCGGCGACCCAGCGCAGGTCTCCGCGGTCGTAGCAGACGCGCGCCTTGGCGACCACCGCGTCGGCGCCGCCCATGAACTCGGTGTAGCGGACGGCGGCTTCGCGGGGCGGATGCTGCCACAGGTGTGCGGGGTTGCCGTCGAACCAGCCCATGTAACGCTGGTAGACGGCCTTGGCGTTGTGGCTGAGGGAGCCGTAGTGGCCGCCGATGTGGGTGCGTTGCTCCAGCGCGGGCGGGAAGCGCAGCTCCTCGGCGATCTCCTCCCCGGTGTGCCCGGCGTTGATGAGGCGTACGCACTGGTCGTGGAGGTAGGCGTAGGCGTCGCGTTGTTCCTCCAGGAAGCGCACGGCGCGGTCCTGGCCCCAGGTCGGCCAGTGGTGGGAGGCGAAGACCACGTCGGTGGTGTCGGCGAACAGGCGGAGGGTCTCGGTGAGGTAGCGGGCCCAGGCGCTGGGGTCGCGGACCAGGGCGCCGCGCAGGGTGAGGACGTTGTGCAGGGTGTGGCAGGCGTTCTCCGCGACGCACAGCAGCCGCAGGTCGGGGAAGTGGATGTTCATCTCCGCCGGGGCCTCGGTGCCCGGGGTGAGCTGGAAGACCATGCGGATGCCGTCGACGGTCTCGCTCTGGCCGGTGGTGCGGACGTCGAGGTTGGGTGCGATGAGGCCGACGCTGCCCAGGGACGTGGTCTGGCCGAGGCCGCAGCCGATCTGTCCCCCGGGCCCCTTGGACAGGGCGGCGCCGTACATGTACACGGAGCGGCGTGCCATGGCGGGGCCGGTGATGACGTTCTCGCCGGCGGCGTGTTCGAGGAAGCCGGCGGGCGCGATGACCGGGAGCCGTCCGGCGGCGGCATCCGCGGGGTCGGCCACGCCGTGGACGCCGCCGAAGTGGTCGACGTGCGAGTGGGTGTAGAGGACCCCGGTGACGGGGCGGTCGCCGCGGTGCTCCCGATAGAGGGCGAGCGCGGCGGCGGCGACCTCGGCGCTGATCAGCGGGTCGATGACCAGGACGCCGCGGTCGCCCTCGACGAAGGTGATGTTGGACAGGTCGAGGCCGCGGACCTGGTGGACGCCCGGCACCACCTCGTACAGGCCCTGCTTGGCGGTGAGGCGGCTCTGCCGCCACAGGGACGGGTGCGCGGTGGGCGGGCAGTCCTCGTCCAGGAACGCGTAGGCGTCGGCGTCCCAGACGGTGCGGCCCTCGGCGTCGCGCACCACGCCGGGCCGGAGGCGGGCGACGAAGCCGCGGTCGGCGTCGGCGAAGTCCTGGTCGTCTTCGGTGGGGTGGGCGGGGGTGGTGCCGGGCATGGGTGGTTCCTCGGGTGGTGGTGTGGGGGGGGTACGGGGCCGGTCGTGACGCCTTACGAGAACATGGACTTGTTGAATGTTTTCAGACAGCCTGTTCGGTAGAACATCGCCTGTCAAGAGTACGTAGACTCCCCTCGACCGGCCCGAGTGACGGCGGCCCCGCCGTCCCCGGCCCCTCAGCCCTCGCCGCCGAGGGCGCGGGCGTCACGCTCCGGACGGATGACGAGCATCGCCACCGCGCCGCACACGGCCATCACGGCGGCGGACAGCAGGAAGGCGATCGAGTAGCCGGTCGCCTCGGAGGCCGCGCCGTCGACCAAGTGGCCGGTGAGGTACGGCACGAACATGCCCGGCAGTGTGCCGGTCGCCGCCACCACTCCGAAGACGGCGCCGCGCCGGGCCGCGGGCACGACGGCCGCCGCGGTCACGTAGTGCAGGGGGATCGCCACCGCGTGAGCGGCGAACGCCACGGCCACCAGCACCAGTTGTGCCGCGCGCTGCTCGGCGAGGGGCAGCAGGGCGAGCGCGGCGCCGGACACCAGGACCGCCGCCCCCTGGGCGAGCCCGTCGGCGGCACGGCCGGCCCGGCCGCGCCGCTTGCGCCGGTCGACCAGCGCCGGGACGGTCAGCAACAGGAGCAGGCTGAGCACCGAGACCGCACTGAGGGCCACCGACGCGGTCGACGCGGTCAGGTCGAGCTGGGTCTGCAGGTAGACCGGCAGCCAGGCACTGGAGATCGCCAGCGCCCAGTGGGACCCGAAGGCGCTGAGGACGCTGCCCACGACGGTCCCGCTGCGCAGCAGGCGGGACAGCGGCGGCGTCGACGCCTCGACCCCGGACCGGGCGCCGTCCCGTTCTCCGCTTCTGGAGGCATCGGGGGCCGGGGTGTGGGCGGGGGCGGCGGCGTGGGCGGGGGCCGCCTCGTCCGCGGCACCGCTGTGGGGACCGTCCTTGCCGACGACGTACCAGACCAGGCACCACGCGGCACTGGTGAGCGCCAGCGCGATGAAGGCCGAACGCCAGCCCAGGTTCACGATGAACCAGGTCAGCACCGGGGCCGCGACGGCGGTGCCCAGGGCCGCGCCGCCGATCTGCAGGGCGGACGGCATGCCGCGCCGTCCCGGCGGGAACCAGCCGTAGAGGGTGTGCATGGACATGGATGCCGCGGGTCCCTCCGCGGCGCCCAGCAGCAACCGCCCCGCGACGAGGGCGGGGACGGTCGCCACCAGGGCCGGCAGCTGGGCCACCGCCCACAGGGCCGCCATCACCAGGAGCATGGTGCGCGTCGACCACCGGGCCGAGAGCAGCCCGACGACCAGTCCGGAGACGCTGAACAGCACGTAGAACGAGCTGGAGATCAACCCGTAGGTGCTCTTGTCGATGGCGAGTTCGTCCATGAGCGGCACCGCGGCGAGGCCCAGCACGGACTTGTCCGCGTAATTGATCATCATGAAGACGACGACCATCACGAGGATCAGCCAGGCGCGGCGCCGGTCGTACGCGGGCGGGTCCAGGGGCCGCGGGACCGAGGAACGTCGGGACGGAAGGGGGCGAACGACCACAGCGGCTCCAGGGGTACCGAACAAGTTAATGGACGAGTTGTCCATTAGCCTTCGTCTAGTTCGGCAAGGTAGTTCGCGTCTCCGGCTGGGTCAACGGTCCGGACGGGACCTTCGTACCGGCGGGGGTGGGCCGTCCGGTTCCGCCGGCTCTGCCCGTTCGGGCACCGCCTTGTGCCTCGTCGCCTCCTGACGCCCGCGGGAACGGGTCGTTGACTTCGATCCGTGAGCAACACATCCCGGCGGGCGGCCGGGTGAACGACGACCGAACGGCCGTGGCGGACGCGGCCGACGCGACGGACGGCGAAGGGCCGGAAGAACACCCCCGGCGGGAGGAGCCCGCGCCGAAGCGCCGGCGCCGCGGTCCCGGGCCCTTCACGCTGCTGCTGCTCCCGGGTCTGGTGACCGTCACGGGCGTCGCCACGTTCCTGGCGCTGACGGGCGGCCTGCCGACACCGTGGCCCGAAGAAGCGGAGACGGAGCAGGCGGCGGCGGTCGACGTCGACCCCTCCTACGTGCCCTGGCTGCGCAAGGCGGCCTCGGCGTGCACGGTCCTCGAGCCTTCCGTGCTCGCCGCCCAGATCGACCAGCTCTCCGGGTGGAGCGACGCCACGGACGACCTCTCGGGCCAGAAGGGCATCGCCGCCTTCACCGACAGCGAGTGGCGGACCTGGGGCAAGGACGACGACGGCAACGGACACTCCTCGCCCCGCGATCCGGCGGACGCGATCATGGCTCTCGGCCGACAGGACTGCGCCCTGGCCGAGCAGGTGACCGAACTGCGCACCGCGGGCAGGATCAACGGGGACCTCGTCGACCTGACCCTCGCCGCGTACGCGGAGGGAGCGGACGCGGTGGCGAGGGCGGGGCGCGTCCCGCCGACGGCCAAGACCTACCTGGCCGAGGTGGAGGCGCTGGTCCCGCGGTACGAGGCGCTCGACCGGGACGACTCCGCCGGCGGCACCGGCGGGGCCGCCGGAGCGCTCCTGAACGCCCCGGTCAGCCCGCTCACGGTCACCTCGCCGTACGGGTCGCGGGAACACCCGCTGACCGGCGTCACCAAGCTGCACACCGGCGTGGACTTCGCCGCGCCGCAGGGAACGGCGGTCGCCGCCGCACGGCCGGGCCGCGTCGTGTTCGCCGCGTCGACCCGCGCGTACGGCAACCGCGTGGTGATCGACCACGGGACCATCGAGGGCAAGCGGCTGGAGACGACCTACAGTCACCTCTCGTCCCTGGACACCGCCGTGGGCCGGACGGTGGAGGCGGGCACGATGATCGGCCGGGTGGGCTCCACGGGCCTGTCCACCGGCCCCCACCTGCACTTCGAAGTCGTCCTCGACGGCTACTACACCGATCCGGGGCCCTGGCTGACGCCCGCGGGTTAGGGCGGGCCGGGCGTTTCCCGCCCATCGGTCGCCGTTCTGCGCGTTTGATCCGCCGGATACCGTTCAGGGTCACCACATGACCGAGTCGAAGCGCGAGACAGAACGAAAGTACGAGCCGTCCTCCGCCGGCGTCGCCGGGCTGCCCGACCTCACCGGCGCCGGGCCGGTGGCCTCGGTCACCGCGGCCGGGCCCGAGGAGCTGGACGCGGTGTACCACGACACCCCGGACCTGCGGCTCGCCCGCTCCTCGGCGACGTTGCGCCGCCGCACGGGTGGGGCGGACGCCGGCTGGCACCTGAAGCTGCCGCTGACCGGGGACACGCGGGAGGAAGTGCGGGCACCGCTGTCGGACGAGGTGCCGGACGCCCTGCGCGAACTGCTGCTGTCCCGTACCCGGGGTGCCGGGCTGCGTCCGGTGATGCGCGTGCGGTCGACCCGTGCCGTGCGGCACCTGCGGGACGCGGACGGCGCGCTACTGGCCGAGGTGAGCCTCGACGAGGTGCGCGCCGACTCGCTGCTGCCCGGAGGCGGCCGCGCCGAGTGGCGCGAGGTGGAGGTCGAACTCGCCGACGGGGTGGGGGGCGGGCTGCTCGACACCTTGGAGAAGAAGCTGCGCAAGAAGGGGATCGTCCCGGCGGACAGCCCCTCGAAGTTCGTCCGGGCCCTGCGGGAGACCGGGGCGGCGGCCGAGGTCACGCGGACCCGCGCGACGGCTCCCGGTTCTCCCGGCTCGTACGTCCTGGCGTACCTGGAGGAGCAGGTCGCCGCACTGGTGGCCCTGGACCCGGCCGCCCGGCGCGAACTGCCCGACGGGGTGCACCGGATGCGCGTCACCTGTCGCCGCCTGCGCAGTTGCCTGCGCTCCTACCGGTCGGTGCTCGACCGCCGGGTCACCGATCCGGTGCGCGCGGAACTGAAGTGGCTGGCCGGTGAGCTGGGGGTGGAGCGGGACCAGGAGGTGTTGCGCGAGCGCCTGAGCGCGGGGCTCGCCGGGCTGCCCGGCGACCTGGTGCTCGGCCCGGCCGCCGCGCGGCTGCGGGTGTGGGAGGTGTCGCGGGACCAGGAGAGCCGGACGCACACCCGCGAGGCCCTGACCTCGGACCGCTATCTGCGGCTCCTGGACGCGCTGGACGGCCTGCTCGGGGAGCCGCCGCTGCGCGGCAGGGCCGCCGGGAAGCCGGCCCGGACGATGGGCCGGGCGGTCCTCAAGGAGTACGACCGGCTGGCCGGTCGCATGGAGCAGGCGCTCGCACTTCCGCCGGGGCCGGCCCGGGACGTGGCGCTCCACCAGGCCCGCAAGGCCGCGAAGAAGGTGCGCTACGCCGCCGAGGTCGCGCGGCCCGTCCTCGGCAAACCCGTCAAGCGCCTCGGCAAGCGCGCCAAGGCGGTCCAGCAACTGCTCGGCGACCACCAGGACGCCGTCGTCGCCCAGGAGGCGCTGCGGGAACTGGCGGTGGCCGCGCACGCGGCGGGAGAGACCGCGTTCACCTGGGGAGTGCTGCACGGCCAGGAACGGGCGCGGGCCGGCGCGCGTGAGGCGGAGCTGCCGTCCGTGTGGCGGGCGGCGTCGGACCCGGCGCTGCGGGCCGGTCTGGCGCACTGACCGGCGGCGTGACACCGGGCGGCCGGGCGCAGGGGCGCCCGGAGCCCGGGCGCCGTCGCCCGGGGTCGCCCGGATCCCTTCCGCGCTCAGGCCGCCCGCGCGCGGACTCGGGCGAGGCGTGGTGCGGGTGCGGCCGGGGCCCGCACGACGGTGACGCGGTACATGGTCCGGGCCGGGTCGGTCAGCGGGTCGCCCAGGGCGATCCGGCCGGCGGCGTACAGCCGGTCGCACTCGTCGGTGGGCAGCGCCGCGTAGCAGCCGCCCCGGCCGGTGGTCGAGTCCAGTGGCCGCCAGTAGCTGTATCTGCGCCCTCCGCCCTCGCGCACGGTCACGAAGACGGGGGTGCGCGCGTCGGCGACGATGCGCAGGACGTCGGTCTCGGCGGGACTGCGCGGGCCGCACGGGCGGGGCCCGCGGCGACCGGTCACCCGTGGGTCTGCGGTCTGCGCGTGAACGGCGGTGAGCGGCATCGGCTGTGGCCTTTCCGGGACAGGGGACTCGAGACCGCCTACCCGTTCCGGCCGGTGTTGATCTCGCTTGACCGCATTCTTGTGCACGGCACTGACAATCGGTCCCCGCACCGCCGCGCGGGGACCGGTCGGCCGGTTCAGTCCCTCGGTGCGCCCGCCTTCCGGAGCGGGCGGGGGTTGCGGGCGAAGCCGTCCTGGCGTCCGTAGGGGCGGTACGGGCAGGGGACCGTCCTGGCGCTCGCCGCGTCGAGTCGGGCCGCGACCTGCGGCACGGTCCGGCCGGACTCGACCTCGCGGACGTGGCCCGTCGCGCGGAGGTCGGGAGGACGACGGTCTGCCGCCGTTGGAGAACTCCGGTGGCCCTCGTCGCCGATCTGCTCGCCGACATGGCGACCTGCGACAGGCGGGCGGCGGTCCCTGCACCGGTTCCACGAGACCCGGGCCCGCGCGTGGGCGCCCTGCGCCCGGCAGGCCGTCGAGCGCGGCGAACGGCCCGAGGGCACCGACCCTCGCGAGGTGATCCGCGCCGTCTCGGCACCCCTGCGGTACCCCGCCTGCCGACCACCGACGAGCCGCTCGACAAGGCGGCGGCGGACCGTGCCGCCGATGCCGCCGCGGCCGCCGCACGGGCGGGGGCCTTCGTCGCCCCGGCGGACCGACGGGCCGCCGGGGCGTGCTGCGGGCACCCGGAATGCGCCATTGCCACCATGACGCCCGGCGGGTGACCCGGCGCGCGGCGGCACGGACCGCGCCCCCGCCCTGTCGTGCGCGAACACCCACCGCAGTGGCGCGTCACGACGCCGTCACAACTCCTTCACCACACGCGCACTTCCGGCCGAGCCCCGTTCCGCTCGCTCCGGACGGTGCAGACGGTGCGGCCGAGGCGTGCCTAGTCTCCCGGGCCATGCGATCCACACGAACGAGACGCCTCGGCCTCGCCACGATCATCGCCTTCGCTCTCGCCCTGTTCGGCCTGGCGCCCACCGCGAGCGCCGCCGACCCCGCCCCGGCCGAGCTGACGTTCACCACCGACGCGGCGACCACCCGGCCGGGCGGCACGGTGAACCTGTCGATGACCATCAAGAACAACAAGACGTACGACATCTGGTTCGTCTACCAGACGATCGATCCGACCTGGCTGACCACCCAGCGGCCCGACCTCAAGTACGCCTTCACCGGCTGCAGTCTGGCGTCGGACGCCGGCGCCGTCCCGTGCTCCGGCACCGGACCGGCCAACCTCGGCGCCAACTACGGCGCCACCGTCCCGCCCGGCCAGAGCCGCACCGTCACCCTGACCCTCCAGGTCGCCGCCGACTCCGGCTGCAACGGGAACATCGGCTTCTACTCGTACTTCTACGTCGAGTTCAGCGACAGCACGAGCGTCAACGGCGGCCCGGCGTACACGCCCGAGACCCGCGTGCTGTGCGCCTGACCGCGACGGCACGACTGACCTGATCTCGCTCCGGCCCCGGTCGGCGCCCTGGTCGAGACCACTGACACCCACGCGGCCCCGGAAGCGACGCTTCCGGGGCCGCCGCTCTCCGACTCCGAGCAGCACACGGGCCTGACGACCCCGTCCGCCACCCTCGGGCCGGCGTCGGCCGACCGCGTACGGTGGCGTCGGTTCCGGCTGAATGGACACATACGCTTTTCCGTCAAGTTCCGCAGCAGGCACACAAAAGCTCCACACGAGCACCACTATGTGACGCGACGGAAACGTCGACGACCGGCGTCTCAGGGGGGCGACGGCGTGGTCACGGGGTGGGGTGGGCTCCAGCAGGAGTCCGCGTCCGCCCCTGCCCGGGGGAGGGAATCTCACCGCATGAAGCGGACCATACGCACCACGGCGCTCGCAGTGGGCGCGCTGATCGCGTCGCTCGGTCTACCGGCCGGGCCGGTCCACGCCGACGCCCCGGCCCCGCGCATCGATCTGCGGGTGCTGGTCGTGAGCGACGGCGGGCCGGCCACCGACGCCATCGCCGCCGAACTGGAGACGGCGGGAACGCCGTTCACGGAGGTGGACCTGCGGGACGCCGGCCGGCCCGTGATCGACGCCGGGTTCCTCGCGGACACGGTGGACGGACGGCCGCGCGCCAGGTTCCAGGCCGTCGTGCTGCCCAACGACAACCCCTTCCCGTCCGGCTCCGCCGAGATGGCGGCGCTCGCCGACTACGAGCGCGCCTACGCGGTCCCGCAGGTCGACGCCTACACCTACGCCCGCCCCGAGGTCGGGCTCCAGCCCGCCGTCGGCACCGGGTACGCCGGCAGCCTCGACGGCGTCCGCGCCGAGGTGACGCAGGCGGGGCTGTCCGGCCCCTTCGGCTACCTGGACGGCGCGGTGCCGTTCGAGGACAACTCCCCCACCGTGGGCGAGTCCTACGCCTACCTCTCGACGCCGGCGCCCGGCGCCGACTTCGTGCCCTACGTCCAGGCCGCGATCCCCGGACGGCCGACCAAGGGCTCCCTGGTGGGCGAGTACCGCCACGACGGACGGCGCGAACTGGTCGTCACCTTCGTCTACAACCAGCACCAGCAGCAGTTCCGGCTGCTGGCCCGGGGCATCGTGGAGTGGATGACCGGGGGCGTCCACCTCGGCGCCGACCGCAACTACTTCGCCGTGCACGTGGACGACGTCTTCGCGGCCGACGACCGCTGGGACACCGAGCTGAACTGCACGCCGGGAGACGTGGACTGCCCGCCGGGCGAGGGCACGCCCAACCCGATCCGCATGGTCCCGGCCGACGTCGACCACGCCGTCGCCTGGCAGGAGAGCCGGAACTTCACCCTCGACCTGGCCTACAACGGCTCCGGGAGCGTCGACCACCGCCAGGACAACGGCGGCGCGGACCCCCTCGCCGACGAGTTCGTCGCCGACCGGAGCCGGTTCCGCTGGATCAACCACACCTACACGCACGCCTTCCTGGGCTGCCGGCAGGACGTCACCGTCGTCCCGTGGAAGTGCGCGACCGACCCCGACGGCAGCACCCAGTGGGTGAGCCGGAACGAGATCGCCGACGAGATCGCCACCAACCGCGTCTGGGGCGAGAGCGCCGGACTGCCGCTGGTGAACGAGGAGTTGGTGACCGGCGAGCACTCCGGCCTGAAGGTCGCCCCGCAGCAGCCCGAGGACAACCCCAACCTCGGTCCCGCCCTCACGGACACCGGGATCACCTGGCTCGCCTCGGACAACTCCCGCGACCCCGTCCAGCGGCGCGTCGGCAGCGCCACGACGGTCTCCCGCTACCCGATGAACGTCTTCTACAACGCGGGGCGCGCGGCCGAGCAGGTCGACGAGTACAACTGGATCTACACCAGCCGTGCCCAGGGCGGCAGCGGCATCTGCGAGGACAATCCCGCCACGTCCACCTGCCTGGCCGCCCCGCTGGACCCGGCCACCGGCTACGCCGGGCACATCGTGCCGCTGGAGACCAGGATCGCCCTCGGACACGTCCTGTCCAACGATCCCAAGCCGCACTTCATCCACCAGTCGAACCTCGCCGAGGACCGCATCGCCTACCCCGTCCTGGACGGCGTACTGGAGGGCTACGACGGCCTGTTCGCCGACAGCACCCCCGTGGTGAACCTCCGCATGGCGGACATCGGCGTCGAGATGCAGCGCCGCGCCGCCTGGCGGAACGCGGTCGACGCCGGGCAGGTCACCGCCTACCGCGTCGGCGACGCCGTCACCGTGCAGGCACCCGACGGGGTGGCCGTGACGGCGACGATGCCCGAGGGCACCCTGCGGGGCGGCACGGGCTTCGGCGACGCCTACGCCGGCGCGCTCTCCGGCTGGACGCCCACGTCCGGCGGGACGCTCGCCCTCACCCTGCCGGCCACGGCCGCCGTTCCCGGTGACGGGACGACCCCGCCGGCCGACTCCGGCCCCGGTCCCCTCACCCCCACCGCGCCCCGCACCAGGGTGCCGGCCGGCGTGACCGAACCGGTCCCGTACGGCGCCCAGCGCTGAGCACGGCGCGCCACCGAAGGACCGCACACCCACCTCGGCCGTGGAGCACAGCCATGCACGTTCCCCACGGCGCGCGACGCTCCGGCGCGTCGCGCGTCACCCTGCTCACCGAAGGCACCTATCCGCACAGTCACGGCGGCGTCAGCGTCTGGTGCGACCAGCTCGTCACGGGCATGCCCGACCTGGACTTCGACGTCATAGCCGTCACCGGCACCGGTCGCGAACCGGTGGTCTGGGACGTCCCCGCGCACGTCGGCCGGGTCGTCTCCGTCCCCATGTGGGGGCCCGCCCCCGAAGGGCGCGCTCCCCGGCGGCGCCGGGCCGACCGGCTCGCCACCGACTACGAGCGGTTCGTGACCGCGCTGCTCGACCCGCGCGCCGAGGACGGGTTCGGCCCCGCGCTGTACCGGCTGGCGCGGGCCGCCGCGGACGGCGCGCTCAGCCCGTTCCTCCGGGGCGACCGGGCGATCGCCGTCCTCGCCGCCGTGTGGAACCGGCCGGGGCTGCCCGTGCGGGAGGCCCGGCCCACCCTGCACGACGCGGTGACCGCGACCACGCTGCTGGAGCACGCCCTGCGCCCGCTCGCCGCGCCCTACCCGGAAGAGGGGGTGGCGCACGCGGTCAGCGGCGGTGTCGCGGTCCTGCCGGGCCTGGCCGCACTGGACCGGCACGGAGTGCCGCTGCTGCTGACGGAGCACGGCGTCTACCTGCGCGAGCGCTACCTCGGCTACCGCACCGCCCCCTACCGCTGGCCGGTGAAGGCACTGCTGCTGGGCTTCTTCCGGCTGCTGGCGGAGGAGAGCTACCGCGGGGCCGCCCTGATCACCCCGGGCAACCGCTACAACCGGCTGTGGGAGGAACAGGGCGGCGCCGCGCCCCGGTCCATACGCACGGTCTACAACGGCGTGGACCCTGCCGCGTTCCCGCCCGCCGGCCCCGAGCCCGCGCAGCCGGTGCTCAGCTGGGCCGGACGGGTCGATCCGATCAAGGACCTGGAGACCCTGATCCGCGCCTTCGCCCTGGTGCGGGCCGAACTGCCCGCCGCCAGGCTGCGGTTGTTCGGCGGGACACCGCGCGGCGGCGAGGCGTACCGGGAACGGTGCGAGGCGCTGGCGGCACAGCTCGGCCACGGTGAGGCGGTGACCTTCGAGGGCCGGGTGGAGGACATCAAGGACGCGTACGCCGCCGGCAACGTGGTGATGCTGTCCAGCATCAGCGAGGGCTTCCCGTTCACGCTGATCGAGGCCATGTCGTGCGGAAGGGCGACCGTCTCCACGGACGTGGGCGGCGTCCGGGAGGCGGTCGGCGACACCGGGCTCGTGGTGCCGCCGCGCGACCCGGCCGCCATGGCCGCGGCGGCACTCGAGCTGCTGCGGGACGCCGGACGGCGCCGGGCGATGGGCGAGGCGGCCCGGCTGCGGGTGATCGAGCAGTTCACCCTCCGCCAGACCATCGACACCTTCCGGTCCATCTACCTGGAACTGTCGGCGTTCGGCGGCGCGGCCGCGACCACGTCCGTCACCGACGACGCCTTCGCGGCGGCGGACGACGCACCGGTGGGGAGTGCGACCGGATGAGCGGACCCATGGCCCTCGAACCGGGCGGCGCGGAGCAGGACACGCTGGCGCTGCGGCTCGTCGACGAGCGCGCCGCCGCCCGCCGCGCGTCCGACCAGCACACCCTCGCCCTGGTCCGGCCCGGCCACGACGCCCGGCGCGACGCGGTCGACCGGCTGGCCGCCGAACTGGCCGACCGCGTCGCGCCCGCCGTGCACCCCTACGAGGTCGCCGCGCTGCTGGAGTCCGAGGGGCTGACCGGCGAGGTGATCGAGGAGCGGTACGGGCACCGCGACCTGTTCTCGCTCGCCACGGCGCTGTACGAGCGGGTGCCGCGCAGCTTCCCGGACCCCCCGCGCCCGGCCGATCCCTGGCGGCCCGACCACGTGCGGTGCGCGCTGCGGGGGGCGTTGTTCGCGCTGCCGGGCCTGGCCTACGCGCTCGCCGGGCGCCTGCTGCCCGGGGACGGGACGGTGCGGGCCCTGGTGGTGGCCGGGCTGCTGTCCTGGGCGTGGAACCAGGCCCTGGGGCACCGGGCGTACCTGCGACTGGCGACCGGGCGGCGGGAGGCGGGCCGCACCCTGATGAAGGGGGCTCCCGCGGGTGCCGCCGCGGCGACGGCGGCCGGGGCGTCCCTCGCCGGGTCCGGTGCGGCGGCGCTCGCCGTGACGGTCCAGTCGGGGTACCTCGCGGCGGCCGGAGTACTGCTGGTGCTGGGCCGGGAACGGCTGCTGCTGGCCGCGCTCGTGCCGGTGGCCGCCGGTGCCGTGGCGTTGCCGTGGTGGGAGCCCGGCGACGTCCTGCGGGCGGGGCTGCCGGTGCTGTCGCTGCTCGGCGCGGTGGCCGCGGCCGGGTGGGTGCTGCGCGGGGCCCTCGCGGGCGCGCCGGCCCCGGGCGGCGTCCGCCCGCACCCCCTGCGCTCGTTGCCGTACGGCCTGTTCGGGCTGGCCGCCGGGTCGCTGGTGTTCCTGGCGGGCCGTCACCATCCGTGGGCGGTGGTCGCGCTGACGCTGAGCATGGGCCCGGCGGAGTGGCTGCTGTACCGGTACCGGGGTCTGTCGGTGGCGGCGCTGCGGAGCACCGCGACCCCGGCCGGGTTCCGGGCGCGGTCCGCCGCCGTCCTCGCCGGCTGTCTGCTGGCGTATCTCGGTCCACTGCTGCCGGCCGCGCTGCTGGTGGACGCCGATCCCGTCACGCTGCTCCTGCTCGCGGCGGTGCTGTGGACCTCGCTGCTGCTCCAGGCGTTCGGCGTGGCCTGGCTGCCGGCCGTCCTGTGTCTCGCGGCGGCCGCCGGCGCCGGCGCGGTGGCCCTGACCGGGTCCCCGCCGGGTCCGGCGACGGTCCTGGCCCTGTGCTGCGGCGGCGCGGCGCTCTGTCTGACGGCGTGCGTGCTGCGGCTGCTGGGCCGGCCGGCGGCCCATGCCTGAGGCCGCGGCGGAACCGCCGTACCGCCACCGGACCCGCGCGGACCGCACCCCGAGCCCGCCCCCTCACCGATCCACCCATCGATCCACCCACCGGAAGGACCCCGCGTGACCGCCACACCGCTCGCCGCCGTCACCGGAGCCGAGGGCTTCATCGGCTCCCACCTCACCGAGGCGCTGGTCGCCTCCGGGCACCGGGTGAGGGCCATGGCGCAGTACAACTCCTTCTCCTCCTACGGCTGGCTGGAGACCCTCTCCCCCGACGTCCTCGACCAGGTCGAGATCGTCCTCGGCGACGTCCGCGACCCCGGCTCGGTCCGGGGCCTGGTCGAGGGCGCCGACTGCGTCTACCACCTGGCCGCCCTCATCGCGATCCCGTACTCCTACCAGGCACCGCACAGCTATGTGGACACCAACGTCACCGGCACGCTGAACGTGCTGGAGGCGGTGCGCGCCCAGGGCACGCCCCGGCTGGTGCACACCTCCACCAGCGAGACCTACGGCACCGCGCGGACCGTGCCGATCACCGAGGACCACCCGATCAACACCCAGTCGCCGTACGCCGCGTCCAAGGCGGGCGGGGACCGGCTGGCGGACAGCTACCACGCCAGTTTCGACACGCCGGTCGTGACGCTGCGGCCCTTCAACACCTACGGTCCCCGCCAGTCGATGCGGGCGGTGATCCCGACGGTCATCGGCCAGGTGGCGGCCGGCGAGCGGACCATCACCCTCGGCGACCTGCGCCCCACCCGGGACTTCACCTTCGTCCGGGACACCGCGCAGGCGTTCCTCGCGGTCGGCACGGCGCCCGCCGAGCGGGTGGTGGGCCGTACCTTCAACGCCGGTACCGGCGGCGAGATCTCCGTCGGCGACCTGGTCGCGCTCATCGGCAAGGTGATGGACACCGCGCTCGACGTACGGGAGGACGAGCGGCGGCTGCGGCCGGCGAACTCCGAGGTGATGCGGCTGGTCGCGGACGCGACCCGGCTGCGGGAGGCGACCGGCTGGGCCCCGGCGCACGACCTGGAGCGGGGCCTCGCGCACACCGTGGAGTTCTTCCGCGACCCGGCCAACCTCGCCCGCTACAAGACCGGCATCTACAACATCTGACCGCGGCACCCGCACGCGGCATCCGACCACCACATCTGCCCACGACCGGCACGTGAACCGAGGGGGAACCTCATGCACGCAGTGATCCTGGCCGGCGGCAAGGGCGTCCGGCTGCGGCCCTACACGACCGCGCTGCCCAAGCCGCTCGTGCCCATCGGCGACCAGCACGCCATCCTGGAGATCGTCCTGCGCCAGCTCGCCTCGGCCGGGTTCACCGGCTGCACCATCGCCATAGGCCACCTCGGCGAGATCATCCGCGCCTACGTCGGCGACGGCTCGCAGTGGGGCCTGACCGTCGACTACTCCACCGAGGAGAGCCCGCTGGGGACCATCGGACCGCTGCTCACCATGCGCGAGCGGCTGCCGGAGCACTTCCTGGTGATGAACGGCGACATCCTCACCGACCTCGACTACGCCGACGTGCTGGGCAGGCACCGCGCCTCGGAGGCGCCGCTGACCATCGCCACGTACGCCAGGAAGGTGCACATCGACTTCGGCGTGCTGACCACGGACGCCAGCAGGGTCGTCGCCTTCACCGAGAAGCCGAGCATGGACTACCGCGTCTCCATGGGCGTGTACGGGCTCTCCCGGTCCACACTGGACGGCTACACGGCCGGACTGCCGCTGGGGTTCGACGAGCTGGTGCTCGACCTGCTCGGGTCCGGCAACCCGCCGCACGCCTACGACTTCGACGGCTACTGGCTCGACATCGGCCGCCCCGACGACTACGACCGGGCCAACGCGGAGTTCACCAGCCGCAAGTCCCTGCTGCTCAAGGGAGCCTGAGCACCGCATGCGCATTCTCGTCCTGGGTTCCACCGGTTTCCTGGGCGGCCACGTCGCCGAGCGGCTGCGCGCCCTGCCCGGCGCGCGGGTGCTCGCCGCCGGCCGCTCCCCCGCCGCCGACGTGCCCGTCGACCTGGCCACCGACCCGGCCGACCGGCTCGCGCGGGTGCTGGCGGAGGCGGACGCCGACACCGTCGTCAACTGCGCGGGCGCGACCGGTGGTGACCCCGTGGCGCTCGCCGAGGTGAACGCCCGTGGCCCCGCCGTGCTGTGCGAGGCCCTGCGTCGGGCCCGCCCCGCGGCCCGCCTGGTGCACCTGGGCTCCGCCGCCGAATACGGCCCGGGCACCGGGCGGGTCCCGGTGCCGGAGTCGGCGCCGACCCGTCCCCTCAACGCCTACGGTGCCACCAAGCTGGCCGGGACGGTCACCGTGGCCGCCTCGGAGCTGGACGCGGTGGTCCTGCGGGTCGGCAACCCGGTGGGGCCCGGTGCACCGCGCGCCGGTCTGCCGGGCCGGGTCACCGGGCTGCTGCGCGCGGCGGGCCCGGACCCGGACGCGGTGCTTCGGCTGGGCGACCTGTCGGCGTACCGGGACTTCGTCGACGTGCGCGACGTCGCGCGGGCCGTCGAACGGGCGGTCACCGCGGCCGGTCCGCTGCCGCCCGTGCTGAACGTCGGCGGTGGTGAGGCCGTGCCGGTGCGCCGGCTGGTGCGGACGCTCGCGGACATCGCCGGCTTCCGCGGCCGGATCGAGGAACAGGGCGCCGGCTCGGCGCGCTCCGACCAGGTGTCCTGGCAGTGCTCCGACATCACCGCGGCCCGGACGGCGCTCGACTGGCGGCCGTCGTACTCGCTGGACGAGTCGCTGGCCGCGCTGTGGTCGGCCGGTGCTCCGTCCCGGACCCCGGAAGGCGACCGACCGTCGTGAGCCTGCTCGTTCCGCTGTACGTCCACCCTGCCGAGGACCCGGGCTCCTGGCACCGGCTCATCACGGCGGCCGACCGCACGTACGGGGTCGTCCTCAACCCGGCGAACGGTCCGGGCGACGCGCCCGACCCCGCCTTCGCCGCGGCGGCGGGCGCGCTGCGGGCCGCGGGCGCCCGGCTGCTGGGATACGTCGACACGGACTACGGCACGCGCGCGGCGGCGGACGTCACCGCGGACGCCCGGCGGCACCGGGAGTGGTACGGGGCGGACGGGTGCTTCCTGGACCGGGTGAGTTCGGCGCCGGCCGAACTCCCCGCCCACCGGGCGTTGGTGCGCGCCCTGCGGCGGCAGGGCTCGGCGCCCGTCGTGCTCAATCCGGGCGTCCATCCCGCGCCGGGTTACGCCCGCATCGCCGATCTCCTCGTCACCTTCGAGGGGCCCTGGTCCGTGTACGTGTCGTCGTTCGTCCGGCCGGACTGGACGCTGCGGCACCGCCCGGAGCGGTTCTGCCACCTGGTGTACGGGGTGCCGGAGGCGCTCGCGCCGCTCGCCGTGCGCACCGCGCGCGAGCGTGGCGCCGCGGTGTCCGGGCCGGTCACGGGCGAGCCGCCCAATCCGTGGGCCCGGCTGACTCCCGTACTGACCGGGGACCGGTCGTGAGGCGGGGGGCACGGGCGTTCGCCGCGGCGCTGGCCGCACTGGCCGTGTCGGTGGTGGCCGGGTGTTCCGGTGCGGGCGAGCCGGAGCCGCCGGAACCGTCGGCCACCGCGGTGTGGCAGCCCCGGCCGGGTCTCGCCTGGCAGTGGCAGCTCGACGGGCGGGTCGACCCGTCGGCCGACGTCCCGGTGTACGACATCGACGGCTTCGAGAACGACGCCGCCGACGTGGCCCGGCTGCACCGTGACGGCCGCAAGGTGATCTGTTACGTCAACGTGGGCGCCTGGGAGGACTTCAGGCCCGACCGCGACGCCTTCCCCCGGTCGGTGCTGGGCAGGCCCAACGGCTGGCGGGGCGAGCGCTGGCTGGACGTCCGCCGGCTGTCCGTACTGCGGCCGATCATGGAGCGGCGCTTCGACATGTGCCGCGACAAGGGCTTCGACGCCGTGGAACCCGACCTGGTGGAGGGCTACGGCAACGAGACGGGCTTCCCGCTGACCGCGCGGGACCAGCTGGCGTACAACCGCATGATCGCCGCCATCGCGCACGAACGCGGCCTCGCCGTGGGCCTCAAGAACGACCTGCCGCAGATCCCGCAGCTCGTGGACGACTTCGACTTCGCCGTCAATGAGCAGTGCGCCGAGTACGGCGAGTGCGCGCGGCTCGCTCCGTTCGTGGCGGCGGGCAAGGCGGTCTTCCACGTGGAGTACAGCGAGCCGACCCGGCGCTTCTGTCCCGAGGCGCGCCGGCTCGGGCTGTCCTCGATGCTGAAGCGGCCGGAGCTGGGGGTCTGGCGCGAGCCGTGCTGACGGTGGCGGCGGGGGCATGCGGCAGGATGGGGGCATGAGCGTAGTCAAGATCAACGTACTGACCGTCCCGGCCGAGCAGCGCGAGACGCTGGAGAAGCGCTTCGCCTCGCGGGCGCACGCCGTCGAGAGCTCCGACGGCTTCGAGTGGTTCGAGCTGCTGCGGCCGGTGGAGGGCACCGACAACTACCTCGTCTACACCCGGTGGCGCGACGAGGCGTCCTTCCAGGCGTGGATGGAGGGCCCCATGAAGGCGGCCCACCAGGGCGGCGGTGCCGAGGGCGGGGAGCGGCCGAAGCCCGCGGCGAGCGGGTCCACGGTGTGGTCGTTCGAGGTGGTGCAGCAGGCGGCGCCGAAGGAGGCGTGAGGCGACGGTGGCGGCCCCGGTCCGGGGCCGCCACCGTGGTCAGCCGAGCTGCACGAGGAGGTCGCCGCCCTCGACCTGCTGGATGCGGTTGATGGCGAGCCTGCTGACCGTGCCGGACTTCGGGGCGGTGATCGTGGCCTCCATCTTCATCGCCTCGATGGTGGCCACCGTGGCACCGGCCTCGACCTCGTCCCCCTCGGCGACGGCGAGGGTGACCACGCCCGCGAACGGCGCCGCGACATGGCCTGGGTTCGACCGGTCGGCTTTCTCGGTCACCGGGACGTCGGAGGCGGCCGAGCGGTCGCGGACCTGAATGGGCCTGAGCTGGCCGTTGAGCGTGGACATCACGGTGCGCATGCCGCGCTCGTCGGCGTCACCGACCGCCTGCAGCTCGATCAGCAGACGGACGCCCGGGTCGAGGTCGACCGCGTACTCCTTGCCGGGGCGCAGCCCGTAGAAGAAGTCCTTGCTGTCCAGCACGCTGGTGTCGCCGAAGGACGCGCGGTGGGTGTCGAACTCGCGGGCCGGGCCGGGGAACAGGAGCCGGTTGAGGGTCGCCCGGCGTTCCTTGGCCAGCCCGGTGCGGTCGTCGGCGGACAGTTCCGGCACCGGCTTGGCCTCGGCGCGGCCCCGCAGCGCCTTGCTGCGGAAGGGTTCGGGCCAGCCACCGGGCGGGGTGCCCAGTTCGCCGCGCAGGAAGCCGACGACGGAGTCGGGGATGTCGAAGCGGTCGGGATCCTGCTCGAAGTCGGCCGGGGAGACACCGGCGCCCACCAGGTGCAGCGCCAGGTCGCCGACCACTTTGGAGGACGGCGTGACCTTCACCAGGCGGCCCAGCATCCGGTCGGCGGCGGCGTACATCGCCTCGATGTCCTCGAAACGGTCGCCGAGGCCGAGCGCGATGGCCTGGGTGCGCAGGTTGGAGAGCTGCCCGCCGGGGATCTCGTGGTGGTAGACGCGTCCGGTGGGTGAGGCCAGGCCCGCCTCGAAGGGGGCGTAGACCTTGCGGACGCTCTCCCAGTACGGCTCCAGGTCGCCGACGGCCTGGAGGTCGAGACCGGTGGGCCGCTCGGTGTGGTCGGTGGCGGCGACGATCGCCGACAGCGACGGCTGCGAGGTGGTGCCCGCCATGGAAGCCACCGCCCCGTCGACCGCGTCCGCGCCCGCCTCGATGGCGGCGAGGTACGTGGCCAGCTGGCCACCGGTGGTGTCGTGGGTGTGCAGGTGCACCGGCAGGTCGAACTCCCGGCGCAGGGCGGACACCAGGGTCGCGGCGGCCGGGGCGCGCAACAGGCCGGCCATGTCCTTGATCGCCAGGACGTGGGCGCCGGCGTTCACGATCTGCTCGGCGAGCCGCAGGTAGTAGTCGAGGGTGTAGAGCCGCTCGTTCGGGTCGGAGAGGTCGGCGGTGTAGCACAGGGCCACCTCGGCGACGGACGTGCCGGTCTGCCGTACGGCGTCGATGGCGGGGCGCATCTGGTCGACGTCGTTGAGGGCGTCGAAGATGCGGAAGACGTCGATGCCGGTGGCGGCGGCCTCCTGTACGAAGGCGTCGGTCACCTCGGTCGGGTACGGGGTGTAGCCGACGGTGTTGCGGCCGCGCAGCAGCATCTGGAGGCAGATGTTGGGCACGGCCTCGCGCAGGGCGGCCAGCCGCTCCCAGGGGTCCTCGGCGAGGAAGCGCAGGGCGACGTCGTAGGTGGCGCCGCCCCAGCACTCCAGGGACAGCAGCTGGGGCAGGGTGCGGGCGACCACCGGGGCGACGGCGAGCATGTCCTTGGTGCGGACCCGGGTGGCGAGCAGCGACTGGTGGGCGTCGCGGAACGTGGTGTCGGTGACGCCGATGACGGGCGACTCGCGCAGCCACCGCGCGAAGCCCTCCGGGCCGAGCTCGGTGAGCCGCTGCCGGGAGCCGGCCGGGGGTTCGCCGGCGGGCAGCGGCGGCAGCTTGGCCAGCGGGTCGGCGAGTTGCGGGCGCTCACCGTGCGGCTTGTTCACCGTGACGTCGGCGAGGTAGGTCAGCAGCTTGGTGCCGCGGTCGGCGGAGTGGCGGGCGGTGAGCAGGTGGGGGCGCTGCTCGATGAACGAGGTGGTGACCTGACCGGCCTGGAAGTCCGGGTCGTCCAGCACCGCCTGGAGGAAGGGGATGTTGGTGGCGACGCCGCGGATGCGGAACTCGGCCACGGCGCGCCGGGCCCGGTTCACGGCGGTGCTGAAGTCCCGGCCGCGGCAGGAGAGTTTGACCAGCATCGAGTCGAAGTGGGCGCTGATCTCCGTACCGGCGTGGGTGGTTCCGCCGTCGAGGCGGATGCCCGAGCCGCCGGGTGAGCGGTAGGCGCTGATGCGCCCGGTGTCCGGGCGGAAGCCGTTGGCCGGGTCCTCGGTGGTGATGCGGCACTGCAGGGCGGCGCCGCGCAGGGTGATGTTCTCCTGGGCGAGGCCGAGGTCGGCCAGCGTCTCACCGGCGGCGATGCGCAGCTGGGACTGGACGAGGTCGACGTCGGTGACCTCTTCCGTGACCGTGTGCTCGACCTGGATGCGCGGGTTCATCTCGATGAAGACGTGGTTGCCGTCGCGGTCGACGAGGAACTCCACGGTGCCCGCGTTGCGGTAGCCGATCTGCCGGGCGAAGTTCACGGCGTCGGCGCAGATGCGCATCCGCAGGGCCGGGTCGAGGTTCGGGGCGGGCGCCAGCTCGATGACCTTCTGGTGGCGGCGCTGGACCGAGCAGTCCCGCTCGAAGAGGTGGATGACGTTGCCCTCGCCGTCGGCGAGGATCTGGACCTCGATGTGGCGGGGTTCGACGACGGCCTTCTCCAGGAAGACCGTCGAGTCGCCGAAGGCGGAGGCCGCCTCGCGGGACGCCGCCTCGATGGCCTCGCGCAGCTGTGCGGGCTCCTCGACGCGGCGCATGCCGCGTCCGCCGCCGCCCGCGACCGCCTTGACGAACACCGGGAAGCCGATGCCGTCGGCGGCGCGGACCAGTTCGTCCACGTCGGTGGAGGGAGCGGAGGAGCCGAGGACCGGTACGCCGGCCTCGCGGGCGGCGGCCACGGCGCGGGCCTTGTTGCCGGTCAGTTCGAGGATCCGGGCGCTCGGTCCGACGAACGTGATGCCGGCCTCTTCGCAGGCGCGGGCCAGCTCGGGGTTCTCCGACAGGAAGCCGTAGCCCGGGTAGACGGCGTCCGCTCCCGCCCGGCGCGCCGCGCGGACGATCTCCTCCACGGAGAGATAGGCGCGCACCGGGTGCCCCGGCTCGCCGATCTCGTAGGCCTCGTCGGCCTTCAGGCGGTGCAGCGAGTTGCGGTCCTCGTACGGGAAGACGGCGACGGTGCGCGCGCCGAGCTCGTAGCCCGCGCGGAACGCGCGGATCGCGATCTCACCGCGGTTGGCGACCAGCACCTTGCGGAACATTGTTGATCCCTTCAGCCTGCCGGGTGACGAGACCATGGTGTCGGCGGCACCGGCGGGGCGCCATGTGAGCCGGGCCACTCCCTGGCCCTCGGCGAACCTTGGCGGACTTTGGCGGCTCTTTTAAGGCTTTCTGAAGATCACCTTCGAACTGCCGTTTCCCTGCCGGGCGCGTCCTAGGCTCTCGCACACCCCCCACAGTCCCGGTGGGCGCGCTCGCGCCCACCGGGTACGGGGTTCCGTCAGCCGACAGACAAGCCGAGGTGTCCTGCGCATGGGTTCCCGCCGAGCCGCTCGCCCGTCCCGCTCCCACGCCCGCCCCCGCGGTGGTCTCAGGACACGCGGTACCGCGCTGGTGCTGGGCGCCGTCACGGTGACGGCGGGCGTCGGGATCACCCTGGCCGTCGCCGACGGCGACGACGGCGCGGCCTCGGACCGGGTCACCACGAACGCGGCCGACCAGTCGCCGGGCGCCGCGGACCCGGCGGCGTCGGCCTCCGCTCCGGCGAGCCCCGGTGCCACGGCGAGCAGCTCGCCGGGCGCGAGCGCGGAGCCGACGGAGAAGTCCACGAAGAAGGCGAGCCCGACGACCGGTGCGGCCAAGGCGGCCGAGCCCGCGTCCAAGGCTCCCGCCAGGGCCACCGCGAAGAGCGGCAGCGACCGGCCGACGGGTGGTGGCGGCAGCGACACGGGTTCGGGCAGCGGACCCGAATCAGGATCGGGGTCGGGGTCGGGATCAGGGTCGGGATCGGGGTCGGGATCGGGTTCCGGCGGGGCGGGCGGCGGGCCCGAGGCGCGGGTACTCGCGCTCGTGAACGAGGAGCGGGCCGCGGCGGGCTGCTCGCCGGTCACCGCGAACGACCGGCTGACCCGTGCCGCCGACGACTACAGCGACGTCATGGCCGACAGCGGCGTGATGTCCCACACGGGTCCCGACGGTTCCACCATGGCGAGCCGGGTCGAGGCCGCCGGTTACCAGTGGTCCACGCTGGGCGAGAACATAGCCCGGGGGCAGGCGGACCCGGCCTCGGTGATGGACTCGTGGATGAACAGCCCCGGCCACCGCGCGAACATACTCAACTGCTCCTTCAAGGAGCTGGGTGTCGGCGTCCACTTCGGCGACGGCGGCCCCTGGTGGACGCAGAACTTCGGGTCGAGCCGCTGACGCCCTTCACCGTGCCCCGCCCGAGGGCGCACCCACCAGCACGAACGACACCCGCACCCGCGCGCCCCCCAGCGGCGCACGGGTGATCGTCAGCTCACCGTCCGCCGCGCGGGCCGCCCGGGCCACGATGTCGAGGCCGAGGCCGGTGGAGCCGCCGACGCTGACGCCCCGGGTGAGCGCGGCCTCGGGGTCCGCCACGCCCGGCCCGGCGTCGTCGACGGTGAGGAACACGTGCCGGTCCTCCCGTTCCACGCGGACGACGAAGGCGGTGCCCTGCGGGGTGTGCCGGAAGACGTTGCCGATCAGGGCGTCGACCACGGCCGCGAGGTCGTCCTCGGGGAAGGCGACGGGCGTGGGGCGCGGGGTGAAGGAGCGCTCGCACAGCCGCTCCTGCTGGGCGGCGAGGACCGACCAGAACTCCAGACGCACGGCGACCACCTCGGCGACGTCGCACGGTTTCGCGGTCCCGGCCCCCGCCCCGCCGAGCTGCGCCGCGGCCAGGGGCGTACGCGCCGCGGCGATGATCGAGTCGAGCTCGCCCTCCAGCTGGGCCGCCGCTGCCGTGACCCGCCGCGCGCTCGGCGTGGCGCCCATCCGGTCGGCCTCCAGGTAGAGGGCGGTCAGCGGGGTGCGCAGCCGGTGGGAGAGGTCGGCGACCAGTTCGCGTTCGACGGCGAGCAGGTCGACGACCCGGTCGGCCATGGTGTTGAAGGCCACTCCGGCCTCCTGGAGTTCGGGCGGGCCGTCCGGTTCCACCCGTACGTCGAGGTCGCCGGAGCCGAGAGCGAGCGAGGCGCGCTTCAGACCGCGGGAGGAACGGACGACGCGGGCGCCGAGCCGGTCGGCGACCAGCACCGAGCCGCCCACCAGTCCCAGTGCGAGCAGGGCCATCACGCCCCACGAGGCGGCCACGCCCCGGGTGAGATCGGCGGCGGGTACGTAGGCCTCGACGACCGCGACCCGGTCGCCGCGCAGGACGACCGGCTGGAGGTATACCCAGCCGTCCGCGGTGTCGACGGCGAGCGTCTCGCGTCCTCGCACCGCCCGGTCGAGGGCGTCGTCGGGGGCGTGCGGGGTGCCGACGAAGCCGCCGTCGGGCAGGCGTACCGCGAGCTGGTCGGCGGAGCCGAGTTCCGCGACGGCCTGCTGCACGTCGGCGCGGCGGGTGGTGAGGGCGAGTACCGGTGACAGCGCCGAGGCGCGCTGCTCGGCGGCGGTGGTGACCCGGTCCCGGGCCTGTTCGCGGACGAGGAGGGCGAGCGGGATGAGGAACGACAGCGCCACCATCGAGGTGACGGCCAGCGCGATGCCGGCGAGGGCACGTCTCATGGTGCACTGACCAGCTTTATGCCGATACCGCGCACGGTGTGGAGGTAGCGGGGCCTGCGCGGCTTCTCGCCCATCTTGCGGCGGAGCGCGGAGAGGTGGACGTCCACCGTCTGTTCCTCCAGATACGGCTGCTGCCACACCTCGGCGAGGATGCGCTGCCGGGAGATGACCTGGTCGGCGTTGGCGGCCAGGTGGGCGAGCAGGTCGAACTCCCGGCGGGTGAGCGGCAGTTCCCGGCCGGCGAGGTGCGCGGTGCGCGCGGTGGGGTCGATGCGCAGGTCGGCGACCTGGAGGACGGGCTGCCGCGCGGCCCGGACGTCGGCGGGCACGGAGCGACGCAGCACGGCGGCGATCCGGGCCGCGAGCTGGCCGCCGGAGAACGGCTTGACCAGGTAGTCGTCGGCCCCGGCGTTGAGCAGCCGGATGATCTCGGTGTCGTCGTCGCGGGCGGTGGCGATCAGCACCGGGACGCGGGAGATGCCCCGGATCATGCGCAGCACGTCCAGCCCGTCGAGGTCGGGCAGCCCGAGGTCGAGCACCACGATGTCCGGCGGGCTCTGGGTGATGTCGCGCAACGCCTCGAATCCCTGGTGGGCGGTCCTCACCGCGTAGCCGTGCCCGGTCAGGACCTCGATCAGCGCGGCCCGGATCACGGGGTCGTCCTCGACGACAAGTACGGAGGCCATGGGCAGGCACGTTAGCCGGTCCGTCAGTATGGTGTCGTGTCCCGCCTTCTGCGCTACCTGATCATCTGGCTGTCGTGCACGGCCGCCAGTGTCACGGCCGTCATCATGACGATCCACTTCGTGGTGGGCTCGACGCGGCCGACCGCGCCGGTCGCGCAGTCGGCGCCGAAGGAGCTCCCGGCGCCTGACCGGCCCACACCGTCCAAGTCCGCGAAGCCCACCCCCGCCGCGTCGGCGACCAGCCGGAAACCCACACCGACACCGTCCCGTACGAGTGAGAAGCCGCCGGAGCCGAGTCCGACACCGACACCGACGCCGACCGCCCGGTCGACGCCCCCGCGGTCTCCGGCGGGCGGCGGCGACCCGGGGTGCGAGGAGGGCGGTTCCGGCGTGTACACGGTGCCGTCCGAGGGCGGCAAGGCGACCGTGCGGTTCGGCGGCAACGGGGTGTGCCTGGTGTCGGCCGTGCCGAGTCAGGGTTTCACGGTGACGACGAGCCAGAGTGCGCCCGAGACGCTGACGGTGACGTTCTCGGCGAGCCGTCACCGGTCGGAGATCACGGCGACGACGCAGCCGCGGAGCCAGGCCAGTGTCCGCGAGGTGTCCTTCTGACGCCCGCCGCGCGAGCGCCCGGTGCCGGCGCGGGCGGGCGGGTGGCCGCCGCGAACCGGCACCGGGCGGACGGTCAGGTCGTGGCGCAGGCGGTGCCGTTGACGCCGAAGGCGGTCGGGGCGGTGTTGATGTCGCCCTTCCCGGCGGTGAAGCCGAGGGTGACCGTGCCTCCGGCGGGGAGGGTGGAGGTGTAGGCGGCCGGGGCGACGCTCACCGCGCCGGAGTTCTGGGTCGGGGTCCCGCCCCACATGTTGGTGATGGTCTGGCCGTCCGCGAAGGCGAAGGCCAGCGTCCACGGGGCGAGGGGCGCGGTCCCGGTGTTGCGGACGGCGATCTCGCCCTGGAAGCCGCCCGGCCACTCGCCGACCACGCGGTATCCGACGGAGCAGGCGATCCCGGGGGTGCTGCCGCCCTCGTCGGTGGTGACGTCCACGGTGGCGGAGCGGGCCGAGCGGTTGCCCGCCGCGTCGCGGGCGTAGACGGCGAAGGTGTACGTGGTGTCGGCGGTGAGGCCGGTCACGGTGGCGGTGTTCGTGGTGGAGGCGGCGGCACGGGTCTCGGTGTCGCCGCCGACGCGTACGACGTCGTAGCCGGTGACGCCCACGTTGTCGGTGGCGGGGGTCCAGCCGAGGGTGACGGAGGTGTCCGTGACGGTGGAGGCGGTCGGGGTGCCGGGGGCCGTCGGGGCCTGGGTGTCGTCCGGGTCGCCGCCGCCGTACACGGTGGCTTCCTCGGCGGTCTGGGCGATGCCGTCGACGCCGTGGAAGATGCGTTCGCCCCAGGAGCTGAGCCGGCTGGGGTCGAAGTCGAGGGCGAGGTCGAGGATCGGGTCGGTGTTGCCGCTCCAGGACCAGGCGAGGTAGCCGAGGCCGAGCTGTTCGGCGGTGGCCATCATGGTGTCCTCGTCGGGGTCGCCCCACTGGTCGGCGGGGCCGCCGAACTCGCCGATGAGGAGAGGCAGTTTTGCGTCGACGAAGGCGTTGAGGTAGTCGGTGATCTCCTGGGCGGTGTCGTAGACGCTGTACATGTGGATCGAGAAGATCAGGTTGCCGGTGGGGTCGGCGTCGTAGACGGTCTGCGCGTTGGCCCGCATGACGCCCTGCCAGTCCTGGCCCCAGTTGGGCGCGTCCACCATGATCGTGTGCTGGAATCCGGCGTCGCGGAGCTTCTTCACCGCCGCGACGGTCGGCTCGGTCCAGCCGGCGGGGTCGGTGTTGCCCCAGGGCTCGTTGCCGATGTTGACGATGACGTAGTCCTCTTCGCCCGCCAGCACGTCCTTGAGGCCGATCCAGTAGTCGGCGGCGTGGTCGAGCGTGCCGGCCGCGGCGTCCTCGCCGTAGCCGGTGGTGTCGTGGACCTCCAGCACGCAGATGAGCCGGTTGGCCTTGCACTGGTCGATGACGGCGGCCACGTCCTCGGGGCTGTTCTCGCTCCAGCGGTGGCCGTCGGACAGCACGACCCGGACGCTGTTGGCGCCCAGCGCCTTGACGTCCGCGAGCGACTGCGTCTCGCCGGGGTACCAGGTGTGGGCGTGGTTGACCCCGCGCATGACGAAGTCGTTGCCGTTGCCCTCCAGCAGCCGGCCGTCGCTGATGTGCAGGCCGGTGGCGAGGGCGCCGGGCGCCTGCGGCTGGGCGGCGGCTGCCGGGCCCAGGGCGCCGAGGACGAGCCCGGTCACGGCGGCCAGGCCGGTCAGCAGGCGGGCCACGGGGTTCCTTCGCGTATCGCGTCTTGCTGTGCGTCTTGCTGTGCGCACGGCGACTCCAGGAGTGAGTAGTGCGGGCACGGGGGACGACGAGCTTGTGGGAGCGCTCCCATAGACCGCCCCCATGAACTCATTGCGCCGCGTACACGTCAAGACTTCCGGCAGAAAGCGCTTCACGGACGAGGCGGGCCGGGCGGGCGAGTGGCCGCGCCCGCCCGGCCCGCTCCCTCAGGTGGCCAGTCCCGTCATGATGTGCCGCGCCCGTCGACGAGGCTCAGCACCGAGCGCATCGCGCGGTGCACGGCCTCGCGGGACTCGTCGGTCGGATCGACGGTCTCGAAGGCGTGGTGGCCGTGCGGCACGTCGACCACCTCGACCTCGGCCCCGCAGTCCTTGGCCGCGGCCAGGAACTCCTCGACGGTGGCGGCGATCTCGGGCATCTCCAGCCCCACCCGGGTGAGGACGACGGGCAGCGCGCCGGCGTTCGCCAGTGCGTGCGCCGGATGGAACCGGGTGGCGGACAGCCCCCAGTTGGGCAGCGGAGCCAGCACCGGATACGTCGCCGCCAGGCAGCGCAGCCACGGCGGGGGCGCGTCCAGCCAGTCCGCCGCGAGCAGGCCGCCGCCCGAGAAGAACCACAGCGCGATCCGCTCCGCGTCCACCCGCGGATCGGCCCGGACCAGCTCCACGGCGGCGGCCACGTCCGCGGCGGCGCGCGCGTAGTCGCCCAGGTCGTGCAGGCGGTGGTCGAGGACCGCGCCCACCGCCCCGCACCCGGCCGCGTATCGCGCGTACCCGGTCAGGGTCGGCCAGTCCCTCGGGGTCGGCCGGGCGTCGGCGGGGACCGGGCCGCCGTGCACGAACACCACCGCCGGTCGCGGTCGGTCGGCGTCGGGCAGGTACAGGTCGACGTTCCCGTGCCGCTCACGCGGGACGTCGGGGACGTCCAGCAGGAAGGGCCGCAGGTGCGCGGGCGGGGTCGCGGCGTCGACGGGTTCCAGCCGGTGCCCCTCGCCTGCCGCGGCCCGCAGCAGGACGTCCGCCAGCTCGGCGGGGCGGGACAGCATCGGCCAGTGGCCGGTGGGGAGTTCGAAGAAGGTGACCCGGGGATCGACCAGCGCCTGCAGCGCGGGGTCGCCCAGGCCCACCAGCATCTGGACCATCTCGATGCTCGCGCCGTTGCCGGTGCACAGCACGCCGGTGGTGGGCACCGAGGCCACCGCGCCGGTCAGCCGCAGGGGCTGGAGCAGGGTGCCCAGTGGCTGCGGGGCGGCGAGTGCGGTGAGCCGGTCCAGGGCCGCGGCGGGAACGCCCTCGGTGCTGCCCCAGAGCCGCCATGCGTCGTGCGCCGGGGCCGGCAGTACTCCGTCGGCGTGCTCCCCGCCCGCCCCGGCCTGCCCGGCCAGCCGCTCGCGCAGGGAGGCGTCGGGCACGGCGGCCAGGGCCGGGACCCCGTCCCGCGGCAGGCCCGAGTCGAGGTGGACGACCCTGTCGATGTGCTCCGCGCGCCGGTCGGCGGCGCCGAGCGCCGGGTGGATGCCGTAGTCGTGGCCGACCAGCACGACCCTCTCGCCCGCCGTCGCACCGGTGACCGAGTCGATCACCGCGAGTACGTCCGCGATGTGCGTCTCCAGGTCGATGCCGGCCTCCGTCGTGCCGCGCGGCCCGTCGAGCCCGGTGAGGGCCACCGGGTGCGCCGCTGCGCCCGCCGCGGCCAGGTGCGCGGCCGTGTCCTGCCAGACGTGTGTGCCGGTGAACGCTCCCGGCACCAGGATGAATGCGGTCATGGCCTCTCCTCGGCGCGTGGTATGTCCGCGGGACCGGCCCGATCGCCCGGCCCGCGCTCGCCGGTACGGTAGGAACTCCCCCTGAGGGAGGTTCAAGTGTTCATGTCGTCCGACGGTCTGTGCTCCATCGGCGAACTCGCCGAACAGGCGGGTGCGACCGTCAAGACCGTCCGCTTCTACTCCGATCGCGGACTGCTGCCGGAGACCTCCCGCAGCTCCGGCGGGCACCGGCGGTACGGCCCGGCGGCGCTCGACCGGCTGCGGCTGATCCGGTCCCTGCGGGGTCTCGGCCTCTCGGTCCCCGAGGTGCGGCGGATCCTCGACGAGGAGGACGAGGCGCACGAGGACGGCGCGGCGGACAGCGTGGGCGCGGCGGGCGGCGGCGTACTGGAGGCCGCCGTCGCCGGGCAGCTGCGCGAACTCGGCGCCGAGCTGAAGGCGTTGCGCTGGCGGGAGGCGGCGCTGCGGCTGGTGCAGGAGTGTCCGCCCGGGGAGCGGGCCGGCCGGCTGCGGCTGATCGGTGCCGTGTCCGCGCCGCCCAGCACGGATCCGCTGGTCCGGTTCTGGCGCGGCTGGCTGCCGGCCCGGATGCCGGCCCGGTCGGCCTCCGCGTTCCTGGAGGTGGCGGTGCCGCAGCCGCCCGACGACCCTGCCCCCGCCCAGGTCCTCGCCTTCGCCCGCCTGAACGCCCTCACGAGCGCCCCGTGCCGGGGCACCGTCCAGCCCCAGCCCGCGGCGCACCGGGACGCCGGGGCCCGGGGGGCGGCCGTGCTGTACGCGGGGCTGGCGGAGGCGTACGAGCTGGCGGGCGTGGACATGCGCCGGGGCCGGGATCCGCGTCCGGGCGAGGCGCTGGACGGTTTCGTCGCCGCGTACACGGGGGCGTACGGCGTCCGGGACACCCCGGACTTCCGCCGCCTGCTGGCCGGGCAGCTCGCGGCCGACCCGCGGCTCGACGGCTACTGGGAGCTGGTGGCCGAGGTGATCACCGCGCCGGGCGGGCGGCCGGAACCGACCCCCGGGTCCGCGCACGACTGGCTGCTCGCGGCACTGGGCGCTCAGACGGGGGCGCCCGCACTCATGGAGGGGAGCCGTCAGGGCACGTCGCCCCGCCAGTCGAAGCGACGGGGGTCGCCCGGCCTCGGGCCGTACGCGGAGCGGCCGCCCGTGCCGTAGCGGCCCAGCTCCGTCGCCAGGGACACGCCCCGGTCGCGCTCCCCTTCCGGGAGGTCCGTGACGTCCAGCAGCAGACCGTCCAGGGGACCGCCCACCAGATGCGCGTAGACGCGTCCGGGCCGCGGACCGGGGTCGTCGTGGTCCGCTCCGTACACCCTGCCCCGCATGAATTCCAGCTCATCCATGACGTGCAGCCTCGCATCCGCCACTGACAACGGCGTCCCGGGCCGGCCGGTGCGGACCGGCCCGGACGGCGGTCGGTCAGACCAGGTCGAAGCGGTCGAGGTTCATGACCTTGACCCAGGCGGCGACGAAGTCGTGCACGAACTTCTCCTTGGCGTCGTCGGCGGCGTAGACCTCGGCCACCGCGCGCAGTTCGGAGTTGGACCCGAAGACGAGGTCCGCCCGGCTGCCGGCCCACTTGATCTCGCCGGTGGTGGCGTCGCGGCCCTCGAAGGTGTTCTGGTCCTCGGACGTCGCCTTCCACGTCGTGCCCAGGTCGAGCAGGTTGACGAAGAAGTCGTTGGTCAGCGCACCGGGGGTCCGAGTGAAGACGCCGAGCTGCGACTGCTGGTGGTTCGCCCCCAGCACGCGCAGGCCGCCGACGAGGACGGTCAGCTCGGGCGCGCTCAGGGTCAGCAGGTTGGCCCGGTCGAGCAGCAGGTACTCGGCCGGCAGCCGGTTGCCCTTGCCGAGGTAGTTGCGGAACCCGTCGGCGGTCGGCTCCAGCGCGGCGAACGACTCCACGTCGGTCTGCTCCTGGGACGCGTCCACCCGGCCGGGGGTGAAGGGGACGTCGACCTCGAAGCCGGCCTCCTTGGCGGCCCGCTCGACGCCCGCGCCACCCGCGAGCACGATCAGGTCGGCGAGCGAGACCCGCTTGCCGCCGCTCTGTGCGGCGTTGAACGACTCCTGGATGCCCTCCAGCGTGCGCAGCACCGAGGCAAGCCGGTCGGGGTCGTTGGCCTCCCACCCGATCTGCGGCTGGAGGCGGATGCGCGCGCCGTTGGCGCCGCCGCGCTTGTCGCTGCCGCGGAAGGACGAGGCCGACGCCCACGCGGTGGAGACCAGGTCGGACACCGTCAGGCCGGAGGCGAGCACCTGGGCCTTGAGGGCGGCGACGTCCGCGGCGTCGACGCTGTCGTGCGTGGCCTCGGGCAGCGGGTCCTGCCACAGCAGTGTCTCGGCCGGGACCTCGGGGCCGAGGTAGCGCACGACCGGGCCCATGTCGCGGTGGGTCAGCTTGAACCAGGCACGGGCGAAGGCGTCGGCGAACGCGTCGAAGTCGTCCTTGAAGCGACGCGAGATCTGCTCGTAGGCGGGATCGAACCGCAGGGAGAGGTCGGTCGTCAGCATGGTCGGCTGGTGGCGCCTGGACGGGTCGTGGGCGTCGGGGACGGTGTCCGCGCCGGCGCCGTCCTTCGGGCGCCACTGGTGGGCACCGGCGGGGCTCTGGAAGAGCTCCCACTCGTAGCCGAACAGGATCTCGAAGAAGCTGTTGTCCCAGGTCGTCGGCGTGTCAGTCCAGATGCCCTCGAGGCCGCTGGTGATCGCGTCGCCGCCCTTGCCGGTGCCGAAGGTGTTGCGCCAGCCGAGGCCCTGCTCCTCGATGGAGGCGGCCTCGGGGTCGGGGCCGACGTGGTGGGCGGGGCCCGCGCCGTGGGTCTTGCCGAAGGTGTGGCCGCCGGCGATCAGGGCGACCGTCTCCTCGTCGTTCATCGCCATACGGCGGAACGTCTCGCGGATGTCGCGGGCCGCGGCGATCGGGTCCGGGTTGCCGTTCGGGCCCTCCGGGTTGACGTAGATGAGGCCCATCTGGACGGCGCCGAGGGGGTTCTCCAGCTCACGGTCGCCGGTGTAGCGCTCGTCGCCGAGCCAGGTGGTCTCGGGGCCCCAGTAGACGTCGTCCTCGGGCTCCCAGACGTCCTCGCGGCCGCCGGCGTAGCCGAAGGTCTTGAAGCCCATCGACTCCAGGGCGACGTTGCCGGCGAGGATCAGCAGGTCGGCCCACGACAGGCTCTGGCCGTACTTCTTCTTCACCGGCCACAGCAGGCGGCGGGCCTTGTCCAGGTTGCCGTTGTCCGGCCAGCTGTTGAGCGGCGCGAATCGCTGCTGGCCGGCTCCGGCGCCGCCGCGGCCGTCACTGATCCGGTAGGTGCCCGCGCTGTGCCAGGCCATGCGGATGATGAACGGGCCGTAGTGCCCGAAGTCGGCGGGCCACCAGTCCTGCGACGTGGTCAGCACCTCGGCGATGTCCCGCTTCACGGCCGGCAGGTCGAGGGTCTTGAAGGCCGCCGCGTAGTCGAACTCCTCGCCCAGCGGGTTGGAGACCGCGGGGTTCTTGGCGAGGATCTTCAGGTTGAGCCGCTCCGGCCACCACTGGCGGTTTCCGCCGCCCTGTGTGGGGTGCGGGGCGCGTCCGTGGGCCACCGGGCAGCCGGCCGCCTCCTCGGTCTTGGCGTCGGTCACGATGGCATCGTGGTTCTCGGACATGGGAATCCTTCCGAACGGGGCGGATCACGGTGCTGGGGTGCTGCCGGGGGTGGCGCAGCCGGGGCACAGGCCCCGGTAGATGACCTCGGCCTCGTCTATCGAGAAGCCGTGGTCGTCGGAGGCGGTCAGGCAGGGCGCCTCGCCGACGGCGCAGTCGACGTCGGCGAGTGCTCCGCACGACCGGCACAGGACGTGGTGGTGGTTGTCGCCCACCCGTCCTTCGAACCGTGCCGGGCTGCCGGGCGGCTCGATGCGGCGCAGGAGTCCCGCCGCGGTGAGCGCGTGCAGGGCCTCGTACACGGCCTGCAGGGAGACATGGCCCACGCGCCGCCGCACCCCGGCCGCGATCGCCTCGACAGCGAGGTGATCGCCCTGCCGGACGGTCTCGAGCAGCGCGACACGGGCCGCGGTCACCCGCAGACCGGCCCCGCGCAGTTCCGCGGCGACGGCCGGATCCCGGGATGCGGTCATGGCGGCGAACCTACTCCGGCAGACCGGAACGGCTCAAGGAAGCGAACGATTCCATTCTGGTGACCGGGAGGTGGCGTCGGCCCCGCGCACCGGAGCCGTCTGTCCCGGGGCCGGCGAACGATCGTGGTAGACAACGTGGATGAAGGGCACTGGTAGGGAATGCCCCATTCCGGCACAGCGCGACAACGGGAGTGAGTAGCCGGTGGTATTGAAGACGTTCCGCTGGGCCTTCGCCGTCACCGCCCTGGGTCTGGCCGCGGGAGTGCTGTACGACGGATGGACCGCCTTCGGCATCGTGGCGATCCTGTCGGTGCTGGAGATCTCGCTCTCCTTCGACAACGCGGTGATCAACGCCGGGATCCTGAAGAAGATGAGTGCCTTCTGGCAGAAGATCTTCCTCACCGTCGGCATCGTGATCGCCGTCTTCGGTATGCGTCTGGTCTTTCCGGTCGTGATCGTGTCGGTCAGCGCACGGCTCAATCCGTGGGCCGCGGTCCATCTGGCGCTCACCGACAAGGACCGCTACCAGGAGCTGGTGACGGACGCCCATCCGTCGATCGCCGCGTTCGGTGGCATGTTCCTCCTGATGATCTTCCTCGACTTCGTCTTCACGGACCGGGAGATCAAGTGGCTGGGCCGGCTGGAGCGCCCGCTGGCCAGGCTCGCCAGGGTCGACATGCTGTCGGTCTGCATCGCCCTGATCGTGCTGCTCGTCTCCTCGATCACCTTCGGTGCCCACGCCCACCAGCACGGCGGCACCCACGCCGACAAGGCGGAGACGGTGCTCCTCGCCGGTGTCGCCGGTCTGATCACCTACATGGTCGTCGGTGGTCTCTCCGGCTTCTTCGAGGACAAGCTCGAGGAAGAGGAGGAACGCGAGCACCAGGCGCAGGAGGCTGCGGCGCGCTCCGGCGGGCCCCGCTCGGCCGTCGCGCTGACCGGCAAGGCCGCGTTCTTCATGTTCCTCTATCTGGAGGTCCTGGACGCGTCCTTCTCCTTCGACGGCGTGATCGGCGCGTTCGCCATCACCAACGACATCGTCCTGATGGCCCTCGGCCTCGGCATCGGCGCCATGTACGTCCGGTCGCTCACCGTCTACCTGGTCCGCCAGGGCACCCTCGACGACTACGTCTACCTGGAGCACGGCGCCCACTACGCGATCGGCGCCCTCGCCGTGATCCTGCTGATCACCATCCAGTACCAGATCAGCGAGATCGTCACCGGCCTCATCGGCGTGTTCCTGATCGGTGCCTCCTTCTGGTCCTCCGTCCGCCGCAACAAGCGGCTCGCGGCGGCCGGCTGACCGCGCGTCCGATCGCTGCGGGACCGCAGGGGTCAAGGGACCGAACGGGTGCGCTACATTTTGCATCGCCTTGACCGCGATCACTCACGATCCTTCACGCTACGGAGCCGGCAACCCCATGAGCGACATCGTCAACGGACTCGGCCGGGCCAGCGCCTACGGTGCTCTCGGCCTGGTCCTCCTGGTCCTCGGCATCGTCCTGGTCGACATGCTGACGCCCGGAAAGCTCGGCCGGCAGATCTGGGAGCAGCGCAACCGCAACGCCGCCCTGGTGCTCAGCTCCGCGCTGCTCGGCATCGGCGGCATCGTGTTCACCTCCATCTGGACGACGTACGAGGACTTCGGCAAGGGACTCGTGTCGACCGCCGTGTTCGGAGTGCTGGGGCTCGTGATGATGGCCGTGGCCTTCCTGGTGGTCGACCTGATCACGCCGGGGCGGCTGGGTGCGACGCTGGTCGAGCCGGAGCCGCACCCGGCGGTGTGGGTGACGGCGTCCTGCAACCTCGCGGTGTCCGCCGTCATTTCGGCCTCGATCGCCTGACGCCGCCCCCTCGCACCATCCCCGTGGTCACACAAGCCGCCTGATGTCCCCGCGCACCCGGTAGAAGCCGCCCGACGCGGCGTGCAGCGAGTCGACCACGTATCGCGCGCCCGGTTCCCGTATCGCCCTCGGGAACTGGACGTTCCAGGAGTGGTCGTACCCCTCCGTCACGACATGGATCCGGGTCCGGCCGTTCTCCTGGACGCACTCCACGACCACCGAACCCGCGGGTGCCGCGGCGACGGTCGTCACGGAACCGGCCGCGGTGGCGGGCGCGTACGTCGGCAGGGTGGCGGCGAGCTTGACGTCGCGGGCGACGGGCACCGAGCCCTGCTGGGCGGCCGTGACCGCCGCCTCGCTCGCGTCCACGCACACCAGGGAGCCGTCCGTGGTAACCAGGTAGAGCCGCTCGTCGCGGTACTGCATCGACAGCGCGGACCCGCCGCCCGTGCCCAGCTTCCACAGCCGCGTGCCGTCCCGGTCGAAGCAGTACACCGAGGAGGCGGAGTCCCCGGCGAACACGAACCGGCCGCCGGGCGAGGTGGCGCACGAGTACACCGGGCTGTCGCAGCGGTACGTGGCCTCGATGGCGCCGGTCGCCTTCGACAGCCGCTGGACCGCGTGGCGCCCGGTGCCGGCGTACACCGCGTCGTCCTCCTGCCAGCCGAAGAGCACGGCGCCCTGGGTGTTCGTGTGCCACAACTCGGTGCCGCCGTCGGGGGCGTGGGCCGTCACACCGTGGGTGTGCCCGTGGTAGACGGCCCGGTCGTCGGCGCGCACCATCCAGGCGTGCTCACCGCGCCCGCCGCGTGACCACTGGTGCTCGTCCTCGTGGTCGATGACGGTGAGGCGCCCGGCGCGGTCCGCGACGTTGAGCACGCCCTCGTGGATGTCGAGCCAGAAGATGTCCACGTCGGCCGCGATGTCGTAGGCCGCGAACGGCAGTTTGGACGACAGGTCGTACACCCGGCCGTCGTCGCAGCCGGCGTAGATCCAGAAGTCGTCGGCGACCAGGCACTTGACGCCGTCCGGCAGCTGGTAGCGCGCGAGGACCTCGCCGCCGTGCGCGAGGGTGTAGACGTCGCCCTGCTGGTTCCCCACCCAGCAGCGCTCCTCGTCGATGTGGATGCCGAACGCGGCGGACCCCGTGCGGAAGCGCCACAGGACGGGGGCGACGGCGCGGGCGGTGGACGGCGCGGAGGTCACCTGCCGACGGGTGACCGCACGGGGCGCGCGCTGTCCCTGCACGGCGGGGGCGTACCCCTTGCGCACCTTCTCGCCTATCTTCTTCGCGGCCGCCGCCCGGGCCTTCTCGACGGTGGGGAAGGTCGACGTCTGGGTCTGCCCGGCGGCGCCGATCCGGCCGTAGCGCACGGACACGACCTGGCCCTGGACGGTGACTTCGTAGAACTTGTGCGCGCCCCCACCGTCCTGCGACAGCTCCAGATACGTCTTCGACATGGCAGACCTCTCCCCGGTCAGGCCCTGCGGCGTGTTCCGCGGGTCCCACTGCCTGAACAGTAGGGGGAGCCACTGACAACCGGCTCACGGTCGGCACCCGTCCACGGATTTCGCGTACATGACAGCTTTGTTGACAGATCGTCAATCCCCTTGCCCCGCCCCGGCGGACGCCGGAGGCTGATCCACGGCCGGTAGCGGAACGCAACGCTCCCGGTCGTGTGCGCGATCCCGCGCGCACCCCCACAGTCGCGTGCCCGACCCGGGCGCGCGCCGCCTGGAGGAGGACTCCCTCGTCATGGCACGACTGCGTAGCAAGAGACTCCGGTTCGCCGCACTGACCGGTGCGGCGGCCCTCGCCCTCACCGGCGGGCTCACCGCCCTGCCCGCCCAGGCCGCCGAGGCCGAGGGCACCGTCCTCGCCGCCGGCTCCCCCACGGCCGTCAAGGACAGCTACATCGTCACGCTCAGGAAGGACGCCGGGCTCAAGGCCTCCTCGGGCGCCGGCAAGGACCTCGTCGAGGAGTACGGCGGCACGGTCCGCAAGACGTTCGGCAGCGCGCTGAACGGCTACACCGCCACGCTCTCCGCCACCGAGGCCAGGCGGCTCGCCGCCGACCCGGCCGTCGCCTCCGTCGAGCAGGACCAGCGCGTCCAGGTCGCGGACACCACGCAGTCCAACGCCCCCTGGGGCCTGGACCGCATCGACCAGACCTCCCTGCCGCTCTCCGGCACCTACACCTACCCGGACAGCGCGGGCAGCGGCGTCACGGCGTATGTCATCGACACCGGCGTCCGCATCACCCACCAGCAGATCAGTGGCCGTGCCTCCTACGGCTACGACGCCGTCGACGGCGACACCACCGCCTCCGACGGCAACGGCCACGGCACCCATGTGGCCACCACGATCGCGGGCTCGACCTACGGCGTCGCCAAGAAGGCGAAGGTCGTGGCCGTGCGGGTGCTGGACAACAACGGGTCGGGCACCACGGCCGGGGTCATCGCCGGGATCGACTGGGTGACCGCCCACCACTCGGGTCCCTCGGTCGCCAACCTGTCGCTCGGCGGCGGCGCGTCCACCACCCTGGACACCGCTGTGCGCAACTCCATAGCGAGCGGCGTGACCTACGCCGTCGCGGCGGGCAACAGCAACGCCAACGCCTCCTCCTACTCCCCCGCCCGGGTCACCCAGGCCATCACCGTCGGCGCCACCACCAGCACCGACGCCAGGGCGAGCTACTCCAACTTCGGCTCGGTCCTGGACGTCTTCGCACCCGGCTCCTCCATCACGGCGGGCTGGCACACGAGCGACACCGCGACCAACACCATCTCCGGCACGTCGATGGCGACCCCGCACGTGGCCGGGGCGGCAGCCGTCTACCTGGCGAGCCACACCTCGGCCACCCCGGCCCAGGTGGCGACCGCGCTGGTGAACGGCGCGTCCACCGGCAAGGTGACCAGCCCCGGGACGGGCTCGCCCAACCGCCTGCTGAAGCTCGTACCGTGACCGAGTGACCTGCGCCCCGGGGCCGTACGGGCCCGGGGCGCAGCGGTGCCGGCTCCGTCGGCCGATCAGCGGGTCCGGTCCACGCTCCACACCGGCACCCGCGCGAAGAAGTCGACGGCCTCCGCCCGCCACCGGCCGTGCCAGCCCTCCGCCACCTGACGGGCACGGTCCGCGTGGCGCCGCATGTCGGCCTCCAACAGGGCCGCCACATCGTTGCGTTCGCCGATCGCCCTGATCTCGGCGATGGTGTCCGGGGTGCAGGACGGGTTCCCGAGGGCGGCCTCGACCGTCGCCCGCTCCGAGCCCGTCACGGTGGACAACAGCCGGGCGACGGCGTAACTGCGCCTTCCCTCACGGATGTCGCCACCCGCCGGCTTGCCCATGGTCTCCTCGTCGCCGAACAGGTCCAGCCAGTCGTCGCGCATCTGCCCGCAGATGCCGACCAGTCGCGCGTACCGGCGCAACTCGTCCTCGTGGGCGCCCGGTTCGGCGCCCGCCGCCAGGAGGCCCAGACGCATCGGCGCAAGCACCGAGTAGCGGGCGGTCTTGTGGTCGGCGACGTCGTGCAGCACTTCCACGTCCGGCAACGGGTCGGCGAAGTCCCGCTCCAGGTCGACGATCTGGCCCACGAACGTGTCGGCCGCGGCCCGGGTCTGGACCTCGACCATGGCCTGCCGCATCTCGAGGGGAACCTTGGCGTCCAGGAGCACGCGCAGCGACAGCGCGAGTGCGAGGTCGCCCGCGAGCACGGTGAGGCCGAGCGCCGCCCGCGGATGCCCGGGGAACCGCTCCCGGTAGGCGTAGTAGGTGGTGGGGCCGCCCCGGCGGGTGGCGCTGTCGTCGATGAGGTCGTCGTGCACCAGGCCGTGGGTCTGCAGCAGTTCGACGCTCAGCGCGGCGGCGTCCAGCCCCTCCACCGGCTCGGCGGTCACCAGGCGCGCGGCCTCGTGCAGCAGCACGACCCGCATCCGTTTGCCGCCGCGCAGCGACAGGTCGCGCAGCAGGCGCAGGCAGTCCGGGGTGAAGCGGCTGAAGGACGGGGCGTCCAGGGTCGTGCCCAGCGTGTCGAAGTACTCCGCGAAGAGCCTGTTGAACCCGTGCTCGACCCGGGCGACGCGGTCCAGTGGCTGCTCGGTCATGACGAAGTCCTCCTGGGGCCTGGGCGGGTGGCGCGCCCAGCAGTGTGTCAGGCGGTCCGGCGCGTCGAGCGGCGCGGGTCGAGGTTGCCGCAAAACGGGATCAATGGGCGTTCAAGTTGAAGGAGATGTGGATATACCTCCATTCTTTCTCCATGTCTCTCGCGTCTGCCGCCTCCGATCTGTCCGACCTGCGCGACTACGCCTTCGAATGGGCGTTGGTCGACGTGGAGACCTCCGGTCTCGTACCGCGCCGTGACCGGGTGCTGTCCGTGGCCGTGGTGACCCTGGGCCCGGACGGCGAGCAGACCGGGGAGTTCTCGACCCTGCTGAACCCCGGCTGCGATCCGGGGCCGGTGCACGTGCACGGGCTGACCGCCGAACGGCTGCGCGGGGCACCGGCCTTCGAGCAGGTCGCCGGGCGGATCGGTGCCCTGCTGGAAGGCCGGGTGCTGGTCGCCCACAACGCCCAGTTCGACTACGACTTCCTCGCCCACGAGTTCGCGCGGGCGCGGCTGCGGCTGCCTGTGGCCAGACGGCTGTGCACCCTGGCGCTGAACCGGCGCGTCGACCCGCCGACCGACGACCTGAAGCTCGGCACGCTCGCCGCGCACTACGGCGTGCCGCAGGTCAAGGCGCACGACGCGCTGGACGACACGCGCGTACTGGCGGGGGTGCTGCGCGCCTCGCTGCGGGAGGCGGCGCAACTCGACCTGTCGCTGCCCCTGGTGGCGTGCCCGCCGCGGCAGGACCCGCAGTTCGCGCCCAAGCCGCCGAAGACACCGTGCGCCTTCCGCAACCCGGGGCGGCTCGGCGCGGGCGGACCCCTGGTGCAGGGCATGAAGGTCGCCGTCACCGGGGAGACCCGGACCGCCCGGGCGGACCTGGTGCTGCGGGGCGTCGCGGCGGGGCTCAACATGATGGGTTCGGTCAGCAGACACACCAGTGCCCTGGTCACCAACGACTCCGCCACGGACTCGGCCAAGGCGCGCCGGGCACGCGCCGAGGGCGTCCCGGTGATCGACGAGTCGGCCTTCCTGCGGCTCCTGGACGATGTCCGCCCCGGCACCGCGCACGCGGGGACGGCGGCCCCGGACCCCGTGCCGGCTCCCGAACCCGGCCCGGCCCCGGCGCCCGCGACCGCGCCCTCCCCCACACTGCCGGCCGTGCCGACGCCACGCGCCCCGGAGCCGGGCGAGGCCGCCGGTCCGAAGCCGGGGAAGAAGCGCGCCACGAAGCCGCGCGGGCCGCTCTCCGGGCGGCGGGTCCTCGTGCTCGGCGGCACCCACCCCGAGGCGGTCGCCGCCCGCACCCGCGTCGTCGAACTCGGCGGGGCCGCGGCCATCAACCTCTCCGCCGGCGTCACCGACGTGGTCGTCCTCGACGGCGGCCACGCGGATCGCCGGCTGCCCCGGATCACCGCGCTGCTCCTGCCCACCCACGACGCCGGGTGGCTGGTCGCACCGGTGGTCACGGAGGTGCCCGGGGCGGACGCCCGGCGCGCGGCCGCCCACGTGCTGCCGCGTGGTGGCGTCGTCGACCTACCCCTGCCGAAGGGGCGGGGTCCGGAGCACCGCTGGACGGTCACCGCGTCCTGGGCGCAGCAGACGGAGTGCGAGATCGACGTGGTGGCGTTCGTGCTGGACGAGGACGAACAGGTCTCCTTCGACGAGGACTTCGTCTTCTACGGTGCCCCGGAGAACCCGGGCGGGACGGTGCGGCTGCTGGGCGACGGCCCGACCGAGCAGACCGTCAGCGTGGACCTCGCCACGCTGCCGCCCTCGGCCCGCAAGGTCGTCGTCGCCGCCGCGATCGACGGCTCCCCGGCCTTCGGCGACGTGGGCGCCCTGCACATCGTCTCCGGCCCCGGCACCAGCGCGGCCGCCCTCGTCCAGGCCACGCTGGACGCCGCCACCACCGAGCGCACGATGCTCCTGGCCGAGATCTACCGGCGCGGGCAGAGCTGGCGGCTGCGCGCCGTCGGCCAGGGCTACGACCACGGCCTCGGCGCCCTCGCCGGGGGCTACGGCGTCGACGTCGCCGACTGACCCCTGGCGGGCGCCCACGGTGCACGCACGAGCCCGGCCCCGCGGATCGCGGGGCCGGGCCGGGAAGCGCGCGTCCGCTCAGCCCTGACGGGCCTTGAAACGCGGGTCCTTCTTGTTGATCACGTAGGTCACGCCCCGGCGGCGCACCACCTGTGCGCCGGGCCTGGCCTTCAGTGAGCGCAGGGAATTGCAAACCTTCATGAGTTGTCCTCGCTCCGGCCTGCTGTTCAGCGTTCCTCGCGGAAGGGGACGTGCTGCCCCGCCACCGGGTCGTACTTGCGCAGGACGAGCCGGTCGGGGTCGTTGAGCCGGTTCTTGCGCGTCACGTAGGTGACGCCGGTCCCGGCGGTCGACTTCAGCCGGACGACCGGGCGTGCGGTGCTGCGTGCCATGGGTGCTCCTTTCGACCGCCGCGCGGTTGCGGTTCTGACCCGCGCATGTCAGTCGCTCCCCTCAACACCGGCCTCCGTCGGCGCATTCCCGGGCCGTTTCAGCAGCCCTGCCACAGCCGGGTCATCACCCGCACGCCGAAGCGCAGGCCCTCCAGCGGCACCCGCTCGTCGACGCCGTGGAAGAGGCGGCCGTAGTCGAGGTCGTGGGGCAGCTTCAGGCCCTTGAAGCCGAAGCAGCGGATGTCCAGCTTGGTGAAGGCCTTCGCGTCGGTGCCGCCCGGGTTGCAGTACGGCACCGGGTGGCCGTCGGGGTCCTCGGCGCGCACGGCGGCGCACATGGCGTCGACGAGGGGGCCGTCGAAGGTGGTCTCCATCGCGATGTCGTGGTTGACCCACTCGCGGGACACCGACGGCAGGAGCAGGGCGTCGACCGCGTCGATCAGCTCCTGTTCGTGGCCCGGCAGGAAGCGACCGTCGACGCGGGCCGTGGCCCGGCCCGGGATGACGTTCGTCTGGTAGCCGGCCGTGAACATGGTGGGGTTGGCCGAGTTGCGCAGCACGACCTGCATGAAGTCGGCCACGTGCCCCAGCTTGGCCAGTTCGGCGTCCAGGTCCTCGGCGTCGAAGTCGATGTCGACGCCCTGGAGGCGGGCGGCCTCGGCGAGCAGGGCGCGCACCGGCTCGATCAGCCGGACCGGGAAGGTGTGCCGGCCGATGCGGGTGAGGGACTCGGCGAGGTCGGTGACGGCGTTCTCGTCGTTCGGGGACGACCCGTGCCCGGCGCGGCCGGTGGCCGTCAGCTCCATCCATGCCATGCCGCGCTGGGCGTTCTCGATCGGGTAGAGACGCCGGGTCTCGTCCAGGGCGTAGCTGAAGCCGCCGCCCTCGCCGATCGCCTCGGTGACGCCGGCGAACAGCTCGGGCCGGTGCTCGACCAGCCAGTGGGCGCCGTACTTGCCGCCGGCCTCCTCGTCGGCGAGGAAGGCGAGGACGATCTCGCGGGCGGGTCGGGTGCCGGTGCGGGCGAAGTGCCGGGCGGTGGCCAGCATGACGGCCACCGTGTCCTTCATGTCGATGGCGCCCCGGCCCCACAGGTAGCCGTCGCGGATCTCGCCGGAGAACGGCGGCACCTGCCACTCGGCCGGGTCTGCCGGGACGACGTCCAGGTGGCCGTGGACCAGCAGGGCGCCGCGCGCCGGGTCGGTGCCGGGGATGCGGGCGACGACGTTGGCCCGGCCCGGGGCGCTCTCCACCAGCTCCGAGGCGATGCCCGCCTCGGCGAGGCGGGCCACGACCCGGTCGGCGCAGGCACGCTCGTCACTGGTGGGGTTGGAGGTGTCGAAGCGGATCAGCTCCGCGCACAGGTCGACGACCTCCCGCTGTGCCTCCTCGGAGGCGGGGACGAGGGGGGAGGCCTGAACGAGGGAGGCGGGGGTGGAGGTGGAGGTGCTCATCATGCTCCTACGGAGGCCGTGCCGGAGGCGGCCCGGGACGGTGCGGTCTCGGCGTCGTCGAGGGCTGTGGTGCCGTACGTCCTGATCCAGCCGGCGAGGCCGAGGACGCAGTAGAGGACGAACGCGGTCAGCAGGGAGTTGAGGGCGGGGATGCCACCGTCGTAGAACTTGCCGACGCAGAAGGCGAGGGCCCAGATGACCAGGGACATCGGCACCCAGGTGGGCGAGGTGGCGGGCAGGGTCCCGGCCTCGCGGGTGGCGTCCAGGGGCGCGCGCATGCGGCGCACCACCCAGTACTCGGCGACGATGATGCCGCCCACCGGCGGGATGGCGACGCCCAGCACGGACAGGAAGTCGGTGAAGTGGGTCATCATGCCCACGGCCGACAGCACGGTGCCGGCGATGCCGAGGACGATGGTGACCGCGCCCCGGTGCAGGCGCTTGCCGAAGACGACCTGGAAGAAGTTGACGACGCCGAGCGAGGAGCCGTACAGGTTCCAGTCGTTGATCTTCGCGGTGGACATCAGGACGACCAGCACGCCGAAGACGCCGGAGGTGGAGAGCACGATCTGGGAGACCTGGCCGCTGCCGACCATGTGGCCGAGGAGGACACCGGTCATGCCGACGATGTACTCGGAGAGGATCATCGACGAGGCGCTCTGCAGGAAGACGTGGCTGCCCTTGCGGTTGTAGCGGGTCATCTCCGGGGAGACGATCGCGCCGGTCATGAATCCGCCCGCGATGGCGGTCGCGGCGACCGCGAGGGGGATGGTCTCGCCGGGCGCCGGGGAGTTGATCAGCTCGGAGAGGGAGTGGTCGCTCAGCGCGTCGGTGACCGACCAGGCGACCATCGCGAAGAACAGCGGGGTGACGATCTTCGCGAAGACGGCCATGTACCGGAAGCCGAAGATCACCAGCACGGTGATGGCGAAACCGGCGGCCGTGCACCACAGCCACGAGGGACCGCCGACGAGCGCGGACACGCTGTCGCCGAAGATCGTGTTCTGCACGCCGAACCAGCCGACGAGGCTGACGGAGATGACCAGGCTGACCAGGGCCGAGCCGTTGCGGCCGAAGCCGGCCCAGCGGGTGAGCAGCGGCGTTGCCAGGCCTTCGCGCATACCGGCCAGGCCGATCGCGAAGATCACGACTTCGAGGATCACGGCGCCGAGGGTGAACGCGAGGAACGCGTCCCCGAAGGTCATCCCGACACCGATGGTGGCGCCGAGGGTGAACTGCGAGATGGAGCCCGACTGCGCGAGCCACTGGAGCAGCATGGTCCAGAAGCCGAGCCGCTTGTCGCGCGGGACGCGGGACAGGGCGTAGTCGTCGCTGCCCACGGCCTTGGCGCCGCCCGACTGCTGGGCGGTCTTCTCGTGCGCGGCCATGATCACGACTCCCCGGGTTCGCGGCCGAAGGTCTGCAGGTGGGTCAGGGAGCCGTAACGGGACACGAGCGCGTCGAACTCCTGGTCGTCGTGGAAGTCGAGGCGTCCGCCACCGTAGGCCTTCGCGGTCTCGACGGCGAACCGGGCGGCGGCCGCGATGTCGGTCTCGTGGCTCGCGCCCGTCTGGCAGCCGGGCACGGCCGCCGCGGAGGTGATCGCCAGGCCGACGACGGGCGCGGCCGTCGCCGTGGCCGGCTGCAGGATCGAATTGATGTGGTGTACACCGTTACCGTACGGGGTGATGTCCTGGGTGGTCACCGGGTACGTGACCAACGGCTCACCGGTCACCACGGCCAGCAGCTCCCCGAGCTGCTCGCTGACCTTGAGCACCCAGCCCGCCTTGACGGTGGGCGACAGGGCGAGGCCCTTGTGGTTGATGATCCGGTTGCCCTTGGTGGTGTCGACGGAGAGCACTGCCTCCATCTCGCCGGTGACCTCGTGCCGGTTCATGGTCGCGATGTCGACGGGCGAGTCCATGAACGGCACCGGGTCGTGCGGCGCGGTGGGGGCGTCGGGGCAGATGTGCGTGGCGACGACCACGTCGCCGTCGAGCACGTCGCCCCGGCGGCGCATGTCGAGGAGCTTGGCGGCGGTGGCGAGCGCGGCGATCGCGCCGTCGGCGTCGGAGACCAGGCCGGTCATCTCCGGGCGCGCCCCGATGCCGCCCAGCCGTCCCACCACGCCGAGGGTGCGCGCCGAGCCGCCGCGGATCCGGCCGTTGCGGCCGGGCACCCGCACGAGCACGAAGTCCGTCGAGCCGCGCTCGCCCGTGACGGTGGTGACCTCGGCGCCGGAGCCCTCGGGGCCCGCCACGGAGTCGAGGTGGGCGGCGACGCGCTTGCCGTCGACGCCGGGATCGTCCAGCAGATCCACGAGGTCCAGGACGTACTTCAACATGGGCAGTTCTCCTGATCCGCACCTGGGGCGGTGCTGACAGCAGGTTCGGGATCGATTAACGTTCTCCGCAACTGTTTCCCGTTATCTGCAATTCCGGTCTGAATGGTGAGATGGACGGGGGACACTGGCGCACCGAGTGAGAGGAGCCGCCGTGAGCGGTCGGGACGTACGGCCCGCGGACCGGAAGACCCCCGCCGGGGCGCTGCAGACCGTCGACCGTGCCCTGCTGGTGCTGTTGGCGTTCGAGCGCTCCCGGCCCGACTGGGGGGTGACGGAGATCGCCGCCGAGTTCGGCTGGGACACCTCGGTCGCCCAGCGGCTGCTGTCCACGCTCGCCGGTCGTGGCTTCCTGGTCTCCGACCCGGCGACCCGCCGCTACCGCATCGGCCCGGCCGCCCTGCGCCTGGGTCGTCTGTGGGAGCGATCGGGCTCCCTGGAACTGCTCGCGGAACCGGTCCTTCAGGACCTGCGGGCGGTGACCGGCGACACGGTGCTCTTCTGCCTGCCCGACAGTTTCCACATGCGCTGTGTCGCGGCCGTCGAGGGCGAGGAGGGACCCCTGCGCTACTACCCGCTCGTGGGCGAGCTGTACCCGGCACACGCGGGCGCCACCAGCAAGTCGTACTACGCGTTCCTGCCCGACGACCAGCGCCACCGGCTCTTCCGCGGGCGCCCCATGGCACGCTTCACCGAGCGCACGGTCACCGACCCCGACCAGCTGGAGCGCGAGTTCCGCCAGGTGCGCGCCCAGGGATACGCCTGGACGGTCGGCGAGTACGACGCCGGTATCGGCACCGTCGCCATGCCGGTGTTCCTCGGCTCGGAGCCCTACGGCAGCCTCAGTCTCGGCGCCGCCAAGGAGCGCTTCCCCGACGGGCCCGAGGACCGGCTGGAGGTGCTGCGCCGCGCCGCCCGGCTGCTGGAACAGCGCCTGACGCATCCACCGCAGCACCACCGGCGCCCGCGTTCGCCCGGCACGACCTGACCCGCCGATCCGCCCGCACGTCCACCCCGATGAGGACCACTCCGTGAATCTGCTGCTCCTGTCCAACTCCACCCAGCACGGCCGCGGCTACCTGGAACACGCCCTCGACACCGTGACCGGCTTCCTGCCCGCCGGGGCGCGGCTGGCCTTCGTGCCGTACGCGCTCGCCGACCACGACGCCTACACCGCCAAGGTGCGCGACGCGCTCGCCGGGGCGGGGATCGACGTGCGGGGCGTGCACGAGGGCGGCGACCCGCTCGCGCGGCTCGGTGCGGCCGACGCCGTGTTCGTCGGCGGCGGCAACTCCTTCCGGCTGCTCAGCGCGTTGTACCGGACGGGGCTGCGGGAGGCGCTGATCAAGGCCGTCGGTGCCGGGCTGCCCTACATGGGTGCCAGCGCCGGCACCAACATGGCGGCGCCCTCGCTGCGCACCACCAACGACATGCCGATCGTCCAGCCGCCGTCCTTCGAGGCGCTCGGGCTCGTCCCGTTCCAGATCAATCCGCACTACCTCGACCCGGACCCGGCGTCGACGCACAAGGGCGAGACCCGCGAGGAGCGGCTGACGGAGTTCCTGGAGGAGAACGACGTACCCGTGCTCGGCCTGCGGGAGGGCTCCTGGCTGCGGGTCGAGGGCGACAGGGCGGTGCTCGGGGGCGAACGGGACGCCCGGCTGTTTCGGCGGGGCACCGCTCCCCGCGAGCTGCCGGTGGGATCGGACGTGTCCGAGCTGCTGCGGGTGACGGCCGCGTTCGACACGCGGGCGTAGGCATGACGACGCCGGAGGCACCCAACGGGCCTCCGGCGTCGGACGGCCGGCGGGTCGGCGCGTCAGCGCTTGATCTCCTTGATCTTCAGCATGCGCGTGATGACCTTGTCCAGCTCCTCGTCGTCGAAGACCTTCTTCCAGTCGTCGCGCACGATGGACTCGCGGCCGTAGTCCATGGCGATCAGGCAGGCGTCCGAGAAGGGGTTGGAGCCCTTGAGGGTGTTGGCCAGGGCGACCTGGGTGTGGCCGAGCAGCATCGCGCGGGCGGCCTTCTCCGGGACGCCGACGGTGTGCACCGTCTCGTGGAGCGCCTCGGTCAGCAGGGCGCCGACCATGCAGGCGATGGTCTCGACGAGGGTGGGCTCGAGCACGGCGAGCTGCTTGACGGTGACCCAGTGGACGTCGACGACCGGGGCGTACATGACGCGGATGACGGCGTCGGCCAGCTCCTGCTTGGCGGCGTCCCCACCCTCGTAGGCGGCGACGACCTCCTGCGGGGCGGCGATGCCGCCGAAGGTGTCCTGCCACTCCTCCTTGGTGGTGCGCTCCAGGAAGACCGACGGGTGGCAGGGGTGGGCGCAGGCGTAGTGGATGTCCTCGCGGGCGAAGAGCAGGCCGGCGTAGGCGGCGGCCGGGTCGAGGGTGAGGACGATCGTGCCCGGCTTCATCAGCGGCACGAGCTCCTCGGAGACCTTGCCGAGGACCACGTCGGGCACGGCGAGGATGACGACGTCGGCCTCGGCGGCGGCGGACGCGGACTCGGTCAGTTCGCGGCCCAGGTCGCGGACGAGCTCCTGGCCCTTGGGCGACGCCTCGCTGAACAGGACCCGGAAGTCGCTCTTCACCAGGTTGTTGGAGACGCGCTGGCCCATCTTGCCGGCGGCCCCGATGACGGCGACGGTCGTGACGTCGGCCCTGGTCTGGATCTCGGTGGCCATTACTTGCTCCTCAGGAGGGTGTTGATGCTGTGCTGCGTCCACTGGTGTTCGAGCCGGGCGGTGGCGTCGTAGCCGTCGTCCTGCCACGGGAGCCAGTGCTCCACGATCTGGTTGATGCCGCGGTCCTCCGGCCGGGCCGCGCGTACGGCGGCGATCATGCCGTCGTGGTCGAGGAGGCCCTCGCCGAGCAGGCAGCCGGCGTAGGTGAAGCCGACCCAGCCGTCGCGGCGGGTGAAGGCGAAGTCCTTGACGTGGATGTTGACCACGTGGGACGCGGTGGCGGCGACGACGTCGGCGGGGCGTTCCAGCCGGGCGACGCTGTTGCCGGGGTCCAGGACGACGCCGAGGTGCGGGTCGTCGACGGCGCGTACGACGGTCATGAGGTCGTCGGTGGCGACCTGCTCGTAGGTCTCCAGGCCGAGGGTCACGCCGGCGTCGGCGTAGCGCGGCACCGCTTCCTTCAGCAGGGCCTCGGCCTCGGTGGTGTCCGGCCGGTGGTCGGCCGTGTTGAGCATGGAGCGGACCAGGGTGACACCCAGTTGACCGGCCATGTCGAGGTACTTCCGCAGGTGCTCGGGGCGGATGCCGCGGGTGCCGAGTTCGAGGGTCAGGCCCAGGTCGTCGGCGGTGGCGCGGACGTCGGCGAGCTGCGCGGCGTCGTAGGACTCGATCGGGGCGTAGTCGCAGATCTGGAAGACCTCGCCGCCGAGTTCCGCCGTGTCGTGGAGCATCGCGGACAGGGTCATCGGCCGGGGGGCGCGGGCCGAGATGCGCCAGAAGTAGGCGTAGGTGCTGATGCCGTACGCCATTACGCCACCGCCGCCGGGGCCGGGGAGCGGATCTCGTCGAGGATGGCCTCGACGTTCGCCGGGTCGTGGGCGAACCGGCCGAGGAACAGGCCCTCGGCGGTGCCGGCCAGGCGGGTCAGCAGGCCCGGGCCCGCGCTGCCGCCGTAGATCACGGTGGAGCCGGCGTGCTGCGGACGGGTGTCGAGCCAGCCGCGCAGCGCTGTGCACACGGTCGCGATGTGGTCGGCGGAGGCCGGCTCGGGGGCGCCGATGGCCCACTGCGGTTCGTAGGCGAGGACGACCGCGCCCGTCAGGCCGTGCAGCAGGCGCTCCGCCTCGGCGACCGTGCGGGCCGCGGCGTCGGCCGGGTCGGCCTCGTCGCGTTCGCCGACGCACAGGACGGGGGTGAGGCCGTTGCGCAGGGCGGCGGCGGTCTTGGCGGCGACGACGGTGTCGCCCTCGCCGTACAGGCGGCGGCGCTCGGCGTGGCCGACCTCGGCGTACCGGCAGCCGATCTCCTTGAGGACCGGGCCGCCGACCTCGCCGGTGTACGGGCCGGTGTCCTCGGTGGCGAGGTCCTGGGCGCCGAGGGCCACGCCGTACGGGGCGAGGATGCCGGCGGCCGGGACGAGGGCCGGGAAGGCGGGGAGGACGAAGAGGCGGGCGGCGCCGGAGGTGACGGCCGGGTGCCGGTCGGCCAGGGCGGCGACCTTGCGCGCCCAGTTGAGGGTCTGGTGGTGGCCGAAGTACATCTTCAGGCTCACCCCCAGCAGGACGGGGGACGGTGCGGGTGTGGACATCAGGCGGCTGCCCCGTCGCCCGCGGCGCTCTCGTAGTCGCACATCAGCTGGACCTTGGCGGCGGACGCCGAGCTCTCGTCGAAGCGGTAGGTGAGCCATTCGGCGGCCAGGCGGCGGGCGAGTTCCAGGCCGACGACGCGCTGGCCGAAGGTGAGGATCTGCGCGTTGTTGGAGAGGATCGCCCGCTCGACGGAGAAGGAGTCGTGGGCGGTGACGGCCCGGATGCCCCTGACCTTGTTGGCGGCGATGGCGACGCCGAGCCCGGTGCCGCACACCAGCAGGGCGCGGTCGGCCTCGCCGCGGGCGACCATCTCGGCGGCGGCGATGGCGACCTTGGGGTAGGCGGTGTGGCCGTCGGCGTCGACGCCGACGTCGGTGACCTCGGCGACCAGGGCGCTGTTCTGCAGGTCCTGCTTGAGGGCTTCCTTGTACTGGTGGCCGGCGTCGTCGGATCCGACGACGATGCGGAGCTTGTCGGTCATGTCGGCTTTCCTCAGTGGTGGTCGTGGGGGTGGTCGAGCAGGACGCCGTGGACGGCGCGGGTGATCAGGGCGAGTGAGTGGGCGCCCGCGTCGGGGGTGCCGAGGGACTTCTCGGCGTGCGGGCGGGCCCGGCCCTTGCGGGGCAGCAGGCCGGCGGTCGCGGCGGCGGCCTCGTCGGCGGCGGTGGCCGCGCGGGCCCAGGCCTCGGTGAGCGCCAGGCCACCGGCCACGGCGTCGGCGAGGGTGTCGGCGAAGGGCACGAGGACGTCGACCATCGTCTTGTCGCCGACCTCGGCCCCGCCGAGGCGGCGTACGGCGGCGGAGGCCTCCGTGACGCCGGCGGCGACCCGGGCGGCGTCCGGGGCGTCCTGGTCGCCGACGGCGGTGCCGAGGGAGCGCAGGATCGTGCCCCACAGGGCGCCGGAGGTGCCGCCCGCCTTGTCGGCCCAGGCGTCGGCGGCACGGTTCAGGACGGTGCCGGCGCCCGCGCCGAGCTCGTGGGCGTCGGTGGCGGCCCGGCGGGCGGCGGTGGAGCCGCGCTGCATGCCGATGCCGTGGTCGCCGTCACCGGCCACGGCGTCGATGCGGCCGAGCTCGTCGACGTGGGTGTCGACGGTGGCGGCCACCGCGTCCAGCGCGGCCAGGACGGTGCCGGCGGCGTGCCGGGAGGCCTCCGAGGCCGGGGCCACGGCGAGGTCCGGGACGTCCTCGGCGACCGGGGCCCGGTCGTCCGCGTCGTCCGCCTCGGGCGCGTCGAGGGCGCCCTTGCGGTAGGCGGGGGTGTCGGCCGGGGCCCGCCACAGCTCCTCCAGGCGGTCGTCCAGCCACGTCAGGGTGAGGGAGACGCCGGCCATGTCGAAGCTGGTGACGAGCTCGCCGACCTCGGGGTCGACGATCTCCACGCCGGCCGCGTCGAGGAGGGCCGCGACCTTGCGGTAGACGACGAACAGCTCCTCGTACTTGACCGAGCCGAGGCCGTTGAGGATCACGGCGGCGCGCTGTCCCGCGGGCCCCTCGACGTCTGCGGGGAGTTCCTTCAGCAGGGTGTCGACCAGGAGCCGTGCCGCCTCGTCGGCGGTGGGCAGGGGCTCCTCGCCGATGCCGGGCTCGCCGTGGATGCCGAGGCCGACGGCCATGCGGGCCTCGGGGACGGTGAACAGGGGGTGGTCGGCGCCGGGGAGGGTGCAGCCGGAGAAGGCGATGCCGAAGGAGCGGGTGCGGGCGCCCGCCCGTTCGACGACGCGCACCACCTCGTCCAGGGACAGGCCCTGCTCGGCCGCGGCGGCCGCCGCCTTGAAGACCGGGAGGTCACCGGCGATGCCGCGGCGCTTGGCGGACTCGTCCGGGCTCGCGCTGGAGATGTCGTCGGCGACGGCGAACGTCCGGGCGTCGATGCCGTCGGCGGCGAGCCGTTCGGCGGCCTGGCCGAAGTGCAGGACGTCGCCCGCGTAGTTGCCGTACATCAGCAGTACCCCGGCACCGCCGTGCGCGGCCCTGGCCACGGAGCCGATCTGCTGGGCGGAGGGCGAGGCGAAGACGTTGCCGACCGCGGCGCCGTGCGCCAGGCCCCGGCCGACCAGTCCGGAGAAGGCGGGGTAGTGGCCGGAGCCGCCGCCGATGACCACGGCTACCTGCCCGGCGGGGGTGGCGCCGGCCCGTACGACGCCGCCGGTGACGGGCCGGACCCAGCGCCGGTGGGCGGCGGTGAAGCCTTCCAGCGCCTCGTCGGCGAAGGCGGCGGGGTCGTTGAACAGGCGGGTCATCGAAGGGCCTCCATGGACTGGTGCTCGGGCTCGGGGGCCGGTTCGTCGGTGCGGTGGCGGGCGGAGAGCCAGATCATCAGGGCGGCCGACAGCAGCATGAAGAAGCCGACCAGGAAGAGCGGTACGTAGTAGTCGCCGGTCCAGTCCTTGAGCCAGCCGGTGATGTAGCTGGAGGCGAAGCCCGCGACGTTGCCCGCCGTGTTGATCAGGGCGATGCCCGCCGCGGCGGCGGCGCCCGTCAGGAAGCGGGAGGGCACGGACCAGAAGACGGGCAGGGCGGCGAAGATGGCGCAGGCGGTCACGGTGATCACGGCGACCGTGGCGGTCGGGGAGCCCATGTAGAGGGCGAGGGGGATGGACACACCGCCCACGACGGCCGGGCCGGCCACGTGCCAGGTGCGGGTGCCGTGCCGGGTGGCGTGCCGGGTCCAGAAGAACAGCACGACGGCGGCGGGCAGGTACGGGATCGCGGTGATCCAGGCCTTGTCCATCACGCTGAACGTGGTGTCGTACTGCTCCTGGAAGCCGTTGATGATCGTCGGCAGGAAGAAGGCGAGGGCGTACAGGCCGTAGACGAAGCCGAAGTAGACGACGGCGAGGGTCCAGACCCGGCCGCTGCTGAAGGCGGTCTTCAGGTCACCCTTGGCGTGCTTGCCCTCGTGCCCGGTCTTCTGGGCGTTCTCGGCGGCGAGCTCGGTGGTCAGCCAGTCGCGCTCGGCCGGGGTGAGCCACTTGGCGTCGGCGGGCTTGTCGATCAGGTAGAACCAGGCGACGACGCCCAGGATGATCGCGGGCAGCGACACGAACAGGAACATCACGCGCCAGCCCTCGAGGCCGAACAGGCCGTGGCGGCCGATCAGCCAGCCTGCCAGCGGGGCGCCGAACACGGTGGTCAGCGGCTGGGCGAGGTAGAACAGGCCGAGGATCTTGGTGCGGTGGCGGGACGGCACCCACTGGCTGAGGAACAGGATCGCGCCGGGGAAGAAGCCGGCCTCGGCGACACCGAGCAGGAAGCGCAGGGCGTAGAGCTGTTCGCTGGTGCTGACCCAGGTGAACAGCAGGGAGACGATGCCCCAGGTCACCATGATCCGGGCCAGCCAGCGGCGGGCCCCGAAGCGGTGCAGGGCCATGTTGCTGGGGACCTCGAGCACGATGTAGCCGAGGAAGAAGATCCCGGACGCGAAGCCGAACTGCGCGGCTGTCAGCGCCAGGTCCTGCCCCATCCCGTTGGGTTCGGCGAACGAGACGGCGGTTCGGTCCAGGTAGTTCACGAAGAACATCAGCGCCACGAACGGCACGAGGCGGACTGAGACCTTCTTGATGGCAGTTCTCTCGACTGCCGCGGATGGCGCTTGGGCACCCATGGGCGACTCCTCGGCTCGCCCGGACAGCTCCGTCCGGGGTGGGTCACGCCGGACGGTCCGCAACGGGGCGGCCGACCGGTTCGCCTTCACGCTATGCCTCGGACGCAAATTGGTCACCAATTTACCAGTGTGGCGAGGCTCATAGATTCGCTCGCGGCCGCACTCTTGACAAACCGCGCCCCTGGAAAAGGTGAACTGCCTGGTCAGTCACCTGAGTACGGTGTCTGGTTGACTGGTGACCGTGACCAGTCAGCCTGATCAGCAGAGCCCCGCCGCCGCGCCCGACCTCGCGCAGCTGCTGCGCCCGGTGGTGCGCGAGTCGTCCGTCAGCGAGGTCGCCAAGCGGCTTCTCGACCACCTCTCGGCCGGCGACATCCGGCCCGGCACGCGGCTGCCCGCCGAGCGCCAGCTGGCCGAGGCCCTCGGTGTCGCCCGGTCCAGTGTGCGCGGCGCGCTCTCCGCGCTGGACGTCCTCGGGATCATCGAGATCCGCCCGGGCTCCGGCTCCTACGTGCGCGAGGGCACCTCGGAGTTCCTGCCCCGGGCGATCAACTGGGGGCTGATGCTGGGCCAGCGGCGCACCCAGGACCTCGTCGAGGTGCGCACCTACATGGAAGGCGTCTCGGCCCGGCTCGCGGCGGAGCGCGCGACCGACGCGGACGTGGCACGGCTGGAGGAGCACCTTCAGCACATGCGCGACGCGGGCGGCGACGTCACGGCGTTCATCGACGCCGACATCGCCTTCCACCTGGAGACGGCCCGCATCGCGCGCAACACCGTGCTCAGCGACATCCTCCACAGCATTCGGGCGCTGCTCCAGGTCTGGATGGAGCGCGTGAGCGACATCGAGGGCACGGTCGGCGGCACGCTGTGCGAGCACGACGCGGTGCTCCAGGCGATCCGGGACCGCGACCCGGAGGCCGCGGACCGGGCGATGGCCGAGCACATGCGCATGGCCAGCGCCCGGCTGCGCGCCTCCGTGGAGGGCGACGCCTGACCCCCGCGGGCGCCCGCCGCCCGCTGCCCTGCCGCTCAGTTCCCCAGGTACCGGACAAGTGCCTGCGCGACCTCGCGCGCAGCGGGTGCCGCCCACCGTCGCCGGTGCCGGGCCAGCCGTACCGCCACGTCGGGGAAGCGCGGCCCACCGACCCGGGCCAGCCGTCCCCGGTCCAGCTCCTCCCTCACCGTGGTCAGCGGCAGCAGGGTCAGCCCCAGTCCGGCCGCCACGCAGTTGCGCGCCGCGTCCACGCTGCCGAACCGGGTCAGCCGCGGCCGCCCGCCCGGCACGTCGAGCAACCGCCGCGCCAGCGCGTCGCTGTAGGAGCAGCCCTCCTCCAGCAGGAAGAAGCTCTCCTCGGCCAGCTCCGCCCAGGTGGCGGCGCGGCTGCGCGCGGCGAGGGGGTGCTGGGGCGCGGCGACGAGGGCGAGCGGCTCGCGGGCGACCGGTTCGACCGTCACGTCGGGGAACTCCGTCTCCTCCTCCAGCAGCAGCGCCAGGTCGAGGCGTCCGGAGCGCAGTCCCTCCACGCAGGCCGCGGTCCCCGCCGCGTACAGGTGGACGTCCACCTCGGGGTGGCTGGTGCGCAGGGCGGCGATCACACCGGGCAGGCGGCTCGCGCACAGTGACTCCGGGCTGCCGACCACCACCCGCCCCGCCACGGCACCGGTGGCGTCGCACCCGGCCCGCAGCCGGGCCTCGGCGTCGAGCACCTCCTCGGCCCGCTCCAGGAGCCGACGGCCGGTGTCGGTGAGCAGCGCGCCGGTGGGCAGGCGGTCGAAGAGCCGGACGCCGAGGTCGCGTTCCAGGGTGCGGATGTGCACGGTGACCGTGGATTGGGCCAGGTGCAGTTCGGCGGCGGCAGCGGTGAAGCCGCCCGTGCGGGCGAGCGTGGTGAAGGTCGTCAGCAGTCGGGTGTCCACCGGGCCAGGCTATGCGGTTGCCATGCTGTTTTCCGATGGTAGGGATCGCTGTCCATCGTTGGACACGATCGGTGCCGGATGGCAGCGTGGAGCCCATGACCATCGACGTGACGGGAACGAGCGACGTGGAAGACCGTTCCGAGACGCTGCCCGAGTCCAGGATCCTGCGCTACTCCGCCTTCACCCACGACCCCGCGGGCGGCAATCCGGCCGGCGTGGTCCTCGACGCCTCCGGGCTCGACGGCGCGGCGATGCGGGCGATCGCCGCCGAGGTGGGGTACTCCGAGACCGCCTTCGTCACCGGTGGCGACGCGGCCTCGCGGCGGTTTCGGGTCCGCTACTTCAGCCCGCTGGCCGAGGTCGCGTTCTGCGGGCACGCCACGGTCGCGCTGGCCGTGGCCCTCGCCGAGCGACTGGGGCCCGGCGAGATCGTCCTGGACACGCCCGCCGGCGAGATCCCCGTGTCCACCACGGCCGACGACGCCGGTGCCGTACGGGCCACCCTCACCAGCGTGCCGGCGCGTTCCCGCCCGGCACGCGCCGCGGAACTCGACGCGACGCTGAGGGCGCTCGGCTGGACCGCCGCCGACCTGGACCCCGCCCTGCCTCCGCACGTGGCGTTCGGCGGCAACGACCACCTGGTGCTCGCCGCGGCGTCCCGGGCCCGACTGGCCGATCTCGACTACGACTTCGACGCACTGGCCGAGGTGATGCGGCGCCACGACTGGACGACGGTGGACCTGGTGTGGCGCGAGTCGCCGGAGCGCTTCCACGCCCGCAACCCGTTCCCCGTCGGCGGCGTCGTCGAGGACCCGGCCACCGGGGCGGCGGCCGCGGCGTTCGGCGGGTACCTCCGCGAGCTGGGCCTGGTCACCCGCCCCGCCACCATCGCGATCCGCCAGGGCGAGGACATGGGCCGCCCCAGCGACCTGCTGATCGACGTGTCACCGGACGACCCGCGCACGCGGGTCACGGGACAGGCGGTGCCGATCCCTCGGTGACCGCGCGCCGGCTCCGGGGGCCGGTGCGGGCGCCGCGCCGCCCGGCTCGCCGGCCCTCGCGCACTCGCCGTACGAGGTCGGCGGCGGCCCCCGGCCACTCGGGACGGTCGAAGACGAACCCCGCTTCGAGCAGCCGGCCGGGGACGACGCGGCGGCTCTTGAGGAGCAGTTCGGTGTCGGAGCGCAGGACGACGGCGCCGAGTTCGGCCATCCACCGCGTCGCGGGCAGGCCGACCGGCATGCCGTACGCCTTGCGCAGGGCGCGCATGAAGGCGCGCTGGGGAAGCGGTGCCGGCGCGGCAAGGTTGACGGGACCGGTCATGTCGTCGTGCGCGACGAGGAAGTCGACCGCGCGGACGAAGTCCAGGTCGTGGATCCAGGAGACGTACTGCGCACCGCCCCCGACCGGGCCGCCGAGCCCCAGTCGTGCCATCCACAGCAGGACGTCGAGGACACCTCCGCGGTCCGGGCTCATCACCATGGCGGAGCGCAGGGCCACCTTGCGGGTGTGCGGAGTGTCGGCCCGCTCCTGCTCGCGCTCCCAGGCCTTGGCGATGTCGATGCTGTACGACCAGTAGGCCGGCACGTCGGGTTCGGTTCCGCCGATCACGCCGGTGGCCTCGTCGTGGGGCGCGTCGAAGCGGTGGGCGTAGAGGGTGGCGGTGCTCATCTGCAGCCAGACCCGGGGTGGTTGGGCGGCTGCCGCGATCGCCTCGCCGACGGCGCGGGCGGAGTGCACGCGCGAGTCCATCATGGCCCGCAGATTGGTGGGCGTGTAGCGGCAGTTCACGCTGCGGCCGGCCAGGTTGACGATCACGTCGCTGCCGTCGATCTCCTCGACCCACTCCCCCGGCGTCGCGCCGTCCCAGTGGACCTCGCCGTGCCGCACCGGCCGCCGGGTGAGCACCACGACGTCATGGCCGGCAGCGGTCCACGCGCGCTTCAGGACCGTACCCACCTGCCCGGTTCCCCCCGGGATCACGATCTTCATCGGCTCTTCCACTCCGCTCTTCCCCGCCCTGCACCCCGCCACTTGGCCCCTCTTGGGCGCGAGCCTATCCCAAGTTTGAACGCGTTCAAAAAAAGCGGGAGGCGGGGCGCGCCGCGCCACGGGTGGCAGATGTGGCCACACCGTCTGGGGGCCGCTGGGATGCGGTGGGGCGTGACAGCGGATGCTATGGGTGACATGCGCAAACCCATAGCCGTGGCTTCGAGCCACTCACGCCTGCTCGCGTCGGGCGTCCTCCTCGCCGCCCAGTCACTCGTGCTGACCCTGGCCGCGGTCCCCGCGTCGGCCGACGACGCGGGCCGCGCTCCGGCCCGCGGTTCCGCCCACATGGGCATGGGTGTCCTGGCCCACGAGGGCATCCAGGGACAGCCCGCCGACAGCCGGGCCACCACCCAGACGGAGGGGGTGGACGTTTCGAGCCATCAGGGCGACGTCACGTGGTCGACCCTCTGGAACAGCGGCGTCAAGTGGGCCTATGTGAAGGCCACCGAGGGCACGTCCTACCGCAATCCGAACTACACCCAGCAGTACAACGGTTCGTACGACATCGGCATGATCCGCGGCGCCTACCACTTCGCCATCCCGGACGGCGCCGGCGGCGCCGCCCAGGCGGACTACTTCGTCGACCACGGCGGGGCCTGGTCGAAGGACGGCAGGACGCTGCCGGGCGTGCTCGACATCGAGTACAACCCGTACGGGGAGACCTGCTACGGCAAGACGGCGAGTCAGATGGTCGGCTGGATCCGCGACTTCCTGGACCAGTACAAGGCCCGCACCGGCCGCCACGCCGCCATCTACACCTCCACCAACTGGTGGATCCAGTGCACCGGGAACTACAGCGGTTTCGGTGCCACCAACCCGTTGTGGATCGCCCGGTACGCCTCGACGGTCGGGCCCCTGCCGGCCGGGTGGGACTTCCACACGATGTGGCAGTACACGTCGACCGGGCCGACCGTCGGGGACCACGACCGGTTCAACGGAACACTGGACCGGGTCAAGGCGCTCGCCACCGGCTGACCCGAGCCGCGCGGCGGCCGACGGGCGGCAGTCGGCGGTCGGAGCGTCAGCGTCCGGTGACCGAACCGAGGATGTCGGTGACCCGCCGCCGCACCACGTCCCGCGCCGCGGGAGGCAGCGCGCCGACATCCGTACGCTCCAGCGCGTCGAGCACCTCGCCGGTGTCCATGTCGCACGCCGTGGTCTCGCCGAGCACCTCGTAGCCGTCGCGGACGGCGACCCGCAGGTGGTGCCGGCCCTCGTCGTCCGCGTGCACGGCGGTGGCCACGACCAGGGGCGGCGGTCCGCCGGCCTCGGCGGGCTGCTTGTGGTAGCCGCTGGCCGCCGGGGTGCGCCAGCTCAGACCGAGCAGCAGATGACGCTTCGCCACGACCTCGCCCAGGTCGGTCTCGTAGGCCCGGTCCGGCCCCAGCACGGTGGCCCGGGCGTCCAGGACGAGGGCCGCGGGCAGCAGGCAGCGCAGGCTGCTGCCGACGAGGTTGCCGCCGACCGTGGCGGTCCGGCGTACGGCGCCGGTTCCGACCGAGCCCGCCGCCCGGCGCAGCACCTCCGGGACGCGGTCGTCTATCCGGTGCAGCACCACGGCGGAGCCGAGTGCCTCGGGCTCGACCGCGTTCGCCTCCGGCAGGTTGCGCAGCGACATGGCCAGTTCGGGGAAGCCGTCCCGTTGCCAGGTGGCCCACACCAGGGTGGCCCCGCCGATGGGCACGGCTCCCTCGGCCATGCACTCCTGCGCTTCGGACACGGTGGTGGGCAGACGCAACAACATGGCGATCGACCTGCTTTCCCCGGAAGCGGCGGTCGGACGACGCCGCGTCTCCCGCCGCGTGATCACGGCCACTGCGCATTGTCCGTACTGCCGAGGGGGCGCGTACAGGGCTCATGCAATGACCATGTGCGCCCTCCGCACGCCGGAGTACGACGTTCATGCGCGACCCGCGCCTGCGTCACACCCCCGCGGCAAGGAATTCCAGCAGCACGGCGTTGAAGCGTTCCGGTTGCTCGACGCCGGGGAGATGACCGGCCTTCTCGATGACGGCCAGGGTGGAGTGCGGGACGAGGCGGTGAAGGGACTCGGCCTGGGCCACGGGGGTGTAGACGTCGTCCGCGCCGACGACGACCAGGACGGGTGCCCCGACGGCGGCCAGGACGTCGCGGTAGTCGGGGCGTTCGGCCCGGCCGCGCAGGGCCGCCGCGGCGCCGCGGGGGTCGGTGGCGCACATCATCTCCAGGACGCGGGCGGCCACGTCCGGCATCGCGGCGACGTTGTAGGCGGCGAGCATCTTGTCGATGACCTCGTGGGCGTAACCGTCCATGCCCTCGGCGAGGAGCCGGTCGGCCAGGCGGTTGCGGAACTCCTTGCCCTCGGCGGTCTCGGCGGGTGCCGAGGTGTCCGACAGGACGAGGGCCCGTACCCGTCCGGGATGACGCAGCTGGACCTCCATGGCGATCTGCCCGCCCATGGAGACGCCGCCGACCACCGCGCGCTCGATGTCCAGGTGGTCCAGGAGGGCGGCGAGGTCGTCGGCGAAGTCGGCGAGCAGGACCTTGCCGGGGGTGACGGTGCTGCGGCCGTAGCCCCGCAGGTCGGGGGTGACGACCCGGTGGCCGGCCGCCGTCAGTGCCGCCACCTGCGGGGCCCACAGGGTGCGGTTGAAGGGGTGCCCGTGGAGCAGGAGGACCGGGAGCCCCGTAGAGGGGCCGGAGTCGTCGTAGTCGATCGTGGCGCCGCGCACGGTTGTCGAGTTCATTCCGGGGAGGCTAACGGGAGTTGCCCGGCACCGACGCATCCGTCCGTCATGCGGCCGGCGGTGGCCGAGGCCCTCGGTGAAGGCCCCGGCCCCGCGCTCACCGGGTCACGTCGTCACGCCGCGGCGGCCACCGGTACGGGGCGTTCGGCGTCGTTCAGCCACTCGATCAGGGACGTGCGGGCGCGGGCCACCCGTGAACGCACCGTCCCTATCGGGCACGCGCTGACGTCGGCCGCCTCCGCGTAGGGCAGCCCCAGCAGTTGGGTGAGGACGAACGCCTCGCGGCGTTCGTCGGGGAGCGTGGCGAGCAGTTCGGCGAGGGCGATGCCGTCGTCGAAGCCGGGCAGACCGCGCGGCTGGGTGCGCTCGGCGGCGGACTCCCAGTCGTCCGTGGCCGCCACGCGCGGCCGGGAGGAGTGGTAGCGGATGCTGTCGACCACCGCGCGGCGGGCGATGGCGAGCAGCCACGTGCGGGCCGACGAGCGTCCTTCGAAGCGGTGCAGGCTGCCGAGGGCCCGCAGGAAGGTCTCCTGGGTCAGGTCGTCGGCGCTCTGCGGATCGACGCCCAGGAACATCACGTAATGGCGGACGTCCCGGTGCAGGGCGCGTACGAAGTGGTCGACGGCGTCGGGGTCGCCGGTGCGTGCGGCGAGCGCCCAGGCCGTGATCGACGCCTCCTTCGCGTCCTTGTCCGGCTGTCGGCGTGACGGGGGCAGGGCAGGAGTGATCACCTGTGTCTGTCCTTCTCGGAATCAGAGTTCCGGTCTCCGGGTCGTCCGAGCCCGTGCGGGACGGGCCGGCGGCACAGGGGGACCGGCGACGGGGAGGGCGGCCGGCGCGGGAGCGCGCGACCGTTGCCCGAGGCGCGACGCCCGGCGCGGCTGGACAGCTCGGCGGGTTCGTCGGCGGCCTCGGGGAGCCTGCTGTCGTCAGGCGACAGCGACCCCCGCGGGCGGGCCCCGAGAAGTGATCGCATGGGCGAGGAGCAGGCGGCGCGGGGCCCGCTCCGAGGCCGCTCGGCGGGTCCGGACGCGCGGCCGGTGCGGCGGCACGGGGAGCCTGAGCAGCAGGCGCAGCGGCGCGACGAGCCGGGCGGCGAGGGCCCGCACGATGCGGAACGCGGCGCGTTCGCCGTGGGCGAGCCAGAGTCCGCACACCAGCGCCGCCACCAGGTGAGCGGTGAGCATGCCGGCCGAGGACATGCCGCCCATGGCATGGTCCACGGGTTCCATGCCGTTCATGCCCCGCAGCGAGTGCAGGGCGTGCAGGGCGTGGGCGCCGTGGTCGCCGGTGCTCATGGGCATCGGCATCGTGCCCTGCTCCGCCCCGGTCGGGGCGCCCGCGCCCGACGGCATCCGGCACAGCAGGACGTCCAGCCATCGGCCGGCGAGCGAGGACTCCGCGCCGGACCGCGGCCGTCGGGTCGCCTGGGCGAGCGAGAAGGTCACGTGCAGTGCGGTCTGCGCGGCGACCGCGCCACCGACGACGGCGAGGGGGCCGCGCTCGCGGTCGGCGAGCCACCAGGCGGCGGTGCCCGTCGCCACCGTGCCCGCCGCAACGGCCCACCAGGGCACCGCGGTTCCCGACATCAGGACGTGGCCCAGGGCGGCGAGCAGCACGCAGAGGGCCGCGAACACCGCGGCCCGTACCGTGCGAGTACACCACCCTGCAGTCATGGCGGCCTCATCCTCGCATCCGGGCTCGCGTGATCACCGTTGGTTGCGGATCCCCGCCCGCGTCCCGCGTCCGGGCGGGTGAACGGCGTCCCGGTCCGACGGGCACGAGCCGTCGTCCGGGGAAGACCGGTAGGCATGCGCGCACTCGTCGTCAACTGCACCCTCAAGCCCTACCCCCAGCCGTCGAACACCGAGGCCCTCGCCGCCACGGTGATCGCGGCGCTGAAAGGCCACGGGGCGGAGGTGGACGTCGTACGGGCCGTCGACCTGAACCTCAGACCCGGGGTGGAGACCGACATGGGCGACGGCGACGACTGGCCGGGCGTGCACGAGATGCTGTTGGCGTCGCAGATCCTGATCATCGCCTCCCCCACCTGGCTCGGCCGCCCCTCCTCGGTCGCCCAGCGGGTGCTGGAACGCATGGACGCCATGCTCGGCGAGACCGACGACGAGGGCCGCCCGGTCGCCTACAACCGGGTCGCCGGTGTCCTGGTCACCGGGAACGAGGACGGCGCCCACCACGTGATCAGCGAGATCAGCGGCGCGCTCGCGGACATCGGCTACACCATTCCCGGCCAGGCCTGGACGTACTGGCACCTCGGCCCCGGACCCGGCCCCGACTTCCTCGACGACGACCGCGGCCACGACTGGTCGACCTCGACCGGCCGCGCCATGGCGTCGAACCTGGTCCACGCGGCGCGTGCGCTCGGCGCGACGCCGCTGCCGGCCCCGCCCTCCTGACCTCACCGGGCGGCCACCGCGAGCCGGCGCCGGCGGTGGTAGGAGAAGGTGACGGCGCCCAGCAGCGGGCCCCAGGCGACCAGGGGCAGGTAGGCGAGGCCGACGAGCGCGTCGCCGAGCGGGGTCATGTCGGGGTGGGGGACGCTCCACCACCAGGCGAACGGGGTCCACAGCGCGGTCAGCGCCACGGCGCCCAGGCCCGCCGGGACGACCGCCGCCATCACCGGGACCGTGCGCCCGCCGATCCACGGCATCCACCGGGGGACCACCTCGCCCCACGGCCGGACCAGGCCGAGGGTGAGCAGGGCGAGGGCCTCGCTCGCGACGCTCAGGCCGACCACGTACACCGCGGTCCAGCCGGTGACGCCCATCGCCTCGTAACCCGCGTCGGTGTAACCGGCGGGCTGCCCGGCCGCCAGCAGGACGCGCCACAGCCCGGTCGGCAGGGTGAGGAGCGCGGTGGTGTGCGCGGCCAGCACCGCCCAGCGGGCGGGGGCGGGGTGCCGTGGTACCGGGTGCAGTGGTGTCGTGGTCATGCACATCATGCTGTCGGCGGGCCGCCGCACCGGCGTCGCTCCCGGGGAGGGTCCGGAAAGCGGCGCCGGAAGGACATCCGGACGATTGACTCACCCCTTCGGCGGAGACCCGTCCTCCTCAGGCACAACGCCGTGCACGTCTGCCGCCGCGGAAGCGGGGCATGCGAGCACGTGCAAGGACGTACGCGAGACATCAGGAGCTGAGGCCGCCATGACGCACGACCTGACCCCGAACTACACGGTCCCCGGCATCGAGCGCGAGGCCGCCGGACAGCTGATCGGCGTGCTGCGACTGCGCCTGCACGCCCTCAACGACCTGCATCTGACGCTCAAGCACGTGCACTGGAACGTCGTGGGACCGCACTTCATCGCCGTGCACGAGATGATCGACCCCCAGGTCGACCAGGTGCGCGAGATGGCCGACGACGTCGCCGAGCGCATCGCCGCCCTCGGCGGGGTGGCGCAGGGCACGCCCGGTGCCCTGGTGGCCGAGCGGCCCTGGAACGACTACTCCATCGGCCGGGCCAACGCCATCGCCCATCTGGGCGCGCTCGACGTCGTGTACACCGGCGTCGTCGAGGGCTTTCGCGCGGCCATCGAGGAGGCCGGCAAGATCGACCCCGCGACGGAGGACCTCCTGATCGGTCAGCTCAGGGACCTGGAGCAGTTCCAGTGGTTCGTCCGGGCTCATCTGGAGAGCTCGGGAGGCACGCTGGCGACGGGCAGCGCCACCTCCGAGACGGAGGCCGCGGAGCGCGGCGCGGAGCTCGCCTAGGAGCAGGACGTGACCGGCCCCGTCGGCGCTGCCGTGGAGGCCGCGCGTGTCGGGGACGGCGCGGAGGGCCCGTGCGGTCGGCGTGCGGGGCGTCCTCGGCGTCCGATGAGCACGCCGACCCTCGCGCCGGACCCCGTGATCTTGCGGGACGGTTCGGGTTCAGCGGCGGCCGAGCCGGCGTTCGCCGCGGCTGCCCTGCTCGTACGGCAGGTGGTAGTGGGCGAAGACCGCGCCTTCGTCCTCGGCCGCGAGTTCGCCGTCGGGGTCGATCCCGGGGGCGTCCTTGACCAGCCCCCGGTCGTAGGTCACCTTCAGATAGCCCGGTCCCACGGTGGCCTTGTCCACCGGTACGAACACCAGACGCCGTCGGGTCGGCAGACCGACCGTCACCGTGGCGAACGCGGGCCGGTCGGTGGCGGTGTCGAAGTAGACGGATTCCAGCGTCCCGATCTTGCGGCCTTCGTTGTCGACGACGTCATGGCCACGCCACTCACGAATGTTTTCTGCTTCAAACATGACCGGTCTTCCTTTCCGAGGACAGGACGCACTCCCCTGTCGTGTTCCCCACTTCGCGCCCGCCTCGCACGGTTTGTCCCCCCACCGGCCCCCGGATCGGCTCGGCGGGGCCCCGGGCGCCGCGATAGGCTGCCTGGTCGGAAGAGGCGGCCCTGCCCCGGCGCCGGGCCGTGGTGCGGACGTCCGGCCGATTCCCGAAGGAGACCGAGTGTGGATGCCACAGGCCCCGGGGGCGTCCCGGGCCGGCTGCGCAGCGGTGCCGTGCTGGAGGTGGGTCCGCTGTCCGGCCGCCCCGGCATCCGTGCCAGCGGAGAGATCGGCGTGACCACCCGCAGGTCCTGGGAGCACGCCCTCACCGAGCTGTCCCGGCAGCACACGGACGTGTCCTACGTGGAACTGTCCGGCGTGCGGTTCGTCGACGTGGCCGGGGTGACGGCGCTCGCCGTCACGGCCATGAACCTGTCCGGGGGGCGGGTGGTGGTGGAACAGCCGCCGCCGCAGTTGCCCCGGGTGCTGGAGCTGTTCTGGCCGTCCCTGCGCCGGATCGAGGTGACGCCACGATGAGCACGGTGACCACCGAGGGCGCCTTCGCCCATCCGGCGCTGTTCTACGCCTCGGAGCAGGAGTACGCCGCGCGGACGGTGACGTTCGTGCGGGAGGGCCTGGCAGCCGGCGAGCCGGTGGCGGTGGCCGTCCCCGCCCCCAACCTGGAGCTGATCCGGGCGGGCCTGGCGGCGGACGCGCAGGACGTCCTCTTCCTGGACATGACCGAGGCGGGTCGCAACCCGGGGCGGATCATCCCCGGCGTCCTGCGGGCGTTCGCCGACGCGCACGCGCAGGAACGGGTGCGCATCATCGGCGAGCCGATCTGGGCCGGGCGCAGCGCGACGGAGTACCCGGCCTGCGCCCAGCACGAGGCGTTGATCAACGCGGCCTTCGCGGGCCGGTCCGCGACCATCCTGTGCCCGTACGACGAGACCCGGCTGGACGCCGACGTCCTGGCCGACGCCCTGGTCACCCACCCGACGGTCATCGCCCGGGGCCAGGAGCGGGCCAGCGACGCCTATGACTGGCGGGCCGTCGTCGACCGCTACAACGAGCCGCTGCGCCCCGCGCCGGACGCCGACGTCCTCCCCTTCGGGGCCGCCGAACTGCCGGACGCGCGCCGCTTCGCAGTCGGCCGGGCCGTGTCGCTCGGGCTGGCCGAACGGCGGGTGCAGGACCTGGAACTGGCGGTGGCGGAACTGACCACCAACAGCGTGGTCCACGGCGGCGGTCACGGGACACTGGCGGTCTGGGCCGAGGCGGGGCAGGTGGTGTGCGAGGTCCGCGACGCGGGCCGGCTCGGCGATCCGCTGGCCGGCCGCCGGCCCCCCGAGCGCGGTCAGATCGGCGGGCGCGGCCTGCTGCTCGTCCATTACGTGGCCGATCTGGTGCGGGTGCACACGGCCGAAGAGGGCACCAGCATCCGCCTCTACCTCGGTCTCTGACACCGCGTCGGAAACTGCTGTCGGCAGTACCGGCCGCATCGCCGTGCATGCGAGGACAGGACCGGGGTAGGCGGACTGTCGTCGGCCGGCAGGCGGCCGGACAACGGGGGCGATCGACAGGGAGGGCATCATCATGGCGACGACGACCGTGCAGACCACCGAGCAGGCCACCGACATGCCGGAGATTGCGGACCCCTCCAAGGTGGCTCCCAAGGACGCGCGGGAGTTGTCGAAGCTGTTCTTCGAGCAGCTGACCGTGCTGGAGGAGGGTACGGCCGAGTACCAGTACGCGCGCAACACCCTGATCGAGATGAACATGTCCCTGGTCCGCTTCGCGGCCGGCCGGTTCCGCAGCCGGGGCCCGGAGGAGATGGAGGACATCGTCCAGGTCGGGATGATCGGCCTGATCAAGGCCATCGACCGGTTCGAGCTGAGTCGTGAGGTCGAGTTCACCTCGTTCGCCGTGCCGTACATCGTCGGCGAGATCAAGCGGTTCTTCCGTGACACCTCCTGGGCCGTGCACGTGCCCCGGCGTCTGCAGGAGGCCCGTGTCCAGCTGGCCCGGGCCACCGAGGAACTGCGCAGCCGGCTGGGCCGCAACCCCACCACCAAGGAACTGTCCGAGCTGATGAGCCTGCCGGAGGACGAGGTCGTCGAGGCGCGGCTGGCGGCCAACGGCTACAACTCCGCCTCGCTGGACGCCGCCATCGGCGGCAGCGAGGACGGGGAGTCGGCCCTGGCGGACTTCATCGGTGCCGACGACGCGACCCTCGCGCTCGTGGACGACTTCCACTCGCTCGCCCCGATGATCGCCGAACTCGACGAACGCGACCGGCAGATCATCCACTGGCGGTTCGTGGAGGAGCTCACCCAGAAGGACATCGGTGAGCGTCTCGGTGTCTCGCAGATGCATGTGTCCCGGCTGATCTCACGTCTGCTGGCCCGTCTGCGGGAAGGCATGCTCGCCACCCACTGAGCCGCGTCAGGCGGCCGTCGACTTCTTCCGGCGCTCGTCGGCACCGGCGAGGGCGTCGACGAGCTCGTCGCGGCTCATCCTCGAGCGTCCGGCGATGTCCCGCTCGGTGGCCCGTTCGTACAGTTCCGCCTTGCTCAGCTCCCGCAGCTCGGCACGGGTCGACGGCGCGTCGCGGGAGGGCGCGGCGGCCTTCGCCCGGTCCAGGCTGCCCTGCAGCACGTCCATCAGGTCGACCACGTCGGTGGCCCGGGGCGCCTCCTCGGCGAGGGCGATCTCCTCGCCCTCGGCCTTGGCCCGCACCAGGTCGCGGACCTTCTCCTGGTAGGTGTCGCGATAGCGGTCGGGCTCCCAGGGGCCGCTGAGCGCGTCGACGAGACGCAGGGCCATGTCCAGTTCCTTGCCGCGCCCCGTACGGGCCGAGGGCAGTTCGGGCAGCTCCTCGACCGGGTCCCGGACCTCGTCGGCCCAGTGCAGCGTCTGGAGCACCAGGACCCGGTCCTCGGCCCGCAGCGCGGTCAGGTACTGCCTGTTGCGCATCACGAAGGTGGCGACGCCGACCTTGCCCGTCTCGGCGAGGGCGGTGCGCAGCAGTGCGTAGACCTTGAGGTACTCCTTGCCGCGCGGGGCGACGTAGTAGCTGCGGCCGAAGTAGACGGGGGCGATCCGGTCCAGGTCGACGAAGTCGGTGATCTCCAGGGTGCGGGAGCGGCCCGGCGCGATCTCGTCCAGTTCCTCGGGCTCGACGACGACGTACTCGCCCTCGTCCACCTCGTAGCCCTTGACGATGTCACCGGCGTCGACCTCCTCGCCGGTGCGCTCGTTGACCCGCCGGTTGCGGATGCGGTCGGAGGTGCCGCGCTGCAACTGGTGGAAGTGGACCGTGTGGTCCTCCGTCGCCGTGAACAGACCCACGGGCACGGAGACCAGCCCGAACGTGATCACGCCTGTCCAGATCGCCCGTGCCATGGCGCTCCGCTCCGTCCGCTCCGTCTGCTCCGCCGACTCCGTCCGTCCTGCGCGCCCCGCCCGTTCCGTCCACGCTGGCACTCCTCGCGCGGCCCCGCGCGCCGGGCGGAGCACACGGGGCAAGGACGGGGCGACAGCGCGCGGATCGACCGCGGTCGGTATTCCCTGTGAGGAACGGAGTCGAGCAAAAGTCGAGCAAAAGGGGCACCGCCCATGACCTGTCACCTGAAGGCGATCACCCGCGAGGAACATCTGCGCTTCGTCGCGGCCCGGCCCTCCGTGAGCCATCTGCAGACGCCCGCGTGGGGTGACGTGAAGCCGGACTGGCGGGCCGAGAGCCTGGGCTGGTTCGACGAGGGCGGCGACCTCGTGGGGGCGGGCCTGGTGCTGCTGCGGCCGTGGCCGAAGCTGAAACGGTGTCTGGCCTATCTGCCCGAGGGCCCCGTCATCGACTGGGCGGCCCCTGATCTGGAGCGGTGGCTGGAGCCGATGCTCGCGCACCTCAAGGAGCGGGGCGCGTTCTCGGTGAAGATGGGGCCGCCGGTGGTGGCGCGGCGCTGGAGTGCCGACACGGTCAAGGCGGCGATCGCCGACCCGGCGGCCCGGCGCCTGGGGGACGTGGAGGCCACGGTGCGCGAGCCCGGGGCGGACGGCGTCGCCGAGCGGCTGCGCCGGATGGGCTGGCGGCGGACCGAGCCCGGGGGCGAGGACGGCTTCGCCGCCGGCCAGCCGCGCTACGTGTGCCAGGTCCCGCTCGCCGGACGGTCCCTGGAGGACGTCCAGGGCGGATTCAACCAGCAGTGGCGCCGCAACATCAAGAAGGCCGAGAGGGCGGGCGTCAAGGTCGTGCGGGGCGACCAGGAGGACCTGCCGGCGTTCTACGAGCTCTACGTCGAGACCGCCGAACGGGACGGGTTCGTGCCGCGGCCACTGGCGTACTTCCGGCGCATGTGGACCGCGCTGACGGCCGAGGACCCGGACCGCATGCGTCTCTACCTCGCCCATCACGACGGCGAGGTGCTCGCCGCGGCCACGATGCTGACCGTCGGCGAGCACGTCTGGTACTCCTACGGCGCCTCCACCGGCCGCCGGCGCGAGGTACAGCCCAACAACGCCCTGCAGTGGCGGATGCTGTGCGACGCCCATGAACTCGGCGCGGCCGTCTACGACTTCCGGGGAATCACCGACACCCTGGACGAGGACAACCACCTGCTGGGCCTGCTCCGGTTCAAGGTCGGCGCGGGCGGCGAGGCCGTCGAGTACCTCGGTGAGTGGGACTATCCGCTCAACAAGGTGCTGCACAAGGCTCTGGACCTGTACATGGCGCGGCGCTGAAGCGGGCCGGTCCGGTCAGCCGGCGGGCTTCTCCCAGACCGAGACATGGCTGCGGCTCTCGTGGGTGAACGGCTCCCGGGTCCACCCCTCCCACCGGTCGCGCAGCCGCATCCCGGCGAGCCGGGCCATCAGGTCGAGCTCGGAGGGCCACACATACCGGAAGGGGTAGTACTCGTACTCGGCGCGTCCGTCCACGAGGGTGACGTAGTTGGAGCTCATCGCCTGGGTGACGGTGTCGTAGGTGTCGAACGCCCACCCGTCCGGGCCGATGCGGAACGGCACGGCGTTCTGCCCCGGGGGCAGGCGGCGCAGCTCCGGGACGCCCACCTCGATGACGAAGCAGCCGCCGGGCTCCAGATGGGCGGCGGCGTTGCGGAAGCAGTCGACCTGGGCGTCCTGGGTCGTCAGGTTGTTGATGGTGTTGAAGACGAGATAGGCCACCGTGAACGTGCCCGGCACCCGGGTCGTCGCGAAGTCGCCGATGGTCACCTCGACGGCTTCGCCGCCCGGCTTGGCGCTCAGCCGGGAGGTCATCGCCCGGGACATGTCGATGCCGTGCACCGGGACTCCGCGGCCCGTCAGCGGCAGCGCGATCCGTCCGGTGCCGACACCGAACTCGAGTGCCCGTCCCCCGCCCGCCAGTTCGGCCAGCAGGTCGACGGCGGGGTCGACCGCGTCGGGCGCGAACATGTCCGCCGTCGAGTCGTCGTAGTGCGCGGCGACGCTTTCTCCGAAGTAACCGTCTTCGTCAGGCATGCGAGGGACCGTACTCCTGCTCGGCCCGGCGGCGCCTGCGTTTTTCCCCGTCCTCCTGGGCAGTGAGGTGTTGTCCGTCGAGTGGCGGTGTGGAGCAGGGGGTGGGCGGATGTCGCGGCTGCTGGTGGTGCAGAACCATCCGGGCGGCGGGCCGGGCCGGTTCGGTGACTGGCTGGCCGCGGACGGGCTGTCGCTGGACGTGGTGCACGCGTACGCCGGTGCACCGCTCCCCCGGCGCCTGACCCATCGGGGCGTGATGGTGCTGGGCGGTGGCTACCTGCCCGACGACGACGTCCGCGCGCCCTGGCTCGCGCCCACCCGCGCGCTGGTCGCCGAGGCGCTGGAGCGGGAGGTCCCCGTGTTCGGGATCTGTCTCGGCGGGCAGCTCCTCGCCCGGGTCGCGGGCGGTACGGTCCAGGCCGACCACGGCACACCCGAGTTCGGCAGTACGCCGCTGAGTCTGCGGCCCGAGGCCGGGGGTGATCCGCTCTTCCGGGGGCTGCCCGAGCGGGTGACGGCGGTGGAGCACCACGTGGACGCCGTCACCGCCCTGCCACCGGGCGCCGCCTGGCTGATGGAGAGCGCGGGGTGCCCGTACCAGGCGTTCCGGGTGGGTGAGAGGGCCTGGGGGGTGCAGTTCCACCCCGAGGCGGACGCGGACCGGGTCCGGTCGTGGGACCCGGAGCGGATGCGCGCGCTCGGGCTGGACCCCGCGGAGCTCCGTCGCCGCGCCGACCGCGACGAGCCCGCGGCCGGTGCGGTCTGGCGCGAGGTCGCCCGGCGCTTCGCCGCGGTCGTCGTGGCCTGACGGCGGCGTACGCCGTGCCGCCCCTGCGGCGTCAGCCCGCGAAGGCGCCGTGATCGGCGAAGGCGAGCTTGGCGAAGCGTTCGCCCATGCGGCGGTGGGTGGCCGCGTCCGGGTGGAGGTCGTCGGGCAGGGGAAGCTCGGCGAAGTCGTCCTCGCCGTAGAGGTCACGGCCGTCGAGGTGGTGCAGGTGGGGGTCGTCGGCCGCGCGCCGGGCGACGATCCGGGCCAGCTCGTCCCGGATGACGTTCAGGGTCAGTTTCCCGCTCGCGCGTTCCGCCGGGTCGCCCAGGGCCCGGAAGCCCAGCCGCCCCTCGGCGAGGCGGGAGAAGTCGGGGGCGCTCGGTCCGGGCGTGTCCTCGTGGATGGGGCACAGGATGGGCGAGACGACCAGCAGCGGGGTGTCGGGGTGGCCGTCGCGGATGGTGTCGAGGAAGCCGTGCACGGCGGGGCCGAAGGCGCGCAGGCGCATGAGGTCGGCGTTGACCACGTTGATACCGACCTTGACGCTGATCAGGTCGGCGGGGGTGTCGCGCATGGCCCGCGCGGTGAACGGGTCGAGCAGGGCACTGCCGCCCAGGCCGAGGTTGACGAGTTCGACGCCGCCGAGGGAGGCCGCGAGCGCGGGCCAGGTGGTGGTGGGGCTCGCGGCGTCGGAGCCGTGGCTGATCGAGCTGCCGTGGTGGAGCCAGATCCTGCGGCCCGGGTCCGGGGCGGGTTCGACGGGGGCGTCGGTGCGCAGGGCGACGAGTTCGGTGATCTCGTTGTGCGGCAGCCAGATCTCGATGTTCTTGGTGCCCTCGGGCAGCCCGTCGAAGCGGAGGGTGCCGACCGGTCCGGGCTCGACGGCCGCCGTGCCGGTGGTCATGTCAACGGTCAGGGTCTTGCCGCCCGCGACACTGCCCCGGCCCGCCGGGCGGCCGTCGACGAGCAGGTCGTACACGCCGTCGGGGCGCGGCGGGGCGCCGACGTAGACCCGTTTGGTGGGAAGGGTGTCCAGTTCGAGGGCGGTGGCCCGGGTGCGGAGGGCCAGGCGGACGCCGGAGGGCTGGGACTCGACCATGGCCAGCTGTCCGTCGGCGCACTGGGCGCGGGCCCGGGCGGGCAGCCGGTGCGGGAGCACACCGTGCTCGGTGCGCTCCAGCTCGAGGGCGCCCCGCAGGAGGTCGCGGGTGATCGGCGTGGTGATCCAGTCGTGCGTGGTGGGCATGTCTTCTCCGGTTGTTCTTCTCCGGCGGTCCGCTGGTCCCGTGGTGTCGGTCTGTCCGGTGCTGTCGGCGCCCGCGTCCGCGGGGCGGGGGTCAGCGTGCGGGCCAGTTGCGCAGCAGGGCGTCGAGGGCGTCCACGATCCGCGTCCAGGTCTCCTGGCTGTCGGGGGCGCTGTGGCTGAAGCCGCCGCCCATCTCCAGGCTGACGTAGCCGTGGAAGACGCTGCCCAGCAGCCGGACCGCGTGGGTCTGGTCGGGTTCGGTCAGGTCGTAGCCGCGCAGGACGGCCCGCGTCATCTGCGCGTGCCGGACGCCCGCGCTCGCGGCCGCCGTTTCCGGGTCGAGCCGCAGCTGGGCCGCGGCGTAGCGGCCGGGGTGTTCCCGGGCGTAGTCGCGGTAGACGTCCGCGAAGGCGGCGAGGGCGTCCTTGCCGGCCCGTCCGGCCAGCGCCGCGGCGGCCCGGTCGGCGAGCTCGGCGAGGGCGAGCAGGGCGATCCGGGTCTTGAGGTCCTGAGAGTTGCGTACGTGCGAGTACAGGCTCGCGACCTTGACGTCGAAGCGTCTGGCCAGCGCGGAGACCGTCACCTGGTCGAAGCCGACCTCGTCGGCCAGTTCCGCGCCCGCCCGGACCAGGCGTTCCGTGGTCAGTCCCACGCGCACCATGACCGTCCTCCCGTTCTTCCTCCCGTTACCTGAAGCGATTATGCATTTGCCTAAAGCTTTTAGGCAAATGGGCCCTGCGCGGCGGAGGTGGCGCCGCGCTCGGGTCGCGGGGCGGCCGGTGCGACCGTAGACAGGAGGCGTGGGCTCAGGCCCGGGGCGAGGTGGAGGTGGAGGCGGAGGGACCATGCAGCGCAGGGGCGGGCACCGCCGGGAGACCGGCGGCGCCCAGGCGGGACCGGTCGAGTCGGTCCTCGACGAGCTCTACACGGCGCCGCCCGCCGACTTCGTCTCCCGCCGTGAGGAACACGCCGCGGCCACCAGAACGGCCGGGCGCAAGGAGGACGCCCGCCGCATCCACGCCGCGCGCCGGCCGACGCTCGCCGCCTGGGCGGCCAACCTGCTGACGCACTCGAGGCCGGAGGAGAGCCGACGCTTCCTGGAGCTGGGCCAGGCGCTGCGCGAGGCCCACCGCACCCTGGACGCCGCCGGACTCAAGGAGCTCTCCGCGCAGCGCCGGCGCATCGTCTCCGCCCTGTCCGGACAGGCCGCCCAACTCGCCCGCGAGGCCGGGCACCCGCTGTCCGAAGCGGCGCAGCGGGAGGTCGAGTCCACCTTGCGCGCGGTCCTCGCGGACCCCGACGCGGCCGACCAGTGGGCCGGCGGACGTCTGACGAACTCGCTCACCCCGCCGTCGGAGTTCCCTCCGGGCACCGCCCCGGCCGAGTCCGCGCCGCGCAAGCGCACACCCCGGCCGGACTCCCCCGGTCCCACGGCGGGGACCAGGCCTCAGGACGAACTCGCCGAGCGACGCCGCAGACGTCAGGAGGAGCTCGCCCGGGCCGAGCAGGTGGCGGACGAGGCCGCGCGGCAGGTGAACGACAGACGCGCCGAGCACGCGGACGCCGAGGCGTCACTGCGGCAGGCGTACGAGGAACATCAGCGAGCACGTGAGGAAGCGTCCGCCGCCGAGCAGCGGCTGCGGCAGGCACGTGAGGAGCTCGGTCGGGCCGAGCGGGCACGGCGGGAGGCCGAGGAAGGCGGGAGGGCGGCCGCGGACGCGCTGGCCCGGGCCGAGCGACAGGCACGCAAGGCCGCGCGAGAGGTGGACCGACTGGCCCCGCGTGGCAGGCAGTCGGGCCCGTCCCGCTGAGGGAGGACGACCATGCGCGAGATCGTCGGGGTGCCCGAGGGCGAGTGAGCACGGCGCATCCGTACTCCGAACACCCGCACGAGGAACGGGCGGCGCATACCACGCTGACGGCCGAACGTGGTATACCGGCCCGGCAGCCAACACGGAAACAGACCATGTCCCGCCATTCCTCCCGTGCCTTCACGGCCCGCGAATCGAGGAGAGTCACCACCATGTCCGAGAACACGATGCAGGCCGCCACCGAACTCGCGTCGCAGTACAGCGTCCAGGTCACCGACGACCTGGAGCGCAACGTCAAGGAGCAGGAACGTGTCAGCGCGGAGATCACCGCACTGCAGCAGCAACTGGCCGCGTTGCAGCACGACCACGCCCTGCTGGTGAACATGCAGCAGGCGCTCGGCATCGCCTCCGCGCCGGACCGGCCGACGAGCGCGCCGGAGCCCGCCGCCGTGGGTGGGACGGCCACCGTGCCCGCCCCCCGTGAGGGTGCCACCGCCACGAAGCCGGCGTCCGCCGGACGGACGCGCGGCAGGAAGTCCGCCACCACGTCCAAGCGCGCCGCGGCCACGAAGTCGAGCACGAAGCCCGCCTCGAAGTCCGCAGCCAAGTCACCTGCCAAGTCGCCTGCCGGGCCGACCACCAAGCCGGCTGCCGAATCGCCCGCCAAGCCGAGCACCAAGTCACCCGCCAAGCCGGCCGCGAAGGCATCGGGGAAGCAGGCCGCCCAGCCCACGCTGGTCGAGCTCGTCCGCAACCACCTCGCCGGACAGAGTGAGCCGCGCTCCGCCGCCGAGGTCGCCACGGCCCTCGGTGCGGCCCACTCCGGACGCACCATCAAGCCCACGGTCGTCCGCACCACGCTCGAAGGGCTGGTCGCCAAGAACCAGGCCCAGCGCTCCAAGCAGGGCACCTCGGTCTACTACACCGCCTCCGACACGGCGGAGCGGAAGCAGGACACCGCGCCGCAGGCGCCGGCGGCCGCGCCGAGCGACAGCTGACGAACGGCGCGCGGGCGGGGCGAAACCGGGTGAGGATCGGTGGATGGGTGTTGTGCTGCCGGTGCTCTTCGCACTCCTCGCCGCGTTCAGCAACGCGCTGGCCACGGTGCTCCAGCGGCGTGCCGCGTTGACGGTGCCGCAGTCCCAGGGCTTCCGCCCGGGGCTCGTCCTCGACCTGCTGCGGCGGCCGGTGTGGATCGGCGGCATGCTGGCCGTCGTCGTCGCCGGGGTGGGCCAGGCGGTGGCGCTGGCGACGGGGCCGATGTCGCTCGTCCAGCCGCTGTTCGTGCTGGAGCTTCCCCTGGCCCTGCTGCTCGCCTCGTTGATGACCGGCCGGGGTCTGCCCGGGGCCCTATGGCTCGCCGTGGGCGCGGTGGTCGTCGGACTCGGTGTCGCGCTGGCGGCCGCCGCACCGGACGCCGGCGAGCCCGACGTGCCCTTGGATCGGTGGGTGTTCGCGCTGGTGGCCTGCGCGGGAGCGGCCGTGCTGCTGGCCGCGGCCGGGCTCAGGCGCCCCGTCGGCAAGGCCCGCGCCGGTTGTCTCGGTGCGGCCACCGCCGTGTGCTACGCGCTGACGGCCGGTCTGATGAAGGACTCCATGCGGGTCCTGGACACGGACGGAGTGACCGGCTTCCTGACCACCTGGCAGACGTACGCGTTCGCCGCGGCCGGTGTGGCCGCCGTGCTCCTGCTGGAGCACGCCATGCAGGGCGGCCCCCTCGTCGCCTCCCAGCCCGCTCTCACCCTGGGGGACGCGGCGGTGAGCCTCCTGCTCGGCGTGGTCCTCTACCGCGAGGACGTACGTGCCGGCTGGTGGGTGGTGCCGCAGCTGCTCGGCGTGGCGCTGATCGTCGTGGGCGTGCTCACCCTCGCCCGGCGTGGCTTCGACCTGCGCACCGGTCAGTGAGCGCCCGTCGGTACGTCAGTGGCCCCTACGCCCATGGTCAGTACCGCTCGGCCTTGGCCACCTTCGCGGTCAGCCGGGGCTCCGGGGGCTTCCTGCTGATGGCGAGGGGGTGCGCCTTCTCGCCGGGGGCCAGGTCCTGGGCGCCGACGAACCGGGTCTCCACCACCTTGCCGTCGGAGTCGCTGAAGTCGACCTGCACGGCATAGGAGGCCGTCTCGTCGGTGCTGTTGGTGATGTTGACGGTGAGGGCGCGGACGTTGCTCGTCTCGGAGAGCGGCAGGCCGGTCAGGGAGACGTCGTCGATCGCGTTGCCCCGCCCGTCCACCTGCTTCAGCCGTTTCTCGGCCTCTGCGCGGGCGCGCTCGGTCTCGGCGGAGACGGACGCCTCGAACGACGAGGCCGCGGCGGAGGCCGACGACTCGGCCGCGGAGACGGAGGCCCGCGCCTCGGCCTTTCTGGACTCCGCCTCGGAGGCCAGGGCCGACGGCGGCGAACCGGAGAAGCGTGAGGTGTCGGGAGCGGTCGGGGTGGGACTCGACTCGGCGGAGCCGTCTCCGTCGTCACCGCAGGACACCAGGGCCCCACCGGCGAGTACGGCACACACGGCGAGCACGGCCGCACGGCGACGCGAGCGCGTACCGGCCTGCGACATCCCTGTCCTCATCGATCCGTTCCTTCCTCATGTGTCCGACTCGTGAGGTGTCCGACTCGTGCACCATCCCGCACCGCACAGGCGAACGCATCCGGAGCAAGCGGATCTGTAGGGCGGTAGGCCATGAACGTGCGCAAGGTGCCCGAAGCCGCCCCATGATGCACAGTGGTCGCAATCGATCGGCGACCCGGAGGGACGGCATGTCGCAGGCCGCTGCTTCCGACACGCACGGGGAGTCCCCGCCCACCGCCAAGCTGCCGCTTTTCACCCTGACGGCCATGGTCGTCGGGTCGATGGTGGGCGCCGGGGTGTTCTCGCTGCCGGGGCGTTTCGCCGCGGAGACGGGTGTGGCGGGGGCGCTCGTCGCCTGGGCGATCGCCGGTACGGGCATGCTGATGCTGGCCTTCGTCTTCCAGTCCCTCGCCGTGCGCAGACCGGACCTCGACGCCGGTGTGTACGCGTACGCCAAGGCGGGTTTCGGTGAGTACCTGGGCTTCTTCGCCGCCTTCGGCTACTGGGCCAGCACCTGCGTGGGCAACGTGACGTACTGGGTCCTGATCATGTCGACCATCGGCTCGGTCTGGCCGAGCCTCGGCGACGGGGACACCGCACTGGCGGTCGTCCTGTCCTCGATCGGGCTGTGGGCGTTCTTCTGGATGATCCGGCGCGGCGTGAAGGAAGCGACCGCCATCAACAAGATCGTCACGGTCGCCAAGCTCGTCCCCATCCTCATTTTCGTCATCCTGGCCCTGGTGTACTTCCGGCCGGACGTGTTCGCGGACAACTTCCGCGGCGCGGACTACGCCGGCTCCCTGTTCTCGCAGGTGCGCGGCACCATGCTGGCCACCGTGTTCGTCTTCCTCGGCGTCGAGGGCGCCAGCGTCTACTCCCGGCACGCGAGGCGCCGGTCCGACGTGGGCCGGGCGACCGTGCTCGGCTTCCTCAGCGTCTTCGCCGTCTTCGCGTCGGTCACCATCGTGTCGTACGGCATCATGCCGATGGCCGAGATCGCGGAGCTGCGGCAGCCGTCGATGGCGGGCGTGCTGGAGTCGGCCGTCGGGACCTGGGGCAGGGTGTTCATCGGCGTCGGCCTGATCGTGTCGGTGCTGGGCGCCTATCTGGCCTGGACGCTGATGGCGGCGGAGGTGCTCTTCGTCGCGGCCAAGGACGACGACATGCCGCGCTTCCTGCGCCGTGCCAACGCCGTCGACGTGCCCGTGCCGGCCCTGCTGATGACCTCGCTGCTCACCCAGGTGGTGCTGATCGTCACCAGCTTCTCGGACGACGCCTTCAACTTCGCGCTCGACCTGACCAGCGCCCTGTCGCTGATCCCGTACCTGCTGGCGGCGGCCTTCGCGGTCAGGATCGGCAGCCGGGACGACCCGCGCACCGCGGGCGGCCGCACCTCCCGGCGCGAGCTGGCCGTCGCGGTCGTGGCCACGCTCTACACCGCCTTCCTGCTGTACGCGGCCGGCCTCAAGTTCGTCCTGGTCTCCTTCATCCTCTACGCCCCTGCCACCGTCCTGTTCGTGATGGCCCGCCGCGAGCAGGGCAGACGGCTGTTCTCCCCCGGGGAACTGGTCCTCCTGGCCGTCTCCGTGGCCGGAGCGGTCCTCGGCCTCGTGGCCCTGGCGGCCGGCTGGATCAGCCTGTGAACAGCACCCCTCGTCCCGCATCCTTCAGGGAGGCCGTGTGACCAGTAACGAAAGCACCGTGAAGCCCGTGCTCGGCGTCCACTCCGAGGTCGGCAGGCTGCGCAAGGTCCTGGTGTGTTCCCCGGGTCTCGCGCACCGGCGGCTCACCCCCACCAACTCCGACGACCTGCTCTTCGACGACGTGATGTGGGTGGAGAACGCCCAGCGGGACCACGCCGCGTTCGTCGGCGAACTGCGCCGGCGCGGGGTGGAGGTGGTGGAGCTGCACGACCTGCTGGCGCAGATCATGGCGATCCCGGAGGCGAAGGCATGGCTGCTGGACCGGAAGATCACCGCCAACCAGGTCGGCATCGGTCTCATCGACGCGACCCGCTCCTACCTGGAGACCCTGTCGCCCCGCGAGCTATCCGAGTACCTCGTCGGCGGTCTCGCCACGAGTGATCTCCCCGAGGACTTCCGCTCCCCCCATCTCGCGCTCGCCCGCGAGTCCACCGGCGCCCGCGAGTACCTGATGCCGCCGTTGCCCAACACCCTGTACACCCGTGACACCACCTGCTGGCTCTACGGCGGGCTCACCCTCAACCCGCTGTACTGGCCCGCGCGGCACGACGAGACGCTGCTGATGAAGGCGATCTACACCTTCCACCCCGACTTCAAGGGGTCGACGGTGTGGTGGGGCGACCCCGAACTCGACTGGGGGCAGGCCACCTTCGAGGGCGGCGACATCATGCCGGTGGGCAACGGTGTGGTCCTCATGGGCATGAGCGAGCGCACCTCCCGGCAGGCCGTCACCCAGGTCGCCGCCGCATTGTTCCGCAGCGGCGCCGCGCAGCACGTCGTCGTCGCCGGGATGCCGAAGCTGCGGTCCGCCATGCACCTGGACACGGTCTTCACCTTCGCCGACCGCGACGTGGTCACGCTCTATCCCCGGATCATGGACGGGGTGCACACCTTCTCCCTGCGCCCCGGCGACCGGGCGCCCGGCTTCGACATCGTCGACGAGGGTACGACCCCCTTCGTCGACGTCGTCGCCAAGGCACTCGGGCTGTCCTCGCTGCGGGTGGTGGAGACGGGCGGCGACGCCTACGCCTCCGAACGCCAGCAGTGGGACAGCGGCAACAACGCCGTCGCGGTGGAACCCGGGGTGGTGTTCACCTATGACCGCAACACCCTGACCAACGCGCTGCTGCGCGAGGCCCGCATCGAGGTCGTCACCATCGTGGGCGCGGAGCTGGGCCGGGGTCGCGGCGGGGGGCACTGCATGACCTGCCCGCTGATCCGGGACCCCGTCGACTTCTGAGCCCGCCTCACCGGCAGAAACCGTACGCCTGCTCCAGCCACCGGTGCAGTGCCGCGTGCACGCTGCCGGGGAGCTCGCTGAGCCGGTCGATGGCGGCACGGTCCCCGGCGGAGGGCGCGATGCCCGCCGCGGTGAGGAGGGCGAGCAGGTCCAGGCGGCGCAGGTCGACCGGGTCGATGCGGCAGGGGACGCGTTCGTCGGGGTTGGGCGGCGGGAGCAGGAAGTCGCCCTGTCCGTCGCGGGAGCGCGTCAGGTCGGCGGCAGTCGGGGCAGTCATCGTGTGCATACCGCGGTCCTCCACTTGATGGGTCGCCGTTCTCGAGGGCTTGAGACACCGGTGCGGCGACGGCGGTTGCGGGCACTACTCCGTACGAGTGGTGCATTTCGGAACACGGTCGTACGGTCAGTACGGAACGGACACGAAGACGCAGACGGAAGCGGAGAGCTGAGAGCGGAGCCGAGCGACACCGAGACGGCCGGGAGCAGACATGGGCAGGAATCCGATGAGGGCAGCGGTCACGCTCTGTGCCGCCGCCGCGCTCGCGACACCCCTGGGCACGGCCTCCGCCGCACCGTCGGCGCAGGAGTCGGGGCCCCGGCAGACACAGGACCCGGTACTGGTCGACTGCCTCTGGCAGCCGAAAGTACGACCCGATGACTTCCTGCTCGCCTGCGGGGACGGCAACAGCCGCCTCGTCGCACTGCGTTGGTTCCACTGGGACGCGCACTCCGCGGTGGGCCGGGGCACCAACGCCGTCAACGACTGCGACCCGTACTGCGCCGTGGGCGCGTTCCACTCGTATCCCGTGACCGTGCGGCTCGACCGGCCGCGGACCTGGGAGAAGGACCCCTCGGAACGGCAGTACACCCGGATGACCCTGACCTACACCGACGGCAGGCCGGAGGGGTTCCCGCGCGTGGTGACCTATCCCCTCTGGGACTGAGCGCCCTCGCGGCCCGCCGCGGGCCGGTCACTCCTGGAGCGCCAGTCTGCAGCTGTCGCCCGGTTGGAGCAGTACGGTGCGGTCCGGCAGCCGGACGTCGATCGGCGGGAGGTCGGACGGCGGCACGGTGATCTCCAGGTGGCCGTGCTCCAGCCGGAGCCGTACGCCCCAGTGGCCCTGGTAGCGGATGGCGAACCCGTACGAGGACAGCTCCGGCAGCGGCACCGGGTCCAGCCACAGGGCGCCCTCCCGGGTCTCCAGTCCGGTCAGGCAGCGCTGGACGAGGTCGAGGGTGCCCGCCATGGCGCCGAGGTGGATGCCCTCGCCGGTGGTGCCGCCCTGGAGGTCGGCGACGTCGCCCTTGAGGGCCTCCTGGCAGAACGCCCAGGCCTCGGCACGGCGGGCCCGGGCCAGGAGCCAGCCGTGGACGAGCCCGCTGAGGGTGGAGCCGTGGCTGGTGCGGGCCAGGTAGTGGTCGACGGTGCGGTGCCAGGTGGCGTCGTTCAACTCGTAGCCCAGCCGGGCGAAGAGTTCCCGCAGTTCGGCCGGGGAGAAGAGGTAGCCCAGCATCAGTACGTCGGCCTGTTTGGACGCCTGGTAGTTGTTGACGCTGTCGCCCTCCGCCTCCAGGACGCGGTCCAGCCGCCGGATGTCGCCGTAACGTCTGCCGTATCCCGCCCAGTCCAGTTCGGCGAGCTCGCCGTAGCCCTCGAACTGGCTGACCACGCCGGCGTGGAAGGGCACGTGGAGGGTGCGGGAGATGTCCTCCCACTGTTCGAGTTCGCCGCCGTCCAGTTCGGTGCGCTCGGCGAGTTCGCGCCGGCGGGCCTCGGGGAGCGTGCGCAGCACCTCCAGGGTGCGGGTGAGGACCCAGGCGGCGGTGACATTGGTGTAGGCGTTGTCGTCGAGGCCGGGACGCCGCGCGCCGGGATAGGCCTCGTGGTACTCGTCGGGACCGACGACGCCCCGGATGCGGTGGCGCCCCAGGTGCGCGTCCCAGGTGGCGGAGTCCGCCCAGAAACGCGCGATCTGGAGCAGCATCTCGGCGCCCTTGGTGTGCAGGAACTCGGCGTCGCCGGAGGCCTCGCAGTACTGCCACACGTTGTACGCGATCGCCGACCCCACATGGTGCTGGAGGTGCGAGTGGTCCGGCAGCCAGCGGCCCGAGTGGGGGTTCAGGTGGAGTCGCTGGGTCTCCTCGCGTCCGTCGCTGCCGCTCTGCCACGGGTACAGCGCTCCCCGCCTGCCGATCGCGCGGGCCGCGGCGCGGGCCCGGTCCAGCCGGCGGTGCCGGTAGTGCAGCAGGGCCCGGGACACCTCGGGGAAGTGCAGGTTGAGGTAGGGCAGGACGAACAGCTCGTCCCAGAAGACATGGCCGCGGTAGGCCTCCCCGTGCAGTCCGCGCGCCGGTACACCCACGTCCAGGTCGGCGGTGTGCGGGGAGAGGGTCTGCAGCACGTGGAAGAGGTGCAGGCGCAGGATGCTGCCCGCCTCGCCGGGGACGTCGAGTTCGGCGCGCCGCCACAACTGGGCCCAGGCCGTCCGGTGCGTCGCCAGCAGTCCGTCGAAGCCGGGGGCGTCGGCCACCCGGTCCACGGCGGCCTGCAGCGGATCGCTGATCGCCGGGTCGCGCGAGGTGTGCAGGGCCACGACCTTGTCGACGGTGACGGTGCGGCCCGCCTCCGCGCGCAGCGTCGCGCGCTGGGCGACCCGCAGGTGTTCCCGTGCCGCGGTGACCGGCGCGCCGGCCGTCGTGCGGGCCGCCATGCCGACCCGGATGTCCGAGGTACGGGTGCGGCAGCGCAGCCACACCGTGCCTGCGTCGGCGCTGCCGGTGTGCACGTGGGTCAGGTGGCGGCCGTCCAGGTCCCGGTAGCGCGGCACCCCGGAGTTGGTGACGTCGCCGTCGAGGGCGGCCTCAACGTCGAGTTCCACCGTGCCGGCGTCCACCGTGAACTCGGTGCGCAGGGCGGCCAGGTGCGGGTCGGCCATGTGCACCAGCCGCAGCTGGCGCACGGTCAGCACGCGCCCGCGCCCGAGCCGGAAGTGGGTGCGGCGCTCCAGCGTGCCGGTGTCCAGGTGCACCGTCTGCCGGTGGTCGAGCACCTCGGCGGTGTCCGGTGTCAGCCAGTCCCCTCCGTCGGCCCTGAAGCGCAGGGGCAGCCAGTTCGGGAGGTTGACCATGTCCTCGTTCTCCACGTGCTGCACTTCGCGCCCCGCGACCGTGGAGGTGAGCCGGTTGTAGCAGCCGGCCACATAGGTGCCCGGGTAGTGCACGTCGTCCGCGACGCACTCGGGCAGGGCGCCACGCGTGGCGAAGTAGCCGTTGCCGAGCGTGCACAGCGACTCGCGCAGCCGCTCCTGGGCCGGGTCGTAGTGGTCGTAGTCCCAGGTCGAGGGCGTTGCGGTCACCGCGAGCCCTCCCAGGACCAGTCGGCGACCTCGGGCAGGTCCACGCCGTGTGCGCGGATCCAGTCGTGGTGCCGCAGCCGTGCGTCCTCCATCCGCTGCCGTACGGCCGCCGCGCGCACCGCGAGGCCCGGGACGCGGTCGATGACGTCCATGACGAGGCGGTAGCGGTCCATGTCGTTGCCGACCACCATGTCGAAGGGTGTGGTGGTGGTCCCGATCTCCTTGTAGCCGCGCACGTGCAGATGTGCGTGGCCGGTGCGCCGGTAGGCGAGCCGGTGGATCAGCCAGGGGTACCCGTGGTACGCGAAGACGACCGGCCGGTCGGCGGTGAACAGGCCGTCGTACTCGAAGTCGCTCATTCCGTGCGGGTGTTCCCCGCTGGGCAGCAGCCGGGCGATGTCCACGACGTTGACGACGCGTACGGCGAGTGAGGGCAGGTGGCGGCGGAGGAGCTGGGCGGCGGCCAGTACCTCCTGGGTGGGCACGTCGCCCGCGCAGGCGAGCACCACGTCGGGTTCGCGGGTGCCGTCCTCGGTGCCGGCCCAGTCCCAGATGCCGGCGCCGCGCGCGCAGTGCACCCGCGCCTGTTCCAGGGACAGCCAGTCGAAGCAGGGCTGCTTGCCGGCGACGATCACGTTGACGTAGTCGCGGCTGCGCAGGGCGTGGTCGGCGACGGAGAGCAGGGTGTTGGCGTCCGGCGGGAGGTAGACCCGTACGGCCTCGGGGCTCTTGTTGAGGATGTGGTCGACGAAGCCGGGGTCCTGGTGGGAGAAGCCGTTGTGGTCCTGCCGCCACACATGGGACGTCAGCAGGTAGTTGAGGGAGGCGATGGGGGCGCGCCAGGGCAGGCGGCGGGTCACGCGCAGCCATTTGACGTGCTGGTTGACCATCGAGTCGACGATGTGGACGAAGGCCTCGTAGCAGGAGAACAGTCCGTGCCGGCCGGTGAGGAGGTAGCCCTCCAGCCAGCCCTGGCAGGTGTGTTCGGACAGGATCTCCATCACCCGGCCGTGCCGGTCGAGGTTCTCGTCGACGGGCATCGTCCGTTCCTGCCAGGCCTTCCCGCTGGCGGTGTAGACGGCCTGGAGCCGGTTGGAGGCGGTTTCGTCGGGGCCGACGAGGCGGAAGTCGCGCCGGTCGGTGGTGGCGTCCATGACGTCCCGGAGCAGGTCGCCGAGGACCCGGGTGGGTTCGTGCGTGCTCGCGCCGGGTTTGTCGACGGCGACGGCGTACTCCTCCAGCGGGGGCATCGGCAGCTCGCGCAGGAGGAGGCCGCCGTTGGCGAAGGGGGTGGCGCCCAGGCGGCGCGGGCCCTCGGGGACGGCGGCGAGGACGGCAGGGTGGGGCGCTCCGGTGGCGTCGAAGAGTTCCTCGGGCCGGTAGGAGCGCAGCCACTGCTCCAGCTGTGCGAGGTGTTCGGGGTTGGTGCGCACGGCGGACAGGGGGACCTGGTGGGCGCGCCAGGTGTTCTCCACGGGCAGGCCGTCGACCTCGGCGGGGCCGGTCCAGCCCTTGGGGGTGCGCAGCACGATCACCGGCCAGCGGGGACGGTCCGTGGCGCCCTCCTCGCGGGCGGCGCGCTGGACGGCGGCGATGCGGTCCAGGGCGGTGTCCATGGCGTGGGCCATCGCGCGGTGGACGGCGGCCGGGTCGTCGCCGGTGACGTGGAGGGGGTCGTGGCCGTAGCCGCGCAGGAGTTCGTCGAGTTCGGCCTCGGGGAGGCGGGCGAGCACCGTGGGGTTGGCGATCTTGTAGCCGTTGAGGTGCAGGATCGGCAGGACCGCGCCGTCGTTCACCGGGTCGAGGAACTTGTTGGAGTGCCAGGACGTCGCCAGCGGGCCGGTCTCCGCCTCGCCGTCACCGATCACGCAGGCGACCACGAGGCCGGGGTGGTCGAAGGCGGCCCCGTAGGCGTGCGCGAGGGCGTAGCCGAGCTCGCCGCCCTCGTGGATCGAACCCGGCGTCTCGGGCGCGACGTGGCTGGGCACGCCGCCGGGGAAGGAGAACTGCTTGAAGAGGCGGGCCATTCCGGCCGCGTCCCGGGTGATGTCCGGGTAGGTCTCGGTGTACGAGCCCTCCAGCCACGCGTTGGCCAGGACGGCGGGCCCACCGTGGCCGGGGCCCCAGACGCACAGGGCGTCGAGGTCGCGGGCCTTGATCACCCGGTTGAGGTGGGTGTGGACGAGGTTGAGGCCCGGTGAGGTGCCCCAGTGGCCGAGGAGGCGGGGCTTGACGTGCTCGGGGCGCAGCGGCTCGGTCAGCAGGGGGTTGGCCATCAGGTAGATCTGGCCGACGGCGAGGTAGTTCGCGGCGCGCCAGTGGGCGTCCAGCGTGGCGAGTTCCTCGTCCGTGAGCCCGGGAGGCGTCTGCTGCGGGTCGGCGGACATCGGGGTCCTTTCCGTGTCGGGACAGCGGTCGGCCGGGGTGGCCGCGGGTGTTCGGCCGGGCGTGGGCGCGGATGGTGCCGGTGCGCCTCCCCCACCCTGCGCGGACCGGTCGGGTACCCGACAGAGCCGTTCGGGTCACACGTACCGGGCCGACCCGACTTGGATACCCCCCTGGGTATCTCTGTTACGGTGGCTGCAAGATACCCCGGGGGGTAATCAGGAAGGAGAGTGTGCCGTGTTCTTTGTCGACGTCCTGGAGACCGAGGGACTGGGCAACCGCAGCTATCTGGCGGGCGGTGCCCGCGCGGCCGTGGTCGTGGACCCGCCGCGGGACATCGACCGGGTCATCGCCGAGGCGGCGCGGCGCGGGGTGCGGATCGCGGCCGTCGCCGAGACCCACGTCCACAACGACTACGTCACCGGCGGCCTGGAGCTCGCCCGCCTCACCGGCGCGCGCTATCTGGTGCCGGCCGGGGCCGAGGTGGCGTACGCACGCGTCGCGGTGGCCGACGGGGACGTGGAGCCGGTCGACGAGGACCTGGAACTGCGCGCGCTGGCCACGCCCGGCCACACCCCGCACCACACCTCGTACGTCCTCGAGGAGTCGGGCCGGGCGGTGGCCGCCTTCACCGGCGGCTCGCTGCTGATCGGCAGCGTGGGCCGGCCCGACCTGGTGGAGCCGCGGCTGACCGAGGAGCTGGCCCGCGCGCAGCACGCCTCCGCCCACCGCCTCGCCGGCCGGCTGGACGACGAGGTGGCCGTGCTGCCGACGCACGGATTCGGCAGTTTCTGCTCCTCCACGCAGGCCGGCGGCGAGCACAGCACCGTGGGCGCCGAGAAGGCGGCCAATCCGGCGCTCGTCCAGGACGTGGACACTTTCGTCGCGGGGTTGCTGGCGGGGCTGGACGACGTGCCCGCCTACTACGCCCACATGGCTCCGGTGAACGCGGAGGGGCCCGCCCCCGTGGACCTGACCGAGCCCCGGCGTGCCGACGCCGACGAGATCGCCCGGCGGCTGGCCGCCGGTGAGTGGGTCGTGGACCTGCGCAGTCGGGTGGCCTTCGCCGCCGGGCACGTGGCCGGGTCGTTCAACTTCGAGGTCGACGGGCAGCTCGCGACCTATCTGGCGTGGATGATCCCGTGGGGCAAGCCGGTGACGCTGCTGGCGCACGGCGCCGAGGACCTGGCCCGCGCCCAGCGCGAGCTGGCCCGGGTGGGCATCGACCGGCCGGCCGCGGCCGCGGTGGGCTCCCCGGCCGACTGGGTCGTGGACGGGGCCCGGCCGGCCTCGTTCCGGCGGGCCGCGTTCGCCGAGCTGGCCGCGGCCCGGCACGCCGGCGAGGACGTGGTGGTGGTCGACGTGCGCCGGGACAGCGAGCGCGCGGACGGCTGGATCGAGGGCAGCGTGCACATCCCCGTCCACGAGGTCCACCGGCGCCTGGACGAGGTGCCGCCGGGCACGGTGTGGGTGCACTGCGCGGGCGGCATGCGTGCGGCCGTCGCCGCTTCCGTGCTCGACGCCGCCGGCCGTGAGGTGGTCGCGGTCGACGACGGCTTCGCGGCGGCGGAGGAGGCCGGTCTCCCGCTGGTCGCACCGTCGGGCGGCCGTGCCGTATGACCGCGCTGGTCCTCGCCCTGGCCGCCGGTGCCGTGTCCGGTCTGGCCCTGGGCGCGCTGGGGGCGGGCGGCAGCATCCTCACCGTCCCCGCGCTGATCTACCTGCTGGGTTTCACCCCGGCCGCGGCGACCACCGCGAGCCTGGTCGTCGTGATCGTCTCGTCGGTCGCCGCCCTGGTCGCCCATGCGCGGGCTGGAGCGGTGCGCCTGCGGGCCGGACTGCTGTTCGCGGCGGCGGGCCTGCTGCCCGCCGCCGCGGCCGGCGCCCTGTCCGCGCGGATCCCCGGGGCGGTACTGACGCTGGTGTTCGCGGCGCTGGCCGCGCTCGCCGGACTGCGCATGCTGCGCAGCCGCGCACCCCGCGAGGGCGGCCCCGTCTCGGGTGTCCGGGCGGCGGGCGCCGGAGCCGGGCTGGGCGCGGTGACCGGGTTCCTCGGGGTGGGCGGCGGTTTCCTGGCGGTGCCCGCGCTGGTGACGGTGGTGGCCGTGCCGATGGGCGCGGCGGTGGGCACGAGTCTGCTGGTCGTGACGGCCAACGCGCTGGTGGCCCTCGCGGCCCGGGCGCACACCGCCGTACACCTGGACCTCACGCTGCTGCTGCCGTTCCTGGCGACCGCCGTCCTGGGCGCGTGGGACGGCAGACGGCTGGCCGCCAAGGTGTCCGCCGGAACGCTGCGGCGCGTGTTCGGCGCCGTGCTGCTCGCCGTGGCCGTGGCGATGGGCGCCACGGTGGTGCTGTGAGCAACACCGAGGGCCGGGCCGCTCAGGCCAGCGAGAGGAACAGCTTCTCCAGGCGGGCCCGCATCTGGGCCGAGTCCCGCACCTCGGGGTCGTCACTGGTCATGCACTGCTGCAGCCCCGTCGCGATGATCGAGAAACCGGCCCGGTCCAGGGCCCGGGAGACGGCGGCGAGCTGGGTGACCACGTCCTCGCAGTCGCGCCCCTCCTCGATCATCCGGATGACTCCCGCGAGCTGCCCCTGAGCGCGCCGCAGCCGGTTGAGCGCCGACTTCAGCTCGTCGGCCGACATGTCGAGTTCCACGTTTCCTCCTCCACTCCTCCACCGGGCCCCACATACCCCCGCGGGTATCCTACCGCGCGGGGGCGCACGACAACGGGGACGTACAGCAACGAGAAAGGTCCACTTCCATGCCCACCCGCACCGCACCCACCGCCACCCTGACCCCCACGCAGGCCGCCGAACGGTTCGACGAGCTCACCGTCGTCGACGTCCGCTCCCCCGGCGAGTACGCCGGCGGCCACCTGCCCGGCGCGCACAACGTTCCGCTCGACCGGCTGGACGAGGCCGTCGGCGCACTGACGGCGGCCGCCACGCGCGGGCCGCTGGTGCTCGTGTGCGCCTCCGGCAACCGGTCCGCGCAGGGCTGCGCCCGACTGGCGGCGCACGGCATCGAGGCGTCGACCCTGGACGGCGGCACCGGCGCCTGGGCGGCAGCGGGCCGTCCGGTCGAGCGTCCGGCCGGCGCCCGTACACCGTGGCCGATGGACCGGCAGGTGCGCCTCGCCGCCGGATCGCTCGTCGCCCTGGGCTTCCTGGCGGGCCGCGCCTGGCGCCCCGCGCACTGGCTGTCCGGCGCCGTCGGCGCGGGCCTGGTCTTCTCCGGCGTGACCAACACCTGCGGCATGGCCACGGTGCTGGCCCGGCTGCCGCACAACCGGAGCGCCGGGAACGCGACGCCGTTCGAGGAGACGCTGACGCGCCTGGCGGGCTGACCCGGAACACCTCGCGACGGCGGGCGCCGACCCCATGAGGGTGGCGCTCGCCGTCAATTTTGCATGGCGTGCATCTTTGCATACCATGCAACTTATGTCGGAGAGGGGAGCCGCGGGGGGCGGCCTGCGAGAGCGGAAGAAGCGGGCCACGCGTGCCGCGCTCGCCGAGGCCGCGGTACGGCTCGCCGCCGAGCACGGGGCGGAGAAGGTCACCGTGGAGGCGATCAGCGCCGCGGCCGGGGTGTCGGTGCGCACCTTCTTCAACTACTTCGACACGCGTGACGACGCCTTCGTCGTCATCGACGCGGACGCGGGCGCCCGCATGCGGCGCGCCGTGCTCGACGCGCCGGCCGGTCTCTCCCCGCTGGAAGTCCTGCGCGGGGCCATGGCCGCGGAGCTCGCCGAGGCGGAGCAGCAGCACGAGCTGTGGCGGCTGCACGCCGAGGTGCTGCACGCCTCACCGCACCTGCTGGCGCGCGGCGTCGGGGCACACATGGCGGCCGAGGCGGAGCTGGCCCAGGCCATCGCCGAGCGCCTCGGCGACGCGGGCGTCGGCCTCTACCCGCGGCTGCTGGCCGCGGTGGCCGGCACCGCGGTGCGCACCAGCGTGGACCACTGGTCGGCCCACCAGGAGGAAGCCGCGTTCCTCGACGTCTTCCACGAGGTGTTCTCCCTCCTCGCCGCCGGTCTCCCGGCCCCTCCCGCGTAACCGCCTCCGCACCACCTCAGCACCACCTCCCCCGCGCCGGGCGCCGGCGCGAATCGTCAGTCCACCACCGAAAGAGATGCCGTGACCGCAGCCCAGGCGCCCGCCGACGCGCCTCCCACCGCCATGAACCAACGGCAGATACTCCAGGCCATGTCCGGCCTGATGGCCGGCATGTTCGTCGCCATCCTGGCGGGCACCGTCGTGTCCAACGCGCTGCCGACGATCATCGCCGACCTGGGTGCCAGCCAGTCCTCCTACACCTGGGTCGTCACCGCCGAACTGCTGGCGATGACCGCGACCGTGCCCCTGTGGGGCAAGCTGTCCGACCTGTTCAACAAGAAGCTGCTGCTCCAGCTGTCGCTGCTGATGTTCGTGATCGGCTCGCTGCTGGCGGGCTTCTCGCACGACACGACGCTGCTGATCTTCAGCCGGGTCGTGCAGGGCATCGGCGCGGGCGGTCTGACCGCGCTCGCGCAGGTCGTCATGGCCGCCATCATCCCGCCCCGGGAGCTGGGCAAGTACTCCGGCATCTTCGGTGCCGTGTTCGCCGTCGGCACCGTGGCCGGGCCGCTGATCGGCGGTGTGCTGGTGGACACCGACTGGCTGGGCTGGCGCTGGTGCTTCTTCATCGGCGTGCCGTTCGCCCTGCTGGCCATCTTCCTGCTCCAGCGCACACTGAAGCTGCCCACCGTCAAGCGCCAGGTGAAGATCGACTGGTTCGGCGCCTTCCTGATCGTCGCCGGTGTCTGCGCGCTCCTCATCTGGGTCTCCCTGGCGGGCAACCAGTTCGACTGGGCGTCCTGGCAGACCGCCGCGCTCGTCATCGGCGGTGTGCTGCTGCTGGGTCTCGCGGTCCTCGTCGAGGCCCGCACCGACGAGCCGGTGATCCCGCTCGACATCTTCAAGAACCGCACGGTCACCCTGACCACGATCGCCAGCCTCCTGGTCGGTGTCGCCATGTTCGGCGGGACCGTCTTCCTCTCGCAGTACTTCCAGGTCTCCCTGGGCAAGTCGCCGACGATCGCCGGTCTGATGAGCCTGCCGATGATCCTCGGTCTGCTGGTGTCGTCCACCGTCGCCGGCCAGCTGATCAGCCGGACCGGCAAGTGGAAGAGCTACCTGGTGGCGGGCGCGGTCATCATGACCGCCGGACTCGCCCTGCTCTCCCTGATCGACGCCGAGACCCACTTCGGGCTGCTCAGCATCTACATGGCCGTGCTCGGTGTCGGCGTCGGCATGCTGATGCAGAACCTGGTGCTCGCCGCGCAGAACGACGTCCCGGCGGCCGAGCTGGGCGCCGCGACCTCCGTGCTGTCCTTCTTCCGCAGCATGGGCGGCACGATCGGTACCAGCGTCCTGGGCGCGATCCTCGCCAACCGGGTCGCCGACGAGATGACCAAGGGGCTGGAGAAGGCGGGCGCCGCCGGTGCCGCCGAGGGCGGCTCGGGCGGCGGTCACGGGGCCGTCCCGGACATGAGCACGCTGCCCGCCCCGATGCGGGAGATCGTGGAGCACGCCTACGGCGTCGCCACCGCGGACCTGTTCCTCGTCGCCACGCCGTTCGCGCTGCTCGCGCTGGTGGCCGTGGTCTTCATCAAGGAGAAGCCGCTGAAGACCACGAGCGGCATGGAGCGCCTGGCCGAGGAGGCCGGTGAGGCCGCCGCCGTGCCGACCGGGAAGGGTCCGGCGGCGCCCGTCGCCTGAGGCACCCGGCACCAGCGGGGCCGCCTGTCCGATCCGGGCAGGCGGCCCCGCTGTCGTGTGCCGCCGGTCAGATGCCGAACGGTGCCGCGTAGCGGACGGTGCCCGCGGGAAGCGGGTGGCCGGCGTCCAGGGTGAGGGCCATGAGGGCCTCGTCCGGGACGTCGATGGTCAGGCCGATGCCGTGGGCCGAGGCCCGGGTGAAGCCGAACCGGGGGTAGTAGTCCGGGTGGCCGAGGACGACGACGTGACGCTCGCCCTTCCGCCCGGCCGCGGTGAGCGCCGCCCGGACGGCCGCGGACCCGGCGCCGCTGTGCTGACGCTCGGGCCGTACGGCGACGGGTGCCAGGCACAGCGCCGGGCTGTCCCCGATGTGGCAGCGGGTCAGCAGGGCGTGGCCGACGGGACGGTCGTGGTCGTCGACCGCGACGACGGACAGTCCGTCGATCCACGCGTCGGGGTCGGCGCGCAGCGCGTCGACGAGAGCGGCCTCTTCCGGGGTGGGGAAGGCGGCGCGGACGATGTCACGGACGGCGGGGATGTCGGCGCCGGTCTCGGCGCGCGTGATCCAGGTGTGGGACATGACGGGACGAGGATCCCTTTCCAGGTGTGCGGTTCGTCAGGGTCGGACGGTGGCCCGGGTCGCGAGGGCGGCCCGGGCGCCGCGAAGAGCGGCTTCGAGCGCGGTCATCAACCCCACCTCCTGGGTGTGCCGGTCCTTCTCGGCCTGTGTCGAACACGAACGGGAGCCAGTGTACGCGCGGCCACGGCGGGTCCTTGCGGTCGGCGGGTGCCGGGCGGCAGGCTTCGGGGGTGGCCACCTTGCTGATCGTGCATCACACGCCGTCGCCGAACTGCCAGGCGATGCTGGAGTCCGTCGTGTCCGGGGCGACCGCCCCCGAGATCGAGGGGGTGCGGGTGGTCCGGCGGGCGGCGCTGACGGCCACGGCGCTGGACGTGCTGGAGGCCGACGGATACCTGTTGGGCACACCGGCGAACCTGGGGTACATGTCCGGGGCCCTGAAACACTTCTTCGACCAGGTCTACTACCCGTGCCTGGACGAGACGCGCGGCCGGCCCTTCGGCTACTACGTGCACGGCGGCAGCGACACCACGGGCGCGGTGCGCGGCATCGAGGCGGTCACCACGGGCCTCGGCTGGCAGCGCGCGGCGGCGGCGGTGAGCGTGGCCGGTGAGCCCGCCAAGGCCGACCTGGAGGCCTGCTGGGAGTTGGGGGCGACACTCGCCGCCGGGCTGATGGACGGCTGACGCCGACGACGGACGGGGCGTGCGCGCCGGGTCAGCCGTCGCCCGCGCCGCTCACCGCGGGGCGGTCGGTGCCGGGCTCGGTGGCCGTTGCGCCAGCGTGCCGAGGAACCGGACGTGCGGACGGCCGCCCGGTCCGGTACCGGTGACCTCGGCGCGTACCCGGTACACGTCCGCGACCAGGTCCGCCGTGAGGATCTCCCCGGGGTCGCCCGCCGCCACCACCCGTCCCTCGGACAGCACCACGAGATGGTCGCAGTACATCGCCGCGAGGTTGAGGTCGTGCAGCGCGACGACGGTGGTGACGGGCAGGGCGGCGACGAGGGCCAGCACGTCCAGCTGGTGCTGGATGTCGAGGTGGTTGGTCGGTTCGTCCAGCAGGAGTTCGCGCGGCTGCTGGGCGAGGGCGCGGGCGATCTGGACGCGTTGCCGTTCGCCGCCGGAGAGGGTGTGCCAGAGCCGGTCGGCCTGCCCGGTCAGACCGGTGCGCTCCAGGGCGTCCGTGACCGCCTCCTCGTCGGCCGCCGAGGCCGGGACCCAGGCGCGGCGGTGCGGGATCCGGCCGAGCCGGACCACGTCCCGCACGGTCAGCTCGACCTGGGTGTCCGCCTGCTGCTCGACCACGGCCACCCGCCGGGCGACGTCCCGGCGGCCCACCCGGTCCAGCGGGCGGCCGTCGAGGGTGACGACGCCGCCGGCCGGGGCGAGGACGCCGGAGAGCAGCCGCAGCAGGGTGGACTTGCCCGAGCCGTTGGGGCCGAGCAGACCGGTCGTCGCGCCGGCCCGGGGGCTCAGGCTGACGCCGTCCAGGATCAGCCGCCCGCCGGCGGCGCGGGAGACCCGCTCGGCGCTCAGCGTCACCGTGCCCTCCGGGTGCGATGGAGTACGAGCACGAAGACGGGCACACCGATCAGCGAGGTCACCACGCCCACCGGGACCTCCTGGGGTTCGAGGACGGTACGGGCCAGGGTGTCGACCCAGACCAGGAACACCGCACCGGCGAGCGCGCAGACCGGCAACATCCGGGCGTGGCCGGGGCCGGTCAGCGCCCGTACGGCGTGCGGCAGTACCAGGCCGACGAAGCCGATGGCGCCGGCCGAGGCGACCAGGGCCGCGGTGAGCAGTGCGGTGGCGCACAGCAGCACCAGCCGGGTGCGGGCGACGTGGACGCCGAGCGTGGCCGCGGCGTCCTGGCCGAAGGCGAAGGCGTCCAGCGTCCGGGCGTACCCGAGGCACACGGCCAGGACCGGCAGCAGGACCGCGGTGCCGGTCCATACATCCGTCCAGTCCGCGCCGCCGAGCGAGCCGAGCAGCCAGAACAGCACGCCGCGGGTGGTCTCGGCGTCGGCCGCGGTCATCACCACGAAGGAGGTGAGCGCCGAGAACAGCTGCATCGCCGCCACGCCCGCGAGCACCACACGGTCCGTGGAGCCGCCCAGGCTGTGGCTCAGCAGCATCACCAGCGCGAACGAGCACACCGCCCCGAGGAAGGCGCCGCCCGAGACGGACAGCGCGCCACCGCCCACGCCGAGGACGACGACCAGGACGGCCCCGGTCGAGGCGCCGGAGGAGACGCCCAAAACGAAGGGGTCGGCGAGCGGGTTGCGCAGCAGGGACTGGAGTACGGCCCCGCACACGGCGAGTCCGGCGCCGCACACCGCGGCGAGGAGGGTGCGGGGCAGCCGCAGATCCCAGACGATGCCGTCGCGGATCGGCGTGACGTCCGCGGCGCCGGGGCTGCCGCCGAGGTGGGCGACGACCACGGACCACACCTCCGTGACGCCGACGTCCGCCGGGCCGATGGTGACGGCGACGGCCACGGAGGCGCACAGGGCGGCGATCCCGGCGGCCGTCCACACGGGGTACCGGCGGCCGGTCGGGCGTAGGGCGGAGGTCACTTGGTGAGCCCGTGGGAGCGCAGCGCCGCCGCCAGCTTCTCCACGCCCTCGACGGTGCGGACGGTGGGGTTCATGGCCTGTCCGCTGAGCAGCACGTACCGCTTCTTCCGGACGGCGGTCATGTTCCTGGTGACGGGGTGGGACTCCAGGAACTCGATCTTCTTCGCTGCCGTTTCGGCGGTCTGGGACCTGCGGGTGAGGTCGCCGAGGACCAGGACGTCGGGGTCGCGGTCGGCGACGGTCTCCCAGCCGATCTGCGGCCATTCCTCGCGGGTGTCGTCCATGACGTTCTTCGCGCCGACCGCGCGGGTCATGATGCCGGGGGCGCCGCAGCAGCCCGCCAGGTAGGGCGAGGTGGAGTTGGCGAACCAGTACATGACGGTGACGCCGGAGGCGTCGATGCCCGCGGTCGCCCTGTCGACGCGGGCCCTGAGGTCGGCGACCAGCCTCTCGCCGCGCTCCTCGACGTCGAAGACCCGGGCGAGGTCGCGGACTTCGCCGTACACGGTCTCCATGGTCAGTGGCTCGCTGCGGCTGCCGTCGCCGTCGCCGCTGTTGTCCTTGCCGACGCAGTCGGACGGGGACAGGTAGGCCGGCACGCCCAGTTCGGTGAACTGCTCGCGGGTGGCGACGCCGCCGGTGCCGAGGGTGGAGGCGAAGGAGGCGGCGACGAAGTCGGGTTCGGCGTCCAGGACCGTCTCGAAGGACGGCATGTCGTCGGCGAGCCGGGGCACACCGGCGTTCGCCTTCTCCAGGCCCTTCATGACCGGGTCGGTCCAGGTGGCGGTGCCCGCCAGGCGGTCGGCGAGGCCGAGTGAGAGCAGGATCTCCGTGGTGCCCTGGTTGAGGGAGACCGCCCGCCGGGGCGGCGCGGTGATCTTCACCTCCTGCCCGCAGTCGGTGACGGTGCGTGGATAGCCGGCGGCCCCGGCCGCCGCGGCGGAGTCGGTGGCGGGCGCTCCGGAGCCGCAGGCGGACGCCAGCAGGGCGCCGGACAGCAACAGGACGGGACCACGGAGCGAACGGCGGGAACGGGGGAAGCGGGCGATGCGGCGGGAGCCGACGGGGCGTGCGGGCAAGGAAGATCCTCTGGCGTCGAGGGCTCATGCGCGAAGCCCGTTCGTACGGTGCGGCCCGCGCCGTACCGCGCGCGGGTGCCAGCAGGTCTTCGGACTCGGGATCGACCGGTCGGGACGCCTTCCCGGACGGCGTGTGCCGCCCAGTGGCCCGTGTCCCGCCCGTCCCCCTCACCGCTGCGCGTCAGCTCCGGATTCTCACCGGATTCCCTGACCCACCAGGTGGGTTCGACTGGCTCCCGCAAGCTACCACAGGGTCACCTGCCGTTGATCAGGTCGGTCACAGGGGCGTCGCGGCGCGGAGGATGAGGAACATGGTGACGGCGGCGTTCGCGGACGACATCGCGGAGACGGCGGTTCCGGCGGCCGCCGCCCATGCCGCGAGGCCCACCGAGGTGAACACCGAGGGCCAGGTGCGGACCGTCGGCGCGGGGCCCAGCAGGGCGGCCACCCGGCGCGGCACCGGGCCGGGCGCCGCGAGGCCGGCGAGGGTGGCGACCGGAGTGCCCCGGGAGACGAGGGCCGCCTTGCCGATCGCGGTCGCCACCGCACGGCGGTCTCCGACGGTCCGCGCGGCGGCCTCGTCCGCCCACCGCTCCGCCGTATAGGCCACGGCGCTCCGCAGGGGCCGCAGGAACGGGTTGGCCAGCGCGGCGAGCCGGACGGCGAGCAGGAAGCGGTGGTGCCGGGCGGCGAGATGGGCCCGCTCGTGGGCGAACAGCGCGCGCCGCTCGGCCGGTTCGAGGCAGTCGAGCAGGGCCGTGCTCACCACCACACGGTCCCGGCGTCCGCCGGGCAGCGCGTACGCGTACGGCACGTCGTCCGGAAGCACGGCCACGCCGGTGCCCGGCAGTCCGGCCAGCGCGCGGTGGGCACGGCGGCGCACCCGGCCGTGCCGCCACAGGGCCCGCGCCGAGGCCACCACCACGGCGCACAGTGCGGGGATCGCGGCCTTGCCGACGACCTCGTCGTACGGCACCGCCGCCCGGACCTCGGGGTCCGACCAGCCGTCGGGCAGGGGGTTGCCCGGCAGCTGAGCGGTGCCCACCACCATCACCAGGGCCAGGCACACCGTGCTGCACAGGGCCATCACCGCGGCGACGGCGGTGAGCAGCCTGGTCGCGGTCCGCGGGTGCAGATGCTGTTCGGCCAGCCGGGCGATCGGCCATGCCGTCAGCGGCAGGACCAGGGGCAGGAAGACGAAGACCCCCATGAGGCGTCAGTCTTCCCCCGCGTCACGCGCGTGCCCCAGCAGTTCGCGCAGCAGCCGCTCGTCGTCCGGCTCGAGGCCGGTGACGAAGCTGGCCAGCACCGCTTCCCGGTCGCTCTCGGCGTCCAGGACCTTGCGCATCTTGCGCGCGGCCAGGCCCGCCTGGTCCGAGGCGGGTGTCCAGGCGAAGGACCGGCCCGCGCGCTCGCGGGCGACCGCGCCCTTCTCCAGCAGCCGGGTGAGGATCGTGATCACCGTGGTGTAGGCGAGGTCGCCGCCCAGGCGCTCCTGCACCCAGCCGGCCGTCGCGGGGCCGTCCGCCTCGCGCAGCGCCGACAGCACCAGCGCCTCCAGCTCGCCCTGCCCCCGCCGCCGCGGACGCCGGTGGTCCGTCACGGCCCGCCTCCTTCCGCCGCTGTGCGTGTGGTGAGGTCACATCGTATAGAAGCCCGCGTGTTCCCCCGCCGGACGCTCTGCCTTCACCACCGGGACCCCGCGGCGACCCGCTCCACCACCAAGATCGCCCGGTGAACCCTGTTGTCATGTTTCCGACTTGAGGAGTACCGGAGTGACCAGACACCACCTCAGTCTGCCGGTCGCCTGCGCCCTCGCCGCGGCCGTCGCGCTGCTCCCGTCGGCGCCGGCCGCGGCCGGCGCCGACGACGCGCTGCCGACCGTCCAGCCACGGTCCGAGACGGCCACCCTGTACGACGACGAGGCCGGCGGCAACGCCGACGCGGACGACCCCGCGATCTGGCGCAACCCGGCCGACCCCGACCGCAGCCTCGTCGTCGCCACCGCCAAGGAGGGCGGGCTGCGCGTCTACGACCTCGACGCACAGCTCGTGCAGTCGGTCTCCGCTCCCCCCGGGCCCGGCCCCGACGACGCACCCGGCCGCTTCAACAACGTCGACCTCGTGCACGGCATGAAGCTGACCACCGGCCGCGCCGACCTCGCGGTCACCACCGACCGCGGCAACGACCGGCTGCGTGTCTACCGCGTCGACCCGGCCGACCCGGACCGGCCCCTCGAGGACGTCACCGATCCGGCCGCCGCGCCGGTCTTCTCCGCCGACCAGGCCGAGATCAACGAGGAGCGCACCGCGTACGGCCTGGCCACCTGGACCGACCGGACGACCGGCCGCTCGTACGCCCTGGTCAGCCGGCGCGAGCGCACCAGGCTCGCCCTCCTGGAACTGACCCCGACCGCCTCCGGGCACGTCGGCTACCGCCAGGTCCGCACCCTGGACCTGCCCGCGTCCTTCCGGCTGCCGAACGGCACCGACTGGTCCCCCTGCGCGGAGCCCGGCGAGCTGCCCCAGGTCGAGGGCATGGTCGTCGACCCGGCGAACGGCACGCTCTACGCCGGCCAGGAGGACGTCGGCGTCTGGCGCCTGCGCGCCGACCTGACCGGCACGCCCCGGCTCGTCGACAAGGTCCGGGAGTACGGGGTCCCGGCCACCTACGACGAGGCCACCGACGAGTGCGTCGCCGGTGCCGACCCCGGATACGGCGGCACCCGGCTGTCCGCCGACGTCGAGGGTCTGACGCTCCTCGAGGAGTCGGACGGGGACGGCCACCTGCTGGCCTCCAGCCAGGGCGACAACACCTTCGTCGCCTACGACCGCGAGATCGGCGACCGCAACGAGTACGAGGGCGGGTTCCGCGTCACGGCCGCCTCGTCCGGCGCGGGAGCCGCGGGCGGCCCCGACGGCTCCGAGGAGTGCGACGGTGCCGCGGTGCTCAACCAGCCGCTGGGCAGCCGCTACCCCGACGGCCTGCTCGTCGTGCAGGACGGCCACGACGCGCCCGGTGACGGCGACCGGGCCGCCACCAACTTCAAGTTCGTCGACCTGGGTGACGTCAAGGACGCGCTCGACGACTGACGTCCGTCGGCACCGGGCCGGTTCACCGGTTCAGCGGTCCGTGGCGCAGCAGCCGCCGTCCGGTCCACCCGTGACCGGTCCGGTGCCGAGGCGGCAGAAGCAGGAGGCCTCGACCGGAACGTCCGCCAGCGCGGCGGCGAGCGTCAGCTGCTGCGCCACGATGCGCGCCTCCCCCGTCCTGCCGAGGCGCACCAGGCACTCGTGGAGGCCGTGCAGGGACCACACGTTGCCGGGGTGCTGCAGGGCGCGGGGCAGGCTGTCGTCCAGGCCCAGGTCGGCCCGGTAGACCGCCTCGGCCTCCGCGACACGGCCCTGTTCCAGGAGCAGGGCGCCGTAGGCGTGCCGGGTGGGCTGCATCCAGCCCCACGGCTCGTCGTAGGGGAGGTTGTCGTCCAGTTCGATGGAGTGTTCCAGAGCGGCGAAGGCGGCGGCGTGGTCGCCCTTGCGGTACTCCAGTTCGCCGTCGAGCATGGCGGAGGCGATGGCGAGGATGTCGGCGCAGGTGTTGTTGAACAGCATGCGTGTCTCCGGCACCCGGGCCACCGCCTCGCGGAACAGGGTGCGTTCGGTCTCCGCCTCGGCGATCTTGCCGGTGGCCGAGAGGGCGACGCCCCGGGCGTAGTGGAGCATCGCGGTCGTCACGCAGTACAGGCGCTGGTCGGTGGGCAGCGGCAGCCGGAGGATGTCCGTCCAGCGGCCGAACCGGATCAGGACGTGCACCCGCATGGCCAGGAAGCCCTCCAGCCAGTCGGCCATCGGCGGGCTCTCGACGCGCAGCAGTTCCTCGGGGACGGACGCCTCCAGTTGCGCGGCGGTGTCGAGGGCCACCTCGTACTGGCCGAGGAACATCGCGCCGTAGATCCTGAAGTGGTAGTTGTGCGAACGGTAGAGGGTGTAGAAGTTCATCGCGCCGGCCCGCGCGTGGTACTTCTCGTCGGCGGCGATCGCGGCGGTGTTGTCCGAGACCACGCGCCGGTAGTCGCCGCACAGGACTTCGAGGTGCGAGGGCATGTGGAGGAGGTGCCCGGCGTCGGGGACCAGGCCGCGCAGCCGGTCCGCGACGGTGAGGGCCACCTCGGGGGTGGCGGACATCTCCATCAGGTGGACGTACAGGTGCACGACGCCCGGGTGGTCGCGTCCGGCCGCGGTGGCCAGCGCCCGGTCGAGGACGTCCTTCGCCTCCAGGGTGCGGGCCCCCTCGGCGGGCCGGCCCGTGCGCAGGTCCCACAGCTGCCAGGGCGTCAGGTTCATGAGCGCGTCGGCGTAGAGGGTGCTCACGTCCAGGTCGTCGGGGGCGAGTTCGTATACGGTCCGCATGCTCTCGGCGTACGGCGCGTTCCACACCGAGCAGTCCTCGACGGCGCGTGCCTGCGGGTAGCGGGCGCGCAGGGCGCCGATCAGGGCGCGTTCGACCGGGGTGGCCCGGTCCGCCTTCTCGTGGGCGCGTTCGACGGCGGCGTGGGTGCGCTCGACGGTCCGTGCCAGCTCCTGGGCGTCGAAGGCCTCCCAGGGCTTGTTGTAGTTCGGGCCGAGGGCGTAGGCGATGCCCCAGTCGGCCATGGCGCAGTCCGGGTCGGCCGCGGCGGCGGCCTCGAAGCAGGAGACGGCCTCCTCGTGGTGGAAGGCGTACGTCCACACGAGCCCGCGGTCGAACCACCGCTGGGCCTCGGGGGACGAGGTCGTCACGGGGCGACCGTGGGTGCCGAGGTCGTAGTAGTCCATGGGCGACGTATACCGCACGCCGGGGCGGCCATGAGGGAGGTCGCGGGTCGGTCACACCGACCGGTGTCCCCGCCGGACGCGGTGCGTCCGGCGGGGGGTGGGGTCACGGGCTCACGGGGCCGGCGTCACGGCGCACGCCGCCTGGAGCGGATCAGCAGCACACAGCCGCCGGCGAAGAGGACGCCGCCGAGCGCCGCGGGCCACAGGCCGAGGCCGGAGCCGGTCTCGGCGAGGCCGCCCTGTGTGGCCTGCGGTGCGGTCGACGGGCCGGCCGCGGCCTCGTCGCCGGTGCTTGCCGCCCTGGTCGTCCCGGGTGCGGCGCTGCCGGCGTCGGCCGGAGTGGCGGCAGGGGTGTCGGCCGGGGTCGTGGCGGACCGGGGCTCGGCGCTCGCGGAGGCGTCGGTCTTCCCGTCCTGACCCGCCACGGGTGCCGAGGCGGTGGCGGTCTGCTCGGCCGGGGGTTCGGCGGTCTGCTCGGCGGGGCTTTCGGTCGGCTGCTCCTCCGGACTCTTGGTCGGCTGCTCCTGCGGGTTCTCGGTCTGCTGTTCCTGCGGGTTCCCGGTCGGCTGTTCCTCCGGACTCTCGGTCGGCTGCTCCTGCGGGTCCTCCGCACCCTGTTCCGGACCGCACGTGCGGCCGCTGTTGATGCAGTCGGTCATCTCCCGCATCAGGTCCTCGTCGAAGACGTTGATGAAGTCGCTGTGGTCCGTGACCGGCTTGTGCAGCTGCTCGGGGAAGGAGTCCACGGCGAACAGCGGAACGGTCCGGCCCCCGTCCTGGAGACTGGGCGCCTCGACGTCGTACACGATGCGCTGCACCAGGCGCGGGACGGCCTCGAAGCCGTCCGGGCAACTGCCGTCGGCGGCGGCGAAGGCGACATGGGTGCGGTGGTTGGCGCTGTCGATGTTGCGGCCGTCCCAGCAGCTCTGGAAGGTGAAGGTGCGCACCACGTCGCTGCCGGAGGGACAGAGCGGGTACTTGTCCTTCAGCTGCCGGTCCTCGAAACCGGTGCAGCTCCAGGAGGCGTTCGCGTTGGTGTCGCCGTTGACGAACGCCTTCGCGTCACCGGTGATGATGCGCAGCAGCCGCGGCATCTCCGTGACCTTGCCCTGCTCGTTGCCCTCGAACGTCAGCGTCACCTCGGCCGGCGTGACGATCTCGCCGGCGTTGCCCTCGATGCCGCCGCCGGGTGACTCGGCGTCCTGCTCGACGGTGCCGTTCTGCAGCCGCAGCACGGGCCAGTAGTACGAGGACTTGTCGCCCTGGTCCGCGCAGCTGGTGCCGGCGGCGGCCAGGTCCTCGTCGCCGGCGAAGGCGTCGTTGGCCTGGTTGCCGACGTAGTCGTGGAAGTGGTGGGCGCCGTTGCTGACGCCGGGGGCGGCGATCAGGTTGTCCGAGTTGAACAGGCCCTCGGCGTTGACGCCGCAGCGGGTGGTGAAGGAGCCGCGCGAGGCGTCCTTCTGCCGGGGCGTCTTCACGACGTTGGGCTGGACGGACGTGATGTCGACGTAGTCCGCTGCCACGGGGCCGTTGCCGGCCTGTCCGCCGTTGCCCTGCTGCTCTTCGTCCTCGCCGTCCCCGTCCTGTGTCTGCTGGTCCGGGCTGCCGCTCGGCGCGTCCGCCGGCGCGACCTCGGTGCGCCGCAGCGTGCACTGCACCAGGGCGTCCAGGCCTTCGGGGCGCTCCCCTGCCTTGTCGACGGCGGCGGCGATGCGCTCGATCGTCGTGGCCCGTTCCTTGTTCAACGGGTCGAGGACGGCGCCCTCGTCGAGTCTGCCGTCGTCCGCGGTGCGGGCCGCTTCCTGGAGTTGCCGGTAGGCGGTGGCGATCTGCTGGTCGAGCCGGGCGAGTTCGGTGTCGACCTCCGGTCGCGCCTGCTCCGGCACCGTCGTCAGCCGCTCGCTCGGGTCGGGGCAGTCGACGGTGGCCGCCACTCCGGACGTGCCCAGGGGAACCGCGGCGTTGCCTGCTTCGGTCGCGGAGGCGAACACGTTCACGGCCACCAGGCCGCCGCCCCCCAGTATCAGCGCGCATGCTCCGAAGGTCGCGCGGCGCGCCCCGGTCGGGCGTCTGCGCCTGTTGTGTCCCAAGGCGTGCTCCTGTGTCGTGGCGGACTCGGACATGAAATGCCCCCGGCTCCATACGGAGTCGGGGGCCGGAGCGTTCAACCGCCGAGCGCATTCTCAGCGATCCCTCACCTCACGGGCGCAGGATCAGCCGGATCGGGTCGCCCTCCTTCTTCTCCAGCCGTGCGACGGCCTCGGCGGCCTCCGCCAGCGGCAGCACGCCGCTGACGGAACCGGAGAAGTCCACGCGTCCGCCCTCGATCAGCCGCAGGAGCTGGGGCAGCGCCACCGGCATGTCGGAGCCGTAGTGGCCGAGGATCTGCTGCTGGAGGTAGCTGAAGCGGGTCCCGTCCGTGACGGTGAGCGGCTTGTCGGTCAGGCCGACCAGGACCAGCCGCCCCTTGGGTGCGAGGACGGAGACCGCCTGCTCGCGCACGGGCGGCACGCCCGCGAAGTCGAAGGCGGCGGCGAGCCCCGCCCCGCCGGTCGCCTCGCGGACGGCCTCGCGCAGCTTCGGGTCGGCGGAGTCCAGGGCCAGGTCGGCCCCCGCGGCCAGGGCGCGCTCGCGGGCGACGGGGCTGGGGTCGACGGCCACGACGGGGCAGGCGCCGACGGCCCGCAGCAGCTGCACGGCGTGCACACCGAGCCCGCCGACGCCCCAGACGCCGACCGCCTCGGCGGGGCGCACGGCGCCGGTCTCGGTGATCGCGCCCCACGGGGTGGACACGGCGTCCGGGATGATCGCGCCCTGGTCGAAGGGGATGGCGTCGGGGAGCGGCGTCAGCGCGGTCGCGGCGGACAGGGCGTACTCCGCCCAGCCGCCGTCGTAGTCGACGCCCCGGGTGTAGGTCACGCCGTCGCGCACCTCGCCGGCGTACAGCACGACCCGCTGTCCGGGCGTCCAGCCGGTGACGCCCTCGCCGACCTCGGCGATGGTGCCGGAGACCTCGTGGCCGAGGGTGACCGTGTCGCCCCGGAGCAGCAGCGGGGTGAGTGTGCCGTCGATGAGGTGCACGTCGGACAGGCAGACTCCGGCCGCCTCGACCTTGACCAGCACCTCGCCCGGGCCCGGCTGCGGACGGGGCACCTCTTCCAGTCGCAGGGTGCGGCTCGGGACGTGCAGGCGGGCGGCGAGCATCCGCGCCATGACAGGACCTCCTCGGTGCGGCGGCCCCGGACGGGCCCCCACGGCTCATCCGATCCATCGCAGGTCGACTTGCATTGACCGTACACCCAACGCAAGCAGACTTGCTTTAGGCTGGCCGTATGACCTCTCCGGAACCCGTCGTCCCGCCCCTGCGCCGCCGTGGGGAGCGGATGCGGCGGGCCGTGCTCGCCGCCGCGGTGGAGCTGCTGTCGAGCCAGGGGCTGGCGGGCGCGACCGTCGGCGCCGTCGCCCGGGCCGCCGGGGTGCACGAGACGTCCGTCTACCGCCGCTGGGGCACGCGCGAGAACCTGATCCTGGACGCGCTGTCCACGGAGCTGGACGCCGCGCTGCCGATCCCGGACACCGGGTACGTCCGTGAGGACCTGCTGGGCTTCTTCGGCACCCTGGCCCGGCTGCTGGCCACCCCGCAGGGCCGGGCGCTGCTGCGGCTGAGCGTCGAGCAGGACGACACCCTGGAGGACCGCCGCGGCCCCTACTGGAGCGAGCGCCTCGACCGTGCCGTGGTGATGGTCCGGCGCGGCGTCGAGCGGGGCGAACTGGCCGCGGACACCGACCCCGGGCTGGTCGTCGAGGCCGTCAGCGGCCCGCTGTTCGTGCGGGTGCTGCTCAGCGGGGCGCCGCTGGACGACGCGCTGGTACGGGGGCTGGTCGACCTGGCCCTGGAAGGGACCCGGCCGCGCCCGGAGTGAGCGTCCGGCATCACCCCCGTGCCGCGACCGCCCGCTGCGGGTCCCGGCCCTCACGGGGCACGGCGACCGGCAGCCGGCTCTGTTGGGCGTCCCCGTTCGGGGAACCCGGGGCGCGCCGTGCCCACCCGGGCCCGGCGCCCACACCGAGGGAGTTTCCGGATGTCAGTGACCAAAGGGCTGGTCGCCGGAGCGGCCGGGACCGTCGCGCTGAACCTCACCACGTACGGCGACATGCTGCTGCGCGGCCGGGGATCCAGCGACATGCCGGCCCAGGTCGCGGACCGGTTCGTCGAGCGGGCCGGGCTCGACCTGGGCGACGAGGAGACCACGTCCCACCGCGAGCAGGCCGTCGGGGCGCTCCTCGGCCACGTCACCGGCCTCGGGGTCGGCGCGGCCTACGGGCTGCTGTTGCGGCGGCGGGGCGCGCTGCCGGACTGGGTGGCCGGTCCGCTGCTCGGCGCGGCCGCCATGGCGAGCAGCGATCTGCCGGCCACGGTGCTCGGGGTGACCGACCCGACCGCGTGGGACCGGATCTCGTGGGTGTCGGACATCGTGCCGCATCTGGTGTACGGCTTCACCACGGCATCGGTCTACCAGGCGCTGCGGTGACCGGAGCCGGGGACGGCGCCGGACGACCATGGTCAGGGACGGCCGGTGAGGTCCGGTGACGGCCGGTGGGGCGGTACCTCGCGTCCGGGCCGGCGGGTCGCCCGGCGGTGGGACTCTCTTATCGGCGGCTCGCTCCCGGTGGAACGATGCCCACGGCACCCGGTCATCCCCACGGAAGGGAGCGGCGTCGTGACCGACGAGCAGCAACGGCGGCAGGCCGCGGCCGTGTTCGACGCGCTGGGCGCCGAGTACGAGAAGGCCTTCGCCGCGTCGAAGACGCACCGGCGCTCCCTGGAGTGGCTGCTCGGGCGGCTCGCGCCGGGCAGCCGGGTGCTGGACGTGGGCAGCGGCACGGGCCGGCCCACCGCACAGACGCTCGCGAACGCCGGGCACGACGTGCTGGGCGTCGACGTCTCCCCCGTCATGGTGGACCTGGCGACGCGGCAGGTGCCGGCCGCCTCGTTCCGGTGCGCCGACATCCGTGACGTACCGCTGGAGGACGGCTCGTTCGACGCGGTCTGCGTGTACTTCTCTCTGCTCCAGCTGGACCGGCGGGAGCAGGCGGACCTCGTCCGGCTCCTGGTGCGGGCGCTGCGGCCGGGGGGCTGCATGGTCCTGGCCACCGTGCCGCTGGACGTGGAGGGCGTCGACGCCGTCTTCATGGGGCAGCCCGTGCGCGTGAGCAGCTTCACGGCGCAGGGCCTCGCCGCCGTGGCCGAGGACGCCGGTCTGGAGGTGCTGGCGCAGGAGGCGTCGCTGTTCACTCCGGCGCACCCGGACGCCCGGCCGGAGCCGCATCTCTTCCTGCACTGCCGTCGCCGGACCACCCAGCCCCGGATGGGGTAACTGCGCACGCGCGGACCGGGGCCCGCGGCCAGAGTGGGCAGCATGACAGAACCTGGCGAGCGACGGCGCGGCACGACTTCCACGGCCACGCGCGAGCGTGCGGTGCGGGGCGCCCGGGACGCCGCACAGCGCGCCGCGGACGCCTTGTCCGAGCTGATCCGGCACCGCCTGGAGGGGGTCTCCGCGGTGTGCCGGAGCGAGGGCGACGGCTGGATCGTCAACGTCGACGTGCTCGAGGTGGCCCGCATCCCCGACACCACCAGCCTGCTCGCCACCTACGAGGTCGAACTGGACCCGGCGGGCGACCTGCTCCAGTACCGCAGGATCGCCCGCTACCGGCGCGGTGCCCAGGACCAGTGACCGGGCCCCGAGGCCCGCCCCCGGAAGGACCACCGCATGATCACCTACGACGACGAGCTCGTGTGCGCGCCGCGCGCCGGCACCCTCTACGACGTCCTCGAACTCATCCTCGACCGCGGCATGGTGATCGACGTCTTCGTGCGCGTCTCCCTGGTCGGCATCGAGATCCTGAAGGTGGACGCCCGCATCGTGGTCGCGAGCGTCGACACCTACCTGCGGTTCGCCGAGGCCTGCAACCGCCTGGACCTGGAACACGACGTGCGCTCCAAGACCGTTCCCGAGATGTTCGGCAGCCCGGTGGCCAAGACCATGGGCAAGGCGGGTGCCAAGCGGACCGCGCGCTCCCTGACCGACAAGGTGCGGGACATCCTCACGCCCGAAGAGGAGGAGGCGGAGGAGGCCCTGCCCCGCGCCCGTGAACGCGAGGAACGGGATCGGCCCCCGCAGCGGCCCCGGAGCCGCCGGCCTGCCACACACCCCCGTGACGAGGACGACCGCCCGCGCAGCCGCCCCCGCCGGCGCACGGAGACGGAGGACGAATGACCGCGCCCACCACCGCCACCACGACCACCGCCGCCGCCTCCGTACGGGAGGCCCTGTACGTCTACGGCATCACCCCCGCCGGAGCCCGCACCCCTCGCTCCCCCGGGGTCTGTGGTGCCCCGGTACGACTGCTGACCGAGTCCGGACTGTGCGCGGCGGTCTCCTCCGCGCCGCTTCGGATCCGGCCCCGGCGCCGTGACCTGCTGGCCCATCAGGCCGTACTGGACGAACTGGCGGCGCAGGGACCGCTGCTGCCCATGCGGTTCGCGGTCCTCAGCCCCACGCCGGACGCACTGCACACCCAACTGCGCGCCGACCGCGCGCACTTGGCGCAGCAGCTCGACGGCGTCCGGGGGTGCGTCGAACTCAACGTCAAGGGCACGGTCGTCCCCGGCCACTTCGCCGACCTGGTGCGGCGGGACGAGAAGCTGCGGACGCTGGCCCTGCGGACGCGGCGCCGGCCCGACTACGAGGCCAACGTCCGGCTGGGCGAGGCGATCGCCCTCGGTGTCCGGCGCGAGGCGCGGCGCGCGGCGCGGGAGGTCCTCGACCACCTGTCCCCGCTCGCCGTGCGCACGGTGCGGGGGCCGACCGACGACGACCAGGTGCTGAGCGCCTCGTTCCTGCTGCGCAGCGCCGACGAGGCACGGTTCCGGCAGGCGGTGGACGCGCGGGCCCGCGCGTGCGGGAACCGGCTGGCCCTCAGCGTGACCGGGCCCCTGCCCTGCTACAGCTTCGTCGACCCGTCCCCCGCGCCGGCCGGGCGGTGACGCGGTGGGCATCGTGAGCGGCCTCCTGCTGCTGCCCCTCGCTCCCGTGAGGGGCACGGCGTGGATCGCCGACCACCTGCTCCAGGAGGCCCGGCGCCAGTTCCACGACCCGCGCGCCGTCCAGGCGCGGCTGGCCGCGCTGAACCGGGCGCTGGACGAGGGCGCCATCGACGAGGCGGCATTCGAACGGGAGGAGGAGCGCCTGCTCGCCCTCCTCGAACGCCCGACGCGGCCCACCGGCCGCACGACAACCACGGATCGAGCGCGGAGAAGACACCTATGAGTGACAACAGGGCGGCCCTGGCTGCGGCCGTGGCGAGCGGATATCTCCTGGGCCGCACGAAGAAGGCGAAACTGGCCTTCGTGGTCGGCTCCTATCTCGCGGGCCGGCGGCTCGGCCTGGCCCCGGGCCAGGTGCTGTCCCAGGGGCTGGGCAGACTCCAGCAGGCGCCGCAGTTGCAGGAGTTGTCCGACCAGGTACGCGGTGAGCTGCTGACCGCCGGACGCGCGGCCGTCACCGCCGCGGCGAACCGCAGGCTCACCGGCCTCGCGGACACCCTCCGCGACCGTACCGACGCACTCACCGGCGCGGGCCGACGGGACGACGACCACGACGACCACGACGACCACGGCAGTCCGGAGGAGGAAGCCCCGGACGAGGACGCCTACTTCGACGAGGAGGACCGGCGGCCGGCGCCGCCCCGGAAGACGGCCAAGAAGGCCCCGCCGCACAAGTCACCGCCGCACAAGGCCGTGCCTCCCGCGAAGAGGACCGCCAAGAAGACCGCCAAGAAGGCCGTGCCGGCGAAGCGGACCGCGGGCTCGGGCCACCGGCGCGGAGGTGACCGCGGATGACCCCCGACCAGCAGGAGAAAGAGGGTACGTCCCCCCTCGGCGACGTGAAGGACGCCCTCGGCGGATACCTCTCCGCCTCCGGTCACAGCCTCGTGGGCAAGGCGGGGCAGCGGATCGGTGGGCTGACCGACCGACTCACCTCGTCCGCCGACGGCCGAAGCGCCAAAGGCGGCGGCGGATCGAAAGGCGGGGCCCGCGGCGGCAGCATCAAGGCGACGCACATCATGGAGGTCGTCGACATCGGCGTCCCCCTGCGCACCGTCTACGACCAGTGGACCCGGCTCCAGGACTTCAGCGGCTTCACCAAGGGCGTCCGCAGCGTCTCCCCCAACGACGAGATCACCTCCGACTGGAACGTCAAGGTCGGTCCGTCGAGCCGTAGTTGGAAGGCGACCGTCCAGGAACAGGTCCCGGACTCACGGATCGTCTGGACCTCCGAGGGCGCCAAGGGCAGTACGCGCGGTGCGGTCACCTTCCACGAGCTGGCGCCCCGGCTGACCCGGGTCGTGGTCGTCGTCGAGTACTACCCGGCGGGCTTCTTCGAGAAGACCGGCAACCTCTGGCGTGCCCAGGGACGCCGGCTGCGGCTGGACCTGAAGCACTTCGCACGGCACGTGACCCTCATGGGCGACGAGGAGGTGGAGGGCTGGCGCGGGGAGATCCGCGACGGCGAGGTCGTCCGCAGCCACGAGGAGGCCCTGGAGGAGGAGAACGCCGACCACGAGGAGGACGAGGACGAGTACGAGGAGGACGACGACGAGGAAGGTGAGTACGACGACGAAGACGAAGCCGAGGACGAGGACCATGAGGACGACGACGAGTACGAGGACGACGAACGTGCCCGCCCGTACCGCTGACGTCGCGCGGAGCACCCGATGACGGACGTCGACCACCGCTTCGCGAGCCCGGAGGCGCAGCCCTACGCGCCCGTCACCGGCAACCTCGCCGACCTCCTCGAACGGGTCCTCGACAAGGGCATCGTCATCGCCGGCGACATCAAGATCGACCTCCTCGACATCGAACTGCTCACCATCCGGCTGCGTCTGTTCATCGCCTCCGTGGACACCGCGCGCAAGGCGGGCATCGACTGGTGGGAGACCGACCCGGCCTTGTCCTCCCGGGCCGCGCGGGATGCGCTCGCCGAGGAGAACGCGCACCTGCGGGCCCGGCTCGACGCCCTGGAGGAGGCCGCCGGGGACCCGGTCGGAGCCGTCCGGTGAGCGCGGCCACGGGCGGCCCGTCGGCCCCCGCGTTCGTCTGCGCGTTCGCCGTCACCCGTACCCCGCCGGACGTCGACGCCCTGGCCGCGGCGACCGGTCACGAGGAGGGCGGTCCGCTGCGCGTGCTGCACGCGGGAGGCCTGAGCCTGGTCGTCCAGGACGTCCCCGCCGCCTTGTTCGACGAGGAGGCACTGGCCCGGCGGCTCAACCGGCCCGACGATCTGGAGCGCTGCGCCCGTGCCCACCACCGGGGTGTCGAGGCCGCGAGCGGGCAGGGCCCGGTCGTTCCGCTGCCGATGGCGACGCTGTACCGCGGTGACGACAGGGCGCGGGAGGCCGTCGCGGCGCGGGCGGCGGTGCTGGGCACGCTGCTCGACCGCCTGCGGGGCCGCAGGGAATGGGCGGTGAAGGTGCACGCCGCCGCGCGCGCGACCGACGCCGACACCACCACCGTCGGCGCCCCCGCCGCCACCGGTGGGCGTGCCTACCTCAGCCGGGCCAGCGCGCGGCGCCGCGACCGGCAGGAGACGCACGGGCGGGCGCTGGCCGAGGCGGAGGCCGTCGACACGGAGCTGCGACGGTACGCCGTCGCCGCCACGCGGCACCGCCCGCAGAGCGAGCGGCTCACGGGCCGGCGTACTCTCCAACTGCTCAACGCCGCCTATCTGGTGGAGGACGCCGCGTCCCCCGCGTTCACCCGCGCGCTGGCCGGGCTCACCGCCGACGGGCGGCTCGCGGCCGTGGAGGTCTGCGTGTCGGGGCCGTGGATCCCTTACTCCTTCGCCCGCTGGGACGAGGACCCGGACATCACGGAACACGCGGGCACCCGACACGACCGCACGGAGCAGGAGGCCCCCTCGTGACCTCTCCCGTGACCGCCTCGGACCCCCGCACGCCGGGCCCCGCGCCCGTGCCCTGGGACGGCCCGGAGCCGTACGCGCCCATCGGAGTGCCCCTGGTCGACCTGCTGGACCGGGTGCTCGCCACCGGTGTCGTCGTCAGCGGCGACCTGGTCCTGGCCATCGCGGACGTACCGCTCGTACGGATCTCGCTGCACGCCCTGCTGTCGTCGGTGAACGAGCGGATGCCCGCGCCCTGGCCGGACAGCGGGCCGTTGTGACCGCGCCCCGCAGCCACGCCCTCGACCTGGACCCCGAGCGGGTCACGAACGACCTGGCCGCGCTGGTCCTCACCGTCGTGGAGCTGTTGCGCCAGCTCATGGAGCGCCAGGCCGTGCGCCGTTTCGACGAGGGCACCCTGAGCGCGGAGCAGGAGGACCGGCTCGGCACGGCGCTCATGCTGCTCGACGCGCGCATGGACGACCTGTGCGCGCAGCACGGGCTGACCCGCGCCGATCTCAACCTCGACCTGGGTCCTCTGGGCCCGCTCCTTGCTGACCCCGAACCGTAGTCGCCCCACGGACCTCCTGCGCCCGGTCTTCCAGGGCCCTCCCGCGCCGGGACGAGCGATCGCTATGATGACCGCGAATCGCTCAAACGAACATTGCCGGGTGAGGAGGCCTGATGCGGGAGCCGGTCGATCTCAGGCGCCAGCGGATTCTGGCGGCGGTCCAGGCGCGCGGTACCGCGCGGGTGCGCGATCTGGCCGACGAGTTGCAGGTCTCCGTGGTCACGGTGCGCCGGGACGTGGAGGAGCTGACGCGGGAGGGCAGACTGCGGCGCGGGCACGGCGTCGTCCGGTCGACGCTGCCCGTCCCGGACGCGGCCCCCGATGCCGCCGCGGCGGCCGGGGACCGGGTGGCCGTGGTGGTCCCCGTGCGGCACTCGTATCTGAACGAGGCCCTGCACGGCGCCCGTACGGTCCTGGAGGAGGCCGGGCTGCGGCTGGCCCTGCACCTCGCGCCGCAGGCCCCCGGTACGGAACGTCCGCTGGTGGAGCGGGCGCTGGCGGACGGGGCGCACGGGCTGCTGATCGCGCCCCGCTGGCGCGCCCGGGCCGAGGAGGAGGCCGACCACGAGTGGCTGGCCGCGCTCGGGGTGCCGACGGTGCTGATGGAGCGGCGCCCGTGGCGCGGCAGCGCGCTGCACGCCCTGGACTCGGTGTGCTCGGACCACTGGTACGGCGCTCATCTGGCCGTGGAGCACCTGGTGGGGCTCGGTCACCGGCGCATCGTGTTCGCCACGCGCCACGACAGCCCCACCGCGCGTTCGCTGCGTGCCGCCTTCGCCGAGATCGCCGAGGCGCATCCGCTGGTGGAGCAGTGGGCGTGGGCGCTCGTCGCGCCGGAGGCCGGGGCCGACGGGCCGTACTCGGCGGACGAGACGGCCGAGTTGCCGGCACTGATGCGCAAGGTGGAGGCGACCGCCGTGGTGCTGCACGGCGACGTGGACGCGCTGATGATCGTGCAGCGGCTGGCGGAGGAGGCGGTGCGCGTGCCGGAGGACTGCTCGGTCGTGGCGTACGACGATGTCGTGGCCGGTCTCGGCTCGCCGCCGCTGACGGCCGTGTCGCCGCCGAAGACCGAGGTCGGGCGCGTGGCCGCGGAGCTGCTGCTCCAGCGGCTGTCCGACGCGTCCGGCGGCCTGCCGGGCCGGCGCGTGGAGCTGCTGCCGCGGCTGACGGTGCGGGGTTCGACGGACCGCCCTTCGCTGGACCGTCCGGCCATTTGAGCGTTTGAGCGTTTCATTTTCTTCTGATCGATCTATTGACCGTTTGTGCTGGAGCCTTCAGGATTCCCGTGTCCCGAACAGTCGGGCCCGCACCGACGCGGACCCGCAGGAGCCGCGGGAGGCGCCATGCCCGGACGACCCAGCCGTCGCTCCGTGCTCGCCGCGATGGCCGCCGTACCCCTGACAGGAGCCGTGAGCGCCTGCAGCGGGGGGAACGGCGCCTCGTCGGCCCGCACGAGCACCACCACACGCATCACCTTCTGGTCCGCCCTGCGCGGCAGCCAGGAGGTGGTCGACGCGTTCAACCGCACCCACCGGAACATCCAGGTGGAGTTCCAGCAGATCCCCTCCGGCGGGCAGGGCGGCTACGCCAAGCTCAGCAACGCCGCCCGGGCGGGCAACGCGCCCGACGTCGCCACCATCGAGTATCCGCAGGTGCCGGGGTACGCCATCGACGGCGTCGCCCGTGACATCACCGACCTCGTCAGCGACGGGCTGCGCCGCAAACTGCTGCCCCAGGCGCTCGGGCTGACCACCTTCGAGGGCCGGGTGTTCAGCGTGCCGCTGGACGTCGAGCCCATGGTCATGCACTACCGGGCCGACCTGTTCGAGCAGTACGGCCTCAGGGTCGCCCGCACCTGGGACGAGTTCGCCGAGCAGGCCGCGACCGTGCGCCGCAAGGCCCCGGACCGCCGGCTGGTGCTGTTCCCCACCGACGGCATGACCCAGTTCGCGGCCTACGCCTGGCAGGCGGGCGCCCAGTGGTTCGACACCGCGAAGGGCGCCTGGAACGTCTCCCTCGCCGACGCGCCCTCCCGGCGGGTCGCGGACTACTGGCAGGGGCTCATCGACCGGGACGACGTCTTCATGAACGCCGTCGAGAGCAGGCAGGCGGACGCCCAGATCGGCAACGGCCTGGTCCTCACCCGGCTCAGCGGCGCCTGGGACGCGGGCGCCCAGATGAACGCACGGCCGGGACAGAAGAACCAGTGGCGGATCGCCCCGCTGCCGCAGTGGGACACCGGCAACCCCTCCGCCGGCACGCACGGCGGCTCGACCTTCGCGATCACCAAGGACAGCCGCCGTCCCGAGGCCGCCATGGAGTTCATCGAGTGGCAGGTCTCGCACCCCGACGCCCTGCGCGCCCGCCTCTCCAGCGGCACCAGCAGCCAGTACCCGGCCGCCCCCGGCCTCGTCTCCGTGGGCCGCGAGGCGTTCGACCGGTCGTACTACGGCGGGCAGGACATCTACGGCCTGTTCGAACAGGAGGCCGAGCGGATCGGCGAGGGCTGGCTGTGGGGTCCGCGGATGAGCGCCACCCAGAAGGTCATGCAGGACTCCTTCGCCCGTGTCGGCGCCGGCCAGGGCTCCCTCGTCGAGTCGCTGCGCACCGCGCAGGAGGGCACCATGCCCGACCTCAAGGCCCTCGGCCTGTCCACCACCCAGCACAGCACCTGAGCCGACGAAAGGCAGGTGACACCCCATGACCACGACCGCCCACACACGGGTGCCGACCGGTGCGTCCCGCGCCACAGCCCCGGCGCCCTCCGCCTCAGGGCTGCGCGCCCGCAGAGCGGCGAAGCGCCGCCAACTGACCGCCGCAGGCGTCCTCATGACGCCCTTCTTCGCCCTGCTGGTCACCGTCTTCCTGATCCCCGTCGGCACCGCCGTCTACCTCAGCTTCTACAGCGACGACCAGCCCGGCCTCGGCTTCGGCCCCGAGCGCACGATCTTCGTCGGACTGCGCTCCTACGCGGCCGTGCTCACCGACCCGACCTTCCTCGGCGGGCTCGGCACGGTCGCGCTCTACTGCCTCATCTACATCCCGCTGATGGTCGTCGGCGCGCTCGCCCTCGCCCTGCTGCTGGACTCCGGGGTGGTGCGGCTGCGCGCCTTCGCCCAGCTCGGACTGTTCCTGCCGCACGCGGTGCCCGGCATCATCGCCGCGCTGATCTGGCTGTACCTGTACACGCCGGGCATCAGCCCGGTCATCGAACTCTTCGCCCAGGGCGACATCACCATCGACTTCCTCGGCATCCACACGGTGATCCCGTCCATCGTGAACATCGCACTGTGGAGCAACCTCGGCTACAACATGGTGGTCTTCTACGCCGCCCTCCAGGCCGTGCCCCGCGAGGTGATCGAGGCGTCCGTGGTGGACGGTGCCGGACCGGTGCGCACGGCACTCCAGGTCAAGACGCCCCTGGTGCGGCCCTCCATCGTCATGGTGGCCATCTTCACCCTGATCTGGGCGCTGCAGCTCTTCACCGAGCCGATGCTGCTCAGCCAGTCCTCCCCGATGATCAACTCCCGTTTCTCGCCGAGCATGTACATCTACGACGCGGCCTTCACCCGCAACAACTACAGCCTGGCTGCGGCCGCCTCGGTCGTCCTGCTCGTCTGCACCATCGCCCTGTCCTACGGCGTCACCCGCTTCACCAGCCGCGCCGACACCGAGGAGGCCCGATGAGCGCCACCGACAGCTCGCTGCTGCGCCCCAGGCTGCTGGGCCGGGCCACGGTCAACGTGGTCGTGGCGATCTCCGTCCTCTACACGCTGCTGCCCGTGCTGTGGCTGGTGCTCGCCTCCACCAAGACCCGGGACGCGCTGTTCAGCAGCGACCTGCTGTCCCTGAGCGACTTCTCCTTCGTGCAGAACCTCGAGGACCTGTTCGCCATGGACGGCGGGCTGTACAGCCGCTGGTACGTCAACAGCCTGCTCTACGCGGTGCTGGGCGCGGCAGTCGGCGCGCTGGTGAGCGTCGCCTGCGGCTACGCCTTCGACAAGTACCGCTTCCGGCACAAGGAGAAGCTGTTCGGCCTGGTGCTGGCAGCGGTCATGGTGCCGCAGACCGTCCTCGCGCTGCCGCTGTACCTGATGGCGTCGGAGGCCGGCCTGGTCAACACCTTCTGGGCCGTGTTCATCCCGGTGCTGTTCAACCCGTTCGGCGTCTATCTCGGCCGTATCTTCGCGCGGGGTTATGTGCCCGACGAGGTGCTGGAGGCGGCGCGGGTGGACGGGGCGGGCGAGCTGACCACGTACGCCCGGGTGGCGCTCAGGATGCTCGGGCCCGGACTGGTCACCGTCTTCCTCTTCCAGCTGACCGCGATCTGGAACAACTTCTTCCTGCCCATGGTGATGCTGTCCGACCAGGACCTGTATCCCGTCAGCCTCGGCCTGTACCAGTGGAACAGCTCGGCGTCCGTCTCGCCGGAGTACTACCCCGTGGTGATCATGGGTTCGCTGCTCGCCGTACTGCCGCTCATCCTCGCCTTCGTGCTGCTCCAGCGTTTCTGGCGCAGCGGCCTGACCGCCGGAGCCGTCAAGTGACCGACCCGCACGCCCCCGACTCACCCGACGGCGGGTACCGGCCCCGGGCCGCCGTGGCCATGTCCCCGGACGCCGCCGCGGCCGTCCTCGACCCGCAGTCCCTCGACGCCTTCCGCCGGGTGTGCGACCTCGCGCCGCTCCCGGTGCTGGACGACCTGACGACACCGCGGGCCCGGTCCGTACTGGCCGACGCCGAGCTGCTGATCACCGGCTGGGGGTGTCCGCCGCTGGACGCCGAGGTACTGCGGGCGGCGCCGCGGCTGCGGGCGGTGGTGCACACGGCGGGCAGCGTCCGCGGCCATGTCACCGACGCGTGCTGGGAGCGGGGCGTCGAGGTCTCCTCCGCCGCCGCGGCGAACGCCGTGCCGGTGGCCGAGTACACCCTCGGCATGATCCTGCTCACCGGCAAGCGGGTGCTGGAGCGGGCCCGCGACTTCCGGGTGTCCCGGTCCCGCGGCAACTGGCTGCGCACCCCGCGCAGCGTCGGCAACTACCGCCGCACGGTCGGCATCCTGTCGGCCTCGCTGATCGGCCGCCGGGTCGTCGAGCTGCTGCGCCCGCACGACGTCGACGTCCTGCTGCACGACCCCTACGTCAGTGCCGCGGACGCCGCCGCACTCGGTGTCGAACGCGTCGAGCTGCCCGAGCTCTTCGCGCGCTGCGACACCGTCAGCGTGCACACCCCGCTGCTGCCCACCACCCGGGGCCTGGTCACCCGCGCCCTGATCGACTCGATGCCGGAACAGGGCGTACTGATCAACACCTCCCGGGGGGCGGTCGTCGACCAGGAGGCGCTCACCGACGCCGTGCTCGCGGGCCGGATCCGGGCCGTCCTCGACGTCACCGACCCCGAGGTGCTGCCCGCCGACCACCCGCTGTGGGACTGCGAGAACGCCCTGATCACCCCGCACCTCGCCGGCTCCGAGGGCAACGAGTGGCGCCGCCTCGCGGACCTCGCCCTCGCCGAGTGCGCCCGCTGGGCGTCCGGTGCCGGCTTCCTCCACCCCGTACGACGCGAAAGGCTGGCGTTCCTGGCATGAGCATCCCGTTCGAACTGCCCACCGAGGACCGGGCGCTGAGCCCGTACACCGGCTGCACCCGGGCCCACTGGGAGGCCGTCGCGGACGGTCTGCTGTGGGCGGCGTGGCGCTGGAGCACCCCTGGCTGCGCCCTGCTCGACCTGCCGGGGCGGCCCTCGCGGTCGGGCGTGCGCTCCGACGGGCTGGAGGGCTTCGCCCGGACGTTCCTCGCGGCGGCCTTCCGGGTCGCGGGCGCCGACGGCGACGATCCGCACGGCTGGCTGGACCGGTACGCGCGGGGCCTCGCCGCGGGCACCCTCACCCCCGGCCGCGAGGACACCGAGTCCTGGCCGCTGATCCTCGACCACGACGTCCAGGGCCAGCCGATGGTCGAGTCGGCGTCGGTCGCGCTCGGGCTCCGGCTGACCGCGCCGTGGCTGTGGAAGAACCTCGACGCCGGGGTGCAGGACCGGGTGGAGGAGTGGCTGCGCGGGGCGCTGCGGCATGTGCCGGCGCCGAACAACTGGTACCTGTTCCCGTACACGGTCGCCGGTTTCCTGGAGTCGGTCGGCCGCGGCGACGCCGAGACGGCCGCGGCCCGCGAGCGGGCGCTGGAGCTGATGGAGGGCTGGTACCGGGGCGAGGGCTGGTACGCCGACGGCGACGGCCGCGCCTTCGACCACTACAACGGCTGGGCCCTGCACCTGTACCCGGTGCTGGACGCCCATCTGTCCGGTGACGCCGAGCAGGGCGCCCGGTACGGCGACCGGCTGCGCACGCACCTGGAGGGCTTCTCGCTGATGTTCGGCGGCGACGGTGCGCCGCTGCACTTCGGCCGGTCGCTGGCGTACCGCTTCGCGGCCTCCTCGGCGGTGAGCCTGGGCGCGGTGACCGGGCACACGCCGCTGACGCCGGGTGTCTCGCGCCGGCTGGCGAGCGGCAGTCTGCGGTACTTCCTCGACCGCGGCTCGCTCACCGACGAGGGGCTGCTGAGCCTGGGCTGGCACGGACCGCACGAGGCGTCGCTGCAGTCGTACTCCGGCCCCGCCTCGCCGTACTGGGCGTCGAAGGCGTTCGTGTCGCTCCTCGCACCGGCCGGCCACCCGCTGTGGACGGCCACGGAGGAGCCCGCGCCGGTGGAGGAGGCCGACCGCGTGGTGGCGCTCACCGCGCCGGGGCTGCTGGTGCAGGCGACGCGCGGCGACGGGATCGTACGGCTGCACAACCACGGCAGCGACCACGTGCGGCCGCACGAGGGCGAGTCCGCCGCCGAGGACGACCCGCACTACGGGCGGCAGGCCTACTCGACCCGGACCGGCCCCACGGCGGCGGACAACGTCGCCGACAACCACCTGTCGGTGGAGGTGAACGGCCGGCGCAGCGTGCGGCGCCGCATCCATCCGCTCGGCGCGGGACACGGCGACGGCTGGGGCTGGGCGGCGTCCTGGCACCGGCCGGTGTTCGCCGGCGGGCCCCCGATGGTGCCGGGGCTGCGGGTGGAGAGCGTGACGGTGGCGCGGGGGCCGTACGAGCTGCGGGTGCACCGGGTGGTCGGCGCCCCGGCCGGGGCACGCCTCACCCACACCGGGTGGGCCACCGGCCCTGAGGAGCCCCTGGTCTCGACGCTGCACGGTCTGCACGGCTGGCCGTCCGAGCCCGAGACCGTGCGCGCCCCTCAGGGCACCGCCTACACGCCGTGGGCCGAGCTGCCCCGGCTGTCCGGCGAGGCGGGCGGCACCTCCCTGCACGTCTGCCTGGCGGCGCTCACCGGTGAGCCGGGGCCCGTCGCCCCGGCACGGGCCGTCACGGAGGTCGTGGCCGACGACACCGGCGTCGAGGTGGTCTGGGCGCTCGACGGCGCGCGCACCCGGGTCTCCTTCGAACCGGTGGGGGTGACGCACACGGAGGGTTAGGGCCTGTCCGGCGGATCGGGTCGCAGGAGAACCGCGGGATCAGGTCGCACGAAAGCCGGGTCTCTCCGGCGCGAGTCGGGGGTTCGAGGGCTCCGGTCGGCAGGTCCGGTCGGGGCCCTCCCTCGTGCGCGCGCCTCCGGTGGCGCGCCGCGGCCACGCCGGTGACGCTGGTACGGCACCGGTGTGAAGGAGCTCCCCGATGCGTTTTCGCGTGCCCATGCCTTGAGTCCCGATCGCTGGGTTACTCGAACCGGCCCGGCCGCGTGCAGCGGCCCGCCCAGAACGGAGAGAAGGCTGATGAGCGAGGCCAACCCCCTCAAGCGGGTAGCCCACAAGGTCACCGAGAGCCTGCAGGGCGACGGTGGCGGGCCGGCCGACGGGATTCCCGGCAAGCCGGGTGTCGAGTCGCCCCCCGTCGACGAACCCACCGAGCCGAGGGAGCCGTTGCACGCGAAGCCGGACCAGAGCGGTCCGGACACCGTGTCGCCGACCGGCCAGCCGACCGGGGCGGAACAGGCCCGGGTGGCGCAGTCGGGGAGCTATCTGACGAACGCTCAGGGCACCCGGCTGTACGACACCGATCACTCGCTCAAGGCCGGGCCGCGCGGGCCCGTGCTGCTGCAGGACCATCACCTGCGCGAGAAGGTCATGCACTTCGACCACGAGCGCATCCCGGAGCGCGTGGTGCACGCCCGCGGCGCCGGTGCGCACGGGGTCTTCCAGAGCTACGGCACGGCGGCCTCCGTGACCAAGGCCGGGTTCCTCGCCGCGGACGTGGAGACGCCGGTGTTCACGCGGTTCTCCACGGTGGTCGGCTCGCGGGGGTCGTCGGACACCGTGCGCGACACCCGCGGTTTCGCGACGAAGTTCTACACCAGTGAGGGCGTCTTCGACCTGGTCGGCAACAACATCCCGGTCTTCTTCATCCAGGACGCGATCAAGTTCCCGGACGTCGTGCACGCCGCGAAGCCGCACCCCGACCGGGAGATCCCGCAGGCGCAGAGCGCGCACGACACCTTCTGGGACTTCGTCTCCCTGCACACCGAGGCGACCCACCACACGATCTTCTTCATGGGCGACCGGGGCATCCCGCGCTCCTTCCGGATGATGGAGGGCTTCGGCGTCCACACCTTCCGGCTGGTGAACGCCGAGGGCGCCACGACGCTGGCGAAGTTCCACTGGAAGCCCAAGCTGGGCGTGCACTCCCTGGTCTGGGACGAGGCGCAGCTGATCAACGGCGTCGACCCGGACTTCCACCGCCGGGACCTCGCCGACGCCATCGAGGCGGGCGCGTACCCGCAGTGGGAGCTGGGCATCCAGACCTTCCCGGACAACCCGGAGCAGACCTTCGAGGGCATCGACCTGCTCGACCCGACCAACCTCGTTCCCGAGGAGCTCGCCCCGGTGCAGCCGGTCGGGCTGCTGACCCTCAACCGCAACCCGTCCAACTTCTTCGCCGAGACCGAGCAGGTCGCCTTCCACGTCGGCCACCTCGTGCCGGGTATCGACGTCACGGACGACCCGCTGCTGGCGGGGCGGTTGTTCTCGTACCTGGACACCCAGATCACGCGGCTGGGCGGTCCCAACTTCCCGCAGCTGCCGATCAACCGGCCGCACGCCCCGGTCAACGACATGCTGCGCGACGGCATGCACCAGACGGCCGTACACCGGGGGGTGGCGCCGTACCGGCCCAACTCCCTCGACGGCGGCTGCCCGTTCGTGGCGGGAGCGGCCGAGGGGGCGTACGTCGAGACGCCGGCCCGGGTCCCGGAGTCGACCAAGGTGAGGGACGCGCCGGAGTCGTTCGCGGACCACTTCAGCCAGCCGCGCCGGTTCTGGCTGAGCATGAGCCCGGTGGAGCGCGAGCACATCATCGGCGCCTACACCTTCGAGCTGGGCAAGTGCTACGAACAGGCCATCAGGGAGCGGACGCTCCAGGTCCTGGCCAACATCGACCCGGAGCTGTGCGCCGGCGTCGCCGAGGGCCTCGGCCTGCCCGCGCCGAAACCGACCGTGCCGCTGGCCGACGTCGAGCCCAGCCCGGCGCTGTCCCAGGTCGGCCGGACCTGGCCGACCGACGGGCGCGTCGTCGGCATCGTGACCGGCGGGGCCGACCTGGAGGGCGTGAACGCCGTGCGGGAGGCGGTGCTGAACGCCGGGATGGTGCCGTTGGTCGTGGCGCCGACCGGCGGCACCCTCGGCTCGGGCGACGCGGCGCTGACCGTCCAGCGCAGCTATGTCACCGCGCGGTCCGTCGAGTTCGACGCCGTGCTGCTCGCCGGGGCGCCGGACATGGGCAGCGACGCGTACACGCCGCGCGACTACAAGTCGGGCCCGGCGCCCGCGCGGCCGGGGACGACCGATCCGCGGGTGAGCCTGCTGGTGTCGGAGGCGTTCCGGCACGGCAAGGCGATCGGCGTCTGGGCGGGCGGCGAGGTCGCGCTGGAGGCGTCCGGGGTGCCCGTCGACGCGCCCGGTGTGGTGGTCGCCGACTCCGGTACGGCGGCGCTGGAGCGGGTCACGGAGCTGCTGGGCTCCCACCGGGTGTGGGAACGGTTCACCACGCCCCGGGGCTGAGCGCCGCACCCGCCGGGCCGGTCACCGCCCCCGGTGACCGGCCCGGCGGCGTGTTCAGCACAGGACGCGCAGGGCCCCGGGCAGCACCCTGGCGGTGACGGGGACGGCCGCCTCGACCTCGCCGTCGGCGCCGTACGGTATGGCCCGGTCCGCCTCGATGCGGATCTCCTGCCCGCGCAGGACGCGGACCTGGGGCCGGTGGACGTGGGCGCCCGACCCCAGCTCGTTCATCAGGGCGAAGAACAGCCGCCGCGGCGCCTCGTGGATCATCACGACCTCCAGCAGGCCGTCGTCCACGCGGGCGGAGGGGGCGATGAGCCGGTTGGAGCCGTAGTAGCCGGAGTTGGCGGCCACCACCGTGTAGCCGGTGAACGCGTGCTCCTCGCCGTCGACGGTGACCCGGTAGCGCGTCGCACGCCAGCTCGCGACGGCGCGCAGCGCGCCCGTGTAGTAGGAGGCGGTGCCGCGCAGCAGGCGCGCGCGGTTGGCGTGGTGGTTGGCGAGCGCGTCGACACCGGCGTACACGCTGCCGAGTACGACGGTGCGGTCGTGGACGGCCGAGGTGACCTCGATGGTGTCGACCGGGCGGGGTGCGCCGTGCAGGAGCACCCGGGCGAGTGCGGCGGGCTCGGTGGGCAGGTCCAGGGCGCGGGCGAAGTCGTTGCCGCGGCCGGCCGGGACGAGACCGAGCAGCGCCCCGGTGCCGCTGAGGGCGCCGCCGATGCCGCCGGCCATGCCGTCACCGCCGACGGCGAGCACCACCCGGCCCCGCTGTCCGGCCTGCCGGGCGAGTTCCCGGGCGTGCGCGAGGCTGCGGCTGTACTCGGTCTCCAGCCCGGCGCCCGCCTCCCGCAGCAGCCGGGCCACCCCGAGCAGCGCGGCGGCCGAGGTGGCGCCGCCCGCGGTGGGGTTGACGACGGCGGTGAACTGTCGCATCGATGTGCCTCCGGACTGACGGGTGGGGCCGGACTGTTGTCTCACGGGGTGGGCGGGCGCCGGTCGGCGGGGTGGGTTCAGTCCGCGGGCAGCAGGACGCCCGGGTTGAGCAGCCCGGCCGGGTCCAGGCTCCGCTTCACGGCGCGCAGGGCCTCGACGCCGAGGGGGCCGGCCTCCCGGACGTACCAGTCGCGGTGGTCGGTGCCGACCCCGTGGTGGTGGGTGATGGTGCCGCCGGCGGCGAGGATCGCCTCGTTGGCGGCGTGCTTGGCCCTGGTCCAGTGCGCCACGGCGTCGTCGCCCTGGGCGGAGACGACGGTGAAGTACAGGGAGGCGCCGTTCTCGTAGACGTGCGAGATGTGGCACATGACCAGCGGCGGGGTGCCGGCCTCGGTGAGGGTGCCGGTGAGCGCGTCGCGGACGGCGGCGTACAGGGCGGGCAGCCGCGACCAGTAGGCCGCTGTCTCCAGGGTCTCGGCGAGGGCCCCGGCGTCGAGCAGGGAGTCGCGCAGGTACGGCGCCGAGTAGCGGCCGTGGGCCCAGCGCTCCCCCGGTTCCTCGCCGGCGAAGGTGCCGCCGCTGTCGCGCAGCACGGCGGCGGCGCCCTCGCGGCGGTGGGCGGTGTCCTCCTCGGTGCCCTCGAAGCCGACGACGGCGAGGCAGCCGGCGTCCTGGCGCGCGAGGGAGTCGCCGATGGCGTCGGGCTGGGCGAGGCCGATCAGGGTCTCGGTCTCGTCGGACAGGCGCAGCACCGTGGGGCGCGGGCCGTCCTGGGCGAGGCGGCGCAGGGCGGCGGCGCCCTGGTCGAAGGAGGCGAAGCGCCACCCCTCGTAGCGGCGGACCCGGGGCACGGGGCGGATGCGTACGGTGACGGAGGTGATGACGCCGAAGGCGCCCTCCGAGCCCAGCACGAGCTGGCGCAGGTCGGGGCCGGCCGCCGAGCGCGGGGCGCGGCCGGTGTCGAGGGTGCCCGCGGGAGTGGCGAGGGTGAGGCCGAGCACCATGTCGTCGAAGCGGCCGTGGCCGGCGGAGGCCTGTCCGCTGGAGCGGGTCGCGGCGAAGCCGCCGATGGTGGCCCACTCGTAGGACTGGGGGAAGTGGCCGAGGGTGTATCCCTGTTCGGCAAGGAGGGCCTCGGCCTCGGGGGCGCGCAGGCCGGGTTGCAGGGTGGCGGTGCGGGAGACCTCGTCGAGGTCGAGCAGGCGGTTCATGTGCCGCAGGTCCAGGGCGACGAAGTCCCGGCGGCGGGCGGGGGCGAGGCCGCCGACGACGGAGGTGCCGCCGCCGAACGGGACGAGGGCGAGGCCGTGTTCGGCGCAGGCGGCCAGTACGGCGAGCACTTCGTCGTGGCTGTCCGGCAGGACGACGGCGGCCGGGGTGTCGGTGGTGTCGCCGGCCCGTATCCGCAGCAGGTCGGGGGTGGACTTGCCGCGGGTGTGCCGGACACGGGTCTCGGCGTCCGTGCGCAGGCGGTCCGGGCGGTCGCCGACGGCGGCCGCCAGCGCGCGGTGGGCGGCGGCCTCCAGCGGCGAGTCGGGGACGTCGATCCGCTCCAGCGGTACGGATGCGGCGTCGCGGGGCTTCACGCCGAGCAGTTCGCCCAGCAGCCCGGTCACCGTGTCGGGCAGGGGCGTCGCCCTGGCCGGATCGCCCCAGCCGTTCCACAGCATGTCCATGACCTGTCGTCCTCACGGTCGGTTCGGGGATGCCGTCGACGCGGCCCCACGGGCGTTACACTGTTACACATGACGCCCAACCGTCACAACCACTCGAGCCGGCCGAGCCCCTCGGACAACGACACGGTGCTCGACGCCGTGCGCGACTGCGTCCTGGCCGTCGGAGTCCGCCGCACGACCATGACCGACGTGGCCCGCCGGGCCGGCGTCTCCCGGATGACGCTCTACCGGCGCTGGCCCGATGTGCGGTCGCTGGTCGGCGACCTGATGACCCGCGAGTGGATCGCGGTGGCCACCGGGTCCGTCCCCGCACCCCGGGCGGGCCTGGGCACGCGTACGCGCCTGGTCGAGGGGCTCGTGGCGGGCGTGGCGGCCTTCCGCGACCACCCGCTCTTCCGCAAGATCGTCGACGTCGATCCCGAACTGCTCCTCCCCTATGTCCTGGACCGCCGCGGGGCGAGCCAGGAGGCGCTGCTGGAGCTGCTGGCGGAGTCCGTGCGGGAGGGGCACGCCGACGGGTCGGTGCGCGCGGGGCACCCCGAGCGGCAGGCCCGGTCCGTGCTGCTGATCGTCCAGTCCTTCGCCCTGTCGCTGCGGACCATGACCGACGAGGACGACGCCGAGCTGACCCCCGCGGCCTTTCTCGCCGAGCTGCGCACCATCCTGGAGAGGACCCTCACGCCATGACCCCGACCAGCGGCCCCGCCGCCGGGACCTCGCTGTCCGCCGCGCGGCGCTCGCGCGAACTGACCGACGCCGTCGGCGGCCCCGTCGTGGACGTCCTGGTCGTCGGGCTCGGCGCGACCGGGGCCGGCGCGGCCCTGGACGCCGCGGCGCGCGGACTGAGCGTCGTCGCGGTGGACGCACACGACCTGGCCTTCGGCACCTCCCGCTGGAGCTCCAAGCTCATCCACGGCGGACTGCGCTACCTCGCCTCCGCGCAGCTGGACGTCGCGCACGAGAGCGCGGTGGAGCGCGGGGTGCTGATGGAGCGCACCGCGCCCCACCTGGTGAGCGCGCAGCCGTTCGTACTGCCGCTGACCCCGCTGGTCCCCCGCGGTCAGGCGGCCCTCGCGTGGGCGGGCTTCCGGGCCGGTGACACCCTGCGGCTGGCCGCGCGCACGGCGCGGGCCACGCTGCCCGCTCCGCGCCGGCTCTCCGCGGTGGAGACCCGTCATCTCGCCCCGGCGCTGCGCTCCGACCGGCTGCGCGGCGGACTGCTGTCCTGGGACGGCCGGCTCACCGACGACGCCCGGCTGGTGACGGCGCTCGCCCGGACCGCCGCCGCGCGGGGCGCCCGCGTCCTGACCCGCGTCCGGGCCCTGGAGCTGACCTCGTCCGGCGCCCGGATACGCGACGAGGTCACCGGTGAGGAGGGCGTGATCCGCGCCCGCGCGGTGATCAACGCCTCCGGTGTGTGGGCCGGCGACCTCGTGGACGGCATCCGTGTCCGGCCCTCCCGGGGCACCCACCTGGTCCTGCGCTCCGACCGGCTCGGCCCGCTCCCGGCGGGGCTGCACGTGCCGATCCCCGGGGAGACCAACCGCTTCGTCCTCGTCCTGCCGCAGGGCGACGGCCGCGTCTACGTGGGACTGACCGACGAGCCCGTGGACGGGGAGATCCCGGACGTTCCCGAGGTGCCCGAGACCGACGTCGGCTTCCTGCTCGACGTGCTCGGCTCGGTGCTGGACACGCCCGTCCACCGCGAGGACGTGGTCGGCGCCTTCGCGGGCCTGCGGCCCCTGCTGGACACCACCTCCGCAGGCCGGCCCGGCAGCGGGCCCCGTACGGCGGACGTCTCCCGCCGGCACGCCGTGCTCACCTCGTCGGAGGGGGTGATCACCGTGGTCGGCGGCAAGCTCACCACGTACCGGCGCATGGCCGAGGACGCGGTGGACGCCGCCGTCGCCGCCCGCCGGCTGGCCGCCGGCCCCTCCCCCACCGCCGCGCTGCCGCTGGTCGGCGCCGCCGCACCGCACGCCCTGGCCGCGCTGCGGGCTCCGCGCCGTCTGGTCCGGCGCTACGGCACCGAGGCACCGGCCGTCCTCGCCCTCGCCGCCCGGGATCCGCGGCTCGGCGAGCGCGTCCTGCCGGACCACCCCGTCACCCGGGCGGAACTGCTCTGGGCCCTGCGCCACGAGGGAGCCCTCGACGAGGCCGACCTCCTCGACCGGCGCACCCGCATCGGCCTGGTCCCCGCCGACCGCGCAGCGGCCCTGGACACCGCCCGCGCCCTGATCGCCGGGATCAGCGCCGCGCAGCCCTGACGCCGTCGGCACGAGCGGCCGCCCGGACCCCCACTCCCGGCAGGGCACCGACGGACCCTGCCGGGGCCGGTGGGGCGGGCGGCGTCAGGTGCCCCGGCTGTCGTCCTGGACGGCCTTGCGGACCTTCGCCTCGATCTTGTGTCGGGACTGGCCCCCTTCCTTGACGTACTCCGTCATCGCGGTCTGCGCGTCCCGGTCCAGGTCGCGCCAGGCCCGTACGGCGGTCTCGTATGTGGTCGACTGCCGCCGGGTCCACTGATGCTGCGTGGGAGGCCCGTACGAGTCGCGCAGCTCCTCGACCCGGTGCTGCGCCAGGTCCGCCGCGCGGCGCTTGTGCACGAGCTCCTCGAATGTGTGAGCCACCACACCTCGACGGTAGTCAGCGCGGCGCGCTCGCGCGCGTCGAGCGGGCCCCGACCGCCCGACGCCGGTCAGGCCCTAGCGCAGCGGCAGGCGTGCGTACACCGTCTTGCCCGTCGCATGGGGCCTGGTGATCACCTCGTCGCACAGGCGCGTCACGATCTCCAGGCCGTGCCGGCCGACCCGCAGGGGATCGCGGGGCAGAAACGTGGGGAAGCCCTCCCCCGTGTCCGACACCGCGATCTCCACGGCGTCGTCCACGAGGGTCAGCTCCAGCCGGCAGGGCCCGGGTGCGTGCCGGAGCGCGTTCGTCACCAGCTCAGTGGCGACCAGGCGGGCGGCGTCGAGGAAGGTGTCGGCCAGTTCCACGTCCCGCTCGCCGAGTCGCGCGACGAAGCCGCGCACGATGTCCCGGGAGGCGGGGATCATCGCCGAGCCGCCCCGGAACTCGACGGGCGCGTCCGCGGCATCGGGTCCGTGCGCCGGAGTCATACCCGGAGTCATACAGAGCCTCACCGTCCGGTCCGGGGCCGAGGGGGGAGCGAAGGCTCCCGGTCCCTCACGATACGCACCGGGACGGTTCTCACGGCTCCGTTGCCCCAACTTCCGCCCCACCCGCCGTTTTTGACCGGATCGGCAACGAACCCCGCCGACCGGGGTCAGGAGGCGGTGCAGGTCCCGACCGCGGGCGCGGCGTCGCTGCCGTTCTTCGTCACCGTGAAGCCGAAGCTGGTCGACGCGCCGGCCGCCAGGGAGCCGTTCCAGCTCGGCCGCGCGGTCATGACGTCGCCGCCGCCGTCCCAGGTGGCCGTGGTGTTCCAGGTGGCGGAGACCCGCTGCGGCGAGGACACCGTGACGGTCGTGGTCCAGGAGCTGATCGGCTCGCTGCCCGCGGTGATGGTGACCTGGCCGTTGTAGCCGCCGCTCCAGTCCGCGGTCCTGGTGTACGTGGCGGTGCAGCTCGCCGTGCCGCCTCCCGGCTCGCCGCCGCCGTCACCGCCGAGGGAGGTCAGGACGGCGTCGTAGGCGGGCTTCTTGTTGTAGTCGCCGTCGAACAGCAGCGGGGTGCCGCCGCTGCGCCACGAGTACTTGTCGGTGACGCCCCAGACGGTGATGCCCGTGCAGCGGTCCACGGCGAGGCACGCGTCGACCACGTCGGCGTAGCTGTCGGCCTGGGCGGTGCCCGAGCCCTCGATGTCGAGCTCGGTGATCTGCACGTCGACGCCGAGGTCGGCGAAGCGCTGGAGGTTGGCCCGGTAGTCGGCGGGGACCGGGGAGGCGCTGTTGAAGTGGGACTGGAAGCCGACGCAGTCGATGGGCACGCCGCGGGACTTGAAGTCCTTGACCATGGCGTAGACGGCATTGCTCTTCGCGTTGACGCCGTCGGTGTTGTAGTCGTTGTAGCAGAGCTTGGCGGCGGGGTCGGCGGCGCGCGCGGTGCGGAACGCCTCCTCGATGAAGCCGTTGCCCAGCTTGTCCTGGAAGGGGGAGCTGCGGCGCGCGCCGCTGCCGCCGTCCTGGAAGGCCTCGTTCACCACGTCCCAGCTGTGGACCTGCCCCTTGTAGTGGTCCATCACCCGGCTGATGTGGTTGTTCATCGCCGTGCGCAGGTCGGCGGCGCCCAGGCCGCCCACCCAGGAGGGCAGTTGGGAGTGCCAGACGAGGGTGTGGCCGCGGACGTCCATGCCCTGGGACCGGGCGTGGTTCACGATCTGGTCGGCGGCGCCGAAGGTGAAGGTGCCGCGGCTGCCTTCGACGGCGTCCCACTTCATCTCGTTCTCGGGCGTCACCGAGGTGAACTCACGGTCCAGGGTGGCGGCGTAGGCGGACTCGCCGAGGTGGTTCGCCGCGACGGCGGTGCCGAAGTAGCGGCCCTTTCCGGCAGCGGCGGACCCGAGCGTGTCGGCGGCCTCGGCCGCATGGGCCGTGGCGGTCAGCGCCGTGGCGGACGCCGCCGAGACGGGCAGCGTCGCGGCGGCGACGAGAACGGCGATGGTTCTCGGCAGACGGCGACACAGGGTCAGATGGGTCATGCTCATGACATCCCTTTCGTTGAGCGGAACACGAGGGCCGTACGGAAGGGCAGGATTCGTCGAATGTTTCGGACCAGTATCCGAATCGCTCGGAGGAGATTACGGACTCCCGTCCCTGCGGTCAACGCCCGTCACCGCACCCTCGCCGAGGCGCTCCGCGAGCGAAGGGGAGTCGAAACTTTCGACGCCGCATGCCGCCCCGTCACCCTTCGCGGCGCGAGCACATGCGGGACCGGGGTGTCGTGGCGCATTCTTGCTGTGTCGCCCGCGTGACGGCGCACGGACGAGGTGGGGCCGATGAGTGCAGGCGCCGAGGACGCAGACCGGACGCCCGGGCGGCTGACGGCGCTGCTGATCGACGCCTCGGCCGAGGCGATCGGCGCGGCCGGTGGCCATGCGGGCGGGGTCTACCTGCGCTCCCCCACGCCCGGCCTGCTGCGCCTCGCCGTCCTCGCCGGACTGCCCGGGCCGCTGTTCCGCCCCTGGTGGCGGCTGCACGCCGACAGTCCCTTCCCGGTCGCCGACGCCTACCGGCTGGGCGTCCGGGTGGTGCTGCCCAACGCGGCGGAGACGATGCGCCGGTACCCGCAGTTCGCGGCCGGCCTGCCCTTCCCGTTCGGGTCCCTGTACGTGCCGGTCGTCGGGGCGGAACGGACGTACGGCGTCCTCACCGTGCTGCGTCCCCCCGCTTCCGACGGCGCCGAGGTGGCGGAGGGCATCGACCGGATGCAACGGCTGGCGCAGGAGCTCGGTGCGGCCCTGGAGCGGCTGGACGAGGACCGTGCCGCGCCGCCGGTCGCCTGGGAGGGCGAGCCGCTGTGCATCCGGCCCCCCGCCTCCCGGCGCCACCCGCAACGCGCCGGGACCTTCGCCTGGGACCCGGCCACCGGCGCCGTCACCGTCGACGACCCGCTGCGCACCCTGCTCGACATGACGGGGGAGGCCCGCGGACCGGCCACCCCGCTCGACGCGCTCACCCGCGCCCTGTCCCCCGACGACGGGCACCGGATCGCGGCGGCGCTGCGGGACACGACCGCCGGCCGGCCCCCGCCGCTCCCCCTGTACGTGCGCGCCTCGCACGGCGCGCTGCGCCTGGTGGAGCTGTGGAGACCCCAGGCCGGACCGTCCCTCGGCGGCCCGGTGCGCGGCGTCGTCCGCGATCCGGGCGCGGGCACGGTGGCCGACGCCGCGGCCGACCTGCTTCCGGACGGCGTGTTCTGCCTGGACCGGCTGGGCGTGTTCGTCTACGTGAATCCGCGCGCCGCCCAGTTGCTGGGCCGGCCGAGGGCCGCGCTGCTGGGCCACTCCCTGTGGGAGGCCGTGCCCTGGCTCGACCAGGCTGCGTACGAGGACCATCTGCGCGCCGCCCTGCTGTCCTCCGAGCCGGTCCGCTTCCACGTCCGGCGCCCGCCCGACGGCAGCCGCCGGACGACGCCGCAGCCCTACGAGGGGGACTGGCTCGCCGTGTCGGTGCATCCCGGTCCGGACCTCCTGACGGGCACGCTCCGCCCGGCCAACCCGGTGGCCGACGCGACCGCCGGTCCCCCGTCCCGGCACGGCACACCCGAGGCGGCGCCCGAGGCCGACGCCGCCGACCCGCCGGTCGCCTCGGCGTCGCCCCTGTACCGGCCCATCGTCCTGGCCGTGGCCCTGACCGAGGCGGTCACCGCCCGCCAGGTCTCCGCCGTGGTCGTACGGGAACTGCTGCCGGCCTTCGGCGGGCGCCGGCTCGCCATCTACCTGCTCCAGGACCGGCATCTGTACCTGGCGTGGGAGACGGGCTTCCCGCCGGGCTTCCTCGCGCCCTTCGAGGGGGTCGCGCTGGACGCCCGGCTGCCCGGGGTCGAGACGCTGACCAGCGGACGTCCCCTCTTCTTCGACTCCATGCAGGAACTGGCCGCCGCGTACCCGGGCATCCCGCTGGACGCCACGGAGGGCGCCCGCGCCTTCCTGCCGCTGATCGCCTCCGGGCGCCCGGTCGGCTCCTGCATCCTCGGCTTCGACCGCGCCCGTGGCTTCAGCACCGAGGAGCGCACGGTGCTCACCGCCCTCGCCGGGCTGATCGCCCACGCCATGGAGAAGGCCCGGCGCTACGAGTCCGAGACCGCGCTCGCCCGCGGCCTGCAGCGGGTCCTGCTGCCCCGGCGTCTGCCGGCGCACCCGCTGCTGGAGACCGCGGGACGCTATCTGCCGGGGACCCAGGGCATGGAGGTGGGCGGGGACTGGTACGACGTCGTCGCCTCGGGCCGGGGCATGGCCCTGGTCATCGGCGACGTGCAGGGGCACGGCGTGCAGGCGGCGGCCACGATGGGACAACTGCGCAGCGCGGTACGCGCCTTCGCCCTCGGCGACCGGCCGCCGGACGAGGTGATGAGCGGCACCAACCACCTCCTGATCGATCTCGATCCGGGTCTGTTCGCGAGCTGCTGCTACATCCGCCTCGACCCGGTCACCGGACGGGCCTGCGCGGCCCGCGCCGGGCATCCGCCGCCGCTGCTGCGCCACCCGGACGGACGCACCGAGGCGCTGGACCTGCCCGGTGGGGTGGTACTGGGCGTGGACCCCGGAGCCCCGTACCCGCTGACGGAGTTCCGGGTCGAGCCCGGCGCCGTCCTCGCCCTGTACACGGACGGGCTGGTGGAGCGGCCCGGCACCGACATCGACGACGGCATCACCGCCCTCGCGGTGGCCCTGGCCCGGGCAGGCGCGCCCGCCGCACGGCCGGGGAGCCATGCGCTGGCGGGCGTCGCCGACCGGCTCACCGTCACGGCCCGGCACGACGTGGACCGCCCCGACGACGTGGCCCTTCTGCTGGCCACCCGCCGGTCCCTCACCAGGAGCCCCCGGTGAGGGCGGCGCCGGACCCGGGTGCGGCCGGCCGCCCCGCGGCGGGGGGTGCCCCTCGCCTCCCGCGGCGCGGCAGTGTAGACATGGGCACATGGTCCGACTGATGGGTCGATCGGGAGAGCGGTCACCCCGTCGTCCCAGCGGTACGCCCGCCCGACGCCGGCGGGACGAGGACCGGTCGCGGCGGGGTGCGGGCGAGGGAAGGCGGCGGCGTGCCGCGGCTCTGCGCTCGGCGCTGTCCGGCCGCAGTGTCGCCGGTCAGGTCTTCGTCCTGAACGTGGTCATCGTGCTGCTGCTCGTGCTGGCGGCGGTGGTCGCGCTGGTGCTCCAGGTGCGGCACGACAGCGAGACGGAGGCGCGCAACCGGTCGGTCGCCGTGGCCGCGACCTTCGCCAACTCCCCCGGTATCGTCGAGGCGCTGCGCAGTCCCGATCCCACCGCGGTCCTCCAGCCGCGGGCGGAGGCGACGCGCGAGGCGACGGGGGTGGACTTCGTCGTCGTCATGAACACCGACGGGGTCCGCTACACCCACCCCAAGCCCGACCGCATCGGCAAGGAGTTCGTGGGGGACATCGCCCCCGCGCTGGCCGGGGAGACGGTGACCGAGGAGATCGAGGGGACCATCGGCCCGCTGGTCCAGGCGATCGTCCCCGTCAAGGCGCCCGACGGCACGGTCGTGGGGCTGGTCTCGGCCGGCATCACGACGGAGAACGTGGGCGGCGCCGCCGACCGGCAGCTCCCGCTGATGCTGATCGCGGCGGCCGTCGGCCTCGCGCTGGCCACGGGCGGCACGGCGCTCGTCAGCCGCCGGCTGTTGCGGCAGACGCACGGCCTCGGGCCGCACGAGATGACCCGGATGTACGAACACCACGACGCGGTGCTGCACTCCGTCCGGGAGGGCGTGCTCATCGTCGGCGCCGAGGGCAGGCTGCTGCTCGCCAACGACGAGGCGCAGCGCCTGCTCGACCTGCCCGCCGACGCCGAGGGCCGGCACGTCCTCGACCTCGGGCTCCCCGCCGACACGGCGGAGCTGCTGGACTCCGGACGGGTCGCGACGGACGAGGTGCACCTGGTCAAGGACCGGCTGCTGGCGGTCAACCAGCGTCCGACGGACGTACGGGGCGGCCCGGCCGGCAGCGTCGCCACGCTGCGCGACTCCACGGAGCTGCGGGCCCTGTCGGGACGGGCCGAGACCGCCCGGGAACGCCTGGACATGCTGTACGACGCCGGTGTGGGCATCGGCACCAGCCTGGACGTCACGCGTACGGCCGAGGAGCTGGCGGAGCTGGCCGTCCCCCGGTTCGCGGACTACGTCACGGTGGACCTGTTCGACGCCGTACTGGCCGGCGGCCAGCCGGAGGGCGCGACCCAGCTGCGGCGCACCGCGCGCAGCGGCATCCGCAAGGAGGTCCCGCTCTACCCGGTGGGCCGGCAGATCCGCTTCGTGGCCTCCACCCCGCAGGGCAGATCCCTGGAGACCGGCCGGCCCGTGCTGGAGCCCCGCCTCGGCGAGGCGCCGGGCTGGAAGGCGCAGGACCTCGAACGCTCCGCGCAGGTGGTGGAGTACGGGGTCCACTCGCTGATCACCGTGCCGCTGCGGGCGGGCACCCTGGTCCTCGGGGTGGTCAGCTTCTGGCGTGCGGAGAAGCCGGAGCCCTTCGACGAGGACGATCTGGCCCTCGCCGAGGAGCTGGTCGCGCGGGCCGCGGTCTCCATCGACAACGCGCGCCGCTACACGCGCGAGCACAGCATGGCGGTGACCCTCCAGCGCAGTCTGCTCCCCCGCAGGATGCCGGACCAGAACGCGCTGGACATCGCCTACCGGTACCTGCCCGCCCAGGCGGGGGTCGGCGGGGACTGGTTCGACGTGCTGCCGCTGTCGGGGGCCCGCGTCGCCCTCGTGGTCGGCGACGTCGTCGGCCACGGGCTGCACGCCGCGGCCACCATGGGACGGCTGCGGACGGCCGTGCACAACTTCACCGCCCTCGACCTGCCGCCCGACGAACTGCTGGGCCTGCTGGACGAGCTGGTCGGCCGCATCGACCAGGACGAGGTGGCCGACGACAGCGCCCCGGTCACCGGCGCGACCTGTCTCTACGCGATCTACGACCCGGTCTCCACCACCTGCGTGGTCGCCCGGGCCGGTCACCCGCCGCCGGCGCTGATCCACCCCGACGGCCGTGTGGAGTTCCCCGAGGTGCCCGCCGGTCCCCCACTGGGTCTGGGCGGCCTCCCCTTCGAGACGACCGAGCTGCACCTGGCGGAGGGCAGCCGACTGGTCCTGTACACCGACGGGCTGGTGGAGGACCGGCAGCACGACATCGACGTGGGTCTGGAGCACCTGCGCCGGGCCCTCGAGACGGCCGGCGAGTCGCCCGAGGAGACCTGCCGGTCCGTCCTCGACGCCCGGCTGCCGGACCGCCCGGGCGACGACATCGCGCTGCTCGTCGCCCGCACCCATGCGCTCGGTCCCGACCGGGTCGCCGAGTGGCAGGTGCCGTCCGACCCGGCGGCGGTCGGCGAGGTGCGCGCCCAGGTCACCCGGCGGCTGGCGGAGTGGGGGCTGGACGAGCTGGCTTTCACGACGGAGCTGATCCTGAGCGAGCTGGTCACCAACGCGATCCGGTACGGCGGTGAGACCGTCCACGTCCGGGTGCTGCGCGACCGCAGTCTGGTCTGCGAGGTGTTCGACAGCAGCAGCACCTCACCGCATCTGCGCTACGCGGCGATGACGGACGAGGGCGGGCGGGGACTGTTCCTGGTCGCGCAGCTCGCCGAACGCTGGGGCACCCGTTACACGCCGGCCGGCAAGGTCATCTGGGCGGAGCAGCCCATCCCCTGACCCGGCGCGCCCCGCGGGCATCCAGGGCCTGTCGTTTGGATCATGCCGCAGACGCGGGGGGCACCGGCGTCGACGCGCTACCGCCCCTTTTCCTGCGACCTGATCCGAACGGCAGGCCCCAGCGCCGTACCGTGCTCGCCATGGCACGCGCATTCCTGGCGGCGGTCCGCCGCCTCATCCCCGTGCGAGCCGCGGCGGCGCCCGCGGACGCGACGGGGCTCGACGATCCGGCGAAGAAGGAGTTGGCCATGCGGCTGGTGGCGAGCGCGGAGAACTCCTCGCTCGACTGGGAGGCGCAGTACGCGTACATCGAGGACATCGGTGACGGGCGCGGCTACACCGCCGGCATCATCGGCTTCTGCTCCGGCACCGGCGACATGCTCGACCTGGTGGAGCTCTACGCCGGCCGCAGGCCCGGCAACGCGCTCGCGCCCTATCTGCCGGCACTGCGCGCGGTCGACGGCTCCGACTCGCACGAGGGGCTCGACCCCGGCTTCCCCGACGCCTGGCGCCGGGCGACCGGTGACCGGGAGTTCCGGCGGGCGCAGGACCACGAGCGCGACCGCGTCTACTTCGGCCCGGCCGTACGGCGGGCGAAGGCGGACGGGCTGCGGACGCTGGGGCAGTTCGCGTACTACGACGCGTTGGTGATGCACGGCGGCGGCGACGACCGCGCGAGCTTCGGCAGCATCCGCGCACGGGCCCTCGGCCGGGCCCGGCCCCCGGCCGAGGGCGGGGACGAGGTGGCCTACCTGCACGCCTTCCTCGACGCGCGGGTGTGGGCGATGCGGCAGGAGGAGGCGCACAGCGACACCAGCCGGGTCGACACGGCGCAGCGCGTCTTCCTGCGCGAGGGCAACCTGGACCTCGACCCGCCGTTGGACTGGCAGGTGTACGGGGACGGCTACCGCATCGGCTGACCGCGACACGGGCCGCGGAACCGGTCGTGTGCCGGGTTCCGCGGCCCCTGTGTGTCGTGGCGGTGGCGGTGTCAGTGCCGGAACGTGTCCTTGCCCTTCTCCTTGGCCTGCCGGGCGTCGCCCTTCGACTGTTCGGCGCGGCCCTCGGCCGTCATCTTCTCGTTGCCGACGGCCCGGCCGACCGTTTCCTTGGCCTTCCCCTTGGCCTGTTCCATCTTGGCCTTGGACTTCTGATTGCCGGCCACAGTGGTTCACCTCTCGGCGTTGGCGTGCGCTGTCCAGTCCTGCGGGTGCCCCTCGCCGCGAGGTCGAACCACCCGGAGGCGGTCACCGCGGGGAGCGCCGGGAACACGGGGTGATCGGGCGACCCCGGGGTAGGAGGACCGGCAAGGAGATCCGTCGTCGCCCTGGAGGACGTCATGGCCGGAATGCTGGACCGCATCAAGAGCTTCGCGCGCAGCCCGCAGGGCCGCCGGGCGGCGGAGCAGGTGCGGCGGGCCGCCGCGGACCCCCGCCGCCGCGCGCAGGCCCAGGAGATGCTGCGGAAGTTCGGCAAGCGCCGCTGAGCCTGCCGGGCCGTCCGCCGTCGCCGGAGCGCCGTCTCAGCCCTGACCCGCATGGGTGTGGCTGTGGGACGTCTCCGGCGGGCAGCGTCGTGCACTGCCCGAGCGGTCGCGTCGCCAGTCGAGGACGGCGACGGCCAGCGCGCACAGCATGGCGGCGACCCCGGTGCCGACCGACAGGGCCACGGCCTGGTGGTAGTCGTCGTGGGTGGCGTTGAGCGTCAGGTAGAACAGCCCGGGCAGCGCCGCGGTGCCCACCGCGGCGCCCAGTCGCTGTCCCGTCTGCAGGGCGCCTCCGGCGGCGCCCGCCATCCGCACCGGGACCTCCCGCAGCGTCATCGTGATGTTCGGGGAGATCACACAGCCGCTGCCGAGCCCGCCGACCAGCAGCGCCGGGGCCGCGATCCAGGCGGCACGGTCGGAGGGGACGAGCCAGAGCACCAGCGCGGTGGTCCCCAGTCCGAGCATGACCGCGACGAGTCCGCAGACGGTCAGCAGCCGTCCGAGCCGGTCGACCAGCCGGCCCGCCACGGCCGCCGCGGCGGCGGAGCCCACGGCGAACGGGGTCACCGCCAGCCCGGACATGAGCGGTGAGAAGCCCACGCCGTTCTGGAAGAAGAGCGCGAACACCAGCCACACCCCGCTGAACCCGACGAAGTACAGGGCCGCGAGGCCCGCGCCGGTGGCGTAGCCGCGGGTCTCGGTGAGCAGCCCGGGGTCCAGCAGCGGTTGCCCGGCGCGGCGGGCGACGCGGCGCTCCCACCGTACGAAGGCGACCAGCAGGAGCAGCCCCGCCGGGAACAGCCACCACACCCTGCCGAGCCCGCCGCCCTCGGCGAGTACCAGCGGCAGCATCAGCGCCAGGATTCCGGCACCGAGGAGCACCACCCCCACCGGATCCAGCTTGCCCCGGCCGCCGGGGGCCACCCGGGGCAGCAGACGGAGCCCGAGCAGGAACGCGAGCGCGCCGATCGGCACGTTGACGTAGAAGATCCACCGCCAGCCACCGTCGCCGGCCAGTGCCAGGATCAGGCCGCCGACGACGGGTCCCACGGCGCTGGAGACCCCGACGGTGGCCCCGAACAGCCCGAAGGCGCGCCCGCGTTCCGCACCCCGGAACATCTGCTGGATCAGTGCCGAGTTCTGCGGCGCGAGGCTGCCCGCGGCGACGCCCTGGGCGAGCCGGGCGATCACCAGCAGCTCGATGTCGGGCGCGGCCCCCGCCGCGGCGCTGCAGGCCACGAAGGCGGCCAGCGCGACGAGGAAGACGCGGCGTCTGCCGAACGCGTCGCCGATCCGGCCGGCCGTCACCAGGGTCAGGGCGAAGGCGAGGGCGTAGCCGGACACGACCCACTGCACGGACGCCACCGAGGCGTGCAGTCCCCGCTGCATGGACGGCAGGGCGACGGCGACGATCGTCACGTCCAGCAGGGACATGAACCCGGCGACCAGGGTCACCCACAGGGCCCGCCACCGGTTGGGATCCGGGCGGTCGTCCGGACGGTGCACGCGGACTCCCCTCGTGAGGTGGACGCGGGACGCGGTCGTCGCGCCTCATGCCGACGTCACCCGTGACCGGCGGTTCAAACCCGCGCCCCACGGCCGGGCCCCGGAGCCGGGCCACAAAGTCATCCCATGAGAACCCATAAGCCGCCCTTATGTCCTCATAGACCGGACCCGCGTACCGACTTAGGCTTGCCTTAGCTTAGGCTTCCCCGAGAGTCGATCTGTCACCGCTCGAAGGGAACCTGAACATGCCCCGCCCTCTGCGGGTAGCCATCGTCGGATCCGGCCCGGCCGGGATCTACGCCGCCGACGCCCTGCTCAAGTCCGAGGTGGCCGCCGACCCCGGTGTGTCCATAGACATCTTCGAGCGCATGCCCGCCCCGTTCGGACTGATCCGTTACGGCGTGGCGCCCGACCACCCGCGGATCAAGGGCATCATCACCGCGCTGCACCAGGTGCTCGACAAGCCGCAGATCCGCCTCTTCGGCAACGTGGACTACCCCACCGACATCAGCCTGGACGACCTGCGCACCTTCTACGACGGTGTGATCTTCGCCACCGGCGCCACGGCCGACCGCGCGCTGCCCATTCCCGGGATCGACCTCGACGGCTCCTACGGCGCCGCCGACTTCGTGTCCTGGTACGACGGCCACCCGGACGTGCCGCGCACCTGGCCCCTGGAGGCCGAGAAGGTCGCCGTCCTGGGCGTCGGCAACGTCGCACTCGACGTGGCCCGCGTGCTGGCCAAGACGGCCGACGAGCTGCTGCCGACCGAGATCCCGCCGAACGTCTACGAGGGTCTGAAGGCCAACAAGGCGCTGGAGATCCACGTCTTCGGCCGCCGCGGCCCGGCGCAGGCGAAGTTCAGCCCGATGGAGCTGCGGGAGCTGGACCACTCCCCCAACATCGAGGTCATCGTCGACCCCGAGGACATCGACTACGACGACGGTTCGATCGCGACCCGGCGCGGCAACAAGCAGGCAGACATGGTCGCCAAGACCCTGGAGAACTGGGCGATCCGCGACGTCGGCGACCGGCCGCACAAGCTGTTCCTGCACTTCTTCGAGTCGCCGACCGAGATCCTCGGCGAGGACGGCAAGGTCGTCGGCCTGCGCACCGAGCGCACCGCGCTGGACGGCACGGGCAACGTCAAGGGCACCGGCGAGTTCAAGGACTGGGACGTCCAGGCGGTCTACCGCGCCGTCGGCTACCTGTCCGACCAGCTGCCCAAGCTGCCCTGGGACATCGACTCGGGCACGGTCCCGGACGAGGGCGGCCGGGTCGTCCAGGAGTCCGGCGAGCACCTGCAGTCGACGTACGTCACCGGCTGGATCCGGCGCGGCCCGGTCGGCCTGATCGGCCACACCAAGGGCGACGCCAACGAGACGGTGTCCAACCTGCTGGACGACTTCGCGAACGGCCGGCTCCAGACGCCCGCCACGCCCGCTCCGGAGGCCGTGGACGCCTTCCTCGCCGAGCGGGACGTCCGCTTCACCACCTGGGAGGGCTGGTACAAGCTGGACGCCGCGGAGAAGGCGCTGGGTGAGCCGCAGGGCCGCGAGCGCGTGAAGCTGGTCGAGCGCGAGGACATGCTCCGGGAGAGCGGCGCCTGAGCCACGGCGACCGGCGCCGGCGGACCTCGCGGAGGCCTGCCGGCGCCGGTCGGCCCGCGCGGGCGTGGGCCCGGGCGGGAGGTGACCGGCCCGGGCCCACGCCCCGTGGGTGGTCGGCTCCCGCTCAGACCTCCAGCTCGCTCTCGATCCGGCGCAGCTGGTGGCGGGCCATCGCCAGGTTGGCGCGGCTCGCGTCGAGCACCAGGTAGAGGAACAGCCCGTTGCCGCCACGCCCCTTGAGCAGGCGGATCATGTGGTACTGGCTGCTGAGGGTGATCAGGATGTCCTCGATCTCCTCCTTCAGACCGAGGTGTTCCATGGTGCGCAGCTTGGACCGTACGACGTCGGTGTTGCCGGCGGCGGCGACCTCGAGGTTGAAGTCCTTGGTCCCGCCCAGCGTGCCGAGGGCCATGCCGCTGGTGTAGTCGACCAGCGCGGCGGCGGTCGCTCCGTCGATGGCGCTCAGGCATTCCTTGAGGGACGTCTCCAGGTTGGCCATGCGTGGGTTCCTTTCCGGACGTGATCAGTGCGCTGTCGGTGGATCAGGTCGGCCGGCGGTCGCCGCCGGCCTGGGTCATCGGTTGGTGTGCGGGCCGCTGCGGGGTGCGCACGGGCAGGGTGCCGATGGGGCGGGCCGGGTCCGCGAGCGGCGCCGGGGCGTGTTCGCCGGCCGGGGGACGGCCGCGTTCCTGGCCGAGTCGGTCGACGACCAGCTCTCCGATCCGGGCGCCGCTGCGCCGCCCCTCCAGGTGCAGCCGGCCCACGTTGACCCGGCCGTCGGCGAGCAGGGTGAGAACGGCGGCCGGACCGGCGGCGTACGTGGCGACGTAGCCGTCGGCCCCGCGCAGCAGGAGTTCCCGGAACCCGCCGCGCGCGGTGGCGTCGGCCATGCGGTGCGCGACGCCGAGTGCGGCGGCGGTGAGCGCGGCGAGGCCCTCGGGTTCGGTGCCCGGCGCGTCATGGGCGAGGACGAGCCCGTCGACGGTGGCCGCGAGCGATCCGGTCACCTGGGGTACGCGGCCTCGCAGTCGGTGCAGTTCCTCCAGGACGTCGCTCTCGACGGCCATCAGCAGTCTCCTTTCGGCACGCTGGCGACGTGCGCGGATCACAGCGCCTCCAGGGCGTCTCGAAGCCGTCGCAGCAGGGCCGTGTCCGGGTCGTCCCACACGACGTCGTACGGCTCCGGGGCCGGCGCGGGGCGCGTGGGCGCGGGCGGCGCGGCGGTGACGAGGCCATCGGCGGCCAGGCGGCGCAGTTCGACGAGGGTGTGGTACGTGCGGCAGGCGAGCGCCGAGGCGATCTGCGCCGCGGTGCGGACGCCGTCGACCTGTGTCAGGGTCCGGCTGCGCCGCACCGGCAGATCGGCGGTGTCGGCGTCGGGGACCCTGGTGAGGGGGACGGTGTCGATCTCGGGGTCCGGCCATATGCGGTCCAGCAGGGCGCGGCGGCGTCCGGACTCGCGGACAACGACGTCCACCGGTACGGACCGGACCGCGCCGAGCCAGTGCGCGGCGCCGGGCCGGAAGCGCTGCGCGCGCGTGTCCTGGGCGAGGACGAAGTACGCGGCGTCGAAGAGCGCGCCGAGGTGGCAGAGCTCCAGCGCGCCGGCGGCGAGCCGGCCGCTGTCCACCAGCCGGTGCCCCACCCGGTGCTGCGTCCCGCCCCGGTCGACCGCGTCCCACCAGCCGTCCGGTGCGACGGCGCCGCTGCGGGTGAGCAGTGCGCCGAGATCAGGGGTGAAGGCGGACTCCACGTGCACGACCCGGCCCGCCGCGAGGTAGACGATGCCCCGCTCCCCCGACAGGGCCCCGGTCGCCCCTTCGGCCGCGAGGGCGCCGAGGGCCGCGGAGGTCGTCCCGTGCCTGGTCCAGGCGGTCGTGACCCTCGTCATCCGAGCACCAGACGATCCGCCGTCTCGGCCAGTCGGATGCGGGCCAGGGCGAGGTTTCCGTCGTCGCGGCCCAGCCACAGGTGGAGGAAGACGGTGCTGTCGAAGGGAGTGCTGACGAACCTGAGCAGGTGGTAGGCGTCGGGGGTCGTGGCGATGACGTCCTCGACGGGCGGTTCCTTGTCCGGTGCGACGGTGGCGTCGGTGCCGCCGGCGGCTCCCGTGGCGCCGGCCGCGGCCAGGGAGCCGCTCTCCGCGACGTGCCGCGCGAGTTCCGCGGTCTCCGCGGCCGTCGCCTCCCAGTCCCCGCCCGGCGCGTCGCCCACGACGCCCAGGGCGAGCCCGCTGATCCAGTCGACCAGCGACGCGCCCCGTGCGCCGGGCAGTCGCATGGCCTCCAGCAGACTCTCGTCGATTCCGGGCACGCCGGATCCCCCTCCCTGCACGGCTGTACCGCGAACGTGACGCCGAGACTACGGAAGGTGCACGCATCCGGTGAGAGCTTTGGCATTTTCCAGAGGAACGTGCCCGCACTCCGGCATACTGCGTCGTTTCGGCCACGTCGCCCATCCCGCGTACGGGTGCGTGAGCACGCCGGGACGGGCAACCCGGGGTCCATGGCCCGACTGCACCTCCCCCATCGCGGGAAGCACCCGAAGGACGACACGGCGGACGACACGGCGATCGGCACCGCGGACGGGACGGCGCCCGAGGACTACGGCCCGCAGGACGCCACCGAGCGTGCCGCCCCCGATTCCCCCACGGAACTGCCGAAGCGCTCGTGGTCCGCGCTGCTGCGGCGCGTGATGGCCGAGTTCAAGGACGACGAGCTCACCGACCGCGCCGCCGCCCTGACCTACTACGGGATCCTGTCGCTGTTCCCGGCCCTGCTGGTGCTGGTCTCCCTGCTCGGCATCGCCGGGCAGTCCGCCACCCAGGAGGTGCTGGACAACATCCAGCGGCTCGCTCCCGGTGCCGCTCGGGACGTCATCACCGACGCGGTCGAGCAGTTGCAGGCCCAGGCCGGTCTGGGCTCCGTGCTGGCGGTCGTCGGCCTGGTCGGTGCCGTCTGGTCGGCGTCCGGCTACGTGGCCGCGTTCATCCGCACGGCCAACGCGGTCTACGACGTGCCCGAGGGACGCCCGGTGTGGAAGGTGCTGCCGCTGCGGGTGGCCCTGACCGTGGTCCTGCTGGTGCTCGCCGTGGTCAGCGCGCTCATCGTCGTGTTCACCGGCACGCTGGCCCGGCAGGCGGGCACCGCGCTCGGCATCGGCGACACCGCGCTGACGGTGTGGTCGATCGCCAAGTGGCCGGTGCTGGTCCTGCTCGTCACGTTCATGATCGCGATCCTCTACTGGGCCACCCCGAACGCCCGGGTCAAGGGCTTCAAGTGGGTCTCACCGGGCAGCTTCCTCGCCCTGCTGATCTGGCTGGTCGCCTCCGCGGGGTTCGCCTTCTACGTGGCGAACTTCGGCTCGTACAACAAGACGTACGGCACCCTGGCCGGTGTCATCATCTTCCTGGTGTGGCTGTGGGTGACGAACCTGGCCATTCTGCTCGGTCTGGAGTTCGACGCCGAACTGGCCCGGCAGCGGGTCATCGACGGCGGCCATCCACCCGACGACGAGCCGTACGTCGAGCCACGCGACACCCGTGCCTGGGACGAGGCGGACCGACGGCGCGCGGCACCGGACGAGTGACACACCGGACGGGTGAGCCCATCGGGCGGACGGCGGACCCCGGGTGCTCTCCGCTGACCTGCGGCGACGATACTGGCCTGTACCCGTGCCCCTGCTTCCCCATGGACTCATGCCGACCTCTTCCACCGCCCGCCCCACGACTCCGCCCACGCTGTGGGCCGCTCGCGGCCGCCACGTCGGATCCGCGGCGGAGGACACCGTCCGGCACACCCTCGAGCGGCTCAAGGACAGCCACGCCGTCGACGACTTCCTGGAGCTGCCGGAGGAGGCCCCGGACGACCGGGCCGCCGGCCCCGGCCCCCGGATCTTCGAGGCGCGCTGGAAGGCCCCCGGGGCCGTCACCGTCCGGGCCAGGCTGATCCTGGCGCCCGGCTCGGCCGGCGGGCAGGAGTGGACGCTGCTCGCGGAGGCCGAGGAGGCCTGGGAGGCCGCCTGGCCCTCCCCCGCCACCATGTTCTGGCCCGACGACCCGGACGTCACCTGGGACCGGGACGTCGCCACGGGACTGCGGCTGCGGGGCATCAACACCCTGCCGGACGACGACAAGGCCGTCCGCCGGCTGCTCAAGGAGTCCGGCCGCAGCCCGTGGAACATCCACGTCGTCGTGCACGAGGCGATGACCCCCGACCACCGCGGCCGGATGCCCCTCGCCGACCGGCTGCCGCCCGGCCTGCGGCACCTCGTGGTCGAGCACCGCGCCGCGCCGCAGCAACTGCGGGTGGTGAACTGGGCCCTGGAGGACTTCGGCGTCCAGGTGCCGCGCGGCGGCGCCGTGGTCCTGCCCGGCACACCGGCACCGCCCGATTACGCCGCCGACGAGTACTCCGTCCGCTCCGTCTTCCTGGACGGCTCCGTGCCCACCGACCTGATCGCGGCGGTGACGGCCTTCGCCGCGCTGCCCCGGCCGCTGCCGGACGGCGCCGAGGACGCCCTCACCGCGCTGCGGGAGGACTGGCGGCTGCTGACCCTGGAGGAGGAACTGGACCGCGAGCGCAAGCTGGTGGCCATGTACGCGGAGGCGCTGGAGGCCATGACGCAGTCCCGCGACCTGTACCGGGAGGCGGCCGAACGCGCGACCGAGGCCCTGGCCGCGTACCGCGAGTCCGCCGAGGCCGCCCCGGCCGGACCGCCGCCGTCCACCACTGAGGCACCGACCCCGCTGCGCGCCCTGACCCGCACCCTGGACCGCTTCAGGACCGCCCGCGCACCGCGCCCCGAGGCCGTCCGGCGCGACACCGCCCACCCGTCACCCGACCCCGGCGACTGACGACCGGGCCCCGTGCGGTCGGCCGAGGGCACCCGCACGTGTCAGCCGCCGCAACCTGGATACGCGGACTGCACAGCTGCACGGCCCGTCCCGGAAGGTCATCGACGCCATGGACAGCCAGCACCAGAGCGCCAGCCCCGCTTCCCGCCCCCCGGACTCCTCCCGCTCCGACACCACGCTCCGCGTCAACGGCAAACCGCACACCCTCACCGTCGACCACCGCCGCGTCCTGCTGGACCTCCTGAGGGAGGATCTGGGGCTGACGGGCGCCAAAAAGGGCTGCGACCACGGACAGTGCGGCGCCTGTACGGTCCTGGTGGACGGGCGGCGCGTCAACAGCTGCCTGCTGTTCGCCGTCGCCCTGGAGGGATGCGAGATCACCACCGTCGAGGGTCTCGGCGGGGACGGCGAGGAACTGCATCCGCTGCAGCGGGCGTTCCTGGAACGCGACGCCTTCCAGTGCGGCTACTGCACCCCGGGCCAGATCTGCTCCGCCGTCGGTGCGCTCGCCGAGGCCGCGGCCGGGCACCCGTCGCACGTCACCGACCCGGCGGCACCCTCCGGCGAGCCCGTCACGCTGGACCGGGACGAGATCCGGGAGCGCCTGAGCGGCAACCTGTGCCGGTGCGGTGCCTATCCGCGCATCGCCGACGCGGTCGAGGACGTGATCCCGTGAAGTCCTTCGCCTACGTACGGGCCGCCAGCGTCGAGGAGGCCACCGAGGCGTTCGCCTCCCACCCCGGCGCCCGCTATCTCGGCGGCGGCACCAACCTCGTCGACCTGATGAAGCTCGGTGTGGAGACGCCCGCCGCCCTCGTCGACGTCACCCGGCTCCCGCTGGACGCGGTGGAGGAGCTGCCCGACGGCGCGCTGCGGGTCGGCGCGATGGTCCGCAACAGCGACCTCGCGGCCCACCCGGCCGTCCGCGACCGCTATCCCGCGCTGTCCCAGGCGGTGCTGGCGGGGGCCTCGGGGCAGTTGCGCAACGCCGCCACCACGGGCGGCAACCTGCTGCAACGCACCCGCTGCCCGTACTTCCAGGACGTGTCCAAGCCCTGCAACAAACGGCAGCCCGGCACCGGCTGCGGCGCCCTGGAGGGCGTCCACCGCGACCACGCGGTCCTCGGCCACTCCGACCAGTGCATCGCCACCAACCCCTCGGACATGGCGGTGGCGCTCGCCGCCCTCGACGCGCGCGTGGAGCTGCACGGCCCGGAGGGCACCCGGAGCGTGCCCGCCGCGGACTTCCACCGGCTGCCCGGCATGCATCCGGAGCGGGACACGGAGATCCACCCCGGCGAGCTGATCACCGGCGTGGTCCTGCCGGCCGCGACGGCCGGGCTGCCCTCGGCGTACCGCAAGGCCCGCGACCGGGCGTCGTACGCGTTCGCGCTGGCCTCCGTCGCCGCCGTCCTGCACGTGCGCGACGGAGTCGTGGACCGGGCCGGGATCGCCTTCGGCGCGCTGGCGCACCGGCCCTGGCGGGCGCGGCGGGCCGAGGACGCGCTGGTGGGCGCGGCGCCCACGACGGCCGCGTTCGAGCACGCCGTCGACCTGGAGCTGGACGCCGCCGAGCCCTTGGGGGAGAACGCCTACAAGGTGCCGCTGGCCCGTCGGCTCGCCATGGACGTACTGGGCCGGCTCGCCCCGCCCGCCACCACCTGAACCCGGCGGCCCCACGACTTACGGAGGACTCCATGACCGGCACCGAGACCGTCCTGGGCGCTCCCGTCGAGCGCCGGGAGGGGCGGGAGAAGGTCACCGGCACCGCCCGGTACGCCGCCGAGTACGACGCCGTCGGCCGCGCCCATGCCTGGCCCGTGCCGGCGACGGTGGTACGGGGCCGGGTGACCGGCGTCGACACCGCCGCCGCGCTCGCCCGGCCCGGCGTCCTCGCGGTGCTCACGCACGAGAACGCGCCCCGCCTCGCCGCCCCGGACGATGCCACGCTCGCCGTGCTGCAGAGCCCGCACGTCCCGCACCGGGGCTGGTTCGTGGCCCTGGTGGTGGCCGAGACGCTGGAGGCGGCCCGCGCCGGCGCCCGCGCCGTCCGCGTCACCTACGAGACGGAGGGGTACGACGTGACCCTGGCGGCCTCCCACCCGGAGGCGTACGTGCCCGAGACGGCCAACGGCGGGTTCCCCGCCGTCACCGAGCACGGCGATCCCGACGCCGCGTTCGACGCGTCAGCGACCCGGCTCGACGTCGAGTACGGGATACCCCCACTCCACAACCACCCCATGGAGCCGCACGCCGGCACCGCGCACTGGGACGGCGACCGGCTGACCGTGTACTCCTCCAGCCAGGGCAGCACCGCCGTCCGCACCGAACTCGCCCGGATGTTCGAGCTGCCGGAGGACCGGATCACGGTGCGCGCGGAACACGTGGGCGGCGGCTTCGGTTCGAAGGGCACGCCCCGCGTCGAGGTGGTGCTGGCGGTGATGGCGGCGCGTGCGACCGGACGGCCCGTCACGGTCGCGCTGCCGCGCCGCTACCTGCCCGCCGTGGTCGGACACCGCGCCCCGACCCTGCACCGGCTGCGCCTCGGCGCCGACGCCGACGGCCGGCTCACCTCGCTCGTGCACGAGGTGACCACCCAGACCTCCCGGGTGAAGGAGTTCGTGGAGCAGGCGGCGGTGCCCGCGCGCGTCATGTACGCCACTCCCGCCCTGCGCACGCTGCACCGCGTGGTCCGGCTGGACGTGCCCACGCCGTCCTGGATGCGCGCGCCGGGCGAGTGTCCCGGCATGTACGCGCTGGAGTCGGCGATGGACGAGCTGGCCGCCGAACTCGGCGTCGACCCGGTGGAGCTGCGGATCCGCAACGAGCCGGAGACCGAGCCCGACAGCGGCAGGCCCTTCAGCAGCAGGAACCTGGTGGGGTGTCTGCGCGAGGGAGCCCGCCGCTTCGGGTGGGAGGGCCGTGATCCGCGGCCCGGGGCCCGTACCGCCGGGCCTCTGCTGGTGGGCAGCGGGGTGGCCGCGGCCACGTATCCGGTCCTGGTGGCGCCGTGTGCCGCTTCGGCGCGGGCCCTGCCCGACGGCGGTTTCCTGGTGCGGGTCAACGCCACCGACATCGGCACGGGCGCCCGGACGGTGCTCGCGCAGATCGCGGCCGACGCCCTCGGCGCCCCGCTGGACCGGGTCCGTGTCGAGGTCGCCGACAGCGACATCGGCTTCGCCCCGATGGCGGGCGGCTCCTGCGGCACCGCCTCCTGGGGCTGGGCCGTCCACGAGGCGTGCGTCCGGCTGACGGAACGGCTGGCCGGCCGTTCCGGTCCGCTGCCCGACGAGGGGATCACGGCGGACGCCGACACCTCCGGACAGGCCGACGCCGAGAGCCCCTACGCGCGCCACGCCTTCGGCGCGCACTTCGCCGAGGTCACCGTGGACCCGGTCAGCGGTGAGGTGCGCGTGACGCGGATGCTGGGGGTGTTCGCCGCCGGGCGCATCCTCAACGCGCGAACGGCCCGCTCGCAGTTCATCGGGGGCATGACGATGGGTCTGGGCATGGCGCTGACCGAGGACAGCACGATGGATCCGGCCTTCGGCGACTTCGTCGAGCGCGACCTGGCGTCCTACCACGTGCCCGCGCACGCCGACGTCGCCGACGTGGAGGCGCACTGGCTGGACGAGGACGACGACCATCTCAACCCCATGGGCAGCAAGGGGATCGGCGAGATCGGCATCGTCGGCTCGGCCGCCGCCATCGGCAACGCCGTCCACCACGCCACCGGCATTCGCTTCCGGGAACTCCCGCTCACCCCGGACCGGGTGCTCACCGGCCTGCTCGAACACGCGCATCCGGCCGGCATGTTGGGGGTGTGAGCGCACGCGGCACGTGGTCCGCGCCCGGGGTGTCCGGGGCGGACCACGTCGTGCCCGGGGGAACCGTCGAAGCGGTCAGTCGGCGACGCGACGCGACCGGGCCACCGGAGGAGCGGTCGCCGTCCAGCGCCGGCGGGGCGCCTGCGCCGCCATCCTCGCGCCCAGGGCCGTCAGCGCGACCAGCGAGGCCAGTACGGCGACGGCGACGGCGGCCCAGGTGGGCGCCAGCGTGAGGTCCACGGCCCGGGACACCTGCGCCGCGGGGGTCGCGCTGCCGTAGAGCGTGACCGCGGCGAGCGCCGAGGGTCCCATGACCGCCGCCACCAGGAGCGGTACGGCGGGCCGTACGGTCAGCAGCAGGGCCAGTACGAGGCAGAGCGCCGAGGTGCCGAGGACCATCCCGTAGAGGTCCGCGGAGGCGTCGCCCTGACGCAGCGGGAAGTACGCCACACCGCACCCGGCGAGGACGGCGACGGTGAGCCGGGTCGGCCAGGCCGGGCCCCGGGCGGACACGCGGTCACGGTCGCGCGACGCGCGTTCCCGTACCCGACGGGCCGGGCGCGGAGCCCTGCGGCGTTCACGGCCGGCTGCTGACGGCTCGTCTTCCGGACCGGCCAGGTCCGGGCCCGCCATGTCCAGCTCTGCCGCGGCCAGGTCGGCCCCGTCCAGGGCCGCCCGCTGGTGCGGGGCGTCCTGCCGGTCCTGGCGCAGCCGTCCCTCCTCGGCCAGCCGGCCGATGAGTTCGACGAGTTCCTCGACGGGCCGGCCGGTGGCGGCGGCCCGCACGGCCTCCTGCCCGCAGTGCGGCTCCAGGGGTGTCCGGTGCAGCAGTTCCATCAGCAGGGTGACGTCCTCCACCGAACGGCACGCCGCCGCGGCGCGGATCGCCTCGTCCGCGCTGTCCGCGTGGCGCGGCGGCCGGGTGAGCAGGGCGACCAGCCGGGTGACGTCCTCCACGGACCGGTTCACACCGACCGCGCGGAGCGCGTCGATCGTGGCCTGCGCGAACCGGGGCGACTCCTCCAGCATCGTGATCAGGTCGACGACCTCCTCCAGCGGCCGGTCGGCCACGGCGGCACGGACCAGGTCGCCGACGGGGTCGCCGTACGCCTCCGTGCCCGCCGGGCACACCGTCTGCGTGCCGGTGGCCGTGAGCGTCACCCTGAGCGGCGGGTCCACGGCGGATATGGCGTACTCGGGCGAACGGGTTGTTGAAGAGCCGGTGGTCATCATCTCTCCGTGTGCTGGGGGTGCGGCCGCCCTGCGTCCCCCGACATGCGACCCGCGCTGTGTGCTGACCATTACTAGGCACGCCCGACCCGCCCTGCCACTCGAGAGGGCCACAGGGATGAGAAAGCCGGGCTCAGAGGGAAGGCTCAGAGGAAGGGACATGGAGCGGGAAGGGACATGGAGCGGGAAGGAGGGACAGGGTGGATACGACGACACTGGTGATCACGGTGGCGCTGCTGCTCGCGGCGCTCGTCCTCGCCGCGGCGGTCGGCGTCCTGGTGCGCCTGGTCCGCACTCGACGGGACCTGAGGCGCGCCGGGCTCCCCACCGGCCCGCGGTGGGTCTTCTGGGGCGCCGTCCTCTACTTGGTGCTGCCGGCGGACCTGATTCCGGATCCGGTCTACCTGGACGACATCGGTGTCCTGCTCCTCGCCCTGCGCTCCGCGCGAGGCGGTCGCGGCGCGCGGCGGGCCGCGGACGGGCGGCAGGGCACCCACCCGCCCGGTGACTACGCAGCGTAAGGAAACCAATCACGCGTTCGACTCGTATAAGTCTCTGGAAGCCGAAGGAAGTCGGCGGACCGGGTGGGGGCAGCACAGCGGCCGCCGCCTGATCGGCGCAGCACCGACAGGGAGAGACGATGCAACCGTTCGCGCTCAACTACGCACGGCCCGCAGTGGAGTTGGAAGCCACCACTCCCTACGTCTACGACTCCGGACTGCAGTTGAACGTGCTTCTCGACGGGCGGGTGGCCGCCTGTGACCATGCGCTCCTGAGAGAACTGGGGACCACGACCTCCACCGCGGGGTCGAAGACTCACTTCGACGACTGAACACGGGCCGTCGACCATGACCGTGCTGATCCTGACCAGTGAAGAGGACGTCACCGCCGACATGGTGGTCGTGCACCTGAACGCGTCGGGAGTACCGGTGGTCCGCCTGGACCCCGCCGATCTGACGGACTCCGTCGCGCTCTCCGGCGAGTTCGTGCACGGCTCCTTCCGGGGCCATCTCTCGTCCGGGGGCCGCCTGGTGAGCATCGGCGGGCTGCGTTCCGTCTGGCTGCGCCGGCCGGGCCGCGCCGCCACGCGGGCCGCGGAGCCCTCCGGTTGGCTGACCGAGGAGTCCGAACAGGCGCTCTACGGCATGCTCCGCGACTGCGGGGCGCGCTGGATGAACCAGCCCGACGCGGCACACCGCGCCCGGTACAAGCCCTGGCAGCTGCGTCTGGCCCAGCAGTGCGGGCTGCCCGTCCCGGCCACGCTGATCACGACGTTCCCCCGGGCGGCGCGCGAGTTCGCCGAGCGGTACCCGGACCTGGTGGTCAAGCCCGTCTCCGGCGCGCATCCCCAGGATCCGCCGCTGGCGGTGCCGACCAGCAGGGTCCCGCCGGAGGCGGACTTCTCCGCCGTCGCCCACGGCCCGACACTGCTGCAACGCAGGGTCGCCAAGCGCGCCGACATCCGTCTCACCGTCGTCGGCGACGAGTTGCTGGCCGCCCGGAAGACGACCCTCGCGGCCCTGGACCCCGACGAGGTGGACGTCCGCTTCACCGAGTCGCCCGAGCCGTGGCGGCCCGCCGAGGTCCCGCCGCGCGTCGCCGAGGCCGTCCTCGCCTACGTCCGTGCCGCGGGGCTGGCCTACGGCGCCCTCGACTTCGCCGAGGACGGTGACGGCACCTGGTGGTTCCTGGAGTGCAACCAGTCGGGGCAGTTCGGCTTCGTCGAGGTGGACACCGGCCAGCCGATCGCCCGCACCATCGCCGAGTGGCTGGCCCGGCCCGGCGCCGCGGAGCCGACGGCCACTCACCCTTCACCCGCGTGAACCCTGCGGGTCGGTACGCCTAGTGCGGGCGCGGGCCCGGCAGCAGGGCGGTGCGCTGCCAGCCGGCGCCGGGGGACGGCCTGCGTTCGGGTCCGGGCAGGTGACCGGGGGAACGCAACGGGCGCATGACCACCTCCAGCTCGCTGCTCACGCGCTCTGCCTCCCGCCGCACCTGCGCGGGGACGTCACCGCATTCGGCGACGAGTCGGTCGTAGATGGGGGAATCCTGGAACACCCGTCAACGTGCCTTTCGTGTCGTCCGCCCCCGTACGGAGGCGCGACTGAGCAGTCTAGGCGCCCGTCCACCCCCTCGTCTCCCTTCCGTCCAGGAGGAGACCGACCGCTCAGGCCCCGGTCGTGGACCCGGGACGGACGATCATGAGCACGGTGACCGTGGCCCACAGCAGGTTGAACACGCCGGTGAGCATGGCGAGCCGCGCCGTCCGGGCCCGTGCGACGGGCTGCCGTTCGGTCAGCTGCTCGAGGAGTTCCTCCTGGCGGGGCAGGACGAAGGCGACCAGGAGGCCGGCGGCTGCCGCGGTCAGGGCGATGGACGCGATGAGCCACGCGTCCGACAGCACACCCATCGCGACCGCCGTGGCGAAGCCGAGGACCGGCACCGCCACTCCGAGCCCGGCGTAGACACGGCAGATGCGGTGCAGCAGCCGGACCGTCCCCACGTCCCCGGCCCCGTCGGGAAGGCCCACCCGGCGGGCGGCCGGCGGGAACATGCTGGCGGCGACGGTGACGGGCCCGACGGCGATGATGGCGGCCAGGACGTGGAGGGACAGCAGGAGCTTGGTCATCGGTCGGGACTCCGGAAGGCAGGATCGGTCGATGCGGTGGGAGCCACGCTAGGAAGCGGCCGGGTGATCGCCCAGAGGCTGAAACGACAGCTTCCAACGGGTTCTCGCCAACGCCCCCACCAGGCCTTGCCCGGCGTCCAGCGGGCCGGGACCGGCGTTGTACGGGCCCTTCTGCATCCGGCGGGAACCCGCCTATCGTGGCGGCCATGCACTCCGTGACGATCCTGGTCCTCGACGACGTGGTGCCGTTCGACATGGCGGCGCCCATGCAGACGTTCGAATGGACGCGGCTGCCCGACGGGCGCAGCCCCTACCGGGTCCGGCTGTGCGCGGAGACCCCCGAGGTACGCACGGACGGGCTCGCCCTCCGTATCGACCGGGGCCTGGAAGCTCTCGAAACCGCCGACACGATCATCGTGCCGGGGCGCAACGAGGAGTCCGGCCCGCCCTCCGAGCGCGTCCTGGCGGCCTTGCGGCGGGCGGCCGGTGCCGGTACGCGGATCGCATCGGTGTGCGTGGGCGCCTTCGTCCTCGCCGAGGCCGGGCTGCTGGACGGGCTGCGCGCCACCACGCACTGGATCGCCGCCGGGGAACTGGCCCGCCGCTATCCGCTCATCGAGGTGCAGCCGGACGTGCTCTACGTCGACAACGGGCAGATCCTCACCTCGGCGGGCGCCGCCGCCGGTCTGGACATGTGCCTGCACATGATCCGCCGGGACCTGGGTTCGGCCGTCGCCGCGCACGCCGCCCGGATGTGTGTCGTCCCGCTGGAACGGGAGGGCGGGCAGGCCCAGTTCATCGTGAACGAGCACCCTCCGGTCCCGCGCGGCTCGGACCTGGAACCGCTCCTGGAGTGGATCGAGGACAACCTGGCCGACGAGATCACCCTCGGGGCGATGGCGGCACGCTCGGGGATGAGCGAGCGCACCTTCAGCCGCCGGTTCCGCGAGCAGACGGGCACCACTCCGCTGCAGTGGCTGCTGCGGGCGCGGGTGCGGCGCGCCCAGTACCTGCTGGAGAACGGCGACCACTCGGTCGAACGGATCGCGCGGCAGGCGGGGTTCGGCTCCCCCACGGCGTTCCGGGAGCGGTTCCGCCGGGTGGTCGGTACCACCCCGTACGCCTACCGCGCGGCGTTCCACGGGAAGCCGGCCGCCGTGGTGGAGCAGTCGTAGGGCCCGTCTCGCGGGCCGTACCGGTGTGTCCGGCCCGGCCCGCGAGACGGGCCCCGGGGTGCGACGGTGTCACACGGCCAGCGACAGGCCGCTTTCCCCGTCCGGGTTCGCCGCGCGGGCGGCCTCGGGCTGCTGCCCCTTGGCGAGCAGCAGCGCGTCCGCCTTGGCCACCGCGTCGTGGATGCTGGTCGCCGCCATCATCACGCACAGCGTGTAGCTCACGTCCGCCAGTTCGCGCGCCGTCGCCGGCCTGTCCCGCTCCGCCTGAGCGATCCGCAGCGACGCGTACCGCGTCAGCAACTCCCTGACGACCTTCGGGTCCGGTTCGAGCACGAAGCGCCCCTCTCTCGATTTTCGCTGCGTATGCCCGGACACGGCCGGAACATGCACACCATGCGCGCCCCTGCTCGCGATTGACCAGATTCCGCCCCTTCCTGTCCGTCCTTCACCGCGAACGATCGGCGTACAGATCGGTGCCTTGATCGAGAGGGCTCCCCTCGGGCCGCGCGAGGCCGCGGTCAGGCGACCTGGCCGCTGTGCAGTGCCGTGTACGCCCCTCCCCTGCCCAGGAGTTCCTCGTGGGTACCGGTCTCCTGGATCCGGCCGTCGCCCATCACCACGATCCGGTCCGCACCCCGCACCGTGGAGAGCCGGTGGGCCACGACGAAGGTGGTGCGTCCGCGCAGCAGCCGGGCCAGCGCCTGCTGCACCAGCGCCTCCGAGCGGGTGTCCAGCGCCGAGGTGGCCTCGTCCAGGATGAGGACCTTGGGGTCCCGGATCAGGGCCCGGGCGATGGCCAGGCGCTGGCGCTGCCCGCCGGACAGCCGCGCGCCGTGCTCGCCGACCAGGGTGTCGAGGCCCTGCGGCAACCGGTCGGTGAACTCCAGCGCGTTGGCGTCGCGCAGCGCCGCGCGCACCGTCTCCTCGTCGGCGTCGTCCATGCCGTAGGCCACGTTCTCCCGGATCGTGCCGTCGAACAGGATCGACTCCTGCGGCACCACCGAGACGAAGCGCCGGTACGTGCGCAGGTCGAGGGTGTTCATGTCGGTGCCGTCGAGCAGCAGCCTGCCCGAGGTCGGACGCAGGAAGCCGATGACCAGGTTGAGCACGGTGGACTTGCCCGCGCCGGACGCCCCGACCAGCGCGACGGTCTCGCCGGGCTCGACGGCGAGCGTGAAGTCGCTCACCGCGGGCCGCCCGTCGCTCTCGTAGACGTGCCCGACACCCTCGAAGGTGACGGCGCCGCGCAGCGAGGTGAGCTCCGCCTTGCCCTCGTTGTCCTCGAGTTCGGGGGCCTGGAGCACCTCGCCGACCGAACGGACGGACTCCAGGCCCTTGGTGATGACCGGGGCCAGTCCCGCCAGGGTGGTCGTGGAGTTGGTGAGGGTGGTCAGGAAGGCGCTGAGCATGACGACGTCGCCCGCGGTGACGCCCCAGACGTCGTGGTACGAGACCAGCGCGGCGCCCGCGAGGACCAGCACGCCGAGGATGTTGAGCACGACCCAGGACAGCGAACCGAAGCGGCCGTTGACCAGGTCCAGGCGCATCCCGGAGGTCAGCAGCCGGTCCAGGGTGCCGTCCATGCGGCGCAGCGCCTTGCCCTCCAGGCCGTGGGCGCGGGTGACCGGGATGAGCCGGGTCATCTCCGTGACCCGCGAGGACAGGGTCTCCACCTCGTGGCGGAAGTGCTCGTTGTGACTGCGCAGCCGGGCGCGGAGCCGGGCGACGAGGAGGGCGGCGGCGGGCACGACGACGAGGAAGACGGGCAGGAACTCCGGTGTGCGCACGGCGATGATGATCAGACCGCCGGTGAGCACGGTGAACGCGCCGAGCCCCGTCTCGGCGGTCTGCTGCACCATCTGCTCCACCGTCTCCACGTCCCGCACCACCTTGGCCTGCAGGACGCCCGCGCTGACCCGCGAGTGGTAGCCGATGGAGAGCTGCTGCATGCGGGTGCACAGCGCGGAGCGCAGGGCGGTGCCCATGCGGCGCACGCTGCCGTACAGGAGGCGGACGTAGAGGAGGTGCAGCGGGTAGTTGACCACCAGGATGAACATGATGATCCCGGTGCTGGTCCACAGGTCGCCGATCGGACCGTGCTGGACGACGGTGTCGATGATCGACGCGGTGATGAGGGGCAGCAACCAGACGGGGCTGTGCTTGACGGTGAAGACGGCGACCGCACCGGCCAGATGACGGCGGTCGGCGCGGAACAGATAGAGGAGCGTACGTATCGGGTGTTCGCCCCGGTAGCGGTGGTCGAGCGGCTTTTCGGGCGGCGACGCCATGGGCGTGGTCCTCCAGGTGACCGAATGGGGCAAGCGCTTTCTTCCCGCGCTTTACTACCCCGTCGGCCAGGAGTACGCCACACCGTTCCGCAGGTCGGGACGTCGGAGGGGGAGACCCGCGCCTTCTCCCCCGTGGAGGGCGCGGGTCTCAGTCTCCGAGCGTGCGGGCCAGTTCCGACGTGGCCCGCGTGATCTCGCTGTCGTCCTCGGCCAGCAGCCGCTCCAGCTCGTCCCGCCGGGCGCGGACGGCCTGCCGCGCCGCACGCTCCCATGCCACGGGGTTCTCCCGGTGGTTGAGCAGCTTGGGATAGGCGGTGGCCGTGGTCTCCCACTGCCGGGCGTCGGCGATGTTCTTGAGCAGCTGGATGATCTGCGCCCGGCAGTTCACCTGGGGGCGCTGCGCCAGTTCCCACAGGAACGGCACGGTCGCGGCGGTCGCCTGTTCGACGACGAAGCCGTACTGGCAGATGCGTTTCCGCAGATCGTCGAGGGCGGCCCGGGCGGTCTCGGCGTCACCCCGGGCGACCTTGTGCAACAGCCGGGGAATGGCCGCGGCGGAACCGCTGGAGTCCTGGATCTCGCTCCAGGGCACCCCGTCCAGGCCCGCGAGGGGGGCCGAGCCGGGCGGCGACGTCTGCCCGTTGATGCGCTGGGTGCTCGGCTTCGGTGTCGGAACGCTGCGCATGGTGTGGGGCCCTTCCGCGGCAGTCGGGTCAGGTGAGGGGGCCGGTCGGCAACGTGGCCCAGACGGTCTTGCCCGCCGGAGGTGTCGGGGTCCAGCCCCAGTCCTCGGCGAGGGCGTCGACGATGCACAGGCCGCGTCCGTGCTCCCGAAGGGCGGAGCCGTCGGACGGGCCGAACTTGGGCGCGCTGCCCCCGGGGTCGGAGACGCTGAGTGTCAGGCGCCCTGCGTCCAGGGCGAGTCCCAGCCTGACCTCCGGCAAGCCCGCCGCCGCCGACGGCACCGCGTGGGCCACGGCGTTGGAGGCGAGTTCGGTGATCACGAGGACGGCGTCGTCGGCGTGCCGGTCGAGGCACCAGCCGCTCAACGTCTCCCGCGTGAAGACCCGGGCGCGGGCGAAGCCTTCCCCGCTGCATGCGAGGCGCAGCAACGCGGCCCGGCGCGTCCGACCGACGGCCGGCAGCGCCGCGCTCGGGAGCCCGCCGAACCGGCTCACCATGCCTGCCCGGGACAGAGCTTCGCCGGGCGACCGGAGCATGGGGTGCGCAGGTGACGACACGGCATCTCCCTGATGCGACGTCAGGACGGGGCATCGACCGAGGGGTTGACGCCGGGGCTATTATCCACGCTGACAGCGCTCGCGTGCAATTGCACGAGAAATTGCGCGAAAAAAATCGGATGGGAGCGCTCGGGGACCGACGGGACTCGGTCCGCTCCCCCGAACGGCAAGGAGACCGCGGTGCCACCAGTGCGCAACGGAGTGCAGGCCAGCTCATTGGACGCCTGCTGGAAGAAGAGTCGGCACAGCAACGCCGAGGGCAACTGTGTCGAGGTCGCTCTCGTGGACGGAGGCATCGCGATGCGCAACTCCCGTGATCCGGACGGCCCCGCGCTCGTCTACACCTCCGCGGAGGTGGCCGCCTTCCTGGCCGGGGCGAAGGAAGGCGAGTTCGACCACCTGCTGTGACCACCTGCCGTGAGGCGGAGCGGAGAGCGCGATGCGCGCCAAGCGGAGGCCAACTACCCGATTTCCACGGGCAGATGCGGTGGGCACCGGCGGGATGAGATAGTGTGTTCTTCAAGTCTGCCGGTCTGCTGGGAGTCAGGATGTCCGCCGCGCCGCATCGCATCTCCCGCCTCGAACCCTATCTGGACCGGGCCGAGCCCGCTCCGACTCTGCTGAAGATGCTCGTCGGCGTGCAGCTGGCGGGCTTCCGCGAGGACGCCGGCCTGTCCCAGGACCAGGCGGCACGCGAGCTGGGGTTCAGCGCGGCGAAGCTCTCCCGTATCGAGTCGGGCAAGAGTCGCAGGCCCCCCACGGAGACCGACGTCCGGGCCCTGCTGGAGCGGTACGGCACGGATCCTTACGAGGCCTCGGTCCTGCTCAAGCTGTTGCAGCGCGCCGGCGAACCGGGGTGGTGGCAGCGGTACGACAAGCGTCTGATGCCGGAGTGGTTCGACCGCCTGGTCGGCCTCCAGGAAGCGGCCGCCACCATCCGGACTTTCGAGATCCAGTACGTCCCGGGCCTCCTCCAGACGGCGGACTACACCCGCGCCGTGGTCGAGCGGGGGCTGCCGAACGCACCCGCGGCCGAGGTGGGCCGGCGGGTCGAACTGCGCATGCGCCGGGCGAAGCTGCTGGACCGTGCCGACGCGCCGCAGCTGTGGGCGATCATCGACGAGTCGGTGCTGCTCCGGGTGCTGGGCAGCCGCGAGGTCATGCGGGACCAGCTCGCGCATCTGATGGACATGGCGGCGCGCCCCCATGTGACCCTGCAGATCGTGCCGTTGGACGTGACCCACGCGTCCGCGCCCGCGATACCGATCACCTACCTGCGCTTCGGCGGCATCGATCTGCCCGACGTGGTCTACCTCGAGCACATCAGGAGCGCCAACTTCCTCGAGGACCGCGACGAGACCGAGGAGTACCGGGTCGCGCTGGACCGGCTGGCCGACGAGGCGCTGACTCCGCGGGAGTCACTGGAGATGCTGCGCGAGACCATGGCGGGGCGCTACGCGGCCAAGTGAGCCGCCAGAGGTAGTCGACGTGCAGGACACGCAGGACAGAGGAAAGAGGCCGTGCGCGTCGCTCTGCTGCTCGCGCACGGCCCTCAGGCGTGTGTCAGCGCAGTCGGCCGAGACCACCGAACTCGATCCACTCGTCGGTCATCTGACGCGGTGCCACCTCGTTGTCGGGGCGCCAGGTGGACACCTCCACCAGACCCGGCTCGAGGATGTCCATGTCCTCGAACCACGCCTCGACGTCCTTCGGCTCGCGGACCCGGCCCCAGTGCCCCTGGGTCGCCTGGTCCATGAACTCGGTGACGAACTTCCGTACCTCGGCGTCCTCGCTGACCAGCTGGCACATCACCGCGTAGCTGCCGGGCACGAGCCGCTCGGTCACCCTGCGGACGACCGCCGTCGGGCCGTCGGTGTCACTGTCCGGGATGCAGTGGAAGACCGAGTTGAACAGCACCGCCACCGGCTGCGAGAAGTCGATCAGCCGCTGGGTGTCCGCGTGGGAGAAGATCTCCTCCGTCGAGCGCATGTCGGCGTGTATCACGGCCGTCCGGTCGTTCTGGTCCAGCAGGGCCCGGCCGTGGACCAGCACCATCGGATCGTTGTCGACGTAGACGACGCGGGACTCGGGGTCGATGCGCTGGGCGACCTGGTGCACGTTGTCCTGGGTGGGCAGGCCGGAGCCGTGGTCGAGGAACTGGCGGATGCCGTAGTCCTCGGCGAGGGTCCTGACGACGCGCTGCAGGAAGCGCCGGTTGTTCAGCGCCAGGCGACGGGTGCTGGGAACGACCTTGTCGAGCTCGCCGACCGCCGCCCGGTCGGCCGCGTAGTTGTCCTTGCCGCCCAGGTAGTAGTCGTACATACGCGCGGCCGTGGGCACCTTGGCGTCGATCTCCGTGGACAACCGCTTGTCGGCTTGCATCGTTCCCCCAGCTCCGTACCGCGCCAACTGGACTGGCATGACAGAGAGTACATCCTAGGGACCTGGTGGTCAGCGAAACCAGTACTCGGATCGAACGGCCGTCAAGCTGCTTGCGCAGCAGGCGACTTGACGGCCGTTCGGCCGGTTCAGCCCTGGGCCGACAGGTAGGCGTCGATCCCGGGCGCCTGGTGGGCCTCCTCCACGCCGACCAGGCCGCCGACCGCCTTGGCGTCGGGCTTGAGCACATAGGTGGACCGGCTCGCCGGCTTGGACACGTCGGTGAAGTTCTGCGGCGTGCCGAGGCCGGTGTCGGCGTTGCTCTGCGAGCGGTGCGCCTTCACCACGTCCTCGCGGGTGAGGCTGCCGCCCTCACAGGCCTTCTTCAGATCGGCGCCCATCAACTGGGCGGCGTTGTACCCGGAGAGCACGCCGGAGTCGACCGGCTGACCCGGGTACTTCTTGTTGTAGGAGGCGACCATCTTCTTGACGCCCGGCAGGTCGGAGCTGACCGCCGGTGCGGCGCTGGCCACGTGGACCATGGCCTCCAGCGCCGGCGCCGCGGGCGTCTTCATCAGCTGCGGGGAGTAGCCGGGGGCACTGCTGACGATCGGCACCTTCAGGCCCCGGGCGGCGGCCACACCGGCGAGGGAGGCGGTCTGCGCCGGGCCGGCGCTGATCAGGATCGCCTTCACCCCGGCCTTGCTCAGCGCCGACACCTGCGCGGTCAGATCGGTGTCCGTCGCCTTGATCTTCTGGCCGACCACCTTCATCCCGGCCTGTTCGGCGGCCCACTCGGAGCCCTCCAGCGCGTTGGCGCCGTAGTCGCCCTCGAAGTACACGTGGCCGATCGTGTCGCCCTTGGCGACCTTCTTGGTACGGGTGAGGAAGTCGACGGCGGCGATCATGTCGAGGTCGTAGGTGGTGCCGAGGACCTGGACGGAGTCCTTGCCGAGCAGGGAGGCGGCCCAGGCCTGCGGGAAGGTCAGCACGTGGTCCCGTTCGATGTCGTCGAGCAGGGCCGCGACCACCGGCGAGCCGATCACCTGGGGCAGGGCGACGACGTCCGGGGAGATGTCGGCGTAGGCGGTGACCGCCTTCTGCACGTCGTAGCCGTGGTCCTTGACGACGATCTCGACCTTGCGTCCGCAGATGCCGCCCGCGGCGTTGGTCTCGTCGGCCCACATCTGCTGGGCCTGCACGATGCTCTTGCCCAGGGTGGCGTAGGGGCCGGTGAGGTCGGTCAGCGCGCCCAGTTTGATGGCCTTGTCGCTGACTCCGGGGCCGGCCTTGACGCCGTCGGCGCCGTCGCCGGTGCTCTTGCCGTCCGCCTTGGTGCTGCAGGCGGTGCCCGCGAGCAGCACGGCGGCCAGTGCCGCGGCCAGGGCGGCGGTCCGGGTGGTGCGGGGCCTGGTGTGCGTGACGTTCACGGGGTGTGCTCCTTGGCTCGTGCGGTGGTGTCCGGGATCCGGGGCGCGGGCCCGGTGGCGGGAGGGTCGGTGACGGGTGGCCGGCGGCGCAGGCGGGCGCGGGTCCGGCGGGCCAGCCCGTGCAGGCCGTCGGGGGCGTAGAGCAGGATCACGACGATCGCGGCTCCGTAGAGGTAGCGGGAGGCCTCCGTCGGGCCGATCGTGCCGTCGCCGGAGCCGGGCGTCGCGACCAGCGGCAACTGGTCGGCGTAGCGGGTCATCAGCAGGGGCAGCGCGGTGACGAAGACGGCGCCGGCGGTGGCGCCGGCCACGGAGCCGAGGCCGCCGATGACGATCATGGCGAGGTAGTCGACGGAGAGGGCGAGGGAGAAGTAGTCGGGTACGACGCGGCGGAAGGAGAGCGCCAGCAGGACGCCGGCGAGGCCCGCGTACATCGAGGAGACGACGAACGCCGCCGAGCGGTACTTCGCCACGTGCACGCCCATCACGGACGCCGCGGTCTCGCTGTCGCGCAGCGCCACCAGGGCGCGTCCGGGGCGGCCGCGCAGCAGCCCGCGCGCGGTGAACCAGGTGAGGGCGAACAGGGCGAGCCCCAGGTACCAGAGCCGTTCCTCGGCGCCGAACGGCACGCCCAGGACGGTCAGTTCGGGGTCGGACTCGGCGAAGGTGAACCCGCCGAGCTCCAGCGGCGGCACCGAGCTTCCGTTGAAGCCGCCGGTGACGGAGTCCGCGGTGAGCAGGACGTGGTGGCCGAGGAAGACCAGGGCGAGGGTGGCGACGCCGAGGTAGATGCCCTTGACCCGGCCGGCGACGGGGCTGAACAGGCCGCCCGCCGCGCCGGCGAGCAGGACGGCGAGGACGAGGGCGACGGCGGGCGGCAGGCCGGGGCCGGGCTCGCCCGCCAGCCATACGTAGCCGTAGGCGCCGACGGCGAGGAAGAAGGCGTGCCCGAGGGAGAGTTGTCCGGCCGTGCCGCTGAGCACGCCCAGGCCGACGGCGCCGATGGCCGCGGCCATGGAGAACAGGCCGATGCGCAGCCAGAAGGCGTCCAGGTAGAAGGGCAGGGCGCACAGCAGCAGGGCGGGCAACAGGAACCCACCGCGCTTGAGGGCGGAGAGGCGGTCAGACACGGGCCGCTCCCTTCGCCGCGAAGAGGCCGGCGGGGCGCACCAGCAGGACGAGCACCATCACGGCGTACGGGGCGACGTCGCCGAAGCCCTCGCCGAGGACGTGCAGGTCGGACTGGTAGCCGGCGACGAAGGCCTCGGTGAGGCCGATCAGCATGCTCCCGACCAGGGCGCCGACCGGGGAGGCCATCCCGCCCAGGATCGCGGCCGGGAAGGCCTTCAGGGCGATCTGCCCGGTGGTGCGCTCCAGTCCCGGCGCCGGGAAGGCGACCAGGAACACCGCGGCGAGGGCGGCGAGGCCGCCGGCCAGGCACCAGGCGACGGTGCGCACCCGGGTCAGCCGTACGCCCATGAGGGCGGCGGCCTCGGCGTCCTCGGCGGCCGCGCGCAGCGACAGACCCCAGGGGGTGAAGCGGAAGAGGGCGAAGGCACCGGCGATGGCCACGGCGGACACCAGGATCGCGGCGATGCGGCTGTCGGCGACGGTGACGGGGCCCAGGTCGGTCACCGAGTCGCCCCAGGGATCGCCGAGCGGCAGCAGGTCGCCGCCGATGCGGCGGGCCAGGTCGGTCACGAGGACGATGTCGATGCCGATGGTGACGATGGTCTGCACATGGGCCGCGTGCGGGTCGCCTCCCCCGACGCGTTGCAGGACCAGCCGGTCCAGCACCCCGGCCGCGGCGGCGGTCACGAGGACCGCGACGGCCAGCGCGCCGGCGAAGCCGAGGTCGTCGTGGAGGACGGCGACGAGGTAGCCGCCGAGCAGGAGCAGGGAGCCGTGGGTGAAGCTCAGGACGCCGGACGCCTTGAAGATGGTGACGAAGCCGAGGGCGATCAGGGCGTAGACCGAGCCCAGGGCGAGCCCGTTGAGGAGGTTGTCGAGGAAGCCGGTCATGCCGCGTCCTCCCCGGTGCCGTCGGTGGTGCCGGTGCTGTCGGTGCTGTCGGTGCCCAGGTAGGCGCGGAGCACCTCGGGGTCGCGCCGGACCTCGTCGGGGGTGCCGTGGGCGATGGCCTTGCCGAAGTCGAGGACGGTCACGTCGTCGGCGAGCCGCATGACCAGGCCCATGTCGTGCTCGACCAGGACGACGGAGAGGCCGAGTTCGGCGCGGACGTCCCGGACGACCTCGGCCATGCGGATGCGTTCGGTGGCGTTCATGCCGGCCACGGGTTCGTCGAGCAGTAGCACACGGGGCTCCAGGCAGAGGGCACGGGCGAGTTCGACCCGTTTGCGGTCGCCGTAGGAGAGCAGGGCGACCGGTGCGTCGAAATGAGGGCCGAGACCGGTGAGTTCGGCGAACTCGCGGGCCTTGGCGAGGTGTTGGCGCTGTTCGCGCACGGCGCGCGGCAGCCGCAGGGCGCTGGCGGCGAAACCGGCGTGGGAGAGGGCGTGCCGGCCGAGCATCAGGTTGTCGGCGACGGTGCCCTGGGTGGTGACGATGTTCTGGAAGGTGCGGGCCACCCCGAGGGCGGCGATCCGGTGCGGGGCGAGCCGGGTGAGCTCGGCGTCACCGAGCCGTACGGTGCCCCCGGTGGGCCGGTACAGGCCCGACAGGACGTTGAAGCAGGTGGACTTGCCCGCGCCGTTGGGGCCGATGACGGCGTGCACGCTGCCCGGGGTGACGGTGAAGGAGACGTCGTCGAGGGCGACGAGGCCGGCGAAGCGCACGGTCACGTTCCGGACCTCGAGCACGGGGGGTGCGGCGGTACGGGTGGTCACGCGGCCCCCTTGCCGTCGGTGCCCTCGGTGGTGTCGCCCAGGTAGAGGCGGCGTACGGCGTCGGTGCGGGCGAGTTCGCCGGCGGGGCCGGACAGCCGGACCTCGCCGACCTCCAGGACGTGGGCGTGGTCGGCGAGCGCCAACGCCATGCCGGCGTTCTGTTCGACCAGCAGTACGGCGGTGCCCTGGGTGTTGATCTCCCGGACGACCTCGGCGATCCGGTCGACCATCAGCGGGGCGAGTCCGAGCGAGGGCTCGTCCAGGAGGAGCAGTCGGGGTGCGGCCATCAGGGCGCGGCCGATCGCGAGCATCTGCTGCTCCCCGCCGGACAGCAGGCCGGCGGCCTGGCCGGTGCGCTCGGCGAGCCGGGGGAAGAGGGCGAAGACGCGGTCCCGCGCCTCGCGGACCTGGGCCGGGGCGCGCCGGGAGAGGCCGAGACCGCCGGCCCGCAGGTTCTCGTCGACGCTGAGCCCGGCGAAGACCCGCCTGCCCTCGGGCACCTGGACGACTCCGGCGCGTACGGCGGCGACGGGGTCCCGGCCGTCGAGGACCGTGTCGCCGTAGCGGACGCGGCCGGCCGTGATCGCGCCGCGGTGCAGGCGCAGTGTGCCCGACACGGCCCGCAGCAGGGTCGTCTTGCCGGCTCCGTTGGCGCCGAGCAGGGCGACGACACCGCCGTGCGGGACGGTCAGGGACACGGAACGGAGGGCGGACAGTGCGCGCCCGTACGTCACGTCGAGGTTCTCGACGTGCAGCGCGGGCTCGCCGTCCGGTGGTGCTGCGGGCATCGCGGCTCCTTGGGACCGTGCCCGAGCGGCACGGTGACGGGTGAACGGGGGAGCTCACGACAGCACGGGCACCGACGGCCGTACAGGGGGTCCGGGCCGGGACGCTGCGGCGTCCCAGTCCGGCGCGGGTGAGTCTGTGCGGATGCCCAGGCCCGGGCGCCGACCCGGGTCTTCGCCCGTGTCAGTCGCGCAGTACGCGCCTCGCGGTCAGGGCCAGGGTGATCTCGACGACGTCGGCCGGGCGGGCCAGGGAGCGGCCGGTGAGTTGTTCGCAGCGGCGGAGGCGGTTGAGCACGGTGTTGCGGTGGCAGTAGAGGCGCTCGCCCGCCCGCTGCGCCGAGCCGTCGCAGTCGAGCCACGTCGTGAGGGTGTCCAGCAGCACCTCCCGGTCGGCGGGCTCCAGGCGCAGCAGCGGACCGAGGACCTTCCCGGCGAGGGCCCGGCCGAGTCCGGGGCTGGAGACGACCAGGGCGGCGGGGAGGTGGTCGGCGAGCCGCACCGTGCCGCCGTCCTCGGGACAGATGTCCAGCGCGGTGTCGGCGGACCGGCGGGCGTCGCCGACGGCGGCGAGCCCCTCGACGGGGTTGCCGACGCCGATCCGGAGGCCGGGAGCCACGAAGCGCGGTCCGGGCCCGGGCCCCTGTGCCACCCCCTCCCGCCCCTCCGCCCACTCCGGCGGCACGAGCTCGTCCTGATCGGCGTCCAGCAGGACGATGCCGTAGTCGACCTCCGCCCCGGCGTGCCAGTGGACTCGGGTGCCGGACGGTACGGCGGCGGCGCGGGCGGCGTCGGGGCGGGCGGGGTGTCCGCCGGTGACGGCGACGACGACGTACCGGCCCTGCTCCGGCAGTCCCAGGGCCTGGGCGGTCTCGGGCAGGTCGGCGATGCGGCTGGTGCCGTCGAGCAGGCCGGCCGCCAGCAGCCGGGCGCGGTTCTCGCGGCGCCGGCTCAGCTGCCACTCGGTCTGCCGGTAGGCGTCCGCGACGAGCGTGCAGTGCTCGTCGACGAAGTTCCACACGTCGGCGGCCACGTGGACGAGGAGGCGTACGTCCTCGGGGGCGGCCTTGGAGGTCTCCTCGACCAGCCGCTGCCACACCAGGGAGCCGCCGAGCCGGAAGGCGTGCAGCAGGGCGTCCAGCGGGAGGCCGTGCTCGGCGCGGGTGGCGCCGATCCGCCAGGAGCAGCGGCGGGCGGCGTCCCGGGCGCCGCGGGGGTCGAGCAGCGAGGTCACGCTGTGCCGCAGCGAGCGGTGGGCCTCCTGCCAGGTGGCGGAGGGGTCCTTGGTGAGGGCCGCGCGGTACGCCGGCTCCTGCTCCTGCAACAGCGCCACGAGCCGGTCGGTCAGGTCGGGCAGGTCGTCGAGCAGGGCGCGGGCGGCCCGGTGCAGTACCCGCAGGGCGTCGGCGTCCATCAACGACGCGACGCTCGGTGTCCGCGGCCGTGGGACGGGCGTCAGCCCGCCGCGGATCGCTGCTCGTGACCGTACGGCTTGCTGCATCGCGGTCCTCCCCGGGTCAGGGCTTGCGGGGGCGCCCCGCGACGGGCTGTCCCGCCCGCGCCGGGCCTGCCCCCTGACTCGTCCTGCCCGAAGGATGGCATACCGTCCGGTCGGTCCCTAGGCCCTGTCGTCAAATTTCCGTCGTCCGCCCGGAGGGCCGGCCCGGCGGAGTCCGGTGCATGCGATCGCAAGGCGCCGGAACGCCCTCGATGGGGGGTCCCCCCGCTCGAGCGAAGCCGCGGGAATTTGGCGACAGGCCCTAGGGTTGCGCACCGGTCTTTTCGGCCCCTCGGGCCTGTTCGGCCTGCTCGACCATGCGGGCCAGCTCCAGGCGGGACCGTACGCCGAGGGCGGCGAAGACCTTGCGGAGGTGGTAGTCGACGGTGCGGGTGCTCACCGCCAGGGTCAGCGCGACCTCCCGGTTGGTGGCGCCCTCGGCGACGTGCCGCGCGATGCGCAGTTGCTGGGGCGTCAGGCGGGTCAGCGCTCCGCCGCCCTTCCGTGGTCCGGCGCCCTCCTGCTGCGGGGCCGCTCCCAGCGCCCGCAGCTCGCCGCGTGCCTGTGCCGCCCAGACGCCGGCGCCGCAGCGCTCGAAGCCGGCCAGGGCGGTGCCGAGCCGGCCGCGGGCCTCGCGCGGTCTGCGGCGCCGGCGCAGCCACTTGCCGTACAGCAGCGCGGTGCGGGCCCGTTCGAAGTCGCCGCCCGCCTCGTCGTGCCGGGCGAGCGCGTGCCGGTAGAGGTCGTCGGCGCGGTCGGGCGGGGCGAGGAGGGCGTGGCAGCGGGCCAGCTGCGCGGCAGCCTGCGGATCGGCGCCGAACGCCGCCCAGCCGGCGAAGTCGGTGAGGACCTCACGGGTGTCCTCGTGGCGTCCGGCGAGGACCGCGGCCTCCACGAAACAGGGCACGGCGAGCCGCCACACCGCGAAGTGTCCGCGGCCGGGTCCGGGCAGGACCAGGAGCCCGAGCCGGTCGGCCGCGTCCAGTGGGCGCCCCCGGCCGAGGTCGGCCCGAGCCACCGCCCACTGGGCCAGGGTGGCCGCCTGGGCCAGTCCGTGCCGCCGTGCGGTAGTCAGCGCGGCCGTCACATGCCGGGCGACGACCTCCGGTTCCTCCTCGATCGACGCCGCGAGGGCCAGTACGCCCCGGTGGTGGGCCGCCGTGTTGCGCTGGCCCGCCCGCAGCGAGGTGCGCAGCCCCTCCTCCGCGTGGGCACGCGCCTGCGGGTGCCGGCCGGCGCGCAGTTCGGCGTAGGCGAGGTACTCCAGCGCCTGCGGCACCAGCGCGTCCGACCCGGACTGCCGGGCGGCGGCCAGCGCCCGCGCCCCGGCCCGGCGGGCGGCGTCCACGTCCCCGAGGAGCAGTGCGGCCGCCGCCGACCGCAGCAGCCCCTCGGGGCGGTCGTCGGTCCTGGCCCGCTCCACCACCTGTCCCAGCGGTACGGCGGCGCGGTCGAGCCGCCCTTCGAGCAACGCCCGCATGCCGTCGCGATGGTCGCGCACGGCGGTGGCCACGGGCGCCGCGGGGTGCCGGGGTGCCGCGGTCTCGGTGCGGTGGGGCGGGTCGGGGGCGAGCGTGGCCAGGCACGCGGGCAGGTCTCCCGCCGCCCAGGCGGCGTCGGCAGCGGCCAGGGCGGCGGTCGCGGCGTCGGCGGGGGCGTCCGCGGCGAGCAGGGAGGCGGCCAGCAGCAGCGACTGGTGGGCGTCGCCGACGGGGCCGTCCCGGAGTTCCGTGAGGCCGCGCACCAGTTCCGCCCGCCCTCGTACGACCGCCGGCGCGGCGCAGCCGCGGGCCGCGGCGAGCAGGGGGCGGGCCCGGTCGGGGCGGCCGGCGAGCAGGGCCTGCTCGGCCGCGGCCGTGTACCGCTCCGCCCGGGCCGGGCCGTCGGCCGTCAGCTCGGCGGCACGGGCGTACGCCGTCGCGCGCAGCCGGTACGGGGCGGGCACCGTGCCGTCGGCCGCCACCGCCGCCAGCCGGTCCGCGAGCGGCGGCGCGGGCGCCGGTCCGGTCAGCGACCAGGAGCGGTGGAGCAGCCCCGGGAGCCCCCCGCCGTCGGCCTCCAGCGCGTCGGCCAGCGCGCGGTGCGCGGCGCGGCGCCGGTCCGGCGCGGCGGTGGCGTGAACCGTGCGGCCGACCAGGGGGCTGTGGAAGCGGAGCCGGTCGTCGGCCAGGGCGAGCGGCGCGGGAGGCGGTTCCAGAGGTGGGGCCGGCGCGGTGGCCGGCGCGGCGGGCAGCGCGCCGGGGGGCCGCAGTCGCCGTACGGCGTCGAGGACCAGGGCGGCGTCGACGTCCGGTCCGTCCGCCGCCCGCACGGCCGCCGCCACCGTCAGCAGCAGGTCCCGCGCGTCCGCGCCGAGGCCGGTCAGGGCACCGCCCGCCACCTCCGCCAGGGTCCCGGCGTCGGCCAGGGGTCTGGGCAGGGGCTGGTGACCGCGCAGTTCGGCGGGTGAGAGCCGGCGGACGAGGGCGCGGAGCAGGGCGGGGTTGCCCTCCGCCTCGGCCAGCAGTTCCTCCCGGACGGCCGGGTCGGCGGTGCCGTCGGTCACCTCGTCGAGCAGGGCGTCGGCCTGGGGCGCTGTCAGCGGGTCCAGGCGGACCACGGGCAGGTGGGCGTACTCGGGGGCGACGGCGCGGTGCCCGGCGACGGAGAGGAGCAGCGCGACCCGGCCCGCGCCGTGCAGGCGCTCGGCGACGCGGCCCAGCGCGGCGCGGGCGGGGGCGTCCCACAGATGGGCGTCGTCGACGCACACCAGCAGGGGTCTCTCCAAGGCCGCCGCCCGCAGGGTGCCGAGCAGTTCGTCGGCGGTGGCTTCGGGGCTGTGCTCCGGTCGGGGCCCGAGGTGCAGTACGGGACCGGCCCGGAAGGTGCGGGCGGCCCACTGGAGCAGGGCGGTCCGGCCGAGTCCGGGTTCGCCGGTCACCACGAGGTGGCCGGCGCGGGTGCGCAGTCCGTCCAACAGCGCGCGCACCGCCTGCCGTTGCGCGCGCTGGCCGTGGATCCGCACGGCCGTACGTACGGTCGTCTCTCCGGTCATCCCCGGGAGGTTACGCGCGCGTAACCTCCCGCGGAAGGTGTCGGTCCGCCGTGCCCCGGTGCGGCGTCGGCGGCGTCACCTGCGGGTGTGTACCGCACGGGTGGGTCATGCACTGTGCCGTTGCCCAGCGGTCCGGGCCCGGGGCCGTGCGGCCGCACAGTCCGCGCCGGCGGCGGCCGCCGGGTGCCGCGACCGCCGCCGGTTGGTGCCGTGCGCGTGTCAGGAGCCGTGCGGGCAGTTGCCCCGGTACTCCTCGATGGTCAGGCTCGGCCGCGGCAGCGGACACAGGAACTGCTCGTAGCGGGTGTCGTTGTCGATGAACCGCTTGAGCCAGGAAATGCTGTACTTCGCGATCGTCGTGTTCGACGTGTTCGGCGAGAAGTGGGTGCCGTTGTTCAGCTCCAGGTAGGCGCGGTCCGTCCCGGACGGCAGGCTGGAGTAGAAGGGCTCGGCGTGGGAGGCGACGGGGGCGATCGTGTCGCCGTCCGCTCCCACGATCAGCGTCGGGGTGCTGACCTCGGGCCAGGACTTGTCGAGGTTCCAGGGGGTGAGGGGAATGGCGGCCTGGAGCGAGGGCCGGGACTTGGCGGCCTCCAGGGTGCCGCCGCCGCCCATCGAGTGGCCCATGACGCCGAGCCGGCTGCTGTCGATGCGGGTGCGCACGGAGCTGCGCTCGGTGAGGTAGTCCAGGGCGGCCAGCAGTTGCCGGCCTCGGGAGTCGGGCTGGTCCAGCGTGGTGTTGGTGTCGATGGTGAACACGACGAAGCCCTGCGAGGCCAGTCGCGGACCGAGCCAGGCCATGGAGGACTGGTACGCGGTGAAGCCGGGTGCGATGACGACGGCGCCGAACGTGCCGTCGCTGGTGCTGGTCGGGTAGTAGATCGTGCCGCCGCCGAAGCCGGTGACCGCGAGCGAGGAGACGCTGGTGTCCGCCACGGAGTACGGGCCGCGCAGGGCCTCGATGCTCGACTCGGTGGGCGCCGGGCCGCGCTCGTACGGGTTGTCGGCGGCCTGGGCGCCGGGGCCGGTGAGGGTGCTGAGCGCGACGACGGCGGCGACCACCGCCGTGACGCCGGCGAGCCGCCGCCGCGTTCCGCCGGACGCCGGACGCGCTGCGTGGGTGTGGGGGTTCTGCTCCACGAGGAGGGGTCCTCTCTGTCGTGGCGAGGGGCCCGGCCGGTGGTCGCACACGGCCCGGAACGCGTGGGGTCGCGTCCCGGGACATCCACCGCACGGGCGTCGCCGATGAGCTGGCGGTGCCACTGTGGGCGGGCGGTGCGGTGCAGGGGATCGGCAGAATCACCGGTCTCGTACGACGCGCGGGGCGATGGAGCGAGGCTGAGGGACCGGGCCGGGACGGCCGGGTGGGCCGGGCCGGCGGGCCGGCGGTGAACCGCCGTGGGCGTACCGCGGCCGCCCGCGGCCGGGATGCCTTGGGGTGGGCCACCGCTGCCGGGAGGGTGCGCGCGAGCGTCCTGGGCCGGACAGGCCGCCGGCCCGGTGTGTGCCGGGACGCGCGGTCTTGCGCCGGAGCCCCGTACGTTGACACGCTCGGCGTCGACCGGCCGGCCCCGCCGGTCGGCACGTGCAAGGTCAGCAGGTCAGCAGGCCTGCCCCGGATCGGGGCCGGCACCCGTGGAGAGGCGACGGCATGCGCATCGGACTGCTCGGCACCGGCCCGTGGGCGGACATGGCGCACGCCCCCGCCCTGCGCCGCCACGACGAGCTGGACTTCGTGGGTGTGTGGGGGCGCCGCCCGGACGCCGCCAAGGAGCTGGCCGACCGGCACGGCACCCATGCCTACGACGACGTGGACGCCCTGCTCGCCGACGTGGAGGCCGTCGCCGTCGCGCTGCCCCCGGCCGTGCAGGCAGAGCTGGCGGTGCGCGCGGCGCGGTCCGGGTGCCACCTGCTGCTCGACAAGCCGCTCGCCGCCACGGTGGCGCAGGGGCGGGCGGTGGTCGAGGCGGTGCGGGCGGCGGGCGTCGCCTCGGTCGTCTTCTTCACCACCCGGTTCCAGTCCGAGACGGAGGCGTGGATCACCGAGCAGGCGGCCGGGGGCGGCTGGTTCACGGCGCGGGCGCAGTGGCTCGGCGCCCTGTTCTCCGGTGACAGTCCGTTCGCGAAGTCGCCGTGGCGCCGCGAGAAGGGCGCCCTGTGGGACGTGGGGCCGCACGCCCTGTCCGTGCTGCTGCCGGTCCTCGGTGACGCCCGGCGGGTGGTGGCGGCGGCGCCGGGCCCCGGGGACACCGTCCATCTGGTGCTCGACCACACCGGCGGCGCGTCCAGCACGCTCACGCTCAGCCTGACGGCACCGCCCGCCGCGGCGGGGGCGGCGGTGGAGCTGCGCGGGGAGTTGGGGGTGAGGCTCCTTCCGGAGAGCGCGGAGAGCCCGGTGGCCGCTCTCCTGCGGGCCGCGGACGCGCTCCTCGCCTCCGCCGGGAGCGGGCGGCCCCACCCGTGCGACGCCGCGTTCGGGCTACGGGTCACCGAGATCCTCGCCGAGGTCGAGGCCCTGCTCGCCGACCGACGGTGACCGGGGTCAGCCGCCGGCCCGCGAGGGCGAGTTCGCGGGCCAACAGGTCACGGACGGCACCGAACGCCGGTCCGGCGCTGCATCGGCCCGACAGCCACGGGAAGTCGGCGTCCTCGATCAGGGTCTCCCCGATCCCGCCCTCGACCCCCACGCCGCCTCCGTCGCCCGCGCTGCCGCTCACCGTGCCGAGCAGCATGCCACGGGGGCCCGGGGCCGCCCCGGCTCGGCGTGCGGGGGGCGGGGTGGCGTAGGAGCGTGGTGGTGTGCCCAAGGTGTCCGACCTGCCGCCACGCCCGGTCGAGGAGCGGCGGAGCTGGCTGAGCGGGGCTCCGCCGCCCCGTTGGGTGCGGGTGCTGCCGCCGGCTCTCGTCGTGGCGATCTGCGCGGCGACGCTCGTCAGCCGCGACCCCCTCGACGTCGGCTTCCTGCTGGGCGCCATCCCACCGCTGGCCGTCCTGTCGTACGGCCCGCTGGCGACCGCCTTGCTGGGCGCCGTCGTGATCGCGCTGCTGCACATCCCGGCCTTCCAACTCGACCGGCCGGGCGACGCCGACCTGCTGACCATCGTCTTCGTGTCCGTGCTCAGCGTCTTCGTGTCCTTCGTACGCAGTCGCCGGGACGCCCAGCTGAGTCTGGAACGCACGGTCGCGGAGGCCGCGCAGCGTGCCGTCGTGCCCCCGCTGCCCGAGCGGGTGGGGGCGGTGCGCTGTGCGGGGCTGTACCGGGCGGCGCAGCGCGGGACGCTGGTCGGGGGCGACTTCTTCGACGTACGGGACGGCCCCTTCGGTGTGCGCGTCGTGATGGGCGACGTGCAGGGACACGGCCTGTCGGCGGTGTCGACGGTCGCCTCGCTGCTGGGGGCGTTCCGGGAGGCGGTGCTCGACCGTCCGGACCTCGCGGGGGTGGCGGGGCGGCTCGACCGCAGGCTGCTGGTGGACTCGGCGGACACGCGGCACGCCGAGCTGTTCGCCACGGCCGCGCTGCTGGAGTTCTCCGCCGACGCCCTGGACGTGCGCGTCGTGGTCTGCGGAAACCCGCCGCCCCTGCTGCTGCGGGGCGCGCGGGCCACGGAGCTGGAGGTCTCGCCGTGGACGCCGCTCGGGCTGGGGCTCGCGGACGCGGGCGCGATCGAGGCGTGCAGGGTGTCGCTGCGCCCCGATGACCGGCTCTTCCTCGCCTCCGACGGGGTGGTCGAGGCCCGGGACGGCGGCGGCGCCTTCTACCCGCTGGCCGACCGGCTGGCCGCCTTCGCCGACGAGGAGGCCGCCGCGCTCCCCGCCCGCGTCTGGGCCGACCTCGTGCGCTTCTGCCCGGACGTGGCGGACGACGTCACGATGCTCGTCCTCGCTCCTTCGCCCCCGACGGCACCCTGAGGCCGTCGGGCCTTCCGGATGCGCGGCGCGCTTCCGCATTGAATGGTGTTATCGGGATATTCGGGACCGATAACAGCACGGCACCGAAGCAGCGATCCGGATGCGAGGAGCACTGATCATGTCTACGTCACAGCCCGACGCCTCCCGGGCGTCCGAAGCCCGCGCGGGCGACGACCGCGTCACCCCGGACGACCTGCTCCACGCCCGCACCGGCACGGACGTGGCCCCGGAGGACCTCGTTCTCGCGGCCGGCCGGGACATCACCCCGAAGAACCTCGAATGGGCCAAGCGCAAGCTGGCGGAGGAGGGCCCCGCGGCCATGGACAAGCTGCTGCCCTGACCCGGGGCCGCGGTGGACGAGGGGGCGCGGCCGGGCCGCCAGGCGGTCCGGCCGCGCCCCCTCCGTGCCCTGTGCCCCTCCCCTGTGCCCTTCTGCGCGCCTACCGCGTGTCCTTCTCGTCGTCCGGCAGTGCCGTGTCGTCCTCCACGACGTGCATGGCGGCCTCTTCGGCGCCTGCGGCTCCGCCGTCGATGCCCACGTCGTCGGCGATCGTCTCCTTGGTCGTGTCGGCGCGTACGCCCTCGTCGGGGGCGACCAGCCGGCCGGAGCGGTCGGTGCCCGCCTCGGGGTCGACCGGTTCGCCCTCGCCGCCGGGCTCGTCGCCCACGCCGTCCCCGTCCGGTGCGGCCACGTCGGGCGTCTCCTGGGACAGCCGTTCGTCCAGGGTCTCGCCCTCGTGCTGCTCGGCGGCTGTGGTGCCGTGCTTGGTCACGCCGAGGGGCTTCTCCGGCGGGGAGTACCCCTCGTCGAGCGTGTCGTCGTAGCTCCGCTCGTCGACGGCGTCCTGGAGGTCGAGGGGCGCGGCGTCCTCCTGCTCCTCGTTGCTTCCGGTGGGCTGGTACACGTCGTCGGCCATCGGGTCCGTGCCCATCGCTGCCTCCCTCTCGCGCTGCGTCGGCTCGGTCGTCTCGTCGTCCGGTCTCGCGTTTCCCGAAACGCGATCTCTAACCCGGGGGCGCGACGCGGATGGTCAGGTCGGTGATGCGGTGCGGGGTCCAGTCGCGGGCGTAGCGGGGCGGGGTGCCGCCCGGGCCGGTGACGTCGGCGACCGGGATCCGGCGGGCGGTCTCCAGGATCTCCCCGGCGGTGATGTTCTCGTTGTTGCCGCTGGTCGCACCGGAGGAGCAGCCGGTGTAGTAGCCGATCGGAATGGACTCGTGCCCGGTGATCAGGCAGGGCGGGCGGACGCCGAGCCGGTGCAGCTCGTCGGCGACGCGGGCCCAGTCCTGGCGGCTGGCGACGTTGCGGTCCACGGTGCCCTCGAGGACCGCGAGCTGCACCGTCAGATGACCGGCGACCGCGAGCGCGACCGCCGTCGCCGCCACCGGCCGCCACCGGCCGCGCTCCGTCCGCACCAGGTGCCACAGGGCACCGGCGACCGGGACGGCCAGCAGGGCGTAGGCGGGCTGCAGGAAGCGGGGCGCCGCGTACCCGATCATGAACAGGTACGGCGCCGCGGCCGTCACCGCACAGGCGAACGGGATCACGGTGCGGGCGGCGCGCCCGGCCCGGACCGCGGCGACGACGCCGAGGACGGCGACGAACGGCAGGACGACCCACCACAGGGTGACCACCGGGTGCGGCATCGATCCGGTGCACGGGCGGCACAGGCCCCGCCCGCCCAGGCTGCGCATCTGGTCGTCGACGGCGATGTTCCAGCCGAGGCCGCCCTGGATCTCGGAGGCCCGGGAGAGCCGCTCCCCGAGGCCGCCGTACCAGCCGTACGCCTCGATCACCCACTCCACTCCCCCGGCGGCGAGGCCGCCCGCGAGGGCGAGCAGCAGCAGCCGGCGGCGGCGCACGAGGACGAGGACGAACAGGGGCAGGGTGACCCAGACCGCGTCGGTGGGCCGCATCCACGCCATCAGCGCGGCCCCGGCCACCACACCCCACAGCGCGGCCCGGCCGGACAGCCCCTGCCACGATCGCAGGAAAAAGCCGACGCAGACGAGGGCGCCGATGGCGACCCAGTAGTTGGGCATGGCCTGCGGACCGTAGAAGAGGGTCACCCACAGGGTGGCGAAGAACGCGCCGGCCGTGGCCAGGACGCGGGCCGGGAACAGGCCCTTCCAGGCGCGCAGGGCGAGATACAGGCCGATGCCGGACAGCACGGCGAGGTAGACGCGCAGCAGCTCGGTGGAGGACGACCAGGACGCCACGGGCGCCACCAGCAGGGAGACACCGCGGGACCTGGGCGCGCTGAAGAACGCGGCGGGGTGGTGGGTGGTGACCTGGCTGACGTACACCGTCTCGTCCCAGCCCAGACCCATGCCGGGGTGGACGAAGACCAGTTGGAGCACGGTGAAGGCGGCGGCCACCGCCGCGAGCGGGGCGTCGCCGCGCAGGCGCCGGGGGACACCGGACGTCGTGGCCGGCTCACCCCGGCGTCCGCCGACGAGAACGGCATTGGTGCCGTCGGCCATCGTGCACCCCTCACCCCCGCGCCTCGCGGGGCACTCGGTCCTCACCTCCTGCCGCCCGTGGCGGGAGCCCGGAATCCCGGAAATCAAGGTCAAACTAACCCGCCCGCCACGCAGGCGCAGGGTGGATTACGGCCAGTCGAGCCGCAACCGGCCCTCAGCGGGCGTTGGGGCGGCGGTGCGGGGGCTGTTCGGGTGTGGGGCGCCACTTGGGCGCGGGGATGGCACGCGTGACGGGCCCGTTCCCGTTCACCGCCACCTTGGTCCCGTGGTGGTGGATCGTCAGGGGATCACCCGTGAGCAGCGTGTACGTCGCCTTGTCGGCGCCGATCTCCACGCGCAGGCACCGGCCGCGGAACTGGAGCCGGAAGGCGAGGCGGCTGAACTTCTCCGGCAGGCGCGGCGTGAAACGAAGGCTGTCGCCGACGCGCCGGGTGCCGCCGAAGCCGGCGACCAGCGCCATCCACGTACCGGCGAGCGAGGCGATGTGCAGTCCGTCGCGGGTGTTGTGCTCCAGGTCCGCCAGGTCCATCAGGGCGGCCTCGGCGGCGTAGTCGTAGGCCAGCCGCAGATGTCCCGTCTGGGCGGCGACGACGGCCTGGCAGCAGGCGGACAGCGAGGAGTCCCGCACGGTCAGCGGCTCGTAGTAGGCGAAGTTGCGGGCGATCTGGTCCTCGTCGCAGTGGGCGTCGAACCAGTTGCCGCAGGTGTACATGGCCAGCACCAGGTCGGACTGCTTGACGACCTGTTTGCGGTAGAGGTCGAAGTACGGGAAGTGCAGCATCAGCGGGTAGTGCTCGGCGGCGGTGCCGGCGAAGTCCCAGCGCTGGTGGCGGGTGAAGCCGGCGTGCTGCTCGTGGACGCCGATCTCCTCGTTGTAGGGGATGTTCACGGACTCGGCGGCGTCCCGCCAGGCGGCGCTCTCCTCGTCGTCGACGCCGAGCCGGTTCGCGTCGTCCGGGTGGCGTTCGCAGGCGTCGGCCGCCGCGAGGAGGTTGGCCCGTGCCATGAGGTTGGTGTACGTGTTGTCGTCGACGACGGCACTGTACTCGTCCGGGCCGGTGACGCCGTCGATGTGGAAGACGCCGTGGTGGTCGTGGTGACCCAGGGAGCGCCACAACCGGGCTGTCTCCACGAGGAGTTCGAGGCCGGTGTCGCGTTCGAAGTCGGTGTCGCCGGTCGCCGCGGTGTACCGCACCACGGCGTGCGCGATGTCGGCGCCCACGTGGAAGGCGGCCGTGCCGGCCGGCCAGTACGCCGAGCCCTCCGAGCCGTCGATCGTCCGCCACGGGAACGCGGCGCCGTGCAGTCCGAGCTGGGCCGCGCGGTCCCGGGCGGCGGGCAGGGTGTCCCGGCGCCAGCGCAGCGCCTCGGCGACGGCCCTGGGCTCGGTGTAGGTCAGCACGGGCAGCACGAACATCTCGGTGTCCCAGAAGACGTGTCCGTCGTAACCGGAGCCGGTCAGTCCCTTGGCCGGAATCGCCCGCTGCTCGGCGCGGGCGCCGGCCTGCAGCACATGGAACAGGGCGAAGCGCACGGCCTGCTGGATCTCCTCGTCGCCGTGCACCTCGACGTCCGCCCGGGCCCAGAAGTCGTCGAGGTAGGCCCGCTGTTCGGCGACCAGGCCGTCCCAGCCGCTGTGATTGGCGGCGGCCAGCGCGGCCTCGACCTGGTCGCTCATCGCGGGCCGGGACCGGGCGCCCGACCAGCCGTGGGCGACCGTCTTGCGCACCCTGAGCCGCTGTCCCGGCTCCAGCACGGAAGTGATGGTCAGACGGGCCACGTCCGTGTCGCTCTCGCTGTTGGTGGTGGTCTGTCCGGGAGCGTCGAGGTCGTGGTCGGCGGCCACCGCGACCCTCAGGCCGCTGCGCCGGGTGCGGTGGACCAGTCGCAGCCGGGGCCCGCCGGCCATGTGCTCCTCGGGCTCCAGCGGGGCCTGCAGGGCCTTGGCCGTGCGCGGGTCGCCGTCGGGGTCGGGCAGGCTCTCGTTGGCGACCAGTTCCGACTGGATGACCACCCGGGCGCGGCTGTCGACGGGCTCCACCTCGTACTGCACGGCGGCGATGGCCCGCTGGGTGAGGGAGACCAGCCGGGTGGAGCGCACCCGGACGGTCGTGCCGGCCGGGGAGGTCCACTCGCAGGTCCGCTCCAGCACCCCGCGCCGCAGGTCCAGGATGCGTTCGTGCGTGACGAGCCGTCCGTAGCGCAGGTCGAACGGTTCGTCGTCGACCAGCAGCCGCAGGAGTTTGCCGTTGGTGATGTTGATGACGGTCTGGCCGGACTCGGGGTAGCCGTAGCCCGCCTCGGCGTACGGCAGCGGGTGCAGTTCGTGCACGCCGTTGAGGTAGCTGCCGGGCAGGCCGTGGGGTTCGCCCTCGTCGAGGTTGCCGCGCCAGCCGACGTGCCCGTTGGAGAGGGCGAAGACGGACTCGCTCTGGGCGAGGAGGTCGAGGTTGAGGGCGGTCTCGCGCACGGACCAGGGCTCGACGGCGTACGTCCGGTTGGTGATCACGCCTGGCCTCCCAGTTCGGCGAGGTCCTGGACGACGCGGTCGGCGCCGTGGGCGTAGAGGGCGTCCCTCTGGCCGACGCGGTCGACGCCGACGACGTAGCCGAAGTGTCCGGAGCGGCCCGCGTCCATGCCGGCGAGGGCGTCCTCGAAGACGGCGGCACGGGACGGCTCGACGCCGAGGTCGTGGGCGGCGGCCAGGAAGGTGTCGGGGCGTGGTTTGCCGGGGAGTTTCCGGGTCCGGGCCACCACCCCGTCGATGCGTACGTCGAACAGGCGCTCGGCGTCGATGGCGCGCAGCACGTCCCGGGTGTTGGCGCTGGAGGAGACGATCGCGGTGGCGAGGCCCGCGGCGCGGACGGCGTCGATGTAGCGCAGCGTGCCCTCGTACGGCTCCACGCCGCCGGTGCGGATCTTCTCCAGGAGCAGCTCGTTCTTGCGGTTGCCGACGCCGTTGACCGTGCGCGCGTCCGCCGGGTCGTCCGGGTCGCCCTCGGGCAGTTCGATGCCGCGGGAGGCGAGGAAGGAGCGGACGCCGTCGGCGCGGGGGCGGCCGTCGACGTACTCGTCGTAGTCGGAGTCGGTGAACGGGCGGAAGTCCGCGCCGTCCCGTTCGCGCAGGAAGGCGTCGAACGTCTCCTTCCAGGCGGCGGCGTGCACCACCGCGGTCCTGGTGACGACCCCGTCGAGGTCGAAGAGGCAGGCCTGGATGTCTTCGGGAAGACCGAGCTGCTTCGTCATACCCGAACCAGTTCCCCGGCGGGGCGGGTCCCATCGGGTGCATCGGGGGGAACGGCCCACGACGTGCTCGAGAGGCGTCGGGTGACACACTCTGCGGTGTGCCGCTGACATTCGACGACCTCCTCGCCCGCGCCCGCTCCCTCCCCCGGGACGGGCGGCGGGCGATCCTCGGTGTCGCCGGGAGCCCCGGCGCCGGGAAGTCGACGCTCGCCCGGGCGCTGGTGCGGGAGCTGAACGGCACGGGTGAGCCCTGGGTCGCGCACGTCCCCATGGACGGCTTCCACCTCGCCGACGCCGAGCTGGACCGGCTCGGCCGCCGGGGCCGCAAGGGCGCCCCCGACACGTTCGACGCGGCCGGGTACGCGGCGCTGCTGCGCCGCCTGCGCGAGGAGTCGGACGGGGACGTCGTGTACGCGCCCGGCTTCGAACGGGTGCTGGAGCAGCCGGTCGCGGGGGCCGTCCCGGTGCCGCCGACGGCGCGGCTGGTCGTGACGGAGGGCAACTACCTGCTGCTGGGCACCGGCGCGTGGGCACGAGTGCGGTCCCGGCTCGACGAGGTGTGGTTCTGCGAGCTGGAGGAGGCGGAGCGGATCCGCCGGCTGGTGGCCCGGCACGAGGAGTTCGGCAAGTCCCACGAGGACGCGGTCGCCTGGGTGCACGGCCCGGACCAGCGCAACGCCGGCCTGGTCGCCGCGACCCGGGACCGCGCGGACCTCGTCGTACCGGCGGCGGCGCTGCCCGTCGTGGAGGCGGGCGGGTGACCGTCGTCGGGCCGCCCGGCCGGCGCGCCGTGGTCGTGGCGCGGTCACCGGCCGGTCATCGCTCGTCGTAGTCGTCGGGGCGGACCTGTGCCTCCTCCAGGGCCTCGCGCATGGTCCGGCCGGTGCCGCCCGGCGGGCGGGGCGCCTCCTCCTCGCGCCGGTCGAGCACGTCGTCGGTGGTGTCGGTCTTCGGCCGGTTCTCTTCCGGGACGGTCATGACGGTGACTCCTCGTCGGTGCGGTCGCTTCCGTGGCGGCGGGTTCCCGGACAGCGCGGTGCTATCCCCACCGGTCGCGCGCCCCTGACGACCACGGCCCGTGGGCTATGTTGACCTCCGTGGGGAACATGGGAGACAAAGGAGGCGCACCCGTGCCATCGCCGCAGCAGGCACGCGCGCAGGCATCGGCGATCACCTCGGGACGGGCGGCCCCGGAGACGGAGGCCTCCCCCACCTACCGGCTCAGGACGCTCTTCGACCGGCCCCGCCTCTCCCCGGGCCAGCGGCGCATCGCGCAGTACCTGATCGAGCACCTCACCGAAGCGGCGTTCCTGTCGATCACCGACCTCGCCGACCGGGTGGGCGTGAGCCAGCCGTCGGTGACGCGGTTCGCCTCGGCGGTCGGCTTCAGCGGCTACCCCGCGCTGCGGGAGCAGCTCCAGGCGATCGCGCTCGGCGGCCGGGGCACCGGTGCGGCCGAGGAGATGCGCGGCAACGAACTCCAGGCGGCCGTCGATGCCGAGATCGAGAACCTGGAGAACCTGCGGCGCGACTTCGCCGATGCCGACCGGGTGATCGACATCGGCCGCAAGCTGGCCGCGTCGGCACCGCTCACCGTCCTCGGGCTGCGCATCTCCGTCTCCCTCGCCGAGTACTTCGCCTACGCGGCCCGCCGCGTCCACCCCGACGTGCGCCTGGTGACCCGGGGCGGCACGGTCGCCTACGACGCCCTGCTCCAGTCCCGGGAGGCGGGCGGCACCTGGGTGCTGGCCTTCTCCATGCCCCGGCATGCCCACGAGACCCTGGGAGCCGTCCGGGTGGCACGCGATGCCGGGCTGAAGGTCGCGCTGATCACCGACCTGGCGCTCGGCCCCATCGCGGACGAGGCCGACGCGACCTTCGCCACGGGCACCGGGTCCCGGCTGGTCTTCGACTCCTACGCCGCACCCGGCGTGATGTGCGCGGCGCTGCTCCAGGCCATGACCGACGCCGACCCCGAGCGGACGCAGGCCCGGCTCGAGGAGTACGAGCACGTCGCCGACCAGCACCAGTTCTTCCTGCGGGACTGAGCCGCCCGCGCGGTCAAGCCGGTGAATTGGTTGGCACGGACGGGGCCATCCACATCAAAGCAGGCATGAATGTTTTCATACGTCTTGCAAAGTGGATGGCATATATAAATACTGCTCACGGATCGCGACCCGGCCGCCCCGGACCGCATCCGCACCTGCGCGAACATCTCCGGCCGCCGACTCCTACCCGCTCCGGCGTACGGGATGTTCCGTCGGGCACCGCCTGCGCGAGCGCCCGCGGCGGTCCCGGTCATCCCCTGGGCCGGGGCCGCCCCCACCGTCGCACCACCCCGTCGACGCCGCACACCCGGAAGCGATGATCATGCCCCTGACGACCACGCGCATCAGCCCGGACTGGCCGTGCCAGGTCAAGACCCCCGGCAGCTACGACTGGGAGCGCTCGGCCGCCAGGTGGCTGCGCGAGCTGGTCCCGGCCCGCTACGCCGGCTACCCCGCGCTGATCCGTCACCCCGTGCTGCTCGCCCGCCACGCGCAGATCCAGGTCCAGCAGGAGATCCGGGTGGCCCGCACCGCCCTGCAGACCGCCCGGGCCGACCTGCCCCGGCTCGGGCTGCCCGAGTCGGTCATCGAGCACACCATCAAGCTGTACGCGGCGGAGGTGCTGCAGTTGCAGCACATCGCGCGCAGCGTGCGGGCGGTCACCGAGGCACTGGTCGCCCGGGGCAGCACCGGACGCTGACGGGCGCGCGAAGGCGCAGGGCGCCGGCGGCGGTCAGTCGACCGGGTGGCCGGGCTCGATGGTCCGGGCGTCGGCGAGCCGCAGCACCGGTCCGCCGGACGCGTCGCGCCCGCCCCACTCGACCGGGTCGAGCACGAAACCGACGTGGTCGCCCCCGTCGACCCGCGCCAGGACCCGGCCGACGAACCACGCCTCGACGTCCTCCAGCACGACGGCCCCGCCGTACCCCGCGCGCCATCGGACCTGCCGGAACTTGTCCACCAGGTCGCCGGTCTGCCCGCCGAACACCTCGGCGGTGCCACGCTGTTCGGGGGCGAGCAGATGGACGGCCAGGAACTCGGCGAACCGGGCGACCCGGAAGGTCCGGTTCACCTCGGAGAGCCACACGACGAACCGCACCGGTTCCAGGGAGCACTGGGAGGAGAACCCGACCAGGCAGCCCGCCCGCTCCCCGTCCGCCGCGGCCGTCACCACGCACATGTCCGGGTCCAGCCGACCGAGAAACACGTCCATGCCGTCGTCCATGCCGGCCATGCTAGGACCTGTACGGCGGATCATGCCGCGGACGCGGGGTCCTGCACGCCCATCTGCCGCGTTGTCGTCGGTTGCCGACTCCCCCACGCTCGGCTTCGCTCGCGCGGGGGCCCCCATCGCGTCGACGCCCTCCTCCGCCTTGGAGCTGGACGCCCCAGACCCCGCTCACCGGCGACGATGAGATGCCGCGGCCTTCCTGCGACCCGATCCGCCGGACAGGGCCTAGGCGGCGGCCGCCACCAGGCGTCGCAAGGCGTTCCGCAGGGCGTCGACGAAGCCGCTGCGGCCCTTCTCGTCGAGGGCGTCCAGCGACAGATAGGGGTTGAGGTCCTCCAGCTCGACGAGGAGCAGCTCACCGCCGGGCGCACGGCAGGCGTCGACGCGCTGGATGCCGTGGTCGATGCCGTTCCACTCGACGAACCGCCGCGCGAACGCGAGGTCGTGCGCGGTGGCGTCGTAGGGCTCCAGTTCCCAGCGACGGGCCGGGTCCGGCGCGTAGAGGGCGTACTGGAAGTCGTGGTCGACGAAGTAGAACGAGATCTCGTGGGAGAAGTCGACGCGCGGCTGGACGAGGAGGTCGCCGGCGTCGCCGCGCAGCGCCTCGTGGACGCGGTCCGCGGGCACGGTCCGCAGTCCTATCGAGTCGGCACCGAGCCTGGGCTTGACAACGTACTCGTCCGCCGGGGGCAGTCGGTGCAGATCCTCCGGCCGGTCCACGGTGGGGATGACCGGGTACCCCGCCGCGGTCAGGTCGAGCAGGTACTGCTTGCCCGCCATGTCGGCCCTGCCGGTGAGCTGGTTGTAGACCGGGGTTCCGCGTTCGGCCGCGCGCTCGCGGAAGGCGTCGTACGCGGCCCGGTACCCGAGGACGGGGCCGCTGTTGCGGACGACGACCGCGTCGAAGCCGTCCAGCAGCGCGGCGGCGTCCCGGGGGTGGCACAGGGCCAGGTCGAAGTCCTCGCGCAGGCGGGAGGTCAGGAAGATGTCCTCGTCGCAGTAGCGCCGCCCGCGCGCCTCGTAGGCGAGGTCGGTGACGTACAGGATGCGGGGGCGGGGGGACGGCATGGGGAACTCCTCGCGGGCTGACCGGAGGTGATCGTATGCGATCGGTACGGCCGGGCGACAGGTGCACCGAGTTCCCTGTTCGGGCTGCACTGAGTGCCATCGACGCCGGTGAGCTGCTACGTTCCCCTCCATGAGCTCCAGCAGTGCGGCGCCCCGCCGCGGGGACCGGGCGGACACGGCGGGTGCCCGGCCGCCGATGCGTGAGGCGCTGGTCGCCGCGGCCTTCCGGCTGTTCCTGGAGCGGGGTTACGAACAGACCACCGTCGACGACATCGTCGCGCTCGCCGGCGTCGGACGGCGGTCGTTCTTCCGCTACTTCCCCTCCAAGGAGGACGTGGTCTTCCCCGACCACGAGCGGTGCCTGGCGGACATGACGGCCTTTCTGGACGCCTCCCCCGAGGACGCCGACCCGGTGGTGCGGGTCTGCGACGCGGCCCGCCTCGTGCTGCGCATGTACGCCGAGAACCCGCCCTTCTCGGTGCAGCGTTACCACCTCACCAGGAAGGTCCCCGGGCTGCGCGCGTACGAGCTCTCGGTGGTGTGGCGCTACGAGCGCGCCCTCGCCGCGTACCTGCGCGGACGGCTGGGCGGCCGGCCGGACGGGATCCTGCGGGCCGACGTGATCGCGGCCGCGGTGGTCGCGGCGCACAACAACGCCCTGCGTTCCTGGCTGCGTTCGGACGGGCGGGACGACGCGGGCGCCGCGGTGGACCACGCGCTGGGGTACGCGCAGTCCACGTTCGGCGGCGTTCCGGTGCCGCCCCGCGACCAGGCCCCGGAGGACGTGGTGGTCGTCGTGTCCCGGCGCGGAACGCCCCTGTGGCAGGTCGTACGGGAGATCGAGACGGCGTTCGCACACGACTGACCGGTCTCTCACCCGAAATCGAGGGTACGGAGTGCCTTTACGAGTGGCACTCAGTGCCATACGCTGTCGGGCGTGCACGGCGGCACGGCGAGCCGCGCACACGCGTGCCCGGGTGACCGCGCACGCGGGATTCCGGCCCGAGTGCAGGGAGTTGACCAGCGTGTACCACCACTCAGGAAACGTCGCTCGGCAGACAGTCGGCGCCGCGACGGGCGTGCTCGACCCCAAGGCCCCCGAGGCCCCGGACACCGAGGCGGTCTTCTTCCAGCGCTGCACCTGGTGCGGCACCGCCATGTACCACCGGGTGCTGTGCCCGGTCTGCCGTGGCAGCGATCTGCGGACCGAGCGCAGTGAGGGCACCGGGACGGTGCGCCACGCCACGGTGGTGCACCGCAACACCCCCGCCGCGCGCAACGTCTCCCTGATCGAGATGGCCGAGGGCTTCGTGCTGCGCGGCCGGGTCATGGGACCGCTGATCGGCATTCACAGCGGCGACCGGGTGCGGCTGTCCACGGCCAAGGACCCGGTGCGGGGCGAGCCGGTCTTCCAACTGGTCGACGAGCCGTACCGGGCGTGGACCTGAGCACCGTGCGGCTCAGGACGGCAGCGTGATCCGGATGCCCAGCGTGCCGTCCGTGCCCCGGCGCAGCCGGCTGCCGAAGAGGGTCAGCCGGCCGATGATGCCGTACTTGCGGGCGATCAGCCGCCGGTAGCGAACGGTCGTGGCCGGGTCGCAGATCTCCGCGGTCGCCGGGACCTGGTCCCCGGTCGGGTTGCCGCGCACGTCGCACGGACCCACCAGGACGTCGGCGCGGTTGCGGACGCGCTTGACCTTCCAGGAGTCGGCGGCCGTCCAGACGCCGAGCGCGTCCCCGTCCCGGACGACCCACACCGGGGTGGCGACCGGTGTGCCGTTCTTCCGGTGGGTGGTGAGCAGCAGGTACTTGCCGGCCCCGAGCCGGGCCAGTGACGCGTCGTCCATGGCGCGGAGTCTAGGCCAGGACCCACGGTGTGGATCAGGGCACGGGCCCCCCGTCTCACGCCACGGCCGCCGCCATCCTCCGTACCGCCTCCGTCAGTACGTCCGGTGAGGTCGCCAGGTTGAGCCGTGCGTGCCCCGTCCCGCCGGTGCCGAAGGGGAGGCCGGAGCTGAGGGCCACCCGGCCGCGGCGCAGGAAGACGTCCGCCGGATCGTCACCGAGGCCGAGCGCCCGGCAGTCGAGCCAGGCGAGGTAGGTCGCCTCCCCGGGGTGGTGGACGACGCCGGGGAGGTGCTCGGCCAGCAGGTCGGTGAGCAGGCGTCGGTTGTCGGCGATCCCCGCCAGTGCGGCGTCCAGCCAGGCGGTGCCGTCCCGCAGGGCGGCGGTGTGGGCGAGCACCCCGACGTGGCTGGGGCCGTGGCCGACCTCTTCCGGCATCCGCGCCAGGTCGGCGGCGGCGCCGGGGCCGGCGAGGGCGAGCGCCGCCTTGAGCCCGGCCAGGTTCCAGCCCTTGGACGCCGACATCAGCGCGAGGCCGCGCTCGGCGCCGGGCACGCTCAGATACGGCACGAACCGCGCGCCCGCGGCGACGAGCGGCGCGTGGATCTCGTCCGCGACGACCCGGACCCCGTACCGCTCGGCGAGCTCGGCCACGGCGGCCAGCTCGGCGGCGGTGTGCACCGTGCCGGTCGGGTTGTGCGGGCTGCACAGCAGGTGGGCGGCCCGCCCGCCGTCGGCGACGGCCCCCCGGAACGCCTCTTCCAGCACCCCGAGGTCGAGCCGCAGGTCCGCGCCGAGCGGTGCCTCGACGACGCGCCGGTCCATGTGCGTCACGAACTGGTAGAACGGCGGGTAGACCGGCGGGTTGACGATCACCGGATCGCCGGGCCCGGTGACCAGCTTGAGCATCTCGACGACACCCAGCATCACGTCGGGCACGATCGCGGTGCGTTCGACGGCGAGGTCGTCCCATCCCCACCGCTTGCCGGCGAAGGCGGCCAGGGCCTCGGCGTAGGCGGTGCCGGCGGGGTATCCGGTGTCGCCCGTCTCCACGGCGTCCGTGACGGCGCGCACGACGGGTTCGGCGAGCGGCACGTCCATCTCCGCCACCCACAGGGGCAGCACGTCCGCGGGGTGGGTGCGCCACTTCATGCTCGTACGGCGGCGCAGCTGGTCGAGGGAGAGGGCCAGAAAAGGGTTCGCTTCGCCGGGCGGGTCGTGCGGGATGCTGGTCATGGGGCACAAGATAGGGGGCCGTGGTGTGACCGGGAAATGGGACGACGGCGCACGGACCGCGCCGGTGGGGGCGTTCTGGGAGATCGCGTGCGACGAGTCGGGTTCGGACGGCGAGAACCTGACCGGCGGGAACACGGACGTGTTCGCCCATGCCGGCGTGCGGCTGCCCGTGCCGACGGCTGCGGCCGCCGTGCAGGAGATACGGGACCGGATCCGCTCGCCCGCGGAGGAGTACAAGGCCAACCATCTGCTGCGGGAGAAGCACCGGGCCGTGCTGGAGTGGCTGCTCGCCCCGTCGGGCCCGCTCCACGGGCACGCGCACGTGCACCTCACCGAGAAGGCGTACTTCGTGGTGGAGCGGGCCGTCGGATTGCTGCTCGGCGACCCGGCGGGGGCCCTCCCCCTCTTCCGCGAGGGGCGGCGGACCTTCGGGGAGGAGGCGTGGCGGGAGTTCCTGGAGGCGACCAACCGGCTGCTGTGGGTCCGCTGGTCCGGCCCCGACGGCAACGGCTCCGGACAGGACCCGGCGGCGCCCGTCGACACCTTCTTCCGCACGGTGGACGCCCTGGGCCGCGCCCATCCCGGTACGGACGCGGCGGCGACGCTCGGGCGGCTCGCGGCGGCCCGGCCCCGCGCGGACGCCTACCGGGAGCGGCGCCTGGACGGCCCGGCGCTGGTCCCGCTCCTCAATCCGCTGCTGCCCGCCGTCGTCGCCACGGCCGCGTACTGGAGCGCGGGCGGGCGGACGGTCCGCCTGGTGCACGACCGGCAGAACATGCTGACCCCGGAGCGCATCGCCTGGGTGGAGGAGACGGCCCGGCTGGCCGGTGTCCGGCTCGCCGGTGTGCGGCTGGTCCGCGCGGGGCTCGACCCCCGGGTGCAACTCGCCGACTTCCTCGCCGGGATCGCCCGCCGGGTCGCCTCCGACGAGCTGGGCGGACGCGGCGACGCGGAGCTCACGGCGCTGCTGCGGCCGTACGTCGACGACGCCTCCGTGTGGGGCGACGAGGCCAGTTGGGACCGGCTCACCGGGGACACCGCACCCGCGGCGAGCTGAACCCGAGGGCCGCCCGGTGAACACGGCCGTGCCCGTACCCGTATGGGAGGAGGGCGCTCGACGTCCGGAGGCCCCCGCGGTGGGGACACCGCGAGTTCGGGTTCGGGAGCGCACGCATGAGGCACGCACGACGACGGATCGTCCGGCGAGCGGCACGGCTGGCGGCCGTCGGCGGACTCCTGCTCGGGGGGACGATGGTCACCCGGGCGATGGCGAGCGAGCCACCGGACGGGTCCGCGGCGCCGCACACGTTGGCGCAGACCGCGTCCGGCACCGGCGGCGCGCTCGTGGCACGGCTGGGCACCTCCCGTACGGCGGGCCACTGGGTCGGCGCCGACGGGCGGCCGGTCGTCGCGGTCACCGACGAGCGCACGGCCGAGGAGGTACGGCGGGCCGGCGCCGAGGCGAAGGTCGTGCGGCACAGCATGTCCGAACTGCGGTCGGCGACCTCGACGCTGCGTGCGGCGACCCGGGTGCCCGGGACGGCGTGGGCGCTCGACTACCGGTCCAACGAGGTGGTGGTACGCGGTGACAGCACCGTCTCCGGGGCCGACTGGTCCCGGCTGACCGGGGTCGCGGAGGGCATCGGCGGCTTCGTCCGCATGGAACGCACCGAGGGCACCTTCACCACGCGTCTGAACGGGGCGCAGCCCATCCTGTCGACGGCGGGGCGCTGTTCGGCGGGCTTCAACGTGACCGACGGAAGCAACGACTTCATCCTCACCGCCGGTCACTGCGGGCCGACGGGGTCCGTCTGGTTCGGTGACAACGGGGGTGACCGGCGGGTCGGGGCGACGGTCGCCGGGAGCTTCCCCGGGGATGACTTCTCGCTGGTGGAGTACGCGAACGGCAAGGCGGGCGACGGCGCCGACGTGGTGGCGGTCGGCGACGGCAAGGGGGTGCGCATCACGGGAGTGGGCGAACCGGCCGTGGGGCAGCGGGTGTTCCGCAGCGGCAGCACCAGCGGGCTGCGCGACGGGCAGGTCACGGCGCTCGAGGCGACGGTGAACTACCCGGAGGGCACGGTGACCGGCCTCATCGAGACCGACGTGTGCGCCGAACCCGGGGACAGCGGGGGGCCGATGTTCTCCGAGGGCCTCGCCCTCGGGGTGACGTCGGGCGGGAACGGCGACTGCGCCAAGGGCGGTACGACGTTCTTCCAGCCGCTGCCCGAGGCCATGGAGTCGCTCGGCGTCCGTCTGATCGTCTCCGGGCAGCAGGGCGCGGGGGCGGGGGCGGGGACCGCGCCGTCCTCGCCGGCCGCCACCGGTGGCGGTGGCACCACCCCGGGCGCGGCGGCACCGGGGGCCACGGCACCCGTGACGGGCGTCAGCGGCTCGACCCTGCTCTCCCGTCTCACCGACCGGCGCACCATCGGCCCCGGCATGCTGGTCGTCGCGGGAAGCCTGATCGCGCTGGTGGCGACCCGCTGGATCCGCACGGAACAGGACCGGAAGGCCTACCGGCGGCACTACTCGGCGACCTGGGGGTGAGCCGTTCCCCCCGGGTGTCAGCCCACGGTCAGCAGCACCGTGGCCGCCGCGGCGCCGATCAGGCCCACGGCCTGCCGTCGGTCGACCCGCTCGTGGAGGAGGGCGAGGCCCAGGATCACGGGCAGCGCCGGGTAGAGGGAGGCGAGGACCACGGCGACCGACAGCAGCTGACGCTGGGCGGCGAGGAGGTAGAGGATCAGGCCGAGGGCGGCACCGGCGCCGATCAGCAGCGCCTCGGCGGACCGGCGCGGCGGCAGGCGCAGGCGCCCGGTGTGGCGTACGGCGCCGGGCAGCAGCAGGAGCACGGCGGCGACCCGGCCGGCCGCCACGGGCCACAGGCCGCTGTCGGGGCCGGCCTGTCCGAGGCCGAGGTACTGGACGGCGACGCCCGCGCTGGCGAGCAGCCCGTCGGAGACGGCGTGGCCGGGGCCGGTGCCGCCGCCCGAGACCAGCCAGAGCGCGGGCACGGTGACGAGGATCCCGAGCCAGGCGACGGCGCCCGGACGGTCCCCGAGGACGAGCACGCCGCACAGGACGGAGAGCGCGACGCCCGTGACGGCGCTCACCGGCACCACCACGCTCATCGCGCCACGGCTCAGGCCGCGGTTGAGGAAGTGCATGGCGACGCCGCTGCCGACGCCGGACAGGGCGCCCCACAGCAGGTCCGCGGTGCGGACGCCGGGGGTGGTCACGAGGAGGGCGGCCACGCAGGCGAGCGCGAGCCCGCCCACCTGGCCGAGGAAGGTGACGGCGGCGAAGTGGACACGCCGGGACAGCAGGCCGCCGGAGAAGTCGACGATGCCGTAACAGACGGCCGAGGCCAGTGCGAGAAGGGCACCCATCCGGTGGGGGTGCCCCGGGCCGGGGCTCCGATGCGACGAGGAGGCTCAGGTGCCGGTCAGGCGGCCTTCGCGGGCTCCGGGGCCGCGGCGGCCCACTCCATGACGAGCCGCTGGTACTCCGCGCGCTGCTCGACGCTCAGTGTCCCGCCCGACCGGAGCCACAGGGCCCGGATCTCCTCGTTGACCTCGGCAGCCGATCGCTCGGAGGAGGGTTCAACAGTGGTGGACATGCTGTGAAGCATACGGCGCCGGGCGTGAAGGCGATGTGAGTAATCGCGAGCCAATCGGACATATCGGACCGTGTTACTGATCACGTCGATCCCGCCATCTGTCAAGGGTCACCCGCGAGTTGGTTCACCGCATGTGTGTTCCGCCACACCCTGCCCGCCCCTTCACACCTGCGTCGCTCCCAGCACCAGCACCTGGATCGCCAACACGGCGGCGCCGCGCGCCCAGTCGTGGAAGTCGGACACCCTGGTCTCCAGACCGACCGGCGCGGCCCGTGGGTGCCGGTTGTCGCGGACGGTGTCCTGCACCACCTTCCCGGCCACGTCCATCAGCCCCACCCCCTCCCCTGCGAGCAGGATCTTCTCGGGCATCACGAAATTGGCGATCTGCGCCACCAGAGCGCCGAGGGCCCGCCCGGCCTCCTCGATCACCCGGGCGGCCACGGGCTCCCCGGCGGCGGCGGACGCGAGGATCTCCTCGTACGTCAGGTCGCGCCCGACGGCGGCCCGGACCTGGTAGCGGATGTTGGGGATGGTCAGCAGCGAGACGGCGCTGCCACGCCGGCCGTCCGGGGTGAGCGGGCCGTACGGGTCGAGGATCCAGTGGCGCCCGAACCCGCGGTCCTCATCCCCGGAGTACGGCACCCGCCTGCCGCCGAGTACGAGTCCGTAGCCGATGCCGGCGCCGATGGTGAGGACGACGAACCGGTCCAGGCCGCGCCCCGCCCCGAACCAGGTCTCGGCCTCCACGAAGGCGGCGGTGTCGTTCTCGACGACGACCGGCAGCCCGGTGCGCTCTTCGACGAGTCCGGCCAGCGGAACGCCCTTCCACCCCAGGAAGGGGGACTCGCCGACCACGGCCCGCCCCTCCACCAGCCCGCCGACCCCGATACCGATGCCGGCGACGCGGCGCCGGCCGCGGGACAGCTCCGTGGTCATCCCGGCCAGCAGATCGGCGACCTCGCCGGGGTCGCGCGTGACGAGCGGACGGTCGTGGTGGGCGACGATCTCGCTCCTGAGGGTGGTGAGAACGCCGTACACCATGTCCTGGGTGATCTTGAAGCCCAGGAAGTACCGCGAGTCGGCGACCACGTCGAGCGGCTGCGACGGACGGCCCTGCCGGCCCCCGGCGGGCACACCCGCCTCCTGGACCTCCACCAGCAGCCGCGACTCGATGAGCGGCTTGGTCAGCCGGGTGAGGCTGCCGGGCGAGAGATCCAGCCGCCGGGCGAGGTCGGTGCGGGACAGCGGGCCGTGCACGAGCACCTCGATCGCCACGGACCGTTCGCCGGGGCTCAGCGGAAGCCAGCTCTCGGCACCAACGGGCATCACACCCCCCAGTTTCTTCTGTACCGGAAATAATGCGGCCACTGTAAACCCGCACATCACCCCCGTCATCCCCCGTGGACGATGTCTGCCCGACCTCTTGACGGGCGATTCTTCCACCTCAAAAGTAAGTGAGGTCGAGCCGCCGCATGCGAGGGAGTCTCCCGATGGCCGTCGCCACCAGCAGCCGTGCCGGGAACCGGGGCGACGGACGTCTCGCCGCGGTGTTCGTCGCCCCGGCACTGCTGGGCTTCGTGGTCTTCCTGCTCTGGCCGACACTGCGCGGCATCTACCTGAGCTTCACCCGCTTCAACCTGCTGACGCCGGCGCAGTGGGTGGGCCTGGACAACTACGTGCGCATGGTGAACGACCCCATCTTCTGGGAGTCGCTGCGCGTCACGGTCGTCTACGTGGTCGTCAACATCGGCGTGCAGACGGTCGCGGCCCTGGTCATCGCCGTGCTGCTCCAGCGGCTGACCCAGTCGTCACTGCTGCGCGGGATCGTGCTCACGCCGTATCTGATGTCCAACGTCGTGGCCGGCGTCGTCTGGCTGTGGATCCTGGACACACAACTGGGCATCGGCAACGAGCTCGTCGCGGGCCTCGGCCTGGACCGCATCCCGTTCCTCGCCGACGAGACCTGGGCCGTCCCGACCATCGCGCTGATCAACGTGTGGCGGCACGTCGGTTACACCGCGCTGCTGCTGTTCGCCGGGCTCCAGGCCATCCCGGGCGACATGTACGAGGCCGCGAAGGTGGACGGCGCGAGCGAGTGGCGGATGTTCCGGCGGATCACGCTGCCGCTGCTGCGGCCGGTCCTCGCGGTCGTCCTGATCATGACGGTGATCGGTTCGTTCCAGGTCTTCGACACGGTCGCCGTGACCACCGCCGGCGGACCGGCGAACGCCACCAACGTGCTCCAGTTCTACATCTACGGCGCCGCCTTCGGCCGCTTCCAGTTCGGATACGCCTCGGCCATGTCCGTGGCGCTGCTCGTCGTGCTGAGCGCCATCACCTTCGTCCAGTACCGGCTCACCCGGGCCGGCCGGACCGACCTCGGCTGACGGGGAGGAGAACGAGATGACCGGCACGACGACAGTACGGCGCGGCAGGCGCAGGCGGCTCTCCCCCGGACGGATCGTGGCCTGGGCCGTGCTGGCCGCGATCGTCCTCGTCACCCTGCTGCCCTTCTACTGGATCCTGCGCACGGCTCTCTCCACCAACGCCGGGCTGGCCGGCCACCCGGCCCACCCGCTGCCGGTCGACCCGACCACGGGCGGCTTCGAGCGGGCTCTCGGCCTGCAGTCCGCCGAGGAGGCGATCGCGCAGGGCGGCTCGGGCAGCGGCCTGAAGTTCTGGCGGTACCTGCTCAACTCGGTGTTCGTCTCCACCCTGATCACCGTCTGCCAGATTCTCTTCTCCGCCATGGCCGCGTACGCCTTCGCCCGACTGCGCTGGCGAGGCCGGGACACCGTGTTCACCCTGTTCCTGGCGGGGCTGATGGTGCCGGCCATCTTCACGCTGCTGCCGAACTTCGTCCTCGTCAAGGAGCTCGGCCTGGTGGACACCCTGCTGGGCATCGCCCTGCCGACGATGTTCATGACCCCGTTCGCGGTGTTCTTCCTGCGGCAGTTCTTCATGGCCGTCCCCCGGGAAGTGGAGGAGGCTGCCCTGCTGGACGGCGCCGGGAAGGTGCGGGTCTTCTTCCGGGTGCTGCTGCCGATGGCGGCGACGCCCGTGCTGACACTGGCCGTGCTGACGTACATCACGTCCTGGAACGACTACTTCTGGCCGCTGATGGTCTCCTACAGCGACACCTCGCGTGTGCTGACCGTGGCGCTGGCCGTCTTCCGCGCACAGACCCCGACGTCCGGCGTCGACTGGTCCGGCCTGATGGCGGCCACGCTCATCGCGGCGCTGCCGATGCTGCTGCTCTTCGGCGTCTTCGCGCGCCGCATCGTCGGCACCATCAGCTTCACCGGCATCAAGTGAGGGGACGGACATGCGATTTCGTACGACCGCCGCTCTGACCGGGGCGCTGGTGCTGTCCCTGGTGAGCGGCTGTGCGCGGGGCGGCGCCGGGTCGTCCGCGGACACGGTGACGTACTGGCTCTGGGACACCAATCAGCTGCCCGCGTACCAGGCGTGCGCCAAGGACTTCGAGAAGCGGAACCCGGGCCTGGACGTGAGGATCTCCCAGATGGGCTGGGACGACTACTGGACCAAGCTCACCGCGAGCTTCATCGCGGGCACCCAGCCCGACGTGTTCACCGACCACATCCAGAAGTTCGGCCAGTTCGCCGACCTGGAGGTGCTGGAGCCGCTCGACGACCTCGGCATCGAGGACTCCGACTACCAGCCCGGTCTGGCCGCGGGCTGGCTCGGCGAGGACGGTCACCGCTACGGCGTCCCGAAGGACTGGGACACCGTCGCCCTCTTCTACAACGAGGAGTCGGCGAAGGACGCCGGGCTGAGCGCCGAGGAGCTGGGCGGCCTGTCCTGGAACCCCGAGGACGGCGGCACCTTCGAGAAGGCCGTCGCGCGCCTGACCGTGGACGAGAGGGGCAGGCGGGGCGACGAGCCCGGATTCGACAAGGACAACGTCGAGGTCTACGGCCTGGCCACCAACGGCGGCGGCGACGGCGACGGCCAGACGACGTGGAGTCACTTCGCCGCGTCCGCCGGGTGGACCTACACGGACAAGGAGCGGTGGGGCACCGAGTACCAGTACGACGACGACACCTTCCAGTCGGTCATCGAGTGGTACTTCGGGCTGGCGGACAAGGGTTACATGGCCCCCTTCACCGACTACTCCCAGTCCAACGAGGCCCACGCCCAGGTGGCCGCGGGCAAGGCGGCCGCCGCCTTCGACGGGGCGTGGATGATCTCGACCTACGCCGGATTCCAGGGCCTGGACATCGCGACCGCCGTCACCCCCGCCGGCCCGACCGGCAGGCGGGCCACGATGATGAACGGCCTCGCGGACTCCGTCACCAAGAACGCCGACAACAAGCCGGGCGCCATGAAATGGGTGAAGTACCTGGCCTCCGACGAGTGCCAGCGGACCGTGGGCGGCCACGGCATCGTCTTCCCGGCCACGCCCGGCGGCACCGAGGCGGCCGTCGCGGCCTACGGGAAGAAGGGCATCGACGTGACGGCCTTCACCCGGCCGGTCGACGACAAGCAGAACTTCCGGACCTTCTCCTACCCCGTCACCAACTACGCCGCCGACGTGCAGGCACTCATGCGCCCCGCCATGCAGGACGTCTACGGCGGCGGAAAGCCGGTGAGCGTCCTCGACGAGACCAACGACCAGATCAACCTGATCCTCGACCAGTGAAGGGCACCTCATTCATGACGTTCTCCCTCGGCATCGTCGGAGCCGGCCAGTTCTCCGGGCAGTTCGCCAGGCTGTTCCTGGCCCACCCCGGCGTGAGCGACGTGTACGTCACCGACCTGCTCCCCGAGCGGGCCGAGCGGCTCGCCGCCGCCGAAGGCCTCACCGGCACCTTCCCCGGCTACGGGGCGATGCTGGAGTCCGGGGCGGTCGACGCCGTCGCGATCTTCACCCAGCGCTGGACCCACGGCCCGCTGGTGCTGCAGGCGCTGGGCGCGGGCAAGCACGTGTACTCGGCGGTCCCCATGGCGATCACCGCGCAGGAGATCGCGGACATCATCGACGCGGTCAGGGCGACCGGGCTGACGTACATGATGGGCGAGACGAGCCAGTACCACCCGGCGACCGTGCATGCCCGCAACCGGATCGCCGAGGGCGCCTTCGGCCGGCTCTTCTACGCCGAGGGCGACTACGTCCACGACATGGACCTGGGGTTCTACGAGGCGTACCGGTACAGCGGGGGCGAGGGGTGGAAGGCCACCGCCAGCTATCCGCCGCTGCTCTACCCGACGCACTCGGTGGGCGGGGTGCTGGGCGCCTGGCAGACGCACGCGGTCAGTGTCTCGGCGCTCGGGGTCGTGGACGAGCGCGGGGACGGCGTCTTCGACCGGTCGGTCAGCCGGTTCGACAACGACGTCTCCAACGCGACCGCGCTGTTCGAGGTGGCCGGCGGCGGGTCGTTCCGTACGAACGAGTTCCGGCGGGTCGGCTATCCCTCGCACATCCGGGAGTCCCGTTTCCGCTTCTTCGGCACCGAGGCGAGCATGGAGCAGCTCGCCACGGTGGCACTGTGGCAGGACAAGAACGGTGTGGAGGACATCAGCGAACTGCTCGAACCCAAGCCCACCGTGTCCCCCGACGACCCGTCCCTCCAGCACATCGCGCCGGAGCTGCGGGCCGCCTTCACCTCGGGGTCGGCGCCGGTGCACGACCGCGCTCGGCTGCCGCGGGCGTTCGACCGGATGCACAACGGGCACGAGGGCAGCCATCACTTCCTGGCGGACGACTTCGTGACCGCGGTCAACTCCCGCACCCTGCCGTCCGTGAACGCCTGGGTCGCGGCCCGCTACACCCTGCCGGGCATCGTCGCGCACGAGTCCGCGCGGCAGGGCGGGGTCAGGCTGGAGATCCCGGACTTCGGGGACGCGCCCCAGCCGTGACGCGGCCGCGTGAGCCGGGAACCCGGGTCCGTCAGGTGCCCGGCTTGCGGCCGTACACGTAGACGTCGTCGCCCTTCTTCAACAGCGACCAGTACTTCTTGGCGTCGGTCTTCGTCATGTTGACGCAGCCGTGCGAGCCCGGCGGGTTCCACATGCTGACGCCGACCGAGTGGAAGGCCTGGCCGCCGTCGAAGAACTGGCTGTAGGGCATCGGCACGTCGTAGATGGTCGAGTGGTGGTTGAGGTTCCGCCAGTAGACCTTCTTCAGGCCGGTGCGGGTCTCGTAGCCGTCTCGGCCGGTGCGGACCGGCACCGGGCCGTACACGAGCTTCTTGCCGTCCTGGATCCAGCTCAGCTGGAGGGACAGGTTCACGCAGGCGATGCGGCCCTTGTTCACCGGGCATTTACCCGCTTTGTTCGGATTCTTCCCGATGGCCTTCTGCTTCGTCATCAGGTCCATGACGCCCCAGGTGACGGGCCCCGCGTAGCCGATGTTCGGCCTGATGCCGTGCTTGGTCTGGAAGGCACTGATCGCCCTGCAGTCGGCGGTGGACTGCTTGCCGTCGGCCGGGCGGCCGAGGAACTTCTCCACCTTCTTCTGGTACGGGCCCGCCTTCGTGGTGCAACTCGCCGCCTGCGCCGGAGTGGTGCCGAGCGCGAGCGTGAGCGGTGCCACCAGCGCGGTGACCCCGAGTGCGACGGCGCCCCGTCTGCGTATGTCCCCCATGGCCGGTCAGCCTTTCGCGTCGAAGGGGTGGAACGGACAAAGGACCGTACTCGTGGTGCGCTCCTCCCCCTGCTGGACCGCCGCACGACGCTCTCGGTTGCCCACGGCTCCGCGTCGCGACGAAACAGTGACATACCGCACCCTGCGGCCCACCCCGTCAGTCCGTTCCGCCCCACTCCCGGAGCGCCTGCCGGAACCCGGTGTTGACCGCGGTCAGCCCGCCGTCGACGGCCAGGGTGGTCCCGGTGATCCAGGCCGCGTCGCGCGAGGCGAGGAAGGCGACGGCCGCCGCGATGTCCTCCGGCTCCCCGACCCGCCCCAGCGGGTACAGCCGTCGGACCGCCGCGAGTTCGCTGTCCCGGCCCTCCCAGGCCGTGGTCCGGACGGTGCCCGGCGTCACGAGGTTGACGCGGACGCCCCGTGCGGCCGCGTGTCCGGCGAGGGTGCGGGTCAGGGAGGCGAGGCCGGCCTTGGCGGCGCTGTAGGCGTGGTTGCCGAAGTCCTGGACGCCGTTGACCGAGCCGATGTTCACGATCGCGCCGCGCCCGGAGGCCGCCAGGTGGGGCAGCGCGGCACGGCAGCAGCGGTAGGCGCCGGTGAGGGTGATGTCGAGGTCGCGCGCCCAGGACTCATCCGGTTCCTCCTCGAAGAGCGGGGCGTCGGGGGTACACGCGTAGGCGTTGTTGACCAGCACGTCGAGGGTGCCGAAGGTGTCCGCGGCGTGGGCGACCGCCGCCTCGACGGACGCCCGGTCGGCCACGTCGCAGGCGAACGCCTCGGCGGTGCCCCCCTGCTCCCTCAACTCCCCCGCCGTTCGCCGCGCGGAGGGAAGGTCCACGTCGGTCAGCAGCACCCTCGCCCCCTCGGCCGCGAGCCTGCGGGAGACGGCCGCACCGATCCCCCTGGCCGCGCCCGTGACCAGTACCCCGTGGTCCGTGAAACGCCCTGTGTCCGGCCTTGCCCCGTCCGCCCCTGTCCCGTCCGTCATGGCCCGACGGTACTGCCGGAACGATCACTTGGGCAGATAGCGTGCGTCCATGTCCGCGTTCTTGCAGCAACTGCCCGCGCTCATAGGTGTCGTCATCGGTGCGCTCGGTTCGTATCTCGCCGTGGTCCGCAGCGACCGGGCCCGGTTCCGCCGCGAGACCGCGGCACGCTGGGAGGAGCGCAGGCTCGCGGTCTACGGCGACTACGCCCGGGCGCTCAAGACCTCCGTCACGCTGACGTACCGGATCGCCGCCCACCTCGGCAACGACCCGCACCCCCATCCCCTGACTCCCGAGGAGGCGGCGCCCGCGCAGACGGAGGCCGTGCTCGCCCGGGACCCCGCGGGCGAGGCCCTGCTGATGCTGGGCAGTCCGCAGGTGGTGGAGAAGGCGCGCGTCTGGGTCGTGACCGTGATGGAGATGGAACGGTTCCTGCGCGACGGCACGCGCGACCCGGTCGCCTGGGAGGCCCTGCTGGAGCGGCAGCGCGCCGGACGTGAGGGCTACTACACGGCCGTACGGGAGGACCTGGCCCTGCCGCCGGGTCACGCGGCCCGGTGGCCGCTGCCGCCGGTCAGCGGTAGCCGGTGACGTCGGCGGGCTTGTCCGCGTCCTGGACCTCGACGAGGTAGCGCCAGGCGTCCGGGCGGCTGCCGTCCAGGTCGGTGAAGCCGTACTCCTGGGCGAGGCCGCCGCTGGAGAGGGACCGGCCGTTGAAGCGGGCCGCGCGCGGGTCGGTGGCGAGGGCGGTGACGGCTCGGCCGACGTAGCGGGGCGTCTCGGAGATGGCGAAGTGCGGGACGCGGTCGAGGGCGTCGCGCCAGTTCTCCTCGCGTACGCCGAAATGGTCGAGCATCATCTCCGAGCGCAGCCAGCCCGGGGTCAGCGCGACGGCGGTGGCACCGCGCGGCCCGACTTCGTGGCCCAGGGCGAAGGCCATGCGCAGGACGGATGCCTTGGCGAGGTCGTAGAAGAAGGAGTTGCGGTAGTGCTCGCGGTTGTAGTCGTCGGTGCCGTCGGTCATCTCGACGACCAGTCCGCCGGGGCGGCGCAGCAGCAGCGGCAGGGCGTGGTGGCTGGTGATGGCGTGGGTCTCGACCGCGAGCCGCAGGAGCCTGAGGCCGTTGTCGAGGTCGTGCTCCCAGACGGGGCTGTCCCACTCGAAGAGGTGCTCGCCGCCCCAGATGTCGTTGACCAGGACGTCCAGGCGGTCCTGTTCCCGGGCGACGCGGTCGACGAGCGCGGCGACCTGGGCCGCATCGAGGTGGTCGGCCGGGACGGCGATGCCGTGGCCACCGGCCTCGGTGACCAGGTCGGCGGTGTCCTCGATGGTCTCGGGGCGGTCGTACTCCGAGCGCCGGGTACGGGTGCTGCGGCCGGTGACGTAGACGGTGGCGCCGGCCGCGCCCAGTTCGACGGCGATGCCGCGTCCGGCGCCCCGGGTCGCTCCGGCGACCAGTGCGACCCTGCCTGCCAACGGCCTCTTCGGTGATGCTGCCATGTCCGGCTCCCGTTCCTCTCCCGCACGAGTGATGTCGTGATCGAGAGTGCCCGGGAAGCCGGACATCTTCTGTCAGCTTTTGACGCGTGTTCCGTAGGCACGTCCACGCGTGTTCCGCGACGGGTCAGTGGCCGCGCTTGATCCACTCCTCCAGGTGCGGGGCCTCGGCGCCGACGGTGGTCTCGTCTCCGTGGCCGGTGAGCACCCGCGTCCCGGGCGGGAGCGCGAGCAGCCGGTCGCGGATCGAGTCGATGATGGTCGGGAAGTGGGAGTAGGAGCGGCCGGTGGCGCCGGGCCCGCCCTGGAAGAGGGTGTCGCCGGTGAAGACGGCGCCCAGGCCGGGGTCGTACAGGCAGACCGCGCCCGGCGCGTGTCCGGGGGTGTGCAGCACCGTCAGGTCGGCGCCGGCGGCCTCGATGACCAGGCCGTCGGTCAGCCAGGCGTCGGGGTTCCGGTCGGGGTGGGTCTGCTGCCACAGCGGCATGTCGTCGCGGTGCAGCCAGATGGTGGCGCCGGTGCGCTCGGCCAGGGCGGGGGCGGCGTTCACGTGGTCGTTGTGGGCGTGGGTGCACACGATGGCCGTGAGCCTGCGGTCGCCCACCGCCTCGACGATCGCCTCCGCGTCGTGGGCGGCGTCGATGACGACGACCTCGTGGTCGTCGCCGACGAGCCAGACGTTGTTGTCGACGTCCCAGGTCCCGCCGTCGAGGCTGAACTGTCCCGAGGTGACGAGGCGTTCGATGCGTGAGGTCATCACAGCACCACCACCGAACGCAGCACGTCGCCGGTGTGCATCCGCTCGAAGGCCTTCTCCACCTCGTCGAGCCGGATGGTCTCGGTGACGAACCTGCCGAGGTCCAGGCGGCCCTGGAGGTGGAGGTCGACGAGCATCGGGAAGTCGCGGGAGGGCAGGCAGTCGCCGTACCAGGACGACTTGAGGGACCCGCCGCGGCCGAAGACGTCCAGCAACGGCAGCTCCAGCTTCATCTCGGGCGTCGGGACGCCGACGAGGACGACGGTGCCGGCCAGGTCGCGGGCGTAGAAGGCCTGCCGGTACGTCTCCGGGCGGCCGACCGCCTCGATGACGACGTCGGCGCCGAAGCCGCCGGTCAGTTCCCGGATCGCCTCGACGGGGTCGGTCTCGCGGGAGTTGACGGTGTGGGTGGCGCCCATGGTGCGGGCGGTCTCCAGCTTGCGGTCGTCGATGTCCACGGCGATGACCTTCGCCGCCCCCGCCAGGTGGGAGCCGGCGATCGCCGCGTCGCCGACGCCGCCGCAGCCGATGACGGCGACCGTGTCACCGCGGCCCACGTTCCCGGTGTTGATGGCGGCGCCGATGCCGGCCATCACCCCGCAGCCCAGCAGCCCGGCCACCTCGGCGGAGACGGCCGGGTCGACCTTGGTGCACTGTCCGGCGGCCACCAGCGTCTTCTCGGCGAAGGCGCCGATGCCGAGGGCCGGGGAGAGCTCCTGCCCGGTGGAGGCGAGGGTCATCTTCTGCTCGGCGTTGTGGGTGTCGAAGCAGTACCAGGGGCGTCCGCGCAGACAGGCCCGGCACTTGCCGCACACCGCACGCCAGTTGAGGATCACGAAGTCGCCGGGGGCCACGTCGGTGACACCGGCGCCGACCGACTCCACCACGCCCGCGGCCTCGTGGCCGAGCAGGAAGGGGTAGTCGTCGCTGATGCCGCCCTGCTTGTAGTGCAGGTCGGTGTGGCACACCCCGCAGGCCTGGATCTTGACCACGGCCTCTCCCGGTCCGGGATCGGGCACGACGATCGTCTCGATCCGCACCGGCTCGTCCTTGCCCGGTGCGATCACGCCGCGTACTTCCTGCGCCATGGTCTGGACCCCTTCTTCGGCCGTTCAGCGTTCTCCCCGACCCTACGCGCAACTGATCGGTAAGGGGCGTCGTGGTGGCGTGCCGGGTGGTGCCGTCGCCACCGCGTGACCGTTGCCGTGGGCGCCGGGACGGAGGAAGCTCGAAGGAGAGGGCCGCGGCGGACCGCCTCCCTCGGCTCGCGGCCTTCTCCAAGGAGGTCGTCATGAGCACCACGGCAGGCCCCGGCTTCGACACCGAAGCACTGCGCCGGGGCATCGAAGGAGAGACGGCGGCACCCCTCTTGTCGCTCTACGCGCCGGACGCGGAGCTCCGCATCGTCGACCGGAACGACCAGCCCAGCCGCCCCAAGGTCCTGCACGGCCGGCAGGAGATCGCCGACATGCTCGACGACGTCTACAGCCGCGACATGACCCACCGGCTGGAGCGCTGCGTCGTCCAGGGCGACCAGGCCGCGTACGCCGAGGAGTGCACGTATCCGGACGGCGTCCGGGTCCTCGCCGAGTCGATGCTGTCGCTGCGGGACGGCAAGATCGTCGAGCAGACCACCGTCGTGGCCTGGGACGAGTAAGAGCTGGACGACCAATCGGACAATTCGTCCGTCGTGAGGTGTGTGAGCCCGCGCAGGACGGGTAGTCGCCCCGCATCGGACGAGGCATGCATGCCCTCGGCACTACTCCCCTCGGAAGGAGGTCCGTGACAGCGCACTCCAGAAGCGCCCGGGCCGCTTCCTCCGACACGGAGCGGCCCGGTCCGCACCGGGCAGCGTCCCCGTGGGCGCTGCCCGTCCTTCTGTCCGCCCGGCGGTCCGCCTACCGCCGCGGCAGGCGGTGCAGTTCGACCTCCCCGAGCCGGCCGTCGGCGACCGTGGTCGTCATGTAGGTGCAGTACGGCTGCCGGCGCCGGTCGGTGGGCGAGCCCGGGTTGAGCAGGCGCAGGCCGGTGTCCGCGGTGGTGTCCCAGGGGATGTGGCTGTGCCCGAAGACCAGGACGTCCACGCCGGGGAAGCGGGCGGCACAGCGGGCCTCGCGTCCCTGGGCGGCGCCCGTCTCGTGGACGACGCCGAAGCGCAGGCCGCCGAGATCGGCGTACGCCACCTCGGGCAGCCGGGCGCGCAGGCCGGGGCCGTCGTTGTTGCCGTACACGCCGACGAGTCTGCGGCTGCGGCTCTCCAGCAGGTCGAGCGTGGCCGTGTCGACCCAGTCCCCCGCGTGCAGAACGACATCGGCGCGCGGGATCTCCGCCAGCAGCCGCGCGGGCAGCTCCTTCGCCCGCTTCGGCAGGTGGGTGTCGGACATGAGGAGCAGACGCACGGATCCAGCCTAGCTAGGCGGACGGCTGGAGGATGCGTCGCTTGAGCGGCTCCCACCAGGCCCGGTTGTCGCGGTACCAGGCGACGGTCCCGGCCAGCCCGGTCGTGAAGTCGTGGCGGGGGCGGTAGCCCAGCTCGTCGCGGGCCTTGCTCCAGTCGACCGAGTAGCGCAGGTCGTGGCCCTTGCGGTCCTCGACGTGCACGACCCGGTCCCAGCCGGCTCCGCAGGCGTCGAGGAGCAGGCCGGTGAGGTCGCGGTTGCTCAGTTCGGTCCCGCCTCCGATGTTGTAGACCTCGCCGGCCCGGCCGCGGGTCCGCACGAGGTCGACGCCCCGGCAGTGGTCGTCGACGTGCAGCCAGTCACGGACGTTGCGTCCGTCCCCGTACAGCGGGACCTGCCGGCCGTCCAGGAGGTGGGTGACGAACAGCGGCACGAGCTTCTCGGGGAACTGGTGCGGGCCGTAGTTGTTGGAGCACCGCGTCACCCTGACGTCCAGGCCGTGGGTGCGGTGGTGGGCGAGGGCCAGCAGGTCGCCCGACGCCTTCGAGGCGGAGTACGGGGAGCTGGGCCGCAGCGGGTGCTCCTCGGTCGCCGAGCCGGAGTCGACGGAGCCGTAGACCTCGTCGGTGGAGACGTGCACGAAGGGCCCGACGCCGTGGCGCAGGGCCGCGTCGAGCAGGGTCTGGGTGCCGACGACGTTGGTGAGCACGAAGTCGGCGGCGGCGTCGATCGAGCGGTCCACGTGGGACTCGGCGGCGAAGTGCACCACCTGGTCGGCGTCGGCCATCAGCTTGTCGACGAGTGCGGCGTCGCGTATGTCGCCGTGGACGAAGTCCAGGCGGGGGTGGCCCGGTTCCAGGTTGTCGAGCGTGCCGGCGTAGGTGAGGCTGTCCAGCACCGTGATGTGCGGCGGCTCGGGCGTGCCGGGGGCGAGGAGGGTCCGGACGTAGCGGGAGCCGATGAATCCGGCGGCGCCGGTGACCAGGAGGTTCATGAGCGGTGCTGGGCCTTGCTGCGGTCGGTGGGGGCGGGGCTGGGCGCCCTTGACGTTACCGGCGTGCCCTGCGCGGTCCGCGGGCGGCCCCGACGCGCGCCGCGCCGGCGCTGGGGCCGGCGCGTGGGGTGGCGTGTGGCGCCCTCGGCGCTCGTCAGTCCTCGCCCCGGACGATGTTCGACTCCTGCCCCGTTCGCGGTGCGCGAGCGGCGCCGTCGTCCTCGACCGCCGGTATCCAGGTGCGCACGGCACCCCTGCTGCGCAGGCGGCGGGCTTTCGACCAGCCTGTCTCCAGGCGACGGACAACGGGTTTGTCGCTGGTGTCCGTGGTCACGGGGCATCATCTTCCTTCTGCGTCCGGCTGCCGTTGCCCCTCCGGGTCCCCGGGCACGACGCCGTGAAACGCCGGGCGCCGGGACCCGAGCCGACAGGGCCTAGGGGTTGGGCCGGGCCGCGCTGATGTCGCCCAGGGCCGACTCCGGGTCGCGCTCCATGGCCAGGTCGCCGAGGGAGAGGATGCCGACCGGGCGGCCCTCGTCGACGACCGGGAGGCGGCGCACGGCGTGCTCGCGCATCACCTCGACGGCGTGGTCCAGCTCGTCGTCGGAGCGCACGGTCAGCAGCTCGTCGCTGCACGCGGCGGCCACGGTGGTCTGTCCCGGGTCGCCGCCGTCCGCGACGGCCCGGATCACCAGGTCGCGGTCGGTGACCAGGCCGCGCAGCCGGTCGTCGTCGGTGACCAGGACGGCGCCGAGGTCCCGGTCGCGCATGATGCGGGCCACCTCGGTGACGGAGGTCAGCGGCTCCACGGTCACCGGGTCGCCGGTCATGATGTCGCGGACGTACTGGGTCATGGTGGGGTCCCTCGTTCCTTGGTGCGCTCGAGGTGTGCCCCCGCCGGGTACCCGGCGCGGCGGTGCCCGCACCTCGGCGGGGCGCTCACCGGCCCAGCGGGATCTCGCTCCACACCTGCTTGCCCCCGCTGACCGGCAAGGTCCCCCAGGTTCCCGACATCGCCTCGACGAGGAGGATGCCGCGCCCGCCGGTGGCCTCCCAGCCGATGCTGGTCGGCTTGACGGGCGTACGGGGCGAGGCGTCGGCGACCGCGACGCGCAGCCGGTCGCCGACCAGGGTGAGGTCGAGTCGGACCTTGCCGTCGGTGTGCACCAGGGCGTTGGTGACCAGCTCGGAGACGATGAGGAGGGTGGGGTCGATGTCGTCCTGCGGTACGCCCCAGGTGCGCAGCGTGCGCCGGGTGAAGCGGCGGGCGTGCCGCACGGCCTCGGGCAGCCGCCACACCGTCCAGCTCTCCCGCAGGGGGCGTACGGCCATGCCGTCGTAGCGCACCAGGAGCAGGGCGACGTCGTCGCTGCGGCGGGCGTTGCCGAGCAGGGCGTCGGCGACGAGGCCGAGGTGGGCGGGGTCGGAGGCGGCGAGCGCGTGGGCGAAGCGGTCCATGCCCTCGTCGATGTCGGCGTCGGTGGACTCCACGAGACCGTCGGTGGTGAGGGCGATCAGCGTGCCGGGCCGCAGTCGCAGAGGGCTCATCGGGAAGTCGGCCTGCGTGACCACGCCGAGCGGCGGGCCGCCCTCCACCTCCGGGATATCCGTGGTGCCGTCGGGGTGGCGGAGCACCGGCGGCAGATGCCCGGCGCGCACGCACCAGGCGGAGCCCTCCTCCATGTCGAGGTCGACGTACGCGCAGGTGGCGAAGAGGTCGGTCCCCATGTCCGTCAGCAGCCGGTTGGCGTGCGAGACCACCACGTCCGGCGGGTGCCCCTCCACGGCGTAGGCACGCAGGGCGGTGCGCATCTGGCCCATCAGGGTGGCGGCGCCGGCGCTGTGGCCCTGGACGTCGCCGATGACGAGGGCGACGTGGTGGTCGGGCAGCGGGATCACGTCGTACCAGTCGCCGCCCAGCTCCAGTCCGGCCGTACTGGGCAGGTAGCGGGCGACGGCGACCGCGCCGGGCAGCTTGGGCAGGCGGCGCGGGAGCAGCTGGCGCTGGAGCATGCCGACGAGTTCGTGCTCGGCGTCGAAGGCGTGGGCGCGCATCAGGGCCTGACCGGCGAGGCCTGCGGAGGCGGTGAGCAGGGCGCGTTCGTCGGGGCCGAAGTCGTGCGGGGTGTCCCAGCCGATCAGACAGGCGCCGGCCATGCGACCCGCGGCGGGCAGCGGCAGTACGGCCAGGCCTCCGGGCCCGACCTCGGCGAGCGCGGGTTCCAGCGCGGTGCCGGCGGGCCAGATCTGGGCGCGGCCGTCGCGCAGGGCGGTGGCGAGGGTGGGCATGGCCCGTACGGGCGCGTCGGGCCACTCGGTGCGCCACTCCAGCCGCCACAGCTCCGGCCAGGACTCGGGCTCGGGCGGGTCGAGGACGGTGACGACCAGCCGGTCGTTCTCCAGCTCGGCCAGCGCGATCCGGTCCGCGCGCAGCGGCCTGCGCAGGGCCGCGACCACGGCCTGGCTGACGTCGCGGACGGTGCCGGCGGTGGCGAGCGCGGCGGCCAGCCGCTGGACGCGGGCCACGTCGGTGACGTCGGGGCGCAGGGTGGAGGCGTCGGCGACGGTGCCGACGAGACGGGCCGGCCGGCCCTCGCCGCCGGGCAGGAGGCGCCCGTTCAGCCGCAGCCACTTCGGCGGGCCGGTGGGCTGCAGCACCCGGAACTCCAGCTCGCGGTCGCCGATGGACATGTGGTCGGCCTCCGTGACCGACATCAGCGAGGGCAGGTCCTCGGGCACGGTCAGGCCGAGCAGCGTCTCGACCTTGCCGTCGAACTCGCCCGGGGCGAGGCCGAACAGGCGCAGGATGTCGTCGCCGACCTCGACCCGGCCCGTGTCCATGGCCAGGCTGAAGGCGTCCGGCGGCAGTTCCTCGCCCTCGACGGCGACGGCGGCGGCCGGGGCGGGGCAGGTGACGGCCTCGGCGACCAGTTCCAGGCAGGCGCGGTCGTCGGCGTCGAAGCCGTCCGGGCGTTCGGTCAGGGCGAGGAGGCAGCCGCCGCCGTTCCCCCGTACGGGCAGGGCGGCCAGGGAGAAGCCGCTCGACGGCACGCGCCGGGACTCGGCCGACCCGGCGAACTCCTCGGGGCCGAGCCACACCGGTGTCCCGTCGTGGGCGTCGGCGACGGGGCTGCCGCCGGACGCGGGATAGCTGTCGCGCACGCCGTACAGGGTCCTCGGCACGCCGGCCGACTCGACCAGACAGAGCAGCTCGCGGTCGTCGCCGGGCGTGTAGAGGGCGACGAAGGAGGCACCGGCGAAGACCAGCGCCTGTTCGAGGGCGCGACGCAGACGCTCGTCCTGGTCCGGGCCGGACGCGACCGCCTTCAGGGCACCCTCGGCACGCAGCGTTCTCGATCCGCGTTCCGCAGCGCCCTGTCTGACCACGCCGCCATTACAGCGCTTATGGGACACCGGCGCAGCCCCTGCGACCGGGAAACGGCGGGCGGGACGAGGTACCGGCGTGGCCGGAGACGGTCGGCGGTCCGGCCCTTCCGCCGGAGGGCCGGACCGCCACCAACGGCCGGTCACATGGGCCGACCGGGGCTGGAGGGCGCCGGAGGCGCGGGGCGGGTCCGGGGCTCGCGCCTCCCGCGCCGCCGTGTCGGCCGCCTCAGCGCAGCAGCGCGTCAGCGCGTCTGCGTCAGACCGGAGCCGGCCGCGCCACCGTCGCCCGCGCCCGCGTCTCCGGCACCCGTACCCGCCCCGGCGTCTCCAGCTCCCGTACCGGCACCGGCGTCCTGCCCACCGGCACCCGCCTCGCTGCCACCGCCGACGGCATCGCCGCCCCCGGCCTCTTCCCCGCCGGCCGCGTCGTCGCCCAGTGTCGCGCCGACCGCCTCCAGGGCGGTGGTCACCGGCTGGAAGAAGGTCTCGCCGCCGGCCGTGCAGTCGCCGCTGCCGCCGGAGGTCAGGCCGATCGCGAGGCCGTCCTGGGTGAAGAGGGAGCCGCCGCTGTCGCCGGGTTCGGCGCAGACGTCGGTCTGGATGAGGCCGGTGACCGTGCCCTCGGGGTAGTTGACGGTGGCGTTCAGGCCGAGGACCTGGCCGTCGGCGAGTCCGGTCGTGCTGCCCATGCGGAAGACCTGCTGGCCGACCGCCGCGTCCGCGGCCTGGCTGATCGGGACGGTCTGGTCCCCGAGGTTCACCTCGCTCGGCGCCTCGGTCGCCGGGTCGTCGTACGTGACGAGGGCGAAGTCGCCCTCGCCGGGGAAGACCGCCTGGTCGACGGTGGCGATCGGCTGCCCGCCCTGCGCGTCGGACCACTGGTCCTCCGCGACGCCGCAGTGACCGGCCGTCAGGAAGGCCGGCGAGCCGTCGCCCGCGGTGACGTTGAAGCCGAGCGAACAGCGCGCGCCGCCGCCGAAGATGGCGTCGCCGCCGGACGCGAAGGTCCTGAAGGTGCCGGCGGACTTCTTGATGGTCGCCATGCCGGAGCCGAGACTGTCGACGGTGGACTCCAGCCGGTCCCACTCGGCGCCGGTGACCGTACGGTCGGCGGTCACCAGGATCTTGTTGGTGCGGGGGTCGATCGCCCACGAGGTGCCCGGGATGGTCGCCTCCGACCGCAGTGTCTGCGCACCGGTCCGCAGCTCGCTCATGCTGTTGTCGACCTCGCGGACGGCCGCGCCCGCCTTCTTCGCCTGCACGACGACCTGGTTGTTGTCGCCGGGTATGACGTTGACGACGAGCTGCTGCTCGCCGGCGTCGTAGTACGAGCCGGCGAAGGCGTCACCGAGCAGGCCCTCGAGCTGGGAGGCGAGATCCGACGCGTCCGCCGCCTTGAGGGTCCTCGGCGGGGCCGCGGCACCGTCCGAGGTCCCGCCGTCCTGCGAGGCGTTGGCGTTCGGCAGCAGGACGGCGGCCGCGCCGAGTGCCACCACACCGCCTGCCGCCATCGCGGCCCTGCGCTTCGGAATTCGCTTGTGACTCAACCTTCTCGACCTCCTGGGACGGGGTCCGTGCCGCCGGTCCGGCAGCGTTGGGGGGCGCCTGGATGGCTGTTGGTACGCAGGGGACGGATGGGCCGTTCAATCGCGGCCGTGCAATCGCAGCCATTCGGGCACACTCGATCGACAGCCGGTCGACACCCTCCGTATTCGGTCAGCAACGTTCTGTATCGCCCACGGAGCGGAATCCCTGCTTCAGCGAATCTGCACATCGAATGCCCAACCCGGTCACCCTCGTTGGAAGATCTGCACAAGCCGGGGGCACACCGCACGTCTTTGTGGCGGGACTGCCGGATTCGCCGCCGCAGGGGCAAGGGGTCGTACGGGGCGATGTGGCGGCCCATGTGAAGAAGTCGCCGCGAAGGCGTGCGCACACCTGCACGCTTGGGTGCCTCGGCGTTGCAAGTTCCCTGGTGGGAGGGGGTGATTGATTGGAAGGGCGGACCGGCCGCGTGCTTTGATCCATCGCACCGCGGGGGCCGCGGAGGGCTCCGGAAAAGGGCGCCCGGCGCCCGCGGTCGCGGCCGTCATCTGTCCCCAGAGGGGGCCGCTCCCCCCTTGTGAAATGGCTATACGAAGGGAAGTTCCATCATGAACTCCACCCCCCAGGTTGAGACCGTCGAGATCTCCGACGCCGAGCTCGACAACGTCTCCGGCGGTCTGAACGTGAACGCCGTCGGCACCGTCACCGGCCTGGTGGACGGCATCGCCCCGGTCTCGGGTCTGCTCAACACGGCCGTCGGCACCGTCGAGGGTGTCACCGGCCTGAACACGGCCCCGGTCACCAGCCTGGTCGCCGGTCTCTGATCGCGCCCGTTGTGCCGCCGAGTCCCGGAGCCACCCCGGCTCCGGGGCTCTTCGGCCTTTTCTTCGGCCCCATCTTCGGCCCCTTCTTCGGCCTTCTCCTCGCTCCTTCTTCACCGGCTTCGCCGGGACACTCTGGGATACGTCCGACGTGCAGTTCCGCCAACAGGCCCTCACCAAACTCCAGTCACCGGAGGAGCTGGACCTTCCGGTGCGCTTCGCCCGCCCGCAGGGCTGGCTGGTGCTGTCCGTGACCGTGGTCGCCATGGCCGCCGCGTCCGTGTGGGCGGTGAGCGGCTCGGTGACCTCCACGGTCGGCGCGCCCGCCATCCTCACCCACGGGCAGGGCAGCTACCTCCTCCAGAGCCCGGTCTCGGGCCAGGTCACCGCCGTCCTCGCACGCCAGGGCGAGCGGCTGCCCGCCGACTCCCCCGTGCTGAAGGTCCGTACCGCCGAGGGCGAGACCGTGGTCCGCACGGTCGACGCCGGCCGGGTCAGCGCGCTGGCCGCCACCGTCGGCCAGATCATCCAGACCGGCGCGAACGTCGCCGCCGTCGAGAAGGTCGCCCACGCCGGCGACCCGCTCTACGCCACCGTCTACGTCCCCGCCGAGAACGCCGCCGCCATCCCCGCGCACGCCTCCGTCGACCTGACCGTCCAGTCGGTGCCGGCCCAGCAGTACGGCGTCCTGCACGGGGAGGTGAAGTCGGTGGACCGCTCGGCCCAGTCGGCGCAGTCGATCGCCGCGTTCCTCGGCGACAGCCAGCTCGGCGAGCAGTTCACCAAGGAGGGCAGGCCGGTGGCCGTGACGGTCGAGCTGGACACCTCGAAGTCCACGAAGAGCGGCTACGCGTGGTCGTCGGCGGACGGACCGCCGTTCGAACTGACCTCCATGACCATGGCCACGGGCTCCATCCGACTGGCCGACCAGCGCCCCGTCGATTGGCTGCTGCCGTGAGCACCGCGCAGGAGACCCGGGGCAGACGCCGCGCCGCCCCGCCGAAGCGCAAGGTGCCCGGGGCCGGCCGGGCGAAGACCGTCCGCACCCCCACCGTGCTCCAGATGGAGGCCGTCGAGTGCGGCGCCGCCTCCCTCGCGATGGTGCTCGGCCACTACGGCCGGCACGTCCCGCTGGAGGAGCTGCGCATCGCCTGCGGCGTCTCCCGGGACGGTTCGCGCGCCAGCAACCTGCTGAAGGCGGCGCGCAGTTACGGCTTCACCGCCAAGGGCATGCAGATGGACCTGGCCGCCCTCGCCGAGGTCACGGCGCCGGCCATCCTGTTCTGGGAGTTCAACCACTACGTCGTCTACGACGGCATGGGGCGCCGCTTCGGCCGGCGCGGGGTGTTCGTCAACGACCCCGGCAAGGGCCGCCGCTTCGTGTCCCTGGAGGACTTCGACGGGTCCTTCACCGGGGTCGTGCTGACCATGGAGCCCGGCGAGGACTTCGCCCGGGGCGGCCGCAGGCCCGGCGTGCTCGGGGCGATGCCGGCCCGGCTGCGCGGCACCGCGGGCACCCTGCCGGCGGCCGTGCTGGCGAGCCTGCTGCTGGTGGCGGTCGGCGCGGCGGTGCCCGCGCTCAGCCGCACCTACATCGACATGTTCCTGATCGGAGGGCAGACCTCGCTGCTCGGCGTGCTGTTCGCGTCGATGGGCGCCTGTGTACTGCTCACGATCGTGCTGACCTGGCTCCAGCAGGCGAACCTGCTGCACGGCCGCATCATCTCGTCCACCCTCTCCAGCGCCCGCTTCCTGCGCCATCTGCTGCGGCTGCCGGTGACGTTCTTCTCCCAGCGCAGCCCCGCCGACCTGGTGCAGCGCCTCCAGTCCAACGACGCCGTCGCCGAAACGCTGGCCCGCGACCTCGCGGCGGCGGGCGTGGACGCGATCGTCGTCGTCCTGTACGCGGTGCTGCTCTACACGTACGACCCCCAGCTGACCTTCGTCGGGATCGGTGTCGCGCTGCTCAACATCCTCGCGATGCGCATCGTGATCCGGTTGCGGGCGACCCGTACGGCGAAGCTGCGGGCGGACACGGCGCGGCTGACCAACACCGCGTACACCGGCCTCCAGCTCATCGAGACGATGAAGGCGACCGGCGGTGAGGACGGCTACTTCCGCAAGTGGGCGGGACAGCACGCCACCACCCTGGAGGAGCAGCAGCGACTCGGGGTGCCGAGCGCCTGGCTGGGCGTGGTCGCGCCGACGCTCGCGACGCTCAACAGCGGGCTGATCCTGTGGATCGGCGGCATGCGCGCGGTCGAGGGCCACATCTCGGTGGGCCTGCTGGTCGCCTTCCAGGCGCTGGTGGTCCGCTTCACCGCCCCGCTGACCCGGCTGAACGGCGTCGCGGGCCGCATCCAGGACTTCGCGGCCGACGTGGCCCGCCTGAAGGACGTGGAGAACTTCCGGACGGACCCGCTCTACGACCGCCCGGGCGGCATCGACTCCACGCGCCGCCTGCACGGGCATGTCGAGCTGCAGAACGTCTCCTTCGGCTACAACCCGCTCGACAAGCCCCTGCTCACCGGCTTCGACCTGACCGTCGGACCGGGACAGCAGGTGGCCCTGGTCGGCGGCTCGGGCAGCGGCAAGTCCACGGTGTCCCGGCTGATCTCGGGCCTGTACGCCCCGTGGGACGGGGTGATCCGCATCGACGGGCAGCGGCTCGAGGACATTCCGCGCGGGGCGCTGGCTTCCTCCGTCTCCTTCGTCGACCAGGACGTGTTCCTCTTCGAGGGCACCGTCCGCGACAACGTGGCGCTGTGGGACCCGTCGGTCCCGGACGACGCCGTGGTGGACGCGCTGCGGGACGCCGCGCTGTACGACGTCGTGATGCGCCGCCCGGGCGGCATCCACAGCCGGGTCGAGCAGGACGGCCGGAACTTCTCCGGCGGGCAGCGCCAGCGCCTGGAGATCGCGCGGGCCCTGGTGCGCCGGCCCAGCATCCTCGTCCTCGACGAGGTCACCAGCGCGCTGGACGCGGAGACCGAGCTGGTGGTCATGGACAACCTGCGCCGGCGCGGCTGCGCCTGCGTGGTGATCGCGCACCGGCTGAGCACCGTGCGGGACAGCGACGAGATCGTCGTACTGCAGCACGGCACGGTCGTGGAGCGGGGGCGGCACGAGGAGTTGGTCGCGCACGGTGGCGCCTACGCGGCGCTGGTCAGGGAGCGATGAGATGACGTCCGTGCAGGAAGGCCAGGAAGGACAGGGCGATCTCGTCCTCGGCGCGCTCGGGTCCCTGGGCACCCGCGTGGACTGCACCGGGTTCAGCCGCCTGGACCTGGAGGGTCCGCAGGTGCTGTGGCTGGTGGCGTCCGGCGCGGTGGACCTGTTCGCGGTGGACGCCGAGCAGCAGGGGCACTGGCACCACCTGGGCCGCCTGGAGGCGGGCTCGGTGCTGCTCGGACCGGTCTCCGGACCGCAGCACACGCTCGTCGCGCGCCCGCTGCGGGACTGCGTGGTGCACCGCATCGGACTGCGCGAGCTGTACCAGCCGGCGAACACCCAGACCTGGTCGTACGACGAGTACGGCAACCCGCAGTACGTGCCGCCGACGACGAGCCCGCTGGAGTACGCCCTCGCGCTCGGCGTCGGCCGCAGCCTGACCGTCCTCTTCCAGGCGCCGATCGCCCGGGAACGCGCCGCGGCACCCACCGACGACGACGTGTTCTGGATGCAGGTCCCGCCCGGCAGCGTGCAGTACGGCGCCCTCTACGGCGAGGAGGCCGCCTCCGACCTGCTGATGGACCCGGCGCTGTGGCAGAGCATGGTCGACCAGCAGTACCGGCTGCTGACCACGCTGGACCGCTGGATCGAGCAGCTGGAGCGCACCCACGAGACCCGTACGGCGGCCGGCATCAGGGCCGGTGAGGCGGTGCGCGCGCAGGCCGACCGGACGCTGCTGGCCTCCATCGGCAAGCGGTCGGCGCAGCGCACCACGGCCGCCGACGCCGACGCCACCTACGCGGCCTGCAAGCTGGTCGCCCGCGCCGCCGGGATCCCGCTCGCCGAGCCCGCGCAGAACGGCACCGGGAGCGACCGGCTCGACCCGGTGGAGCGGGTGGCGATCGCCTCGCGCGTGCGCACCCGGACCGTGCGGCTGGACGGCCGCTGGTGGCGGGACGACGTCGGACCGCTGGTCGGGCACCGGGCCCTGTCGGGGGCGCCGGTCGCTCTGCTGTGGCGGCGCGGCGGCTATGTGGCCGTGCATCCGGCGACCGGCCGCGAGACGCCGGTCGAGAAGGCGAACGCCGAGGAGTTCGAACCGCGTGCGGTGATGTTCTACCGGCCGCTGCCCGAGCGCCGGCTCAGTCCGCTGCGGCTGCTGCGGTTCTGCCTCCAGGGCACCCGCGGGGACCTGACCGGTCTGCTGCTCGCCGGACTGGTGACGGTGGCGCTCGGCGCGCTGGTGCCGGTCGCGACCGGCAAGGTGCTCGGCGAGTTCGTGCCGAAGGCGCAGACCGGGCTGATCGCGCAGGTGTGTCTCGCGGTGATGCTGAGCAGTGTCGTCGCGGCGGCCTTCATGCTCTTGCAGAACCTCACCATCCTGCGTCTGGAGGGGCGGATCGAGGCGACCCTCCAGCCGGCGGTGTGGGACCGGCTGCTGCGGCTGCCGACGAAGTTCTTCACCGAGCGCTCCACCGGCGAGCTGGCGAGCGCGGCCATGGGCATCAGCGCGATCCGCAGACTGCTGGCGGGGGTCGGCCCGACGGTGGCCCAGTCGGTGACCGTCGGGGCGATGAACCTGGGGCTGCTGCTCTGGTACAGCGTGCCGATGGCGCTCGCGGCGATCGGCATGCTGGTGGTCGTCGCCGCCGTGTTCCTGGGGCTCGGGCTGTGGCAGGTGCGCTGGCAGCGGCGGCTGGTGCAGCTCACCAACAAGCTGAACAACCAGGCCTTCCAGACCCTGCGCGGGCTGCCCAAGCTACGGGTCGCTGCGGCCGAGAACTACGCGTACGCCGCCTGGGCGGGACAGTTCGCGCGCAGCCGTGAGCTCCAGCAGCGGGCGGGGCGCGTCAAGAACCTGAACGCGGTGCTGGGCGCGGTGTACCTGCCGCTGTGCACGCTGCTGATGTTCATGCTGCTGGCCGGTCCGGCGCGCGGTTCCATGTCGGCGTCCGACTTCCTGACCTTCAACGCCTCGGTGACGATGCTGCTGACCTCGGTCACCCAGCTGACCGGCGCGTTCGTGTCGGCGGTGGCCGCGCTGCCGCTCTTCGAGGAGATCAGGCCGGTGCTGGACGCCACGCCCGAGGTGCGCACGGCGAGCACACGGCCGGGGCCGCTGTCCGGGGCGATCGAGGCGCGGCGGCTGTCGTTCCGGTACACCGACGACGGGCCGCTGGTCCTGGACGACGTCTCCTTCGACGTACGACCGGGCGAGTTCGTGGCGGTCGTCGGACCCAGCGGCTGCGGCAAGTCGACCCTGCTGAGACTGCTGATCGGCTTCGACCGCCCGCTGTCGGGCAGTGTCCTGTACGACGGCCAGGACCTGGCCGCCCTCGACCAGTCGGCGGTGCGCCGGCAGTGCGGGGTGGTGCTCCAGCACGCGCAGCCGTTCACCGGATCGATCCTGGACGTCATCTGCGGCACCGAGCCGTACACGCCCGAGGAGGCGATGGCGGCGGCCGAGATGGCGGGGCTCGCGGAGGACATCAGGCGGATGCCGATGGGCCTGCACACCATCGTCTCGGGCAGCGGGGCGGTCTCCGGGGGTCAGCGGCAGCGGCTGATGATCGCGCAGGCGCTGATCCGCCGGCCGCGCATCCTCTTCTTCGACGAGGCGACCAGTGCCCTGGACAACGAGACGCAGCGCACGGTGATCGAGTCGACCAAGGCGCTCAACGCCACCCGGATCGTGATCGCGCACCGCCTGTCCACGGTGCTGGACGCCGACCGCGTGATCGTGATGGAGGACGGCAAGGTCGCCCAGCAGGGCCCGCCCGCGCAGTTGCTCGCGGACACGGGCGGCCGGCTGCACGAGCTGGTGCGGCGGCAGCTGGCCTGACCGGACCGCGCTGTTTCCGGCCGTACTCGCCGGGGGCGCCCTTGGACCGGCCGGAAATGGGTACCTGGGCCTTCATGCGTATCAGCGTGGTGGATGTGGGGTCGAAGACGGTCCGGCTCATGGTGGCGGACGCGGAGGGCGGGGTGCCGTTGCCGGTCCACACCGCGAAGTGGCGGCTGCGCCTGTCGGATCAGGTCAAGCCGGGTGATCCGATCCCCGAGGAGGCCGTGGAGCGGCTCGTGGACGCGGTCGAGGACGCGCGCCGGACCGCGACCCGGTGGGGCGCGGCCGGCCCGCTGGCCTTCGCGACCGCCGTGGTGCGTGCCGCGCCGAACCGCCGGGAGGTGCTGGGCGCCGTCCGCTCCCGCACCGGAGTCGCCCTGTGCACCCTGCCGGGCGAGGTGGAGGCCGAGCTGACGTTCCTCGGAGCGCGGCGCTGGATGGGCTGGCGGTCGGGTCCGCTCGCCCTGCTCGACATAGGCGGCGGCTCGCTGGAGGTCGCCTTCGGCCGCGGCCGGCTGCCCGACTTCGTGGCCTCGCTGCCGCTGGGGGCGGCCCGGCTGACCCACGAGTTCCTCGGCGGCGGCGAGGACGCGCCGCCGCCCGAGCAGGTACGGGCGCTGCGTCGCAAGGTCCGCCACCAGCTGCGGGACGTCGCGGCGCGGATCCGCTGGGAGGGGCCGCGCACCGCGGTGGCCACCTCGCGGACCTTCCAGCAGCTCGGCCGACTGTGCGGGGCGTCACCGGGCCGGCACGGGCCGTTCGTGGAGCGGCAGATGCGCTGCTCCGACCTCGGGGACGCGGTCGCCCGGCTGGCCGCCCTGTCCGCCGCCGAGCGGGCCCGGCTGCCCGGGATCTCCGCCCCGCGTGCGGCGCAGAGCCTGGCCGGGGCCGTGGTCGGGCACACGGCGATGAAGCTGACCGGGCTGGAATCGGTCGCGCTCTGCCCATGGGCGATACGCGAGGGAATCCTGCTGCGCCACATCGAGGACGGCCCGTCCTGGTGGGCGGAGATCACCCGCGACAACGACGAGGCCACCACCCCCGCCCCGGTTCCCCTGCGCGTCGCGGCCAGGTCCCGCTGACCACGTGAACAGGCCCGGCGCGGGCCCGAGAGCACCCGACGGACGTACGAGAGGAAGGAGACATCCGTGTCCCGGAACGGCGATCGCACCGACAAGCAGCCCGAGACCGCCCTCGAGGAGGTCCTGAACGAGATCAAGGAGTCCAGGCCCCGCGACGCGGAGGCCGACGAGGGCCCGCACCGGGGCGAGGCGGGCGACGCCACCTCACCGAACACCGGGGCCCAGCAGGACGCCGAGGGCGAGTGACGCGGTCCGCGCCCGAGCGGGGGTGCCACGGCGGTGTCCGGGTACTCGCCACGCCATGGAGTACGACCGCGAAGGACCGCAGCTGCCGACGGCCCGGGGCCCGCTCTCCGCGGCCGTCGGCGCGTATCTGCTCGGGACGGGCCCACTGCCCGGCCCGGAGGCCGTCGCCGCCGCGCAGGCGTACGGCGACGATCTCCAGCTCGCCCTGTACCAGTGCTACGAACTGCACTACCGGGGCTTCGCCGGGGTCTCCCCCGGCCTCGAGTGGGACCCCGGCCTGCTGCGCACCCGGGCCGCGCTGGAGCACCGATTCCTCGCCGCCCTGCGCGCCGGCACCCGGGTCCACGACAGCGTGGAGGACGCGGTCGCCGCGCTCCTCGTCGAACCCGTCGACGGTCAGGGGGTCAGCCACTTCCTGCGGGACGAGGGCGAGTTGTGGCACCTGCGGGAGTACGCGGCCCAGCGCTCCCTGTACCACCTGAAGGAGGCCGACCCGCACGCCTGGGTGCTGCCGCGGCTGTGGGGACGCGCCAAGGCCGCGATGGCCGCGGTGGAGTTCGACGAGTACGGCGGCGGCCGTCCCGACCGGGTGCACGCCCGCCTCTTCGCCGACCTGATGACGGACCTGGGGCTGGACACGACGTACGGCCGCCATCTGGACGCGGCCTCGGCCGAGTGCCTGGCCACGGTGAACATGATGTCCCTGTTCGGCCTGCACCGGTCCCTGCGCGGCGCCCTGGTGGGACATTTCGCGGCGGTCGAGATCACCTCGTCGCCCGGCTCCCGGCGGCTCGCCGAGGCGATGCGCCGCACCGGCGCCGGGCCCGCCGCCGAGCACTTCTACGACGAGCACGTCGAGGCCGACGCGGTGCACGAGCAGATCGTGCGGCACGAGGTGATCGACGGGCTGCTCGAGCAGGAGCCGCAGCTCGCGGCGGACGTCGCCTTCGGGATCGACGCCACCGGGCACGTCGAGGACCGCTTCGGCGTCCGGCTGCTCACCGACTGGCGGGCCGGCCGCTCCTCGCTGCGCACACCGCTGCCGCCGCCGCCCGGTCCGCCCCGCGAGCCTGCCGCAAGCTCCCATACTTCGTGACGGCCGGGGTACGCGGGTTCCGTGCGTTTCACGGTGCTGCCGGGCGTCTACGCCCCCCAGGAGGACACCGCCCTGCTGGCCGGGGCGCTGTCCGACGAGTCGCTGCCCCCGGGCTCGGCCGTACTCGACGTGGGGACCGGCACGGGTGCTCTCGCCCTGGCGGCGGCACGGCGGGGCGCGCGGGTGACCGCGGTGGACGTGTCGTGGCGTGCGGTGTGTGCCGCCCGGCTGAACGCCGCCCGGACCGGGCTGCCGATCCGGGTCCGGCGCGGCAACCTCTTCACACCCGTACGCGGTGAGTCGTTCGACCTCGTCCTGGCCAATCCGCCGTACGTTCCCGCGCCGGTGGGTGGCCGCCGGCCGCGTGGAGCGGCACGGGCCTGGGACGCGGGCCAGGACGGCCGGCTGGTCCTGGACCGGATCTGCAGGGAGGTGCCCGGTCTGCTGCGCCCCGGCGGCGTACTGCTGCTCGTGCAGTCGGCGCTCAGCGACCCCGGGTCGACCGTCGGGCTGCTGCGGGGGGCCGGTCTCAAGGCGGCCGTGATCCGACGGCAGCGGATCGCGTTCGGGCCCGTGGTGCGCGGCCGGGAACGCTGGCTGCGGCAACGCGGGCTGCTGTCCCTGGCCGAGAACGAGGAGGAGTTGGTGGTCGTCCGTGCCGAAGTCCCCGTGTGACCCCGGGTCCGATGGTCCCGGATTTGACCCCGCGCGTCCGTCCGACCGGCGCTCGCCCCGCCGGATCAAGGTCCAGCGGCGGGGGCCGATCCTGGTGGAGGGCCCGGTGGAGGTGGAGCTGGAGGACGGGACGACGGTGTCCTCCGACCGCTTCCGGGTCGCGCTGTGCACCTGCCGCCGCAGCCGCCGCTATCCCTGGTGCGACACCAGCCACCGCGCCCGGTCGTCCGGCGCCGGTGACGGTGACGGCGACGGACCGTCGGCGAAGGCCTGATCGCCCCGGTCCACTTGCCCCGTTGCCCCCTGATCCCGAGGAGCGGCGGACGGCCCCACTCCGTCCGCCGCTCCCGGTGCGGGACCGCGGGGCCCTTGCGGCGGCGACTCGCACTCCCCAGTGGCGAGCCGCCGGTCACGCCGCGCAGGCCGGGCGGTCCCGGTCCCTCAGAACGTGAAGACGCTCGCGCTCGCGGCGTTCCTCACGCACTCGTTGGCGAAGGTGTGCTCGTAGGAGAGGCGACGGCCCTGCCAGACCCCGTCGACGGTGATGACGACGGGCGCGTACTCCCGGGTGCACATCACGCCCTCGTCCGCCGTCAGGGCGTCGAAGTCGCCGCCTGCGCCGCGCAGTTCGGCGCAGGCCAGGTCGGCGGCAGGGTGGGTTCCGGAGGCCGTCGGCGCACAGGTCAGGGTGACGGCGCGCAGGGGTGCGGCAGTGGCAGCGCTCTCTCCGTGCCCCACGGTCAGCACGAGGGCCGAGGGGGCGTGGAGCGACGCGGGGGCGGTGGCCGGGGAGGCGAGGGAGGCCCCGGCGAGGGGCCCGCAGACGGCGGTGGCCGTCAGGCCCAGAGTCGCTGCCCAGCGCGCGGTGTTCCGCATTGTGTGCATCCTTCCGCTCGGGATGAGGGTGACGCCGGCCCGGCTCGGTCGGTGCCGGAACGGCGAGCGCGAGTCTGCCGAGTCCATCGCCGAAACTCATCTCGACCCCGTGAATTTCGGTAACCTTGCGTATTGAATCAGTGGCGTGAAGTCACAGAATTCGAACGTTCCAAGTCCGGAACGGGAGGGTTCTTGATCGATTCTTGCGACACGAACTGGCCGATTGGCGTGATCCGCACGTTCTCCAATCGGCCTGAAACACCTCTGAAACATGCCCGCCCCTCGGCTGCCGATCGCGACGTACCCGCGAGTAGGGTGCTGACGGCGCGAACTCGACGACGAGAGGCGGGACCTGGGGATGGCGAAGCACTGGGCGGACTTCCAGTACGAGATCTATCTCAACGGGATGACGGGTGCCGTGCCCCGGCTGCCGACCGACCTGACCCGGCTGGAGGAGCTCACCGAGCGGCGGCTCGGTCCCGGCCCCGTCGGATACGTCGCGGGCAGTGCGGGGGACGGCAGTACCGCGCGCGCCAACCGGGCGGCTCTCGACCGGCGCCGGATCGTGCCGCGCATGCTGCGGGACGTCCACGACCGCGATCTCTCGGTCGAGGTGCTGGGGCGCCCGCTGCCGGCCCCGCTGGCGCTGGCGCCGGTCGGCGTTCTGTCGATCATGCATCCGGACGCGGAGCCCGCCGCCGCCCGGGCCGCCGCCGCGCAGGGCGTCCCCTTCGTCCTGTCCTCGGCGTCCAGTACGCCCCTGGAGCAGGTCGCCGAGGCGATGGGCGACGCGGAGCGCTGGTTCCAGCTGTACTGGCCCAGGGACCGGGAGGTGGCCCGCAGTTTCCTGGGCCGGGCGAAGGCGGCCGGGTACAGCGCGCTGTTCGTCACGCTGGACACGCCCCTGCTCTCCTGGCGCCCGCGCGATCTCGACCAGGCGTATCTGCCGTTCCTGCACGGGGTGGGCACCGCCAACTACTTCTCCGACCCGGCGTTCCGGGCCGGGCTGGCGAAGCCGGTGCACGAGGATCCGAACGCGGCGGTGATGCATTTCGTCGGCATGTTCTCCGATCCCGCCAAGTCCTGGCCGGATCTGGCGTTCCTGCGGGAGAACTGGGACGGTCCGATCGTCCTCAAGGGCATCCTGCACCCGGACGACGCCCGGCTCGCCGCGGACGCCGGGATGGACGGCGTGGTGGTCTCCAACCACGGCGGCCGCCAGGTGGCCGGTTCGGTCGCGGCGGCCGACGCCCTGCCGCGTGTCGTGGAGGCCGTCGGCGACCGGCTCACCGTGCTGTTCGACAGCGGCGTCCGCACCGGCGACGACGTCTTCAAGGCGCTCGCGCTCGGCGCGCGGGCGGTGCTCCTCGGCCGCCCCTACGTCTACGGTCTGGGCCTGGACGGGCAGGCGGGCGTCGAGCACGTGATCCGCTGCCTGCTCGCCGAACTCGACCTCACCCTGGCCCTGTCCGGACACGCCTCCCCGGCCACGCCCGGTCCCGCCGACCTCGTCGAGGACCCGGTGTAGCCGGCTCCTGGCCGAGTCGGGGAGCACGGGGAACCGGAGAATCGGGGGAACGTCCTCGACGTCGCCGGGCGGGCGGCGTCCGGCGCGCACCGGACGCCGCCCGCCTCGTTCAGTCGCCCGGCAGTTCCACGGGCCGGGCGTCCGGGGCGTCGGTGTCGGACAGGGTGCCCTCCGCGGTCGGTACGGGGTCGATGCGCCAGAGCCTGCTGTCGGAGCCGTCGCGCACCTTGACGACGATGTCGGCGTCCGGGGCACCGGTGGTGGCGGCGAGGGCGAGCTGCCTGTCCCGGCGTGGCAGCAACTCCCCCTGCACGGTGAGGTCGTAGCGCACGTCGTCGCCCCGCTCGGTGCCCTCGTCGGCGCAGGTACCGAGAATGACGACTCCGGCGTCCGCCTGCGAGTCCAGACACAGCCCCGGGTCGGCGACGCTGCGCAGCAGCCCGTCCTCCTCGTAGGTCCACTGCTGGGTCCACGCCGCGGAGCACGCCGCCAGCCGGGTCCCCGTCCCGGCCTTCGGCTCGCCCCGGACGTCGAGGCAGAGGTCCGCGGCGACGTTGCGCAGCCGGGCCCGGTCCGCCGCCGTCGGCAGTCCCGCCGCGCCGGGCGGCTTGGGGCGGCTGGTCGCGGATGCCGTGCCCTCCTCGCCGACGGCGCTGGTGGAGGCGGCCGGGTCGGCTCCGCCGCCGTCGTACGACCACACGCTCACCACGAGCACGATCGCCAGCACGCCCGCCGAGGCGGCGCCGAACTGTCCGAGCACGGACCGCACGGAGCGCGGCCGGCCCCTGACGCGGCGACCGCGCACGGAGATCCGGGCCGGCAGTCCGGGGCGGCCGCCGCGGTGCCGGGCCGCGGCGTCCCTGGCCAGGGTGCCCGGCCGCGCGCGTCCCGGACGGGAGTCCAGGTAGCGCCGGGCGCCCCAGCCGAGCACCGCTTCGGCGATCAGCGTGCCCAACCCGCGTTCGAAATGACTGAGTTGTTCGGCGGCGTGCCGACAGTGACGGCAGTCCGCCAGATGCTTGCGGACATCCGGCAACAGCGCACCGCCCCGGCGGATCGGGACGTCGAGGAGCCGGCTCTGGAAGCGGCAGTCCCGCGTCGGCGCGAGTTGCCGATGCGCGTGCAGACAACCCTCGCGGAATTTCTCCCGGGCCTGTCCGAGTGTGGCCGACGCGGTGTCGGTATCCATGCCGAGCAGTCCGGCCGGGACGGTTATGGACTCCCCTTCCACTTCCGTGTGCCACAGCAAACAACGGGCCGGTCCGGGGAGGGACGCGAATGCCCGCGCGGCCAGCGTGCGGTTTTCCGGAGTCAGGGACTTCGCCGCACGCATACCGCGTCCGCCGGCGGGTTTGAGCAGGTCCGGCAGAACACCGGACACGCCCTCGTCGGCGGACCACTGCCGGATGGTGTCCCGTACGGCCACCAGCAGCCGCGGGCGCAGGGCCGTGGCCGGTTCGCCCTGGGCGAGACGGCCCAGGACCCGGTGCCAGGCGGCCGCGGTGACCATGGCCGTGACCTGGGCCGACGTGGCGAGGGCGAGGGTCGCGTAGTCATGGGCGGGCTGCCAGTGGCGCGCCATCAGCAGCGCGGCGGCCCGAGCGGCCTCGCTCTCCGGACCGTCCCGCAGCCGGGCGGCCAGGGACTCGTCGGACTCCGCGGGGTCCCCGCCGGAGGGCGGGTACGCGGGCCGAGGGGGGTGGGGGGTGGGCACTGAGGTGGTTCCTTCCCACGCGCAGGTGACTCAGAAGTTCCGAGCGCCGAAAAGGAGCCGCCGATTGGTGTACACCTTTTCGGTCCGGTGTGGGGAGCGTGAATTCGCCACGGCGAAATCGGACCTGGTTCATCAAGTCGCGTGCGAGACCCGGCCTTTACCCCCCGCACGGGTGCATCACTCTCGCACAAACCACTCATGGTCAACAAGGCGACCGGGCAACCTCGGCCCGCGTTGAAAAAAGGTCAGAAATCCACGGCAACACCTGTGTCCGGCAACGGATTTCTCCTCAGATCTGCCAGGAACGCAGCCGGTCGGCGGCCCCGTAGACATGGGCCTTGCCGGACATCAGGTCACGCGCGAGGTCGACCAGCGCGCCGTAGGGCGGGTCGATGCCGACGCCGCTGGCGAACATGTAGGCGACGGCGGTCGCGCAGGCGAAGCGGGCGTTGGCCGAGGGCAGCGGCTTGAGCACGGCGAGGGTGTGCAGCAGGGCGGCGGCCCGCCAGGCCGGGTCGGAGTCCACCCCGAGGCGGGGCGGGTCGACGCGGTGCCGGGCGACGGCGGCGACCAGTGCGGAGAAGTCGTTGATCGTGGGCTGCTCCGGCAGTACTTCCTCATGACGCTGGAGCAGCCAGGGCACGTCGATGTGCAGGGCCGGTGCCATGGGTCAGGCGGCCCGCCCCTCGCCCCGGACGGGCGGTGGTTCGTCGTCGGGGAACGCGGCGGCGAATTCGTCGGCGTGGGCCGAGAAGAACCGGCGGAAGGCCTCCGCCCCCTCCTGCAGCGCCCGGTGCCGGGCTATGTCGGCGGCGGCGGCCTCCCGCACGAGCGCCTTCATCGACGTACCGCGTTCCTTGGCGATCTGCCGCAGGTCCTCGAGCTCGCGGTCGCTGAACTCCACGTTCAGAGCTGGCATGGCTCCCACGGTACCGCGCGGGTACTGCTCCGTAAATAGCCGCAGGTCAGAGCAGTGTCACGCCGGTACCGCAGGAGGCGGGGAGGCAGCCGTGCCGGTCAGCCCTGGTCCGCCACGAAGGAGGCCATCCGGGCCAGCGCGGCGTTCCAGTTGATGGTGTGCTCGTTGGTCGACCAGGACTGGATGTCGTCGATGAAGCAGAACTGGGCGACACAGCCCTGGAGTTTGGTCTGTGCGTAGGGGTCCTGGATGTTCGAGTTCGGACCGCCGGACAGGGTGCCGTCGGGCGGGGCCGGCAGGGCGGGGTCGAGCTGGTGGGCGTACCAGCGGCTGTGCTGGTTGTGGGCGTTGGCCTCGCCGTAGCCGGTGACGTACGACATGTTCAGCGCGTTGCGGCCCAGGATGTAGTCCATGCTCTGGACGGCGCCGTCACGGTACTTCGAGCCGCCGGTGATGTCGTAGGCGGTGGCCAGCACGACGGCGTTGTTGAGGATCTGGGCGCTGGAGCCCCAGTCGTAGACGTTGCCGTCGGGGGCGTACGGCAGACCGTACGGATGCGCCTTCAGCGTGGCCAGGTAACGGTCGGCGCCCTGGACGACGGAGCGGCGCACCTGGTCCCGGCCGGGGAGCCGGTTCGGCACGGTCGCGAGGTCCAGCCGGGCGGCCGCCGCGGTGCGTGCCCAGTCGAGGCCGAGCGGGCCGAAGATGTCGGCGGTGTGGACCGGGGAGTTCAGCACGTACTCCTTGAAGTCCCGCTCCCCCGTCGTCAGGTACAGCTCGGCCGCCGCCCAGTAGAACTCGTCCGCCACCTCGGTGTCGGGGTAGGCCCCGCCGCCGATGCCGTCGCTCTCGTCGGCCAGCACGTCCGGGTGGGCGAGGGCCGCCTTCCAGGCCTCGCGGGCCGCGTCGAGCGCCTTGGCGGCGAACTCGCGGTCGTAGGGGCGGTAGAGGCGGGCCGCCTGTGCGGCGGTCGCGGCGAGGTTGAGGGTGGCCGCGGTGGTCGGCGGGTGCAGTTCGCGCTTCTGCGGGTCGTCGCTGGGCAGCAGCGGCAGCCCGGTCCACGCCTCGTCGTGGATCTTGTGGTGGGCCATGCCGGCCAGTGGCTGTCCGTCCGGCACCTGCATCTTCAGCAGGAAGTCCAGCTCCCAGCGGACCTCGTCCAGGATGTCCGGCACCTCGTTGCCGCTCTCCGGGATGGCGAGGGTGCCGTCGCCGAGCTTTGACGGCTCGCCGGTGCGGGCGTGCAGCGAGCGCTCGTAGGTGCTCAGCAGCTCCCAGGTGGAGATGCCGCCGTTGACGACGTACTTGCCGTGGTCTCCGGCGTCGTACCAGCCGCCGGAGACGTCGAGGGTGTAGTCGCACACGCCGGGCTGACAGGGCACCTGGGTGTCGCCCTGGTTGGGCGCGACGCCCACGTGTCCGGCGGGGCGGGCGTATCCCGGGCGCAGCTCGCCGCTGATGGGGGTGCCGCTGCGCTGCGTGTAGTAGTACTTCGCGGAGTCGGTGCGCAGCCGCTCGTAGGCGGCCGTGCCGATGTCGAAGGGCCGGCTGGCCTCCCCGTCGGCGACCAGGGTGTAGCCCTCGCCGCGCTCCCTGTGGCCGCCGAAGTCGATCGAGTGGACGTTCTGCCCGGAGGAGGCGTCGACGCCGCGGGGCACGCTCCAGCCACGCTCGACGGTCCGGCCGTCGTCGTCCTTCAGCTGCCAGGGCAGGCGCGAGGTCGCTTCGGTGACGAGGGTGGCGTTCTTCGGACCGGACGGCAGGTAGCCGACCTGGTTGACCCGCACGCGCGGCCCCGTGTCGGGCACGTGCGGCTCGGGCGCCACCCCGCCCAGCAGCGACACGTCGTCCACGCAGAACCGCCAGGCGTCGGGCGTGCCGCCGAGCTGGAAGCCGACCTGGCCCTGGGTGGTGTCGACGGGTGAGGTGAAGGTGTAGGAGTAGGTGTTGCCCGAGACGCTCAGCTGCGGGCTGACCTCGTAGTAGGTGTCGTACGGGGACACCGACAGACCCACGATCGCCCGGACCACGTGGTCGGCCGGTGTGCCGGTCGCGGAGAAGGAGAACCGGTACGACTCCCCCGCGACCAGGGTGACGCCGTTCTGGCCGACGGCCGCGTCCCAGCGGTTGGCGGTGCCACCGGGGGCGTCGGCGCACAGCCGCCCGTCGGAGACGCCGGCGGTGACGTTGCTGCTGGTCCACCAGGATTCGGTGCCGTTGTCGAAGGTGCCGTTCCGGACCTGTTCGGTCTCCTCGGCCCCGGCCGGGGCGGCGGGCAGCACGGTGACGGCCGTCGCCAGCAGGGCCGCCAGGGAGACGGCGAGTGCGGTTCTGCGTCTTTTCACGTCTGGGCTCCTCAAGGGAGGTGCGGGGTGTCGCTCACGTCATCGGGCAGGGACCCCATCCATGGGAGCGCTCCCAAGGGGGGTCGCAGGCCATGCTTGTGGCAGACATGACACCCCGTCAACGGTCCGGACGGGACTGGTTCTCCCGTCCGGACCCGATACGGGGCGGTCAGGCCGTCGGAGTCTCCAGACGGCTGACGCGGATCGCTCCCGCCACCTCGCCGGGGTGTCGGCTGGTCATCGTGAGGCGGACGCGGGAGCCGCGTACCGCGTCGAAGGTGATGACGGTGGGGGCGTCGGACGCGGTGGCCCAGTCGGTCCGTGTTCCCTCGGCCGCCCGCCAGTCGCGGCCGTCCCAGACGGCCACCTCGACCGTCGCGGGCAGGCTGTGCGCGGCGTCCACGGTGAAGGACGCCTCGATCCGGTCGTAGGTGCGCGCACGGCCGTGGTCCACCGAGACCCAGTCCTCGGCGCGGGCGCCCTCGAAGGCGGGCAGCAGGGCGGTGGCCGCCTTGTGGAAGCCGTTGGACCAGCCGGTGGCGGGGTCGCCGTCGAGCATGGCACCGGGGAGGGTGTCGGGGCGGCCGGAGTAACTGGCGTCCGCGTGCGGGCGCTCCACGGGCGCCGGATGACCGGCACGGAATCCGGGGGCGGGTGTGGTCGCGGGGTCCTTCGCCCGCCAGGTCCGTACGGCCGTCGTGCCCGTACGCAGGCCCTCCGCGCGGGCCGTGACCCGTAGCGCCCCGGGCCGGGTGCCCGACCGGACGATGGCCAGGGCCCTGCCGTGGAAGGCGGTGCGGGTACTGGCCTGGTAGCGCTCGGCGCTCTCCTGGCGCCCGTTGTCCAGCCCGGCAAGGGAGCCGCCGGCCACCTCGAAGGAGATGAGGTGCTCGGCGCCGGGCACCACCACGCCGTGCCGGTCGACCACCTCGGCGGTGACGAAGACGAGGGAGCGGCCGTCCGCCGCGACGCTCTCCCGGTCCGCGGTGAGGCGCACGGCGTGCGGCGCACGGGCGGTGCGCAGGACGTCGGTGGCGACGACTCTGCCGTCCCGCCGGGCGACGGCCTTCAGCTCGCCCGGCTCGAAGGGCACCGTCCAGGCCAGGTGGAGCTTGCCCGCGCTGCCGTTCGGGCTGGTGTAACTGCCGGGGTACGGACCGTCGGTGAAGGTCTTGTCGTCGCCGGTGGCCTCGGTGGTCTCCAGGTACGTACGGCCGTCGACGGTCTTCTTGGTGTCGAACGTGCGGGTGCCGAGGGACCGCCCGTTCAGGTACAGCTCGACGGTGCCGACGTTCGCGTACGCCCACACGTCGACGGTGTCGCCCTCGCGGTGGTTCCAGGTGTCCGGCAGGAGGTGGACCATCGGCTCGTCCGTCCACTGGCTCCTGAACAGGTGGTACATGTCCTTCGGGAAGCCCGCGGTGTCGACCGCCCCGAAGAAGGAGGCCTTCACCGGGAAGACGTCGTACGGCGTGGGTTCCCCGAGGTAGTCGATGCCGGACCACAGGAACTGGCCGGCGAACCACTTCCGGTCCCGGTCCTTCTTGTGGCCGTACTCGCCGCTCATCGTCCAGGACGCGAGGTTGTTGTCGTAGGACGAGGTGGCGCGCTTGCCCGGGGTGTGGTTCTCGCCGGTGTTGAGGTGCTCCGGCTCCTGGTAGGTGCCGCGCGTGGAGGTCTCGGACGAGGACTCGGACTCGAAGAGGAACAGGTGCGGATAGGCCGCGTGCAGGTCGTCCACGGACTTGGCGGTGTTGTAGTTGAGCCCGAGTCCGTCCAGCTTGGCCAGCATCAGATCGGCCGCCGAGCCCTTGGCGGGCATCCGGCGGTACTTGTCGGAGCCGATGACCAGCGGTCGGGTGCCGTCGGCCGCCCGGATAGCGTCGATGATCCGGTCGGCCATGGCGAGCCCGGCGGTGGAGGTGGAGTCGGGGACCTCGTTGCCGATCGACCACATCACCACGGCGGGCGAGTTGCGGGCGGCGAGCACCATCTCGGTGGCGTCCCGCTCGCACCACTCGTCGAAGAACCGGCCGTAGTCGTAGGGGTTCTTGCCGGTGCGCCAGCAGTCGAAGGCCTCCACCAGCATGATGATGCCCAGTTCCTCGCAGACCTCGATCATCTCGGGCGCGGGCGGGTTGTGGGAGGTGCGGAAGGCGTTGACACCCATCGACTTCATGATGGTCATCTGGCGGCGGATCGCGTCGACGCTCACGGCGGCGCCGAGCGCGCCCAGGTCGTGGTGCAGGTCGACGCCCTTGATCTTGGCGTACCTGCCGTTGAGGTGGAAGCCCTCCTCCGGGTCGACGTGGAAGGTGCGGATGCCGAACGGGGTGCGGTAGGTGTCGACGGTGCGTCCGCCGACCCGAAGTTCGGTGTGCAGGGTGTAGCGGTGCGGGGCCGCGAAGTCCCACAACCTGGGGTGGTCGACGGTGAGTTCGTGGGTCTCGCTCGCCTCGGCGGTGACGTCGGCCGTGGACGCCGCTCGGGCGACGGTGCGTCCGTCGGCGTCCTTGACCGTCGACCGGACCTCGACCTCCCGCGCGGTGCCCGACGCGTTCACGACGGACGTCGCCACCCGGACGACGGCGCGCTCCTCGCTCACCCGCGGGGTGGTGACGCGGGTGCCCCAGCGCCGCACGTGCACCGGTTCGGTGACGACGAGGCGGACCTCACGGTAGATGCCGCTGCCGGAGTACCAGCGGCTGCTGGGCAGCCGGTTGCGCACCTGTACCGCGAGGACGTTCTCGGTGCGGCCGTCGGTGTGCACCAGGTCGGTGAGGTCGAGGGCGAAGCCCGTGTAGCCGTAGGGGTGGCGCCCGGCCTCCCTGCCGTTGCAGTGGACACGGGCGTCCATGTAGACGCCGTCGAACTCGACCGATATCCGCCGGCCGGCGAGGGCGGGCGGCAGGGTGAAGGCCAGGCGGTACCAGCCGAGACCGCCCGGCAGGAATCCGGTGCCACTGGTGGTGCCGTGCTCGGTGGTGGGCGTCTGCTCGATGCTCCAGTCGTGCGGGACGGCGACCTCGCGCCACGCCGAGTCGTCGTAGGCGGGGTCGGCGGCGCCGGTCGTGTCCTCGGCGGCCCCGTCGGGGTCGGCCAGCAGGAAGCGCCAGCCGTCGCGCAGGGGGACGACGGCGCGGCCCGCGCCGCCTCCGGTCACGTCCGCGGCCCGGGCCGCCGGGGAGCCGAGCACCGCCCCGGCCGCCGGCGTCGCGGCGGAGGCGATCAGAACCGATCTGCGCGTGACCGTCATGGCGGGTCTCCCTCATCGACTCAATAGGGCCCAGAAATACTCACAACTGATCGTGAGCAAACAGATTCTGACATCGCGCCACGTGCGCCCGTCAAGGGCACGGAAAGCCTTTTCCACCCCGTGCGGCACGTCGGCTCGGTGACCCCTGTGTCGTCCGGTCTCCGCGGGCCCTGTGGTTCGGGTCCGCACGGAGCCCGGACGCACTAGGCTGGGATTCAGGTGACGTGCTGTTCACCGTGGGTGTGCGCGATGGAGTGGCGACGATGAGTCCGGTCAACCCGTTCGACGATGCCGCCACCGCCCGTGTCGTCGTCGACGCCTCCGGCACCCTGCGGGAGTGGAACGAGGGCGCCCGTCTCCTGCTGGGACACCCGGCCGCCGACGTCGTGGGGCGCCCCGCCACCGAGCTGTTGGCCGACGGCGCCGTCGGTACGCCTCCGGGGCCCGGCGACGAGCGCTGGAGCGGCACTCTGGCGCTGCGGCACCGCGACGGGCACACCGTGTCCGTCTGGGTGCTCGCGCACCGCAGGGCGTCCACGGACGGCGGCCCCGGCACATGGCTCGCCGTCACGCCGCTGGACCGCGGCCCCGACCAGCCGGCCGACCCTCTGGTCAGATCGGCCCTGACCCAGTCCCCCTGCGCCACGATGATCTTCGACGACCAGCTCCGGCTGCGGGGCGTCAACGACGCGATGGCGCGGCTCATGGGGCTCCCGGCGGACCTCGTGCGCGGCCTGCGGCCCACGGACCTCTCCGGCCGGCCGCAGAACGTGGAACTCGAGCGGCACATGCGGGAGGTCCTCGCCACCGGAATGCCGTGCGACATGCACACGCACCTCAGGGCCGCGGGCGAGACCCGCGCCCACCCGTGGCTGGCCCGCGTCGCCCCGCTCACCGACGCCGAAGGGGTGGTGCGGGGCACCTGCGTGACCGCGCACGACTTCAGCGAGCAGCACCTCGCCCGCGAGCGCCTGTACCTCGTCAACGACGCCAGCATCCGCATCGGCACCACCCTCGACGTCACCCGCACCGCGCAGGAGCTGGCGGACGTGTGCGTCCCGGCACTCGCCGACTTCGTGAGCGTCGACCTGCTGGACCCGCAGGATCACGGCGCCGAACCCGCCGCCGCCCCGACCCCGCCGGTCGGTCTGCGCCGGACGGCCCACCAGTCGGTCACCCCGGGCTCTCCGGAGGCGGTGGCCGAACCGGGGCAGCTGCACGTCTACCCGGCCGGCTCGCCCCAGGCCGAGTGCCTGGTGTCGGGGCAGGCGATCGTGGCCGCGGCGGCCTTCGGCGACCTCGAACAATGGCTGGACTGGGACGCCGTCCGCCTTCGGCGGGTGGCGGAGTACGGCATCCACTCCACGATGTCCGTGCCCCTGCAGGCCCGTGGCACGACGCTCGGCGTCGCGGTGTTCACCCGGTTCCGGCGCCCGTATCCGTACACGCACGACGACGTGCTGCTGGCCGAGGAGGTCTCCGCCCGCGCCGCCGTCTGCATCGACAACGCCCGCCGCTACTCCCGCGAGCGCGAGACGACGCTGACCCTGCAACGCAGCCTGCTCCCCCGGTGGCTGCCGCCCACCGCCGCAGTGGAGGCCGCCTCCCGCTACCTGCCGGCCACCCGCTCCGGGGTCGGCGGCGACTGGTTCGACGTCATTCCGCTGTCCGGGATGCGGGTCGCCATGGTCGTCGGGGACGTCGTCGGGCACGGCATCCAGGCGTCGGCCACCATGGGCCGGCTGCGCACCGCGGTCCGCACCCTCGCCGACATCGACCTGGCGCCCGACGAGCTGCTCACCCACCTCGACGACCTGGTCGTGCGGCTGTCCGAGGAGTACGGCGACGACGGCGCGGGCGAGGTCGGCGCCACCTGTCTGTACGCGGTGTACGACCCGGTCTCGCGGCGCTGCTCCATGGCCCGGGCCGGGCATCCGGCGCCCGTCCTGGTCCCGCCGGGCGGCCCGCCCCGGCAGGTCGAGCTGCCCTCGGGTCCGCCGTTGGGCGTGGGTGGGCTGCCGTTCGAGTCGGCCGAGCTGGAGCTGCGCGAGGGCAGCGTGCTGGCCCTCTACACCGACGGGCTGGTCGAGAGCCGGGAGCGGGACGCCGACGCCGGTCAGGCGCTGCTGTGCGAGGCGCTGGCGGCCCCCGCCGACTCGCTGGACGCGGCCTGCGACCGGGTACTGCACGCGCTGCTCCCGTCGGGCGGCTCCGCCGACGACGTGGCCCTGCTGCTCGCCCGTACCCGGGGGCTGCCCGCGGGTCAGGTCGCCACCTGGGACATCCCCGCCGACCCGTCGCTGGTCGCCCCCGTCCGCAAGCAGGTTCTCGAGCAGCTCTCCGCCTGGGGTCTGCTGGAGGCGTCCTTCACCGCCGAGCTGGTGGTGAGCGAGCTGGTCACCAACGCCATCCGGTACGGCGCGCCGCCCATACGGCTGCGGCTGATCCACGACGCGACCACGCTGATCTGCGAGGTCTCCGACACCAACCACACGGCACCGCATCTGCGCCGGGCCAAGACCTGGGACGAGGGCGGCCGCGGTCTGCTGCTGGTGGCCCAGCTCACCCAGCGCTGGGGCAGCCGGCACACGACCGAGGGCAAGACGATCTGGGCGGAGCTGGGGCTGATCGACGAGGAGTGAGCCCTTCGTTTCCCGGCCCGCGCGGCGGGACACTCGGAAGGACAGGGCGTACGGTGCCGCCGGCGCGGCGGTCCGTGCGCGGAACCCGTCGGGAGTGTGGAGAAGCGATGGCGAACACGTCCCAGCCGGTGTGCCGGACGGCCCTGCTCGCGAGCGCGGTCGCGGTACTCGGCCTGCTGACCGCCTGCGGCAACGAGAGCGGCACGTCGAGCACGTCGAGCACGCCGGAGCCCACCGCGGCCACCAGGGCCGCCGAGGCCTCGCCCCCGGCCGGTGCGGACGGCGGCACCACCACCGCGCCCGCCGTCGGCGCCGCCCCCAGCGACACCGCCGGATCGGCGTCCGCCTCCGCCCGCACCGACGGCCGCTGCCACACCTCGCAGCTGCGCGCCGCCGTCGGCCGCGTCGACCCGGGCGCCGGGCAGCGCAACTTCCCCGTCGTGCTGACCAACACCTCCGACCGCACCTGCACCCTCTACGGCTATCCGGGCGCCGCCTTCGTGGACGCGTCCGGCAGGCAGCTCGGCCCGGACCCCGACCGCGCGCCCGCGTCCCCGCAGACGGTCACCCTGACGCCGGGCGGGAGCGCCTGGGCCGGGCTGTCGTTCTCCAGCCCGCAGATCAGCGGTGCCCGTACGGCCACTCCGGCGGCGCTGCTCGTCACGCCGCCGGACGAACGCGAGCCCCTCGAGGTGACGTGGACGGCCGGTGAGGTCCCGGTGGGCGGCAACGCCTCGTCGGTGTCCGTCACCGTCCTGGACGCGGGCACCGGCCCCTGAACCCCGGGACGGCACTGGGACGGCCCCGGGACAGCCCCGGGGCCGTGGATCAGTGACCGGCGATCGGGTGCGGCGTGTAGGGGCGCTCCAGCTCCTCGATCTCCTTGTCACTGAGCGTCAGTTCGACCGCGGCCACGGCGTCCTCGATGTGCCGCGGCTTCGACGCGCCGATGATCGGCGCCGTCACCGTGTCCTGGTGCAGCAGCCAGGCGAGGGCCACCTGGGCGCGGGACACGCCGCGGTCGCCGGCGATGCGGGTGACGGCCTCGACGACCGTGCGGTCTCCCTCCTGGTAGAGGGTGCTGCCGAAGTTGTCGGTGGCGCTGCGCTCGGTGGCGGTGTCCCAGTCCCGGGTGAGGCGGCCACGGGCGAGCGGGCTCCAGGGCAGCACGCCGGCGCCCTGGTCCGCGCAGAGGGGCAGCATCTCGCGCTCCTCCTCGCGGTAGACGAGGTTGTAGTGGTTCTGCATGGAGACGAAGCGGGTCCAGCCGTGCCGCTCGGCGGTGTACTGCATCTTGGAGAACTGCCAGGCGTACATCGAACTGGCCCCGATGTAGCGGACCTTGCCCGCCTTCACCAGGTCGTGCAGGGCCTCCATCGTCTCCTCGACCGGGGTGTGCGGGTCGAAGCGGTGGATCTGGTAGAGGTCGACGTAGTCGGTGCCCAGGCGCCTGAGGCTGTGGTCGATCTCGGTCATGATCGCCTTGCGGGACAGTCCGCCGCCGTTGGGTCCGGGCCGCATCCGGCCGTGCACCTTGGTCGCGAGCACGATGTCGTCCCGGCGGGCGAAGTCGGCCAGCGCCCTGCCGACGATCTCCTCGCTGGTGCCGTCGGAGTAGACGTTGGCCGTGTCGAAGAAGGTGATGCCGGCCTCCAGCGCCTGCCGGATCAGCGGACGCGAGGCCTCCTCGTCGAGGGTCCACTCGTGCGTGCCGCGGTCGGGAACGCCGTAGGTCATGCACCCCAGACAGATCCGCGACACGTCCAGGCCCGTCGAACCGAGCTTCACGTACTGCATCGTTGCTGCTCCTGCCTTCGGGATCATCAGTACCAGGAGGAGCGTACGCGCGAGGCGTTCGTGCCGCGCCCGGGGTTCGGGGGCGGGATGGGGTAGGGATGGATCTCGCACCGGTCGGTGTTGCACCACGGTGCCAGTCAGCCGTACGACGCGACGATGGGACGGATGCCATGCCTCTTGAGGGCGAGTACGAACCCAGCCCGACGCAGTGGGTGCGCGAGCAGGTGGAGCTCTACGAGAGCTCCGGCGGCACCAAGGGAACGACCCTGATGGACACGGGGCTGCCCGTGATCGTGCTGACCACCCGGGGCGCCCGGAGCGGCAAGATCCGCAAGACGCCGCTGATGCGCGTCGAGCACGACGGGCGGTACGCCGCGGTCGCCTCCCTGGGCGGGGCGCCCCAGCACCCGGTCTGGTACCACAACGTCAAGGGCGATCCGCGCGTGGAGCTCCAGGACGGGCCGGTGAAGCAGGACATGACGGCCCGTGAGGTCACCGGCGCGGAGAAGGCCGAGTGGTGGGAGCGGGCCGTCGCGGCGTTTCCGCAGTACGCCGACTACCAGAAGAAGACGGACCGGGAGATCCCGGTGTTCGTCCTGGAACCGGCCGACGGGAACTGAACCGGACGGGCAGAACCGCACGTGCGGAACCGGTCGGGCGGGGTTTCCCCGGATCCGCGTGCATGGACCGGCGCCCACCGGGCACACGCCGGTCAGGCCCCGCCGCGTTCCCCCGTCGCGGCGGGGCTTTCCGCTGTCTCGCGCGCCTGCCGGTCGGTGACGTCGAGGAAGATCTGCCGCGCCTCGGGAACGGTGTGCGCGATCGACCTCTTGATCCGCACGGCGACCTCCTCCACGCGCTCGCTGTCCAGGCCCGGCACCAGGTCGACGCGGGCGGCCACCAGGGTGGAGTCGAGGCCCGTCTTCATCGTGTACAGCGCCTCGACGGTGTCGATCTCCGGCTGCGCGCGCAGCAGCGACCGGATGCGGTCGGCGGCCTCCGGAGCGGCGGCCTCGCCGATCAGCTGGTCGCGGGCCTCGCGGCCCAGCCGGTAGGCGACGTACACGAGCAGCGCGCCGATCGCCAGGGAGGCGCAGGCCTCCCACACCACCTGCCCGGTGACCATGTGCGCGATCATGCCGGCCATGGCGAGCGTCACGCCGAGCACCGCGGTGCCGTCCTCGGCGACGACCGTGCGCAGGGCCGGGTCGCGCAGGCCGGTGGCGACCCCGCCCTGGGCCCGCACCTGGTGCAGGGCCCGCAGCAGCGAGCCGCCCTCGGCGAGCAGGGCGACACCTAGCACGATCAGTCCGGCCACATAGCCGCCGAGCTCCTCCTCGGCACCCGTGCGCAGGGCCTCCACGCCCTGGAAGAAGGAGAAGCAGCCGCCCATGACGAAGATGCCGACGGCTGCCAGGAGCGACCAGAAGAACCGTTCCTTGCCGTAGCCGAAGGGGTGCCTGCGGTCGGCGGGGCGGCGGCTGCGGCGCAGTGCGGCCAGGAGGAAGACCTCGTTCATGCTGTCGGCCACCGAGTGCGCCGCCTCCGAGAGCAGCGCGGGCGAGCCCGCGACGAAACCCCCAGCGGCCTTGGCGGCCGCGATCACCAGGTTGGCCGCCAGGGCGACCAGCACGGTGACGCGCGTCCTTCGGTCGCTCTTCCGGTCGCCCGGGCGGTCCGGCTTTCCTTCCACGGCTGGCGCACTCACGAGGGGCCGACTGCCCCGGGCCGCGCGGATCACACCCGCCCGGTGGGTCCGCCCAGTGGGTGGCCCACCCGTGCCGACGGCCGAAAACGGGGAACGCGTCCACCAGGGGACACCACCGACCGGGAGGCAGGCGCATGCGCGGTGACGACGGGACGCCCGGAAACAGCGGCTACGGCAGGAAGGCGTTCAAGCGGTCCAGGAGCCACTTCGCGGACCGGATCACCGCGGACGGCCGGGACGGCTGGCCGGTGACGCCCGGCCGCTACCGGCTGGTGGTGAGCCGCGCCTGTCCGTGGGCGAGCCGGGCCGTGGTCTCGCGGCGGCTGCTCGGCCTGGAGGACACCCTGTCCCTCGCGGTCGCCGATCCGATCCAGGACGACCGCAGCTGGCGCTTCACCCTGGACCCGGACGGCCGCGACCCGGTCCTCGGCATCCGCTATCTGAGCGAGGCCTACGACAGGCGGGAGACCGGCTATCCGGGCGGGGTGAGTGTGCCGGCGATCGTGGACGTGCCCAGCGGGAAGCTGGTCACCAACGACTACCAGCGGATCACCCTGGACCTCGCGACGGAGTGGACGGCCCTGCACCGGCCGGGCGCACCCGACCTGTATCCCGACGCCCTGCGCGACGAGATCGACGAGGTGATGGCGGACGTCTACGAGGACGTCAACAACGGCGTGTACCGGGCGGGTTTCGCGACCGGGCAGGAGGAGTACGAGGCGGCGTGCGCGGGCGTCTTCCGGCGCCTGGACCAGCTCACCCCACGGCTGGAACGGCAGCGTTATCTGGTGGGCGACACGATCACCGAGGCCGACATCCGGCTGTTCACGACGCTGGTCCGCTTCGACGCCGTCTACCACGGCCACTTCAAGTGCAACCGCTGGAAGCTGACGGAGAACCCGGTGCTGTGGGCGTACGTCCGGGACCTGTTCCAGACGCCCGGCTTCGGCGACACCGTCGACTTCGACCACATCAAACGGCACTACTACCAGGTGCACACCGGCATCAATCCGACCGCCATCGTGCCTTCGGGCCCGGACCTGTCCGGCTGGCTCACCCCCCATCACCGGCAGGAGCTGGGCGGCCGGCCGTTCGGGGACGGGACACCGCCCGGGCCGGTCCGTGCGGACGAGGAGGTTCCGGTGCGCGGCAGGCCGTGACCCGCGTGGGCTCGGCCCCCGACCCACCCACCGAACGCAAGGCGAACGCAAGGAGATTCACGTGGCCAGGAAGAAGAAGCAGAAGCTCCCCCTCGTCTACAAGCCCGTCGGTTTCGCGCTGGGCTGGGTGGGCGGCACGGTCGCCGGGATGCTCTTCCAGAAGACGTGGAAAGTGATCCGGCACGAGGACGACGCGCCCGACGCACTGGACCCGGACCGCCGCTGGGGCGAGATCCTGTTGGCGGCCGCGATCCAGGGCGCCATCTTCGCCGCGGTGCGCAGCGCCGTGGACCGGACGGGCGCGAAGGCCATCCAGCGCTCGACCGGCGTCTGGCCGGCCGGCGACCGGACCGGCCGGGACTGACGGGCCCGGAGCCCGCCCCCCTTTCGCCCACGGCACCCGGCAGGCCTCAGGGGCAGAGAGGCCCTAACCCTGCTTGGGTGCCGTCGGCGTGACGCTGCGGCGCACGGTGAAGGGGTGCCCCGCCGGGTCGGAGAAGCCGCGCTCCTCGTGCGGGCCCGCCGGGTCCTTCGCCTCCACCGGGCGCCCGCCCAGCCCCACGATCCCGCGCTCGGCCTCGTCCAGGTCCTCGACCACGAAGTCCAGGTGGGCCTGGAGGGAGTTCTCGGGGCGGGGCCAGCTCGGCGGGGTCGCGTTGACGTCCCGTCGGAACGCCATGCGGAAACCGGCGGGCGCCTGGATCTCGATCCGGTTGGCGGTCGCGTCGGTCTCCTCCGCGCCCAGCAGCCCCTTGTAGAACTCGGCGAGCTTCTCCGGCTCGGCGCAGTCGAGCACCACGACGCCCGTGTTGACCAGTGCCATGTCTCCTCCGAAGGATCCCGGGCCGCGCGGCCGTCGTGCCCCGCCGCCCTCTGCCTTGCGGATATCCCGGCCCGGCGGATTCACTCGGCCGGCGGCCTCCGTCCGTCGCGCGTCGCCTCGCGCGGCCGGGCCCTCGGCTCAGCGCGTCGACTGGAACGTACGACGGTAGGCCTGGGGTGAGACGCCGATCGACGTGTGCAGATGCTGACGGAGTGAAGCGCCCGTGGCGAAACCGACGCGGCCCGCGATGCCGTCGACGGGCAGGTCCGTGGACTCCAGCAGGTGCCGGGCCCGGGCGACGCGCTGCTGGATGAGCCAGCGGCCCGGGCTCAGGCCCACCTCGTCGTGGAAGCGGCGGGCGAAGGTGCGCAGGCTCATCCGGGCGTGCGCGGCGAGGTCGGCCAGGGTCAGGGTCTCGCCGAGGTGGTCCAGGGCCCAGGCCCGGGTGGCGGCCGTGCTCGCGGCGCCCTGCTCGGGCACGGGCTGCTCGATGTACTGGGCCTGCCCTCCGTCGCGGAAGGGCGGCACCACGCAGCGACGGGCGACCTTGTTGGCCAGTTCCGTGCCGTGGTCCTCGCGGACGAGGTGGAGGCAGACGTCGACACCGGAGGCGGCGCCCGCCGAGGTGAGGATGCGGCCGTCCGCGACGAAGAGCACGTCCGGGTCGAGGGGGATGTGCGGGAACATCCGCCGGAACAGGTCGGCGAGCTGCCAGTGGGTGGTCGCCCGGCGGCCGTCGAGGAGCCCGGCGGCGGCCAGCACGAAGGCGCCGGTGCAGATGGAGACGAGGCGGGCGTCGGGACGGACGCGCGCGAGGGCGGCGATGACCTCGGGGGACGGCTCCGCGGTGACGCGGGAGGGCGAGACGGCGGCGATGACGACCGTGTCGGCCGTGGCCAGGACCTCCGGTCCGTGCTCCGGGGTGACGGTGAAGTCCGCCTGGGTGCGCACCGGGCGTCCGTCCACGGTGCAGGTGAGCACCTCGTACCGGCCGTCGGCGGCGCCGAGGATGCGGCTGGGGATGCCCAGCTCGAAGGGGTAGACGCCGTCGAGGGCGAGCACCACGACCCGTTCCGGATGCCTTGTCTGCCGCATGGCACGATCCTAGCGGAGATTGGCCATCGTGCCATTTCCCGGACAGGCGGTGCGGGGCAGGCTGAGTGACCATGAGCGATGTGGAGACCATGCGAGCCATCAGCCAGGACACCCTCGGCGGTCCCGAGGTCCTGAAGGAAGTACGGCTGGAGCGCCCGAAGCCGCGCCCGAACGAGGTGCTGGTGCGAGTGCGTGCCGCCGGAGTGAACCCGACCGACTGGAAGCACCGGGAGAACGGCGGCTTCCTCGGTGCGCCGCCCTTCGTGCTGGGCTGGGACGTCTCGGGCGTGGTGGAGGCGGTGGGGATCGGCGTCGCCGCGTTCCGTCCGGGCGACGAGGTCTTCGGCATGCTGTCCTACCCCTTCGGGCACGGCTCCCACGCCGAGTACGTCACCGCCCCGGCCCGTGCCTTCACGCACAAGCCCGCCGGGATCGACCACGTCCAGGCCGGGGCCCTCCCCCTGGTCTCGCTGACCGCCTGGCAGGCCCTCGTGGAGCGGGCGGACGTGCGGCAGGGTCAGCGGGTGCTGATCCACGCGGCGGCCGGCGGCGTGGGCCACGTGGCGGTGCAGATCGCCAAGGCCCGGGGCGCGTACGTGATCGGCACCGCCAGCGCCGGCAAGCACGCGTTCCTGCGCTCCCTCGGGGCGGACGAGACGGTGGACTACCGGGAGACGGACTTCACCGAGGTGGTGAAGGACGTCGACGTCGTCCTGGACACGATCGGCGGTGACACGTCCCTGCGTTCACTGCGCGTGCTGCGTCCCGGCGGGGTGGTGGTGTCGATCCTGCCGGTGGGGTCGGGCGAGTTCCACGAGGAGGCCGAGCGGCTCGGCGTGCGGGCGGTGCGGATGCTCGTCGACGCCGATCAGAGCGGCATGCGGGAGATCGCCGGCCTGGTCGAGTCGGGCGGGCTGCGGGCCACGATCGAGCGCACGTTCCCGTTGGCCGACGCGGCCGAGGCGCACGCACTCGGCGAGCGGGGCCGGACCACGGGCAAGCTCGTGCTGGTGGTCGACTGAGCTTGTTCTTTATCTACCGTCCGTGTCATGGGGCGGGGACGGTACATGCAGAACAAGCTGAGGGAGGCGCTCGGCGTCACCCGGCCGGCGGGGCGTCGAACAGGGCGCTGACCGACTCGCCGTTGTGGATGCGGCGCACGGCCTCGGCGAGCGCGGGGGCGATGGAGAGGATCCGCAGCTTCTCCGTGTGGTCGTCGGCGGGCACCGGCACGGTGTTGGTGCACACGATCTCCAGCACGTCCGGCTGCGCGCTGAGCCGCCCGAGCGCACCGGCCGCGAACAGCCCGTGCGTACAGGCGACCCGGATCGTGCGCGGCCCCGCCTCCCGCAGCCGGTCCAGGAGTTCGAGGACGGTGCTGCCCTTGGCGATCTCGTCGTCGAGCACGATGACGTCGCGCCCGGCGACATCCCCGATGACCGAGCTGATGCTGACCCGGTCGTCGGGGTACCGCTGCTTGGCGCCGGCCGCGACCCCGGCGCCGAGCATCCGGGCGAACGCGGCGGCCTCCTTGGCGTTGCCGAGGTCCGGTGAGACGACCGTGGTCCGGGACAGGTCGTACTGCCGGAAGTGCGCGGCCAGTTCGCGCAGGGCGTGGAGGTGGTCGACCGGGACCGGGAAGAAGCCGTGCACCTGGGGCGAGTGCAGGGTCATGGCGAGGACGCGGCTCGCGCCCGCCGCCCCGAGCAGGTCCGCCACCAGGCGCCCGCCCAGGGAGATGCGGGGCGCGTCCTTCTTGTCGGAGCGGGCGTAGGAGTAGTGGGGCAGGACGACGGTGATGCGGGCGGCGGACGCCCCGCGGGCCGCGTCGCACATCAGCAGCAGCTCGACCAGGTGCTCCTGGACCGGCTTGACCAGCGGCTGGATCAGGAAGACGTCCCGTTCCCGGCAGTTGGCCCGCAGCTGCACCTCCAGGCAGTCGTTGGCGAACCGGCTGACCCGGGTGGGGCTGAGGGGTACGCCCAGATGGGCGCAGACCTCATCGGCCAGCTCGGCGTGGGCACTACCGCTGAACACGGCGATGTCTCGCACGGACCGCTCCTCGCGTGATCCTGCCCGTCCGGGCTCCCAGCTTACGGAAATCCGCTTGCGGCGGGCCCGGGGGTGGGCGCCATGATGGCGCCGTCCGTGTTTCCTCAGGTCAGGATCCCTCGCATGCGCCGACTCCTCGGAATCACCCAGCGCCCCTTCCGGCCCACGGTTCCCGAGGACTCGACTCCGCATGCACATCCCGACCACCCTGAACATCGGCATCCTGGCCCACGTCGACGCCGGTAAGACCAGTCTCACCGAACGGCTGCTGTTCGACCACGGCGCGATCGACCGGCTCGGCAGCGTCGACGCCGGTGACACCCGTACGGACGACGGCGAGATCGAACGCCGCCGCGGCATCACCGTCCGCTCCGCCGTCGCCGCGTTCACCGTCGGCGACACCCAGGTCAACCTGATCGACACCCCGGGGCACTCCGACTTCGTCGCCGAGGTCGAGCGCGCCCTGGAGGTCCTGGACGGCGCGGTGCTGCTGCTGTCCGCCGTGGAGGGCGTACAGGCACGGACCCGCGTGCTGATGCGCACCCTGCGGCGGCTGCGGCTGCCCACGCTGGTGTTCGTCAACAAGATCGACCGGGTCGGCGCGCGCACCGAGGACCTGCTCGCCGACATCCGGCGCCGGCTGACGCCCCACGTCGCACCGCTGACGGAGGCGACCGGCGCCGGCACACCGCGGGCGCGGGTCGCGCGCCGCCCCCTGGACGCGCGGACCGCCGAGGCGCTCGCGGAGGTCGACCCGGCGGTCCTTGCGGCGCTGGTGGACGGCCCCGAGCCGACCGCCGGGGACCTCGCCGCCGCGCTCGCCGCCCGCACCGCCGACGGCTCCTTCCACCCGCTGTACTTCGGCTCGGCGATCGGCGGCCAGGGCGTGGCGGAGCTGGCCCGGGACCTGGTGCGGCTGGTCCCGGCCGCCTCGCCGGCGGCGTCCGGCACCGGGGCACCGCGCGGCACGGTGTTCGCCGTACGCCCCGGTCCCGACGGTGAGCGGACGGCGTATCTGCGGCTGTACGAGGGCGAGGTGCGCCCGCGCCGACGGCTGACGTTCCTGCGGCGCGAGTCGGACGGGCGGACCTCCGAGGTCTCCGGCCGGGTGACCCGCCTCGATGTGGTCGGCGGGGCCGAGAGGCTCACCGCCGGGAACATCGCCGCCGTCACCGTGCCGGGCGGCCTGCGCGTCGGCGACCGGCTCGGCGGCCTCACCGACCGCGCCCCGCAGTTCGCGCCGCCGACCCTGCAGACCCTGGTCCGGGCACGCCGTCCCGAGCAGGCGGCGGCGCTGCGGTCGGCCCTGCTGGCGCTGGCCGACCAGGACCCCCTGCTGCACGCCCGCCCGGAGGCGTCCGGCGCCACCGCCCTGCTGCTGTACGGCGAGGTCCAGATGGAGGTGCTCGCGGCGACGCTGGCCGGGGAGTTCGGCATCGAGACGGAGTTCGCGCCCGGGCGCGTCCGGTTCCTGGAGCGCCCGGCGGGCACCGGTGAGGCCGCGGACGAGATGCCGTGGCTCGACAACACCCGGTACTGGGCGACGATCGGGCTGCGCGTCGAGCCGGGGCCGCGCGGTTCGGGCGGCGTGTTCACCTACGAGACGGAACTCGGCGCGCTCCCCCGCGCCTTCCACCAGGCCGTCGAGGAGACGGTCCACGCCACGCTGCGGACCGGCCTGACCGGCGCCGCGGTCACGGACTACCGGGTCACCCTGACCCGCTCCGGCTTCAGCTCGCCGGTCAGCACGGCCGCCGACTTCCGCGGGCTGACCCCGATCGTGCTGCGCAGGGCGCTGCGGCGGGCGGGGACCCTGCTGTACGAGCCGTACCACGCCTTCGAGGTGGAGATCCCGCCGGACACCCTGGCCCCGGTGACGGCCCGGCTCGCCTCGCTGGGCGCGGACTTCACCGGTACGACGGGCGACGACCGCGCCTGGCTGATCACCGGCGAGCTGCCGGCCCGGCGGGTGCGGGAGGCCGAGCTGCGGCTGCCGGGGCTCACCCGCGGCGAGGCGGTGTGGTCGTCCCGCCCGTCGGGCGACCGGCCGCTGAGGGCGACGCCCTGACGGTCCGTCGCGCCGACGGGCGTCGCGCGTGCGCCCCTCCTCACCTCCGTGCGACTCGTCCGCCGCCAACATCCCTGCCTGGTACGGCAGATGGCGGGCATGCGGACAGTAGGAAGGAGGGCCGTCGCCATGACGACTCCCGTCAGGAACCTCCCCCGGCGCCTGCCCGGCTGGGCGAAGGTGGTGAGCGCGATCGTGCTGGTGCTCGTCGTGCTGTTCGCGGGGCTCCGGCTGAGTGTCGTACCGGGTCTGAAGGACCTGTTCGGCACCGAGACCCAGGACCGTTCGGGCCCCGCGCTGCTGAAGTCCATCCAGGACATCAGCCGTTACGAGGCCGCGTCCGGGAACTTCCAGGTCGTCGTGGACCTGGAGAAGGACGCCAAGCTCCTGCCCGACGCGATCCGCGGCACCCGCACCCTGTACGTGGGTGCGGGCACCGTCGACGCCTTCGTCGACCTCGGGAAGGTGGGCGAGGACGACGTGACGGTGAACGACGACCGCACCTCGGCGACCCTGCGGCTGCCGCACGCCGCGCTCGGCGAGCCGGCCCTCGACCCCGAGCGCTCCTACGCCGTGTCCAAGCAGCGCGGGCTCCTCGACCGTCTCGGTGATCTGTTCTCGGACAACCCGAACGGCGAGCAGGCCGTGCAGAAGCTCGCGGCACGGCACATCGGCGACGCGGCGAAGGACAGCGAACTCAGGGCGCGCGCCGAGAGCAACACCACGGCGATGCTGCAGGGCCTGCTGCGCTCACTCGGCTTCGAGCAGGTGCGGGTGGCCTACGGACAGGGACGTTGACGACTGGAGGACCTCATGGCTCGTGCCGTCTCAGGACCGCGCTCCCTACTGCGCCCCCGCGCCGCCAAGGCCGAGGCCGCCCCTCACGAAAGGCGCCCGCTCCCCCTGCCCCTGCGCCTGCTCGCGACGCTGTGCGCGTTCGTGTTCATGGTGGCGTTCGCGGTGGTGCTGGCACGGCTGACCCTGCATCCGTCCCCCGCGTCGGAGGCGCTGACCCACACCAATCTGCATCCCGGCCGTTCGCTGCGGGCCTACCTGGACCAGCCCGCGCTGCGGGACGCGGTCAAGCAGATCGGCGGCAACGTCCTGCTGGGCGTCCCGTTCGGCGTACTGGTGCCGGTCGTCGCCCCGCGCACGCGCGGGCTGCTGCGCGTACTGCTGCTGACGGCGGTCGTCATGCTGCTGGTGGAGTTCGCGCAGGGCGCCCTGGTCACCGGGCGGGCCTTCGACATCGACGACGTCATCCTCAACACCACGGGCGCGTTGATCGGTTACGTGCTCCTGGGCCGACGGCTGAGCCGCGCGGTGCACGCACGGCGGCCCCGGACATGAGGGTGCCCGCACATCGGCAGCGGCGGGTCGGCGGACGGCACACCGGCCCGGCCGACGGCATCCGGCTTCGGGCCCGGACCCGCGGGGGCGGCGCCGGACGGGCCCCGGGCCTCGGCCTAGTGCACCGTCCAGGTGAACTTGTCGCCGCCGACCCAGCGGACCACGTCCGGGTCGTCCAGGTCGTGAACCGTGATGCCGAAGGCCGCGGCGGCTTCCAGTACGTCGGTGATGGCCCTGGCCTCGCCGACGACCTGGCCGTCGATTTCCACGATCCGGAACGGCGGCGTGCCCGGTTGCACCCGGAGCACGAGGATCCGCGGACTGCCGATGTGCGGGGTCGCGATTTCGGTCATGCATCGAGGGTAGGCCGCAACCCGCGGTAGTGGTCGGCCGGGCCGCGAACGGGTGCGGGCGCGGGGTCTCAGGGACGCCGCCAGTCGTCGCCGGTCAGATGCGACCCGGCCATCGGACCCATCCGGAGCATGCCGCCGTCCACGCTCCAGGACGCGCCGGTGACGTACGAGGCGTCGGGCCCGGCGAGGAAGGCGATCACCGCGGCGACCTCGCGGGCGTCGCCGGGCCGGCCGAGGGGGACGCCGGGGCGGTGCTCGCCGTGCGGGTCGGTGTCCTCCTGGCCGGTCATGGGCGTGGCGATCTCGCCGGGGGCCACCGCGTTCACGGTGATGCCGTGCTCGGCGAGCTCGATCGCCATGACCTGTGTGAGCAGGCCGAGTCCGCCCTTGGCCGCGCAGTACGGGGCGGCGCCCACCCGCGGCTGGTGCTCGTGCACGGAGGTCACGTTGACGATCCGGCCGCCGCCGCCCTGCCGGATCATGCGCCGGGCGGCCTTCTGCCCGCACAGGAAGGGGCCGGCCAGGTCGACGTCCAGGACGTGCCGCAGGTCGTCGAGGCCCAGGTCGAGGAAGGGCGTGGCGGTGCCCGTACCCGCGTTGTTGACCAGGACGTCGATCCGGCCGAGCCGTTCGCACAGCTCGTCCACCGTCTCCGCGGCCTCCGGCAGCCGAGTCAGGTCCACCCGGGCGGTCTCGGCCCGGCGTCCCAGGGCACGGACCTCCTCGGCGGTGCGCTCGGCGCCCTTCTCGTCGGTGTGCCAGGTGACGCCGATGTCCATGCCCGCCTCGGCCAGGCGTACGGCCGTGGCGCGGCCGATGCCGGAGTCGGAACCGGTGATCACGGCCACCTTGGCGTCGGGTGCGGCAGGGCTGGGCATGACGGGCCTCCTCGGGGGCGCGGAGCGGGTCGACCGGGCGTCCGGGCCGGGGCGTCGGTGACGGGACACCAGGGGCGTCGCAGTACCCGGGTGGGTCGGGGACAAACCGCCCGGCCCGTCGTGCGGTCTTTGGAGCGCTGGGGAACCCTGGAGGTCCGAGGGAGGAGATGGCCATGGACCCCGTCGAGGCGCTGGAGCGGATCGCCTTCCTGCTGGAGCGGTCGCAGGCGCCGACGTACCGCGTCCGTGCCTTCCGTACCGCCGCCCGGGTGCTGGGCGGGCTGAGCGCCGAGGAGCTGCGCGAGCGGGCCGGGGCGGCCGGCTCGCTGGAGTCGCTGAAGGGCGTCGGGCCGAAGACGGCGCAGGCGGCGCGCGAGGCGCTGGCCGGCCAGGTGCCCGGCTACCTGGAGAAGCTGGAGGGCGAGGCGGACACCCCGCTCGCCCGGGGCGGTGAGGAGCTGCGGAAGCGGCTGCGCGGCGACTGCCACCTGCACTCCGACTGGTCGGACGGCGGCAGCCCCATCGAGGAGATGGGCCGGGCCGCGGCGGCGCTGGGGCACGAGTGGGCGGCGCTGACCGACCACTCGCCGCGGCTGACGGTGGCACGCGGTCTCTCCCCCGCGCGGCTGCGCGAACAGCTGGACGTGGTGGCGGAGCTCAATGAGACCTGGGCGCCGTTCCGGCTGCTGACCGGCATCGAGTGCGACATCCTCGAGGACGGCTCACTGGACCAGGAACCGGAGCTGCTGGAGCGGCTGGACGTCGTGGTGGTGTCCGTGCACTCCAAGCTGCGGATGGACGCCCGCTCGATGACGCGCCGCATGGTGACCGCCGTACGCGATCCGCACGCGGACATCCTCGGGCACTGCACGGGGCGGTTGCTGACCGGGCGGGGACGGCCGGAGTCGGAGTTCGACGCGGACGCGGTGTTCGCCGCCTGCGCGGAGTCCGGCACGGCCGTGGAGATCAACAGCCGGCCGGAGCGGCTCGACCCGCCGCGACGGCTGCTGCGCCGGGCGGTGGAGGCGGGCGTGCTGTTCTCGGTCGACACCGACGCGCACGCGCCCGGGCAGCTGGACTGGCAGATCCACGGGTGCGCGCGGGCCGAGGAGTGCGGGGTGCCCGCGGAGCGGGTGGTCACCACGTGGTCGCTGGACGCGCTGCTGGGCTGGACCGGGCAGGGGCGCACGCCGGCCGGAGTGGCGGGGCGCTGACGTGGTACCCGCCGGGCGCAGCACGGACAGGAACGGACAGGAAGGGAACAGTGCATGGACCGGGCGGCCGTGTTCGACGTCGACGGGACTCTCGTCGACACCAATCACCTGCACGTCGTCACGTGGTGGGAGGCGTTCCGGCAGGCGGGTCACCGGGTGCCGATGCACGCGGTCCACCGGGCCGTCGGCCTCGCCTCCACCGACCTCGTCGGACATCTGCTGGGCGAGGACCGGGACAAGGACCGGGACGCGGAGCTGAGCGCCGCGCACAAGGCGCTGTACGGGCAGTACTTCGACCGGCTGCCCGCGCTGCCGGACGCCGGGAACCTGCTGCGCCGCCTGGCCGGCGACGGCTGGCAGGTGGTCCTCGCCACCTCGGCGGGCGGCCCGGAGCTGGAGGCGCTGCGGCGGGCGATCGACGCGGACGACGCGATCGCCGCCACCGCGAGCGCCGACGACGTCGACGCGGGCAAGCCGGCGCCCGAGCCGGTGGAGCACGCCCTGGAGCTGGCCGGGGTGCCGCCCGAGCGGGCGGTCTTCGTCGGTGACACCGTCTGGGACATGCTCGCGGGCAGCAGGGCCGGGGTGCGGTGCGTGGCCGTACTCTGCGGCGGCCTGCCCCGTGCCGACCTGGAGGAGGCGGGCGCGGACGCGGTCTACGCCGACCCGGCCGACCTGCTGGCCTCCCTGCGGCGGAGCCCGTTCGCATGAGTGGTCGTGTCGTACGTCCCGTCGGGGCGTGTCGGCCGGTCGGCCGGGCATCCGGCGCCGTATGACCGCTGTGACACGTTCCGTCAGGGAGGCGCTTCGGGGGCGGCGGCCGGTGGCCGCGGTGTGGTGGGAGGCGTGTGCCGTCGGGCGGGCCGTCCGGGCCGCCTGGCAGGGGCCGGGACGGGAACGCGACCTGGTCGTGCAGTCGCTGAAGGCCGCGGGAGCGGCCCTGATCGCCTGGGCCGTGGCAGGCGTCTGGCTGGACGATCCGATGGCGCTGATGGCGCCCTGGGTGGCGCTCGTCCTGGTCCAGGCCACCGTCTACAGCTCGGTGCAGCAGGCCGGGCAGCAGTTCGCGGCGATCTGCGCGGGAGCCCTGGCGGCGTCGGCGGCGCAGGCGATCACGGAGGACAACACGGGGGCACTGGTGCTGTGCCTGCCCGTGCTGATGCTGATCGCGAACTGGTCCCGCTTCGGCCGGCAGGGCATCTACGCGGCCACCACCGCCGTGTTCGTCCTGGCCTCCGGCACGGCCGTCTCGGCCTCCGCGGTGGGTCACCGGGTGGGTCAGGCGGCGCTCGGCGCGGTCATCGGCGTGGCGGTCAACGCCTTCGTGCTGCCGCCGATCCATCTGCGGGACGTACGCGAGAACCTGGCGGCGCTGGCCCGGGAGGCGGGCGACGTCCTGCACTCCGTCGCCGCGGACCTGCGGGAGACCGAGTGGGACGCGCAGACCGCGGCCGCCTGGTCGAACGACGCCGCGCGGCTGCGACGGCGGCTGGACGCGCTGTACTCGGCCCGGTCCTGGAGCCGGGAGAGCCTGCGCCTGACCTCCGGGCCGCTGCGCCGGCTGCACCGCGCGCCGACCGCCGTCCCGCCCGAGGACGAGGACCAGCGGTTCGGTCGCGTCACCGACACCGTCACGGCGCTGACCCGGACGCTGGCGGTGGCGGCCGACGAGCACCGGACGCCGGCCCCGCCCGAGGGCCCGGTGCTGGACCTGTACGCGCGGCTGCTCCAGCTGATCGGGGACGCCTGCCACGCGGAGGCCGGCCGGCTGCTGGGCGAGGCCGTCGGGGACGGTCGGGAGGAGGCGACGGAGGCGACGATGGAGGAACTGCACCGGCGGTTGCAGGACGGGCTGCGCGAGCACGCCGGGCAGGGGGCCGCGCGGACCGCGGTCCTCGGCACGCTGCTGCTGCAGGCCGAGAACCTGTGGGCCGAGATCGTTCCGGAGCCCCGGACGCGGTGACGCGGATCACCCCACATCACGACAGACGGGGGAACACCGGGCGGGCCGTCCCCGTTGAAGAGGGCGTGGGTACGGACGGGACAGTGTCCCCGGGCCTCACCTATCGCCCACAGGGACGATCGTTCGGCTGAAGCCCTGTGGAGCCCTTCGCCGAGAGGCGACCGCCGTCCGTATCCACCTCGTACCGCCCCGATCGTGATTCCCCCGTCGCGGTCGGGGCTTCTCCTTGTCCGCCTCTTGTCCGCCTCCCGGTCTGGCCCCCGCCTGTCCGTCTCCCCGTGTGCCTCCTCGGCGGGGCGGGGTACCCGGTGACCTCCGTACGGGTGACAGCGGCCGAGAGGAGCACAGGGTGAGCAGCGGAACGGGCAGCAGGGTCGTGGTCACGGGCGCCACGGGCAATGTGGGCACCAGTGTGGTGCGGCTTCTCTCCGAGGACCCGGAGGTGGGGTCCGTCCTGGGACTGGCCCGGCGGATTCCCGAGTGGTCCCCGGCGAAGACGGAGTGGGCCGCCGTCGACCTCGCCTCGGATCAGGCCGACCTGACCGGACACTTCGCCGGCGCGGACGCCGTGGTGCATCTGGCCTGGGCCTTCCAGCCGACGCACGACCCGGCGAGGACCTGGCGCACCAACGTGCTCGGCTCCATCCGGGTGTTCGAGGCGGTGGCTGCGGCGGGGGTGCCGGCGCTGGTGCACGCCTCGTCGGTCGGCGCGTACTCGCCGGGGCCGAAGGACCACGCGGTGGACGAGTCGTGGCCGACGCACGGCTGGCCGGACGCCGCGTACTGCCGGGAGAAGGCCTATCTGGAACGCGCCCTGGACACCTTCGAGCGGGACCATCCGGGGATCCGGGTGGTCCGGATGCGGCCGGCCTTCCTCTTCAAGCGGGAGTCGGCCAGCGAGCAGCGCCGCATCTTCGGCGGCCGTTTCCTGCCGGGTCCGGCCGCGCGTCCGGACCTCCTGCCCTTCCTGCCGGACATTCCCGGGCTGCGGGTACAGGCGTTGCACACCGACGACGCGGCGAACGCCTACCGGCTGGCGGTGCGCTCCGAGGACGCCCGGGGCCCCTTCAACCTCGCGGCGGAGCCGCCGGTCGACGCGGGGCTGCTGGGCGAGATGTTCGGCGCGCGTCCGGTGCGGCTGCCCCGTACGGCGGCCCGCTCGGCCATCGCCGCAGCGTGGGGGCTGCGGCTGCTGCCCGCCTCCCCGCACCTGTTCGACGCGGTGCTGCGGCTGCCGCTGATGGACTGCACGCGGGCCCGGGCCGAGCTGGGCTGGCATCCGGTGCACACGGCCACGGAGGTGCTGGAGGAGTTCCTGCTGGGCCTGCAGCAGGGCGCGGGCGCGGACACGGAGCCCCTGCGGGGGCGCAAGGTCGGCTGAGCGCCCGTACCCGACGAGACGGACCCGACGAGTCGTCCGCCCGTCAGCCGGAGGACTCGTCGGGCACCGGGTGCTCGGGGTGTACGGCGCCGGAGTGCGGCGCGCCCTGCCGGCCCGTCCCCGCCTCGTCCGTGTCGGGGACGTCGTCGGTGTCGGTCTCGGCGCCGGCGTCGGCGTCGGCGTCGGCGTCCGCGTCGGTCTCCCACGGGTCGTCGCCGGTGCCGGCCTGCTGGTCCGGAAGGTCCCGCGGAACGGGGGCTCCGTTCTCGCCCGGTCCTTCGAGGCGGTGATCGGTCACGGCGCGCTCCCTTTCCACGGCGGCGGTCCTCTGGGCGTGTGAACGACATCGGGTACCTCCTGAGTGAGCGGCGAAACCCCGCGGCGGGTCCACGCCCGGTCCCGCGGCGAAATCCACTGGCGTCCGCCCGCCGCGCCTATCTACGCTAGGCGGAAACCTAGGAGCCCTAGGATTCTTCACACTCATTCGTTTCACACCCCCATGGGAGACACCCGTGAGAGCCCTCACCGAGCAGGACATCCGCACCTCGTTCATCAACTGCTCGAAGGGCGAGGCCAAGCGGCTGGCCGTGCCCCGCGACCTCGGCGAGCGCCCCTGGGACGATCTCGACTTCCTGGGCTGGCGGGATCCGGGCGCCCCCGACCGCAGCTATCTCGTCACCGACCAGGGCGGGCGCCTCACCGGTGTGGCCCTGCGTTTCCAGCCGGCCCAGCGGGGCTTCTTCCAGCGCAGCATGTGCGCGCTGTGCCTGACGACCCATCCGCGGGGCGGCGTGTCGCTGATGACCGCGCGCAAGGCGGGTCCGGCCGGCCGCGAGGGCAACTCGGTCGGCCTGTACATGTGCACCGACCTCGCCTGTTCCCTGTACCTGCGAGGCAGGAAGGCCTCGGAGAGCGTCGCCCGCTTCGAGGAGAGTCTCACCCTGGAGGAGCAGATCGCCCGGACCCTGGGCAACCTGTCCGCCTTCCTCACCAAGGTGGCCGCCTGACGATCACGGATGTGCGGCGCCGTACGGCGCGTGAGAACCGCCCCGTCCCCCTTTGTCCGGTTACGGTCCTGTCCGGATACGTTCGAGGCGCCCGGCGAAGGGAACAGCCCGAGGATGCGGGATGTACGTGAGACGGTGGCGTCCGCGCTGCGGCGGGTGAAGTGGCTCAGGGACCCCCTGGTCGTCCAGGCGCTGCGGTCGGCCGCCGCGGCCTCGATCGCCTATGTCATCGCGGTGCGGCTGAGCCCCGACAAGTCGGCGGCGCCGCTCACCGCACCCCTGACCGCGCTGCTGGTCGTCCAGGTCACCCTGTACGCCACGCTCAAGATGAGCTTCCGCCGGGTGAACGCGGTGGTGGCCGGTGTCCTGGTCGCCATCGTCTTCAGTGCGGTGGTGGGACTCAGCTGGTGGAGTCTGGCCCTGGTGATCGTGGCCGCGCTGGGCGTGGGACACCTGGTGCGGGCGCACGAGTTCGTGGCCGAGGTGGCGATCAGCGCGATGCTGGTGCTCGGGGTGACCTCGCACGGGACCCTGGCGTGGGCCCGGGTGGTGGAGACCCTGATCGGGGCGATCGTCGGACTGGTCTTCAACCTGATCTTCGCCCCGCCGGTGTGGGTGGAGCAGGCGGGCGAGTCGATCGAGGGGCTGGCCCGACGGGTGCGGCAGCTGATGCTGCGCATGGGTGAGGAGGCCGCCCGGAACACGCCGTTCCACGAGGCGGCGGCGCGGCTGCACGAGGCCCGCCGCCTCGACCACGACATCGCCGAGGTGGACGAGGACCTCCGGCAGGCGGAGGACAGCCTGCGGCTCAATCCCCGCGTCCGCGAGGGGCTGCTGCACCGGGTGGTGCTGCGCACCGGTCTGGACACCCTGGAGATCTGCACGGTGGTGCTGCGGGTCCTCGCCCGCACCTTCACCGACCTCGCGAAGGAACGCGAACCGGAGCCCCTGTTCCCGCCCGCGACGGGCGCCGCCATCGAGCAGCTCCTGTCCGAGATCGCCGACGCCGTGGTCAGCTTCGCGGTGCTGGTCACCACCAGCGCCAGCGACGACGCCGAGTCCGCCGAGGAACGCCTCTCCGCCCAGCTGCGGCAGGCCGCGGTCACCCGGGACAAGCTGGCGCAGCTGCTGCTGGAGGAGGTCCGGCGCCACCCCCTGCACTGGCAGCTGCAGGGTGCGGTGCTGACCGAGGTCAACCGCATCATCGACGAGATGGACACCGAGCACCGTTCGCGCCGGCTCCTGGAGGAGCTGGACCATCACACGCGCGAGCAGCGCGAACGCATGCCGCGGCTGACCGGTCTGCGGGACCGGGTGCGGTCGCGGCGCCGGGAGCGGAACCGGACCGCCGCCGCGCGTCGTTCCCCTTGAGGAAGGGTGAGCGACGACCTGAGGGGGCGTACGGATGACCGACACCGGCGTGCGGATCGACGGGAACACACTGCGAATGCCGGGCGGTGCGGCGGTGCGCTTCATCCGCACCCTGCGGCTGCCCGAGACGGGCACCCATCCGCTGCCGCCGGGGCTCGGCGAGTTCCCGGTCCGCCGGGTCGCCGACCACGCCGACAGCGTGCCCGAGGCGTGGCGGGCGCGTGGCGGCGTGATGCTGCCGGTGTACCTGCGTGAGGCCATGTGGCTGAGTTTCGCGGGCACGACGGAGCCGGCGGCGCTCCAGGTCGGGGTGGGCAAGGTGTGCGCGGTCTCGGGCAGGCCGTGGAGCGACCGGCTCTCCCGCGACCCGCAGAACTACGTGGTCCTCCCCCGCCAGCCCTGGCTGGACGGCATCAACTCCGGGACCGGGACGGTACGCCAGTTCGTGGCGGTGCCGCTGGGGCTGGGGGCGACCGTCGAAGGCCAGGTCACCGGCGAGGAGGTCTGGGGCGGGGTGCAGTTGCAGTCCTTCCGGCTGGGCGACCGGGAGCTGGCCCGCTGGCGGGAGGAGGAGCGGCGGCGGGCGGAGTTCGCGCGCCGCGCGGCGGCCCGGTCGGGCGGCGCCTTCGGTGCCGCGATGCCGATGTCCGCGCCGCCCGCGCCGGGTGCCGCTCCGGCGCCCCCCGGTGCGGCCCGGCCCCGGTCGGCTCCGGCGATGGGGCTCGGCGTCGGAGGTTCCATGCGGCAGGAGGTCTACCGCGACGAACGGCCGCCGTCGGACTGGGCCGAGCGGCCCGAGGGCCGGGTCTTCGTGCACCTGGTGACGCCTCCCGAGTGGCGGCGCATCACGGGCGAGGAGCCGCCGCCGTCCCCGGTGGACCGCGCCGCGTACACGCGGGCCGGTCTGCCCTGGTACGACTACTACGACCAGGACGCCCACGACCTCGCGCCCACCGGGCCGCTCCAGGACGTCAAGCCGGTCGGGGACTGGATCGGCGACGATCACGAGCCGTGGCAGGCGCCCGCACCTCAGCAGGTGAAGCCGCTGGGGGACGCGCCGGGCGCACCGGTGGAGGACGGGGACTGGTAGACGCGGCCGAGGCACCGGCGAACCGCGGGCGGTGGGGGCGCCGTTCGCCTCACCCGTCGCCCTCCGTGCGCTGCCGCTGCAGGGCCCGGGGGCACGACGCCGCGCTCGCCTGCGCCAGCAGCACGTGCATGCGCTCGGTGAGCTGTGCGACGTCGTCGGCGGGTGCGTGGAACGGCAGTCGTACGTCGCCGTGGGCGCGGGCGCGTTCGATGCGCAGCGTCAGTCCGTGCCGGTCGACGGCGAGCGGCCGCACCCGGACCGCGCCGTGCAGGCTGTCGGCGTCGACGAGCCGGGTGAGCCGCTCCACCGCGTCGCCGTGGCAGTCGGAGAGATGGGTCAGCAACCGCGCCTCCGCCGTGGCCAACGGGTCGGGTGCGGCGGCGGTGAACTCGTCGACGTCCACCACCACGGCGCCGGAGGGCCGACGGAGCACCACCCGTGTGGGCCGGAAGGCCAAGTGGCCGTCCTCCAGGGCGAACCAGCCCGCGAGCCAGAGCCGGGCCCTGATCCGCCCCCGCACCGGGACGGGCGCGACGTCGGCGAACTCGAGCACGGCGGACGGCTCCCCGCGGGGCGCACAGAGGGCCGCCGCGACCAGGGCGCTGTCCTCGGGCACGTGCAGGAGTACCCGGCCGTCGTCGGCCACGGTGTGCGCGCCGACGAACTCCTCGCGGCCGCCCTCCGCGGTCACCGCGCAGGACCAGGCGGCGGCGAGCACGGAGCGGGCCTGCTCCGCCGCGGCGGGCGCGGCCGTCCAGGTGTGGTGGTCACCCATCCCCAACCTCCGTCATCACTTCATGGGGTGCAGTTCCTTAGGTAAGGCTTGCCTAACCTATCGGAGATCGGGGTGTGCGCCAACCAGGACCCTCACAACAGACCCTTCAGGGTGACGCGATCGCACCCAACAGGGCCCGCGCACACAGGTCGCGCACCTGCTCCCGGGTCGGCTCCGGATCCCGCAGCCACTCCAGGCACACCGCGGTGGTGAAGGCCAGCCAGCCACGCACCGCCAGCCGCACGTCGGTCCGCTCCTCGAAGGCCGGACCGAACTCCGGGTCGGCGGCCAGGGCGGCGAGGATCTGCCGTTCCTGCGCGGCGAGCGCCTGCCGGTAGACCCGCCGCACGGCCTGGTCGCCGGTAGCGTCGGCGCGATGGAAGGCCCGGTAGCCGTGCGCGTGGGCCTGTACGTACTCCAAATACGCGTCCAGGCCGGCGGTGAGCTGCTCGCGGACCGGCACGCCGGGCACGGCCGCCGTCATCCGCAGCATGCGGTCGCTCTCGCGCTCGACGACCGCAGCGAAGAAGTCCCGTTTGCCCGGGAAGTAGTGGTACAGCAGCCCACGGGAGACCCCGGCGATCTCGGCGACCCGCTCGATCCACACGTCGTCGTAGGGACTCTCCGAGAACAGCCGCGCGCCCACCGAGAGCAGTTGCTCCCGACGCTCCTCGGTGCTGAGCCGACGGCGCGTGCGCCCGCCCTGGTTCGCGGCCATGCCCGCACCTTACTTGACGCGGGTTCAACAACGGGACGAGACTGAGCCACGTTATTGAATCCATGTACAACACGCTTGCCTCTGCACGGGCAACACGCCGCTGCGTCAAGGGAGATCGCGTCATGGCGGAGACGAAGAACGGACCGGTCCGGGACGCACTGCCCAAGGGGTTCCGCAGCGCCGAGCTCGGCTGGCCCGAACTGGACCGCATCCCGCGCCCGCCCTACCGCCTCCCCCTGCTCGGTGACGTGATCGGGGCCGGCCGGCGCACCCCGATGCAGGACTCGCTGCGGTACGCCCGCAAGCTGGGGCCGATCTTCCGGCGGCGGGCCTTCGGCAAGGAGTTCGTGTTCGTCTGGGGCGCGGCACTCGCCGCCGACCTGGCGGACGAGACGCGGTTCGCCAAGCACGTGGGCCTCGGCGTGGCCAACCTGCGGCCGGTCGCCGGGGACGGGCTGTTCACGGCGTACAACCACGAGCCGAACTGGCAGCTGGCGCACGACGTGCTGGCGCCCGGATTCAGCCGCGAGGCCATGGCGGGCTACCACGTGATGATGCTGGACGTGGCGGCGCGGCTCACGGATGCGTGGGACCGGGCCCGGGCGGCGGGACGTACGGTGGACGTGCCCGGCGACATGACCAAGCTGACGCTGGAGACCATCGCGCGCACCGGGTTCGGGCATGACTTCGGTTCCTTCGAGCGCTCCCGCCCGCATCCGTTCGTCACCGCGATGGTGGGCACCCTCAGCCACGCGCAGCGCCTCAACACCGTGCCGGCCCCGCTGGCCCGGTGGCTGCTGCGCGACGCGGGCCGCCGCAACGCCGCCGACATCGCCTACCTCAACCGCACGGTCGACGACCTGGTCCGCGACCGCCGCGACGCGGGCGGTCCGGGCGGCACGGGCGATCTGCTCGACCGGATGCTGGACACGGCCCATCCCGAGACCGGTGAGCGGCTGTCGCCGGAGAACGTCCGCCGGCAGGTCATCACCTTCCTGGTGGCCGGGCACGAGACCACCTCGGGCGCGCTCTCCTTCGCCCTGCACTACCTGGCTCAGCACCCCGACGTCGCGGCCCGGGCCCGTGCCGAGGTGGACCGCGTCTGGGGCGACACCGAGGCGCCCGGCTACGAGCAGGTGGCCAAACTGCGGTACGTGCGCCGCGTGCTGGACGAGTCGCTGCGGCTGTGGCCGACCGCGCCCGCCTTCGCGCGGGAGGCCCGCGAGGACACGGTGCTCGGCGGCACGCATCCGATGCGGCGCGGGGCCTGGGCGCTGGTCCTCATCGGGATGCTGCACCGCGACCCGGAGGTGTGGGGGCCCGACGCCGAGCGGTTCGACCCGGACCGCTTCGACGCCAAGGCCGTACGGTCGCGGGCCCCGCACACCTTCAAGCCGTTCGGGACGGGTGCGCGGGCGTGCATCGGGCGGCAGTTCGCGCTGCACGAGGCCACGCTGGTCCTCGGACTGCTGCTGCGCCGCTACGAGCTGCGGGCCGAGCCGGACTACCGGCTGCGGGTGACCGAACGGCTCACGCTGATGCCGGAGGGTCTGCGGCTGCGGCTGGAGCACCGGGCCCCGGCGACGCCGGACCGCGCGCCCCTCCCCGAGGACTCCGCCTCAGAGCCCCGCTGTCCAGTGCACCGGACGGGTGAGTGACGCCGGCAGCACGGTGCCGGCGCTGCCCCGGGCCGCGGTGAGCTGGGGCTGGGTCAGGAAGAAGGCGCCGGTCAGGTCGGCGTCCGTCAGGTCGGCGTCGCGCAGGTCCGCGCCGATCAGGTCGGCGCCGCGCAGGTTGGCGCCGGTGAGGTCGGCGGCGATGAGGTAGGCCCCGCGCAGATCGGCGCCGCTGAGGTCGGCGCCCCGCAGCCGGGCGCCCATGAGGTCGGCGTTGCGGCGGTTCTTCTTCCTGCCGCGGGTGCCGGCCCGCACCAGCTCGCTGGTCCTCAGCAGCAGCACGTTGACCCGCTGCCGGTGCGCGGCCACGTCCAGCGCGGCCAGTTCCTCGGGGGTCCCCCGGGTGAGGCGCTCGGTGTCGGTCAGGATGCGGCGCAGGTCTCCGTGGACCGGGCGGGCCGCGGGCAGCGTCAGGGCCTGGGTCAGGTACCAGAGCAGCTCGTGCAGCTGGCGGACCACCGGGAACACGTCGAACATGCGGCGGGTCCGCTCCGGCGGGCCGATGCGCCAGTCCTGGCCGCCGAAGGTGAGCTGCGAGACCTTCTGTCCGGCTCCGAAGCAGTCGTAGACCGTGCAGCCGGTGAAGCCGCTCGGCCGCAGCTTCGCGTGAATTCCGCAGCGGTGGTCGCCCCGCAGGTTCGGGCAGGGCTTCCCGGCGTCCTTGTCGATCGCGAAGTCCGCCGAGCGGGCGAACGGCAGCGCGACGCAGCACAGGCCGAAGCACCGCTCGCAGTCGCCGCGCAGTTCTGCCTGGTCGGACGTGTGTTCTCGCATGACGTGAAGCATACGGACCGCCACCGGACCCAAAAAAATCCGTTACCTGCCGAAGACCTCGAAGGTCACCGCCGGCTTCCCGCCGAACCGCCTGCCCGACTCCTCGGCGAACCCGGTGAGGAACCCGCGCACATACGTCTCCGGGTCCTCGTCGGTCAGCGCCTCGATGTACGCCCGGTGTTCGAGCAGGGAGCGCACCGCACGCTCCAGCCCCGGCGTGGCGTCCACGGCGTGGGTGGGCGAGGAGGAACCGGCGACCGCGACCCAGCGCACGCCGTTCCAGGGCTCGAGGCCCTGCTCGGTCAGCTCCGGGAAGATCCACCGGTTGCCGGCGTCGCCCGCCGCGTCGAGCGTGGCGCGGCCGACGGCGACGTGGTCCGGGGTGTTCCAGGCGACGCCGCCCCAGGTGTCCCGGTGGTTGAGGGTGATGACCAGCTCGGGCCGGTGCCGGCGGATCGCGGCGGCGATGTCGCGGCGCAGCGCGGTGCCGTACTCGACGACACCGTCCCGGTGGTCCAGGAACTCCACCTCACTCACCCCGACGACGGCGGCGCTGGCCCGCTGCTCGCGCTCCCGCAGCGGGCCGCACTCGGCGGGCGGCAGCGTGTCGATGCCCGCCTCGCCCCGCGTCGCGAGCACATAGGCGACCTCGCGGCCCTCGTCGGTCCAGGCCGCGATCGCCGCCGAGCAGCCGTACTCCAGGTCGTCGGGGTGGGCGACGACGGCGAGGGCGCGCCGCCAGTCGCCGGGCATGGGCTCCAGTTGTGTGATCGTCGGCTCCGTCATGCCCGCACATTAACCCGTGTCACCCGGCTCCCCGCGCGGAATCGGCGCCTCGCCGTTCAGGCCTCGTCGCGGGCGAGGGCGAGCAGCCGGTCCAGGACGCGGGGGCCGCCTGCCCGTACGCCGTCGTGCTCGAACTCGTCGGTGACCCAGGTGCGCAGCCCGCGGATCGCGCGGGCGGTGGCGAGGGCGTGGGCGGTGTCGACGTACATGTCGTCGTGGTAGACGGCCGCGGCGACCGGCACCTCGTTGGCGGCGAGGCGGGCCGGGTCGTAGAGCGGGGTCCAGTCGGTGCGGGAGGCGAGCAGTTCGGCGGTCTCGCGCAGCGGGCGCAGTGCCGGGTCGCAGTCGAACATCCAGGGGTGGACGGACTCGCCGGTGAACAGCAGTCGTTCGTCGCCCGCGAGGGCCTTGGCCGCGTCGAACTGCGGGAACTCGGCGCGGACCCGCTCGGCCGACCAGTCGGTGGGGCGCGCGTCCTGGCCGTAGATGGCCTCGTGGACGAGGGCGTAGAGCGGGTGGCCGGCGTACGACAGGAGGTTCTGCGCCTCTTCCCGGAACGCGTCGGACAGTTCGTGTCCTGCGGGGGTGCGGACGAAGGCGTCCTCCAGGAGGAAGTGCAGGCGGTGGCTGCCCTCGCTGCCGCCGAGCACGATGCCGAGGGACTGGAACGCCTCGACGGTGAGGCGGTAGCCGTTCGGCAGGACCACGTCGTGGGTGAGCAGGTGGTCGGCGATGCGGCGGGCGCGTTCGACGTCCTGCGGGTAGCGGGCGTAGTGCGCGGCGACCTTGCGCTCGATGCGGGGGTAGGCGGCCCGGTAGACGTCGTCGGCGTGGGCGTCGAGGGAGGGCAGGCCGCCGGTGATCAGGGCGGTCTCCAGGCCCTCGGGGGCCAGCGAGAGGTAGGCGACGGTGCAGAAGCCGCCGAAGCTCTGGCCGAGGACCGTCCAGGGGGCGCCGCCGGTGACCCGGGGGCGGATCGCCTCGCAGTCGCGGACGATGGAGTCGGCGCGGAAGTGGGTGAGGTAGTCGGCCTGTTCGGCCGGGCCGCCGCGCAGCGGGAGCGTCTGCCGGTTGGCGGGGGTGGAGGCGCCGGTGCCGCGCTGGTCCAGGAGCAGCACGCGGTAGTCCTTCAGGGCGCGGCCGAGCCAGGCGGGACGACCGATGAAACGGTTCGCCCCGAAGCCGGGGCCGCCCTGGAGGTAGACCAGCCACGGCAGGTCCTGGTGCGCCTTCTCGCTCGCGACGGCCTCGCGGGCGTACAGCTCGATCGTCTCGCCGGAGGGGTTCGCGTGGTCGAGGGGCACGGTGAAGCGGCGGTCGGTGAGGACGACGCCGGGCTGGCGGTAGCTGTGACTCAACGGGGCTCCCGGGACGGATGGATCTTTCGGCCGTGTCCCAGTTCAGCACATGGTTCTGCGGTCACCGACCCCCGGGATCACGAAATCGTGCTGAACGACGGGTCAGCGGGCGGCGAGGCTGGAGCGTCGCACCACCAGTTCGGGCTGGAGCACGACCCGCCGGTGTGCGTGGGCCCGGTCCGCGCCCTGCGACTCCGTCTCCTCCAGCAGCAGCTCGGCGGCCATCGCGCCCATCGTGACGGCGGGCTGGCGCACCGAGGTGAGCGGGACGGCCGCGGCGGCGGCGAACTCGATGTCGTCGTAGCCCACGATCGCGAGGTCGTCGGGGACGCGGACCCCGGCCGCGTACAGGGCCTGGAGGACGCCGAGGGCGAGCAGGTCGTTGGCGCAGAAGACGGCGGTGGGCCGGTCGGCGAGGCCGAGCAGGCGGGCGCCGGCGTCCCGGCCCGCGGCGACGTCGAGGCGTTCGGTGGGCAGTTCACGCAGGGCCTCGGGACCGATCCCGGCCTCGGCGAGCGCCTGCAGGGCGCCGGTGCGGCGGTCGCGCACCTGGTGGAGGCCGGGCGGCCCGCTGACGTAGGCGATGGAGCGGTGCCCGGCGTCCACGAGATGGCGCACCGCCAGCGCACCGCCCGCGACGTCGTCGACGGAGACCGAGCACTCGGTGGTGCCCTCGGCGACCCGGTCGACCAGCACGAAGGGGATGTTGTGGCGCCGGAAGCCCTCGATGTTGCGGCCGGTGGCGTCGGCGGGGGTGAGCAGGACGCCCCGGACCCGCTGCTCGGCGAAGAGCGAGAGGTACTCGGCCTCCTCCCCCGGGTTCTGGGCGCTGTTGCAGACCATGACGCCGAGCCCGGCGTCGCGCGCGGCCCGCTCGGCGCCGCGCGCGACGTCGACGAAGAAGGGGTTGCCCATGTCGAGGACGAGCAGCCCCATGATCCGGCTGCGGCCCGCGCGCAGTTGGCGCGCGGACTCGCTGCGGACGTAACCGAGCCGGTCGATCGCGGACAGCACCCGGGCGCGGGTCTCGGTCGCGACGGTGTCGGGCCGGTTGATGACGTTGGAGACCGTGCCCACGGATACTCCGGCGGCGCGGGCGACGTCCTTGATACCCACGGAATGGGCCATCGGGCAGGGACCTCCGAGGTCGAGCTGGGTATGGGGGGCGGCCGTGGGGCCCTCACACAGTACCCGCGCCGCCCCGGGAAGACCCCCTTCAGGCGAGGTGGAACACCTCGGTGAGCGGCTTCATCGCCTCGTCGGGGCGGGCCCCGTCGAGGGATTCGAAGAGAGGACCCATCTCCGCCTGCCACCGGGCGTTCACCTCGGTGGCCTCCATCCCGGCCTGGGCGGCGGCGAAGTCCTCGGTCTCCAGGTAGCCGACGAGCAGGCCGTCGTCGCGCAGGAAGAGCGAGTAGTTGTGCCAGCCGGTGGCGGAGAGTGCCTCGCACATCTCCGGCCACACGGCGGCGTGACGTTCGCGGTACTCCGCGATGCGGTCCTGGCGAACCTTGAGCAGGAAACAGACGCGCTGCATGAAGTACCGCTCCCGTACGAGAAGTCGTGACCAGAAGTGACGAGACGTCGAGACGTCGAGACGTCGAGACGTCGAGACGTCGAGACGTCGAGACGTCGAGACTAGAAGTTGAACTGGTCGATGTTGTCCGCCTTGAACACGGTCGGCTTGCCGAGGTTGATCACGCCGTCCTTGCCGATGGTGTACTCGCCCATCGCGCCGGCCTTGAAGGTCTCGCCCTCCTTGCCGGTGATCTGCCCGGAGGACAGGGCGACGGCGGTGCGCGCGGCCAGCTCGCCGAGCTTGGCCGGGTCCCAGAGCTCGAACGCCTCGACGGTGCCGTTCTTGACGTACTTGCGCATGTCGTTGGGGGTGCCGAGGCCGGTCAGCTTGACCTTGCCCTTGTACTTGGAGCCGGACAGGTACTGGGCGGCGGCCTTGATGCCGACGGTGGTCGGGGAGATGATCCCCTTCAGGTTCGGGTGCTCCTGGAGCAGGCCCTGGGTCTGCTGGAAGGACTTCTGGGCGTCGTCGTCGCCGTAGGCGACCTTGACGAGCTTGATGTCCTTGTACTTCGGGTCCTTGAGCTCGTCCTTCATGATCTCGATCCAGGCGTTCTGGTTCGTCGCGGTCTGCGCGGCGGAGAGGATCGCGATCTCGCCCTTGTTGCCGATCTGCTCGGCGAGCAGCTGCACCTGGGTGCGGCCGAGGTCGTCGGCGGACGCCTGGGAGATGAAGGCGTTGCGGCACTCGGGGTTGGTGTCCGAGTCGTAGGTGACGACCTTGATGTCGTTCTTCATGGCCTGCTTGAGCGCGGTGCACAGCGCGCCCGGGTCCTGCGCGGAGACGGCGATGGCGTCGACCTGCTGCTGGGTGAGCGTGTTGACGTAGGAGACCTGGCCGGCGGTGTCGGTGCCGCTGGAGGTGCCGACCTCCTTGTAGCTGGAGCCCAGCTCCTTGAGGGCCTTCTCGCCGCCCTTGTCGGCGACCGTGAAGTAGGGGTTGTTGACCTGCTTGGGCAGGAAGCCGACGGTCAGCCCCTTCTTCGTCTCGGCGTTCGGGTCGGCCTTGCCCGCCGCGGCGGCCGCGCCGCCCTCGTTCTTGACGTCCTCCTTCGTGGTGCCGCCGCAGGCGGTGGCGGCCAGGGCGAGGGAGGTGACGGCGGCCAGGGCCGCGCAGGTGCGGCGGATGGACGACTTGCGCATGGTGGGTTCCTTATGAGGAGGGACGGAGCCGGTGACAGGGTTACGGGGTGGGCGCGGGCGCCTTGGACAGGGGCGCCGATGCCGCCCTGCGTCCGGCCCTCGCGACGGAGATCTGCCGTGCGACCCGGGGGCCCAGCACGGAGAGGACGAGCAGGACGCCGGTGACGACGATCTGCGACTGGGCGGAGACGTCCTGGAGGCTCATCACGTTCTGCAGGGCCCCGAGCAGGAACACTCCGGCGACGGCGCCGCCCAGCGTGCCTTTGCCGCCGTCGAAGTCGATGCCGCCGAGGAGCACGGCGGCGACGACGGAGAGTTCGAGGCCGGTGGCGTTGTCGTAGCGGGCGCTGGCGTAGTGCAGGGCCCAGAAGATGCCGGTGAGGGAGGACATCAGGCCGGTCAGCGTGAACAGGATCAACTTCTGCCGCTTGACCCGGATGCCGGCGAAGCGCGCGGCCTCCTCGCTGGCCCCGATGGCGAACAGCGACCGGCCGAACGGCATGGCGTGCAGGGCGACCACGGCGATGGCCAGCAGCACGAGGAACGGCAGGAAGGCGTACGGGACGAAGGTGTCGCCGATGCGTCCGGCCGCGAAGTCCAGGTACTGCGAGGGGAAGTCGGTCACCGCGTCGGAGCCGAGCACGATCTGCGCGATGCCCCGGTAGGCGGCCATGGTGCCGATGGTGACGGCGAGCGAGGGCAGTCCGAGCCGGGTGACCAGGAGGCCGTTGATCAGGCCGCACACGACGCCGAGCAGCAGGCAGATCGGGATGATCACCTCGATGGTCATCCCCTGGTTCCACAGCGCGCCCATCACCGCGCCGGACAGGCCGGCGGTGGAGGCGACCGACAGGTCGATCTCGCCGGAGACGACCAGCAGGGTCATCGGCAGGGCGATGAGCGCGATCGGCAGGGTGTTGCCGATCAGGAAGGACAGGTTGAGGGCGTTGCCGAACCCGTCGACGAAGCCGAAGGAGAGCAGCAGGACGACGACGAGGAGCGCGCCCACGACGGTGTCCCAGCGGACGGCGCGCAGGAGGGAACTGTCAGCCATGGCGGGCGTTCCTCTTCTTCAGTGCGTTGGCCACGCGCAGCGCGACGATCCGGTCGACGGCGATGGCGAGGATGAGCAGGATGCCGTTGATGGCCAGCACCCACACGGAGCTGACGCCGAGGGCGGGCAGCACGCTGTTGATCGAGGTCAGCAGCAGCGCGCCGAGTGCCGCGCCGTAGACGCTGCCGGAGCCGCCGGTGAAGACGACGCCGCCGACCACCACGGCGCTGACGACGGTCAGTTCGTAGCCGTTGCCGGTGCCGGAGTCGACGTTGCCGAACCGGGCCAGGTACAGGGCGCCCGCGAGGCCGGCGAGGGCGCCGCAGAAGGTGTAGGCGACGAGGATCCGCTTGCGGACGGGGATACCGGCCAGCCGGGCGGCCTCGGGGTTGGAGCCGAGCGCGTACAGCTCGCGTCCGCTGCCGAAGTGCTTGAGGTAGTACGCCGTGGCGACCAGCACCGCGAGGGCGATCAGGGCCAGATACGGCACCGCGGAGATGCCGCCGGAGCCGAAGTCGACGAAGCCGCCGGGCAGGTCGGCCGCGGTGATCTGGCGGGAGCCGACCCAGATGGAGTCGATGCCGCGGATGATGTACAGGGTGCCGAGGGTGACGACCAGCGCGGGCACCTGGCCGAGGCTGACCAGCAGACCGTTGAGCAGGCCGAAGCCGACGCCCATCAGCACGGCCAGGAGCACCGCCACGACGGGGTTGCCGCCGCCCTGGAGGTAGGTTCCGGCGGCGAAGGCGCTGATGCCGAGGGTGGAGCCGACCGAGAGGTCGACGTTGCGGGTGATGACGACCAGGGACTGGCCGGTGGCGACCAGGACCAGGATGGTCGCGTTGAGCAGCAGGTCCTTGATGCCCTGCTCGGACAGGAACTCGCTGTTGCCGGCCTGGGTGATGGCGATCATCACCAGGAAGACGAGCAGGATGGCCAGTTCGCGCATCTTGAAGATGCGGTCCACCAGCCGGGTGGCGCCGGCCTTCGGCACGTCGGCCACGGGGGCCTGGTCGGGTGCGGTGACCGTCATGCGGCGGCCCTCCCCGTGGCTGCGGCCATCACGGTCTCCTCGGTGGCGTCGGTGCGGGGTATCTCGGCGGTCAGACGTCCCTCGTGCATCACCAGGACGCGGTCGGCCATGCCGAGCACCTCGGGCAGGTCGGAGGAGATCATCAGGACGGCCACGCCGTCGGCGGCGAGTTGGCTCAGCAGCCGGTGCACCTCGGCCTTGGTACCGACGTCGATGCCGCGGGTCGGCTCGTCGACGATCAGCACCTTGGGGCCGGTGGCCAGCCACTTGGCGAGGACGACCTTCTGCTGGTTGCCGCCGGAGAGGGTGGCGACGGTGTCGGCGATGCGGGCGTACTTCACCTGGAGCTTGACCGCCCAGTCGAGGGAGCGGCTGCGTTCGGCGCCCCGGTCCATCAGGCCGGCCTTCACGGTCGTACGCAGGCCGGTGAGGCCGATGTTGCGCTCGATGGACATGTCCATCACCAGGCCCTGGGCGCGCCGGTCCTCCGGGACCAGGGCGAGTCCGGCGGCCATCGCGGTGGACGGGGCTCCGTTGATCAGGCGCTTCCCGTCGACCTCCACCTCGCCGGCGTCCCAGCGGTCCACGCCGAACACGGCGCGGGCCACCTCGGTGCGTCCGGCGCCGACCAGTCCGGCGAGGCCGACGATCTCGCCGCGCCGCACCTCGAAGGAGACGTCGGTGAAGACGCCCTCGCGGGTCAGCCGGCGCACGCTGAGCGCGACCTCGCCGGGCTGGACGTCCTGCTTGGGGTAGAGCTCGTCGAGGTCGCGGCCGACCATGCGCCGCACCAGGTCGTCCTCGCTCATGCCTTCCAGCGGCTCGCTGGCGATCCAGGCGCCGTCGCGCAGGGTGGTGACGCGCGCGCAGATCTGGAAGATCTCCTCCAGCCGGTGGGAGATGAAGAGCACGGCCGCGCCCTGCTCGCGCAGGGTGCGCACGACGCCGAAGAGCCGGGCCACCTCGCTGCCGGTGAGGGCGGCGGTGGGCTCGTCCATGATCAGTACGCGGGCGTCGAAGGAGAGGGCCTTGGCGATCTCCACGATCTGCTGGTCCGCGATGGACAGGCCGCGCGCGGGGCGGTCGGGGTCGAGCTCGACGCCGAGGCGCCGCATCAGATCGGCGGTGGCGGCGTGCGTCGCCTTGTGGTCGATGCGACCGAGGCTCCGCCGCGGCCGGCGGCCCATGAAGATGTTCTCGGCGATCGACAGGTCGGGGAAGAGGGTCGGCTCCTGGTAGATCACGGCGATGCCGGCGTCGCGGGCGTCGCCGGGGCCGTGGAAGACGACCGGCGCGCCGTCGAGCAGCACCTGGCCGGCGTCCGGCCGGTGCACTCCGGCGAGCGTCTTGATGAGGGTCGACTTTCCGGCACCGTTCTCTCCCGCGAGGGCGTGCACCTCGCCGGGGAACAGCTCCAGGGAGACGTCCCGTAGCGCACGGACCGCGCCGAAGGACTTGGACACGTCCTTGAGCGCCAGAACCGGGGCCGTACCCGTGTCGGACGGGTGGGTCATTGGGGGCTCCTCGACGACGCCGCGCGGGACGGCCCTCAGGGCGTCGTGAAAGGTTTCAACTAGGTTGCCCGGGACGCTAGGCAAGTGGAGCATGTCACGTCAATGGTTCTGGGTCGAAAAACTTTCGATAACCGAAGGTCACGACCGAGTCACGGAGAACCGGGTTGAACAGAAGGCTTGACACCCCTTCGGGTGGCTCATAACTTCGCGTTCTGAATCGTTTCACACATGGTCGTGCTCCAGGCTGGTCACGACCCGATGTCACAGGAGCGCCGAAGTGACCGAGCTCGCCGCGGTGAAGGCCGCGCTCAAGACCCAGGCCGTCGAGACGCCGTCGTGGGCGTACGGGAACTCCGGCACCCGGTTCAAGGTGTTCGCCCAAGCCGGTGTGCCGCGCGACCCCTTCGAGAAACTGGACGACGCGGCCAAGGTCCACGAGTTCACCGGCGTGGCCCCCACCGTCGCCCTGCACATCCCGTGGGACAAGGTCGAGGACTACGCCGCGCTGGCCAAGCACGCCGAGGAGCGGGGTGTGCGCATCGGCGCGATCAACTCCAACACCTTCCAGGACGACGACTACAAGCTGGGCAGCATCTGCCACCCCGACGCGGCGGTGCGCAGGAAGGCCGTCGACCACCTGCTGGAGTGCGTCGACATCATGGACGCCACCGGGTCGCGGGACCTGAAGCTGTGGTTCGCCGACGGGACGAACTACCCGGGGCAGGACGACGTACGGTCCCGGCAGGACCGGCTGGCCGAAGGGCTGGCCGAGGTGTACGAGCGGCTCGGCGAGGGGCAGCGGATGCTGCTGGAGTACAAGTTCTTCGAGCCGGCCTTCTACACAACGGACGTGCCGGACTGGGGCACGGCGTACGCCCACTGTCTGAAGCTGGGCGAGAAGGCGCAGGTCGTGGTCGACACGGGCCACCACGCGCCGGGCACCAACATCGAGTTCATCGTGGCGACGCTGCTGCGCGAGGGGAAGCTCGGCGGGTTCGACTTCAACTCGCGGTTCTACGCGGACGACGACCTGATGGTGGGGGCGGCTGATCCGTTCCAGCTGTTCCGGATCATGTACGAGGTGGTGCGCGGGGGCGGGTTCACCTCCGACGTGGCGTTCATGCTCGACCAGTGCCACAACATCGAGGCGAAGATTCCGGCCATCATCCGGTCGGTGATGAACGTGCAGGAGGCTACGGCGAAGGCGCTGCTCGTGGACGCGGAGGCGCTGGCCGCCGCGCAGGCGGCGGGGGACGTTCTCGAGGCGAACGCCGTGTTGATGGACGCGTACAACACGGACGTGCGTCCGCTGCTTCGTGAGGTGCGGGAGGAGTCGGGGTTGGACCCCGAGCCCATGAAGGCGTATCGCGCCTGCGGGTGGGCGGAGAAGGTCGTTGCCGAGCGGGTTGGCGGCGAGCAGGCCGGGTGGGGGGCGTAGGCGTCTGCCGGGTTCTGTTGTTCGCGGGCTGCGGGCCGGTTGTGGCTGGTCGCGCCCACGCGGCGGAGCCGCACATCGATACAGCCCCGCGCCCCTGGAGGGGCGCACTCCATCCCCCTCGATCAAAAAGGGACTGACATGACATCTCACCCCGAAGCCTCCGCCCTCCTCGCCCGTTCCCACCGGCTAGGCGCCGATCCCCGTAACACCAACTACGCCGGCGGCAACGCCTCCGCCAAGGGCACCGAGACCGATCCCGTCACCGGGGGTGATGTGGAGCTGATGTGGGTCAAGGGGTCCGGCGGAGATCTCGGGACGCTCACCGAGGCGGGGCTGGCCGTGCTGCGGCTGGACCGGATGCGGGCGCTCAAGGACGTCTACCCGGGCGTCGAGCGCGAGGACGAGATGGTCACCGCGTTCGACTACTGCCTGCACGGCAAGGGCGGCGCCGCGCCCTCGATCGACACGGCGATGCACGGGCTCGTCGAGGCCGCGCACGTGGACCACCTCCACCCCGACTCCGGGATCGCGCTGGCCTGCGCGGCCGACGGCGAGAAGCTGACCGCCGAGTGCTTCGGCGACACCGTGGTGTGGGTGCCGTGGCGGCGGCCCGGTTTCCAGCTGGGGCTGGACATCGCGGCGGTGAAGGAGGCCAACCCGCAGGCGATCGGGTGTGTGCTCGGCGGGCACGGCATCACCGCGTGGGGCGACACCTCCGAGGAGTGCGAGCGCAACTCGCTGCACATCATCCGCACCGCGGAGGCCTTCCTCGCCGAGCGCGGCAGGCCGGAGCCGTTCGGCGCGGTGATCGACGGGTACGCGGCGCTGCCGGAGGCCGAGCGGCGGCAGCGGGCGGCCGCGCTGGCGCCGTACGTCCGTGGCCTCGCCTCCCAGGACCGGGCGCAGGTCGGGCACTTCACCGACAGCGACGTGGTGCTGGACTTCCTCGCCCGTGCCGAGCACCCGCGGCTCGCCGCGCTCGGCACCTCCTGCCCCGACCACTTCCTGCGCACCAAGGTCCGGCCCCTGGTCCTGGACCTGCCGCCGACCGCGCCGCTGGACGAGACGGTCGCCCGGCTGAAGGAGCTGCACGCCGCGTACCGCGAGGAGTACGCCGCCTACTACGAGCGGCACGCCGAGCCCGGTTCCCCCGCGATGCGCGGCGCCGACCCGGCGATCGTGCTGGTGCCCGGCGTGGGCATGTTCAGCTTCGGCAAGGACAAGCAGACCGCCCGGGTGGCCGGCGAGTTCTACGTCAACGCCATCAACGTGATGCGCGGGGCGGAGGCGGTGTCGACGTACGCGCCGATCGAGGAGTCGGAGAAGTTCCGCATCGAGTACTGGGCGCTGGAGGAGGCCAAGCTCCAGCGGATGCCGAAGCCCAAGCCGCTGGCCACGCGTGTCGCGCTCGTCACCGGCGCGGGCAGCGGGATCGGGAAGGCCATCGCCGAGCGGCTGGTCGCCGAGGGCGCGTGCGTCGTGGTGGCCGACCTGAACGCGGAGAACGCGGCGCAGGTGGCCGAGGAGCTGGGCGGGGCGGACAAGGCCGTCGCCGTGACCGTCGACGTGACCTCCGAGGAGCAGATCGCCGAGGCCTTCAGGGCCGCGGTCCTCGCCTTCGGAGGGGTCGACCTGGTGGTCAACAACGCGGGCATCTCCATCTCCAAGCCGCTGCTGGAGACCTCCGCCAAGGACTGGGACCTCCAGCACGGCATCATGGCCCGCGGCTCCTTCCTCGTCTCGCGCGAGGCGGCCCGGGTGATGACCGCGCAGGAGCTGGGCGGCGACATCGTCTACATCGCCTCGAAGAACGCCGTCTTCGCCGGCCCCAACAACATCGCCTACTCCGCCACCAAGGCCGACCAGGCGCACCAGGTCCGGCTGCTCGCCGCCGAGCTCGGCGAGCACGGCATCCGCGTCAACGGCGTCAACCCGGACGGTGTGGTGCGGGGTTCGGGCATCTTCGCGGGCGGCTGGGGCGCGAAGCGGGCGGCCGTGTACGGGGTGCCGGAGGAGAAGCTGGGCGAGTTCTACGCGCAGCGGACGCTGCTCAAGCGGGAGGTCCTCCCGGAGCACGTCGCGAACGCCGTGTTCGCGCTGACCGGCGGCGACCTGACTCACACCACCGGCCTGCACGTCCCGGTCGACGCGGGCGTCGCCGCCGCCTTCCTGCGATGAGCGGCGCCGTGACCGTGAGCGACGCCGTGAAGTCGTACGCCGCGGTCGACCTCGGCGCGTCCAGCGGACGCGTCATGGTCGGCCGCGCGGGCCCCGACAGCCTGGAGCTGACCGAGGCCCACCGCTTCCCCAACCGGCCCGTCCGTACGCCCGAGGGGCTGCGCTGGGACGTCCTGGCGCTGTACGCCGGTGTCCTGGACGGGCTGCGGGCGGCCGGCCCGGTGGACTCGGTCGGCATCGACAGCTGGGCCGTCGACTACGGCCTGCTGGACGACGACGGGGCGCTGCTCGGCAACCCCGTGCACTACCGCGACGCCCGCACCGAGGGCGTCGCGGAGAAGGTGTGGGCCACGCTGCCCGCCGACGAGCTGTACGCGGCGACGGGGTTGCAGTACGCGCCCTTCAACACCCTGTACCAGCTGGTCGCGGCCCGTGGCACGGCCCAGTTCGCGCAGGCGCGGCGGCTGTTGCTGATCCCGGACCTGCTGACCCACTGGCTGACCGGCGAGCAGGGCACGGAGCTGACCAACGCCTCCACCACCCAGCTGATCGACCCCCGCACCGGCGACTGGGCGCACGACGTCGCGGACCGGCTCGGCCTCGACCTCGGCCTGTTCGCGCCGCTGCGCCGGCCCGGTGACCCGGCAGGGGTGCTGCGGCCCCAGGTGCTGGAGGAGACGGGGCTGGAGGGCCCCGTGCCGGTGACGGCGGTCGGTTCGCACGACACGGCGTCCGCGGTGGCCGCCGTCCCGGCCGTGGGTGAGCGGTTCGCGTACATCTGCACGGGGACGTGGTCGCTGGCCGGTCTGGAGCTGGGCGCTCCGGTGCTGACGGAGGAGAGCCGCGCCGCCAACTTCACCAACGAACTGGGGCTGGACGGCACGGTCCGGTACCTGCGCAACATCATGGGGCTCTGGCTGCTCCAGGAGTGCGTACGGGCCTGGGGCGACCCGGATCTGGGCGGGCTGCTGCTGGCGGCGGCCCGGGTGCCGGCGCTGCGGTCGGTGGTGGACGCGGGTGATCCCGCGTTCCTGGCGCCGGGCCGGATGCCGGAGCGGATCGCCGAGGCGTGCCGCGCCTCGGGGCAGCCGGTGCCGCGGACGCCCGCCGAGGTGACCCGCTGCATCCTCGACTCGCTGGCGCTGGCCCACCGCAGGGCCGTCGAGGACGCCCAGCGACTCGCCGGGCACCCGGTCGACGTCGTGCACGTGGTCGGCGGCGGCACGCGCAACGCGCTGCTGTGCCAACTGACCGCCGACGCCTGCGGGCTGCCGGTGGTGGCGGGGCCGACGGAGGCCGCCGCGCTGGGCAACGTCCTCGTGCAGGCCCGCGCCCACGGCACGGTCGGGGACCTCGCCGACATGCGCCGACTGCTGGTCCGTACCCAGTCGTTGACCCGGTACGAGCCGCGCGGCGGCACGGACCGCTGGCGGGCGGCCGAGGCCCGACTCGCCGACCGGTGAACGGGGTCTCCCCCGACCCCCGTTCCCCCGATTACCCTGCGTTCATCCGATGATCAACCCCAAGGAGCCGCGATGCGTGTCGCCCTGTTCCTGACCTGCGTCAACGACACGCTCTATCCGGACACCGGCCGTGCCGTGGTGAAGCTGCTCAGCCGACTGGGCGTCGAGACCGACTTCCCGATGGCCCAGACGTGCTGCGGGCAGGCGCACTACAACACCGGGTACCGGCACGAGGCGGAGCCGCTGGCCCGGCACTTCTCCGACGTGTTCAAGGACTACGACGCGATCGTGACGCCGTCGGGTTCGTGCGGTGCGATGGTGCGGGAGCTGTATCCCCGCATGGGCGAGCGGGCCCGCGCCGAGGGCCGCGGGGACTCCCTCGCGGCCACGCTGGCGCCGGTGGTGCCGAAGACGTACGAGCTGACCGAGTTCCTCGTGGACGTGCTGGGGGTGACGGACGTGGGGGCGTACTACCCGCACACGGTGACGTACCACCCCACCTGTCACGGGCTGCGGAGTCTGGGGCTCGGCGACCGGCCCCGGCGGCTGCTGGAGGCGGTGAAGGGGCTGGAGCTGGTCGAGTTGCCGGGCGCGGAGGAGTGCTGCGGCTTCGGCGGCACGTTCGCCGTGAAGAACTCCGACGTCTCGGCGGCGATGGGCACGGACAAGGTGCGCAACGCCGAGTCGACCGGCGCGGACGTGCTGTGCGCGGCCGACAACTCCTGTCTGATGCACATCGGCGGGACGATGGCACGGCTGCGGACGGGCATGCGGCCGGTGCACATCGCGGAGATCCTGGCGAGCACGGAGGAGGCGGTGACCGTATGAGCGGCACGTTCGTGGGGATGCCGGCCTTCCCCGAGGCCGCGCGTACGGCGGTGCGCAACCCGACCCTGCGCGGCAATCTGCGCCACGCCACGCACACCATCCGGGACAAGCGGGCCCGTGCGGTCGCGGAACTGGACGACTGGGCGGCGCTGCGCGAGGCCGGGAAGCGGATCAAGGACCACACGCTGCGCCACCTCGACCGCTACCTGGTCCAGGTGGAGGAGGCGGTCACCGCGGCCGGCGGGACCGTGCACTGGGCCGCCGACGCCGACGAGGCCAACGCGATCGTCGCCCGGCTGGTCAAGGAGGCCGGCGGCAGTGACACGGAGAAGCACGAGGTCGTCAAGGTCAAGTCGATGGCCACCCAGGAGATCGGGCTCAACGAGGCGCTGGAGGCCGAGGGCATCCACGCCTACGAGACCGATCTCGCCGAGCTGATCGTGCAGTTGGGCAAGGACCGGCCCTCGCACATCCTGGTGCCGGCGATCCACCGCAACCGGGGCGAGATCCGGGACATCTTCCGCTCCGAGATGAGCGAGTGGGGCCGTCCGGCGCCCGCCGACCTCACCGACACGCCCGCCGAACTCGCCGAGGCGGCCCGGCTCCACCTGCGGGAGAAGTTCCTGCGGGCCAAGGTCGGCATCTCCGGCGCCAACTTCATGGTCGCCGAGACCGGCACGCTCGTGGTCGTGGAGTCCGAGGGCAACGGCCGGATGTGCCTGACCCTGCCCGAGACGCTGATCTCGGTCGTCGGCATCGAGAAGATCGTGCCGACCTGGCAGGACCTGGAGGTCTTCCTGCAGACCCTCCCCCGCTCCTCGACGGCCGAGCGCATGAACCCGTACACGTCCATGTGGACCGGCACCACCGACGAGGACGGGCCGCGCACCTTCCACCTGGTCCTGCTCGACAACGGCCGCACCGACACCCTCGCCGACGAGGTCGGCCGCCAGGCCCTGCGCTGCATCCGCTGCTCGGCCTGCCTGAACGTCTGCCCGGTGTACGAGCGGGCGGGCGGCCACGCCTACGGCTCGGTGTACCCGGGCCCGATCGGCGCGATCCTCAGCCCTCAACTGCGGGGCACGGGCAGCGAGATCGACGCCTCCCTGCCCTACGCCTCCTCGCTGTGCGGTGCCTGCTACGAGGTGTGCCCGGTCGCCATCGACATCCCCGAGGTGCTGGTGCACCTGCGGGAGCGGGTGGTCCAGGGCGGCCCGGCCGTCCGGCAGGGCAACAAGGTGGTCCTGAAGCCGGCCAAGGGGCACGCCGCCGAGCGGGCGGCGATGCGGGCGGCACAGTGGGCGTTCACGCACCCGGGGGCGCTGCGCACGGGGCAGCGGCTGGCGTCGCGCACCCGGCGCTTCCATCCGCGCACGCTTCCCGGTCCCGGCCGGGCGTGGAGCGGCAGCCGGGACCTTCCCACGGTGCCGGCGGAGCCGTTCCGGGACTGGTGGCAGCGCACGCACGGTGGGAAGGACGGGGTCAAGTGAGCAGCAGGGAACGCATCCTGGGCCGGGTGCGGCGCGCCCTCGCGGACGTGCCGGCCGACGAGGCGCCGATCGCGCGGGACTACCTGCGTGAGCACGGGCGGCGGAGCGTCGCGGAGACGGTGGAGCTGCTCGCCGAGAACCTGGCGGACTACCGGGCGATCGTGCATCGCTGCACGGAGGGCGAGCTGCCCGGTCTCCTCGCGCGGCTCCTGGCGGCACACGGCACACGGAGCGTGGTGGTGCCGCCGGGGCTGCCGGCCGACTGGCTCGAAGGGGTCGACGCGGCCCTCGTGCAGGACCGTGCTCAGAGCACCCCGCACGAGCTCGACCAGGTGGAGAGCGTGGTCACGGGCTGCGCCGTCGCCGTCGCCGAGACCGGCACGATCGTCCTGGACGGCTCCCCCGACCAGGGGCGCCGCCGCATCACCCTCGTCCCCGACCACCACATCTGCGTCGTCCGGGTGCCCGACCAGGTCGTCGCCTCCGTCCCGCAGGCCCTCGAACGCCTCGACCCGGCCCGCCCGTTGACATGGATCTCCGGTCCGTCGGCGACCAGCGACATCGAGCTGGACCGGGTCGAGGGGGTGCACGGTCCGCGCACCCTCGAGGTGGTGCTGGTGGGCGGGTGAGCAAGTCCGTCAGTCGGCCTCTTCCAGCACCACCGCGTCGAGGGTGCCCTCCACGATGCGCTGCCGGGGCAGGGAGAGGCCGAAGACCTGCCCGAGGACGTCGAGTGCGGTGCGGTGCACGAGCTCCGGGTCGGCGTTCTCGTCGGGCAGTCCGGCGGCGGACAGCAGCGGCTCGATCCGCCGTACCCACTCGGGATCCCCGTCGACGCCGTCGTAGCCCCAGGAGTGGTCCAGGTGCAGATTGAAGCCGCACCTGAACCGGTCGTCGTGGTAGTACGCGAAATACGGCGGCACCGGTTTGCCGTTCTCCTCCTCGTACTCGAGGTGGAAGAGGTGCACTCCCCCGCGTGAGACCGCCGCCCGGCCCACCAGCTCGCCCATCCAGCCGCCGTGGCAGACCGCGAACGACCAGTCGCCGTCCCGCCCGTGGCGCAGGGCGAGCCCGTCCCGGACATCACCGCAGAGGTCGTCCAGCAGCTCGTTGACCTGGCGGCCGGTCAGCTCGCCGACGGGGCGCGGCGTGTACGGGGCGTACGGGGTGTCGAAGGCGCTCGCGGCGATGCGGGACACCAGTTCTCCCGGAGTCACGTCGCGGGACATCAGCACACTGTGGCCGCTGAAGTCGACGCACTTGGGTTCGGCGAGCCACGTTATTCCGTCGGTCATGGCGATCATGGTGACGCATCCCGGTCCGGGGTGTCACTGAGTACACCCCCCGATACGGGTTCTGCGCCCAGTGTGGCCGGGCCGCCGCTTCCGTAGCGTCATGGACGAGGCACAGCACAGGGCGGTGCCGCACGGAGGGTGATGACGATGTTTCGCACCGGCGCACGCAACCACGAACCGGGCCCCGCCTCCGAGGCGCTCCGCCTCGTCAAGGTGACCCGGTCCTACGGCACCGCCGAGAACGCCGTGACCGCGCTGGACGGGGTGACCCTCAGTCTGGGCCGCGGCACGTTCACCGCGGTGATGGGGCCGTCGGGGTCGGGCAAGTCCACGCTGCTGCAGTGCGCGGCGGGGCTGGACCGGCCGGACAGCGGCATCGTGTGCGTGGACGGCACGGAGCTGACCGGGGGCGACGAGGCGGAGCTGACCAGGTTCCGGCGCGGCCGGGTCGGGTTCGTGTTCCAGCAGTACAACCTGCTGGAGACGCTGACGGTCGCGCAGAACACGGTGCTGCCGCTCAAGCTCGCCGGGCGGCGCGTCGACCGGAAGCGGGCTCGGGAGATCCTGACCTCGGTCGGTCTCGGGGACCGGCTCGGCCACCGCCCCGACCAGCTCTCCGGCGGCCAGCGGCAGCGGGTGGCGATCGCCCGTGCCCTGGTCACCGAGCCCCGGGTGATCTTCGCGGACGAGCCGACGGGTGCGCTGGACACCCGCAGTGCGCGACAGGTGATGCTGCTGTTGCAGGAGGCGGTGCGGGTGCACGGGCGGACCGTGGTGATGGTGACGCACGACCCGGTCGCCGCCTCGTACGCCGACTCGGTCCTCTTCCTCGCCGACGGACGGCTGGCGGGGCGGATGGACGCCCCGACCCCGGACGCGGTCGCGGAGCGGCTCGCGCACCTGGGCGACGACATGACGGTGGGGGTGTGAGCGATGTTCGAACTGGCTCTGCGGTCGATCCGGCGACGTCCCGGACGGTTCCTCGCGACGCTGCTGTCCGCCTTCCTGGGCGCGGCGATCACCATGACGTTCAACTCGATGCACGACACGGCCGGGCAGGACGGGGTGGACCCGGTCAGCTCGAACACGCTGGGCACGGCGGCGGGGGTGGTCGGAGGCTACGGAACGCTGCTGGTGTTCTTCGCGGTGGCCTCGACGCTGACGGTCAACGTGCGTCAGCGCACCCGTGAGCTGGAGCTGCTGCGCTGCTCGGGGGCGACCCCGGCGCAGATCAAGCGCATGGTCGTGGGCGAGGCGGTGGCGGTGGCCCTGGTGGGCACGGTGCTGGCGATCGGTCCGGCGATGCTCGGCGGCCTGGCGCTGCTGGAGATGTTCCAGGACACCGGCCAGGTGGCGCGGTCCGTCGACTACTCCTTCGGGCCCATCGCGCTGATGAGCGGCGTCGCCATCACGCTGATCGCGTCGGCGGGTGCCGCGTTCCTGGCGGTGCGGCGGGTGACGCGCGGCAGCCGGGAGCGGGCGGGAGCCAAGCGCTTCCTGGCCCGTGCCGCCCTGGCCACCGGGGCCGCGGGGGCCTGCGCCACCTTCCTGTTCTCCGCGACGGACGAGGCGCTGATGGCGCCGCCGGCCTACGGGGCGATCCTGCTGTCGGTCGGTTTCGCGCTGCTGTCGCCGCGGCTGCTCAAGGGCGTGCTCGACCGGTTGCCGCTGAGCGGCGCGAGCGGCTGGCTGGCCGTGCGCAACCTGCGCGAGCGGGCCGCTCACCTCGCCGGTGTCCTGATGTCGCTGATCCTGTTCACGGCGGTGTCGACGGCGACGGTCACCATGCAGGCGGTGGAGAGCGACGCCGTGAAGGCCTCCGGTCTGGTCAAGTCGGTCGACGCCAAGAACCTGGAGACGCTCAACCTGACGGTGGTCGGCATCATCGCGGTGTTCGTCTGCGTGATGCTGGTCAACTCGCTGTACGCGGCGACGACGTACCGCGCCCGTGAGTTCGGTCAGCAGCGGCTCGCGGGGGCGACGCCCCGGCAGGTGCTCGGCGTGGTCGGCGTCGAGGGTCTGATCCTGACGGTCACGGGGGTGTTCTTCGGGACGGTGGCCGCGCTGGCCGGGGTCGTGCCGTTCACGGTCGTGCGGACCGACGCGGTGCTGCCGGACCAGTTCCTCGGCGTCTGGCTCGCGATGGCGTCGGTGTCGGCGGCGGTGACGCTGGGGACGAGCCTGGGAACGGCCCGGCGGGTGCTGCGTACCCCGGCGGTGGGGGCGGTGGCCCTGGCCGCATGACCGGCCTGTGGTGCGAGGGGGTGACCGTCACGGCGGTCGCCCCCTCCCGCGTTGCCCGCCGGTCGCCGCCGGGGCGAGGCGCCGGGTGTCGCGCTAATCGGCCTTGGCGTACTCCTTGGCCATGACTCCGGCGAAGTCGTACACCACGCACTGTTCGTCGCCCACGACCCAGGCGTCGTGGCCGGGCGAGCAGACGAAGACGTCCCCGGGGCCCACTTCGCTCTCGGTGTCGTCGTCCGCCATGTGCACGCACATGCGTCCCTGCACGACGTAGCAGTTGTGGTGGATCATGCAGCTCTCGGTGCCCGCGATGGGCGCCACCGACTCCGACCAGCGCCAGCCCGGTTCGAAGGTGGCGACGGCGAAGTCGAGTCCCTCCATGTGCACGGCCTCGAGATGCCCGCGGGGGAAGTCCCGCCGCTCGTCCGGCTTGTCGAGCGTCTTGGCCTCGAACATGACGCTCCTCCTTTCCCTGTCCCCACCACTCCATCGTCCGCCTGTCAACTCGGCGCCGCCATCCGGGGAACCCCCGGGTCAGCGGGGTGTGCCGCAGAGCTCGGCGAAGCGGGCGGCGTCCACGTTGCCGCCGGAGAGGATCACGCCGACCCGGCGGGGCAGCGGGCCGGCGCGGCCGGTGAGGAGGGCGGCCAGGGGCGTGGCCCCGCTCGGTTCGAGGACGATCTTCAGGCGCTCGAACGCGAACCGCATCGCCTCCCGGATCTCGTCGTCGGACACCAGCACGACGGCGTCGAGCAGCCGCCGGTTGAGGGAGAAGGTCAGCTCGCCCGGGGTGGGCAGGGCCTGGCCGTCGGCGATGGTGTGCGGGACCGGGACGGTGACGCGCCGGCCCGCCTCCAGGGAGCGCTTGGTGTCGTCGCCGGCCTCCGGTTCGACGCCGATCACCGCGGTGCCGGCGTACAGGCCCTTGGCGGCGGTGGCGCTCCCGGCGATCAGACCGCCGCCGCCGACCGGTGCGACGAGCGCGCCCAGCTCCCCCGTCTCCTCGACGAGCTCGAGGGCGGCGGTGCCCTGGCCGGCGATGACGTGCGGATGCTCGTAGGGCGGGACGACGGTCAGTCCCCGTTCGGCGGCCAGGGCCTCGGCGACGGCGACGCGGTCGCCGGTGTAGCGGTCGTAGGTGACGATCTCGGCGCCGTAGCCGGCGGTGGCCTCCCGCTTGGCGGGCGGTGCGTCCTCGGGCATGACGATCACCGCGGTGGTGCCGAGTTCCCGGGCGGCGAGGGCGACGGCCTGGGCGTGGTTGCCGGAGGAGTAGGCCGCGATGCCCCGGGCCAGCTGCTCGGGCGTGAGGCGGGAGGCCGCGTTGTAGGCGCCGCGGAACTTGAAGGCGCCGACCCGCTGGAAGTTCTCGCACTTCAGGAACACCTCGGCGCCCACGCGGGCGTCGAGGGTGCGCGAGCGCAGCACCGGGGTGCGGTGCGCGACGCCCTTGATGCGGGCGGCGGCGGAGCGGACGTCGTCGAAGGTCACCGGCGGAGTCGTCGTCACGCGTGGTGAGCCTACCCGTCCGGTGACGGGTCCGGCCGTTCGGATCCGATGGGTGTGCTGCGGATCGGAGACGAACTCCCGACGGCCGGAGAGGTCGTCGTCGCCACCGCCGTCACCCCCGACACGGGCCTTCGCCCAGCTGGGGCAGTTCATCGCGCACAAGGCCCGCAAGGCCAGGGTGCCGGTGGTGTACGTCGATCCGCAGCACCACAGCCAGTGGCGCCCGTTCTGCAAGACACTGCGGGCTCGTCACCGCGTCCGGTCGCCGGGAGGACGTCCTGAACTGCCCCCACCCGTCCGGGCGCGAGCTGAAGGAGTGCATGTCCCAGCACGGCTACGTCGCCCGCTTCTACGAGGCCGGCCCCGCCGGCGACTGCTGGACGCTCCAGGGGATCGACACGGCTCTCCTCGGCGGCCCGGCCCTCACCGTCACGACGGTCCTGTTGCTGCGCCGCCGGGTCTGACACCCTCGACGGCACCCTCCTCACCGTTCCCACCCCTCGCACGGAGGTCGACCCGCTCATGCCCAAGGACGCCAGGTCCCCGAAGAAACTGCGCAGCAACCGCGCCGCGCTCACGCACAAGGTCGGATACGCACTGCGCCACCCCGAGCGCGTCGGCCCCTATGTCCGCCGGGCCGGCCGGGACGCGTGGCTGCGGCTCAAGCACCCCGACCACGTCGGCTACTACCGGGCGGTGATGGCCTCCGACACCCGCCGCAACCCGGAGGCCGCGGTGGGCAGCCGGACCCACGACCGCTGGCTGGCGCTCGGACAGATGCAGTTCGACTACCTGATCGAGCACGGGCTGCGGCCCGAGCACCGCATGCTCGACATCGGCTGCGGCAACCTGCGCGGCGGCTGGCGCTTCATCGACCACCTCGACACGGGCCACTACTACGGCATCGACATCTCGCCGGACATCCTGATCGCCGCCAAGAAGACCCTGACCGAGCGCGGGCTCCAGGCCAAGCTGCCCCACCTGACCATCACCGGGGACCTCAGGCTGGAGTTCCTGCCCGACGACCACTTCGACGTCATCCACGCGCACAGCGTCTTCTCGCACTCGCCGCTGCACGTCATCGACGAGTGCCTGGCGCACGTCGGCCGCGTCCTGACCGACACCGGGTTCTTCGACTTCACCTTCGACCGCACCGAGGGCACCGAACACCAGGTGCTCCGCGAGGACTTCTACTACCGCACCGACACCCTGCTCACGCTGGCCGCCCAGCACAACCTGCACGCGCGGTTCATGGAGGACTGGGAGAAGCGGCCGCACGGCCAGTCCAAGATCCGCGTCAGCCGCGCCCCGCTGCCGTCTTAGGCACTGGTCGCCAAGAATCCGGGGCCGGACCGTACCGTCGTCCGGCCCCTACGGCCGCGGGTCGACGTGCCGCCGTCCCGGTCTCGCACCGGCACCTCGGCGGCCGGCCGCGGCGCAGCGGGGGCAGACCCGGCGGACGGCGTCGGCCGCGCCGCCGGCCTCGGGCAGCGCATCGGTCCAGGTCACCGCGGGGAACCGGGTCAGCTGCGACCGGTGCAGGGACAGTCCGCACACGGTCTCGTTCCTCCCCTGCTCCCACGCGTGCACCTCGCCGGCCGGCAGCCAGCGGTTGTCCTCCTGGTCCCACCAGCGGCCGGAGGCCGCCACGTCGTAGCGCCGTGTCCTGGCCATCTGCTCCGCCCGCCACCTTCCTCCACCGCGTACCCGCCCCGGGCCCCCACCGGGTGCCCCGGGCGGACGGCGCACACACACGCGCGTACCGCCTCCTGTGTGATCACTCCCGCACGCCATTCCTGTTTTTGGCGTTTTGTCTGCCTAGCATGCGGCGTCCGCGCACCGCTGACAGTACGAGAGGACACCCGATGGCGCCCACGGGCCGTCGCAGCGCACTGGCCGAGCACGCCTTCTCCCCGCACGACGCCGTGATGGGCGCCGCCCTCCGGCATCTTCGCCGCCGGCGGTTCCTCACCGTCACGGCGGCCGCCGCCGCGCTCGCCTTCACCACCAATCTGCCGGCCCGCGGCGCGGTCGCCGCCCCCCTGCGCGACGCCGCCCGGATCAGCAAGGACCCGTTCACGCTCGGCGTCGCCTCCGGCGATCCCCTGCCGGACTCGGTGCTGCTGTGGACCCGGCTGGCGCCCGAACCGTTCCTGGAGGACGGCGGGATGGGCACGGAGCGGGTGACGGTGGAGTGGGAGGTGGCCCTCGACGAGTACTTCGCGACCGTCCTGTTCCGGGGCAGCGTCGAGGCCCACGCCGAGTACGCCCACAGCGTGCACGTCGACGTCAAGGGTCTGATGCCGGGCACCGTGTACCACTACCGCTTCCGGACCGGTGTCTGGCTCAGCCCGACGGGCCGCACCCGCACCGCGCCGGCCGCGGGCAGCGCCACGTCGGCGCTGCGCCTGGCGGCCGTCGCCTGCCAGGCCTACCAGGACGGCTACTACACCGTGCACCGCCACCTCGCGCAGGACGACGTCGACGTGGTCTTCCACCTCGGCGACTATCTGTACGAGTACGCGGTGAACCCGGCGGGCGGGGAGCGCCGTTACACCGACGTCACCCTGCCGGACGTCTTCAACCGCGAGACGATGACGCTCGCGGACTACCGGCTGCGCTACGCGCTCTACAAGAGCGACGAGGACCTGCGGGCCGCGCACGCCGCGCACCCGTTCGTCGTCACCTGGGACGACCACGAGACCGAGAACAACTACGCCGGCGGCATCCCGGAGAACGCCATCCCGCCCGAGGAGTTCCTGCTGCGCCGGGCCGCCGCCTACCGCGCCTACTGGGAGAACCAGCCGCTGCGCGCCGCCCAGCTGCCCCAGGGACCCGACGCGCAGCTCTACCGTCGGCTGCACTGGGGCACGCTCGCCCAGTTCGACATCCTCGACACCCGCCAGTACCGCTCGGACCAGGCCTACGACGACCGGCCGCACGCCCCCGGGCCCGAGTCGGACGACCCGGCGCGCACCATCACCGGGGCCGCGCAGGAACAGTGGCTGATCGACGGCTGGCGGAGCTCGGCCGCACTGTGGAACGTCATGCCCCAACAGGTCTGCTTCTCCCAGCGCAAGTTCGACACGACCGCCGACGCTCCGCTCTCGATGGACGCCTGGGACGGCTACCGCGCCTCACGCGACCGGGTCGTCACCGGAGCGAGGTCGGCCGGGGTCGACAACTGGCTGGTCCTCACCGGCGACGTGCACGTGGGCTACGCCCTCGACATCAAGGAGGACTTCGACGACCCGGCGTCCGCCACCGTCGGCACGGAGGTCACCTGCACCTCGGTGTCCAGCGGCCGGGACGGCGCGGAGCAGCCCGCCAACCGGGACCTGTACCTGCGGGCCAACCCGCACATGAAGTTCTACGACGGCAGGCGCGGCTACGTCCGGGTCGCACTGGACCGTCGGGCGGCCCGCCTCGACTTCAGGACCGTCTCCGCCGTCACCACCCCGGGCGCCCCCGTGACCACCGCCGCGTCCTTCGTCACCGAGGCCGGCGCGCCGGGGCTGCAGCCCGTTTGAGCCGGGCCCGGCGTACGGCCCTCCTCCGCGTACTGCACTTGGCACCCACGGCGTCCCCCGTACCGCGTAAGACGTCCGGGCCCGACATTGCCGCGGATCTTTGCGGCAAGACCTATGACCTCGCCGCAGTCGCAGCGTGAACCACGGTCCCTCACTGATCCCCGCTGTCTCGCACAGCCCTCGAAGGAGGCACATCGCATGGTCGGCAGACATGCCGCGCGCAGCCGTCGCGCAGCCCTGACCGCGCTCGGCGCGCTGGTCCTGACCGCGTTCCCGTCGGCCGCCACGGCCGCGTCGGCGCCGCTCCCCACCGCTCCCCGGACGCTCGGCGCCGACACACCGTCGGCACAGGTACTGCGTGCCATGGAACGGGACTTGGGGCTCACGCCGGACCAGGCGGCGGACCGTCTGGTCAACGAGGCCGACGCGGGCACCCGCGCGGGCCGGCTGCGCAACGCGCTGGGCGACCACTTCGGCGGGGCCTGGCTGAGCGGCGCGACCGCGGCCGAACTGACCGTCGCCACCACCAGCGCCGCGGACACCGCCGCGATCGAGGCGGAGGGCGCGCGGGCCGCCGTCGTCCAGAAGAGTCTGGACCAGCTCGACGAGATCAAGGACCGGCTGGACGCCGCCGCCGACCGCATGGAGACCGCGGACACACCGGTCTGGTACGTGGACGTACCGGCGAACCGGGTCGTGGTCCGGGCCACCGGCGAGTCGGCCGCCAGGACCTTCGCCGAGACCGCGGGCGTCGCGGCCCAGGACGTGCACGTCCAGGTGTCGGCGAACCGGCCGCGGCTGCTGGAGGACCTCGTCGGCGGCGACGCCTACTACATCGACGGCCGGGCCCGCTGCTCCGTCGGCTTCTCCGTCACCAAGGGCACCCAGCAGGGCTTCGCCACGGCCGGGCACTGCGGCGGGCCCGGCGCCACGACGACCGGGTTCGACCAGGCCGCCCAGGGCACGGTCCAGGCGTCGACCTTCCCCGGCAAGGACATGGCCTGGGTGGGCGTCAACGCCAACTGGACGGCCACGCCGGACGTCAAGGCACAGGACGGCCAGCGGGTGCAGATGACCGGCTCGGTCGAGGCCCTCGTGGGCGCGTCGGTCTGCCGTTCCGGCTCCACCACCGGATGGCACTGCGGCACCGTCCGGCAGCACGACACCAGCGTCAGCTACGCGGAGGGCACCGTCGACGGGCTCACCGAGACCACGGTGTGCGCGGAACCCGGCGACTCCGGCGGCCCCTTCGTCGCGGGCACCCAGGCCCAGGGCACCACGTCCGGCGGCTCCGGTGACTGCACGAGCGGCGGGACCACGTTCTTCCAGCCGATCAACCCGCTGCTCAGCGACTTCGGCCTCACCCTGAGGACCACGTCCTCGGCGTCGACGCCCGCACCGCAGGACAACGCGGCGGCGGACGCGTGGGCCGCGGGCCGGGTCTACGAGGCCGGGGCCACGGTGACCCACGCGGGCCTGCGCTACCGGTGCCTGCAGAGCCACCAGGCGCAGGGTGCGGGGTCGCCCGAGAGCACCCCGGCCCTCTGGCAGCGGGTCTGACGGGCCGCGGTTCCCGCTATCCCGTGGCGAGGAACGCGTAGGCGGTGGCGACGAACGGGTCGCGGGCGCGGAACCGCCGGGTGCACACCGCGGCCAGGGCCGTGCCGGTGTCGGGTCTGAAGCCCAGGAACGCCTGCTGGCCCAGGGTGGCGCCGCTGTGGAAGTACAGCGGCCCGCCGTCGGCGGGGTGCCGGAACCACGCCACCGTGTGCACGTGCCGGTGCCCCGCCCCGCGCCGCAGCACCGGCACCCGCACCGCCCGCAGCGCGCCGGCTGCCGGTGAGCCGGCCGGGTCGAGGTGGGCCTCGAGGAAGGCGAGCAGGTCGTGCGGGGTGGACCGGACGGCCCCGGCCGCCTGGAAGCCGCCCGCGTCGAAGGCCGGCACGGGGGTGCGGCCGTCCTTGCGGTGCCCGGTGGCGTCGGTCTTGGGGTCCTCCGCGTGCAGGGCCGTACCCCTCAGGCCGAGCGGGCGCAGGACCTGCCCGGTGAGCAGGTCCTCCCACGCGGTGCCGGTGGCGGCGGCGACGGCGTGTCCGAGCAGGGAGACGCCGTAGTTGGAGTAGTGCCAGCGGGTTCCGGGGCGGTGCCTTGTTCCGTGGCGCAGGAAGGCGTCGGTCAGCCGCTCGGCCGGGTAGCGGGCGTACGGGTTGGTGCGCCAGGCGGGCAGGGCGCGGCCGAAGAAGTCGGCCGGCAGGGCGGGCAGGCCCGACGTGTGGGTGATGAGGTGGGCGAGCGTCGCGGGAGCCGGGCCGACCCGCCGCCCCGGGTCCAGGCAGGCGGCGGCCGGTTCGCCCCCGGTGAGCACCCCGCGCCGGATCAGCCGGGCCAGCAGCAGCCCGGCGAACGCCTTGGAGGCCGACCCGATCTCGTAGCGCAGGTCCTCGCGGGGGACGTCGGGGGGCGGGGCGGTGCCGCCGCTGTGCAGGGTGCGCCGGCCGTGCCGGGAGACGGCGAAGACGACGTCCGGGGCGTCGCAGGCGTCGACGGCGGCGGCCAGCCGCTCGCGCAGAGCGGCCGTCTCCTCGGCCGTCTCGGGTACCGGCGCGGCGCCGTCGTCGTCGGAGGGGTCGCCGCCCGGCCAGGGTGTGGGGCGGCCTCTCATGACGTGGGACGCGCCATCGCGCTGAGGGCGCGTGAGGTGGCCAGCACGGAGGCGAAGGCGGCGACCAGCGTCGGGTGGTAGACCATGTCGAAGACCGTGTCGGAGTCGCCCTCGGGCATCGTCCGTACGGCGGGCATGGCGCCGTCGGGCTGCTGCGCGGCGGCGAAGCCCTGCCAGGCGGCCTCGTCCAGGGTGGGCCGGGGCAGGCAGGCGTCGACGACGAGGAGTTCGCCGAGCAGGTCCCAGCGTTCCAGGTCCAGCCAGTCGTCGATCCAGACCGGCAGCCAGGTGGCGAGGTAGTCGGCGACGGGCGGCGGCAGGCCGTCGGTGTTCTCCCCCCAGTCGGTGAGGTGGAAGACGGTGTGCGTGATGTCGTAGGCGGTGTGGCCCTCGACCGTCCACGGCTCGGGGGTGCCGGCCAGCCAGGTGGTGGCGGCCGGTTCGGCCTCGGGCGGCCGGGCCGTCAGGCCGAAGCGGCGCTGGAAGGCGGACAGCCCCAGGCGCCGGGTCGGTGACACCGCGGACCGCACCCAGCTGTCCAGCCGGTGGTTGAGGGCCGTGGCGCACTCCAGCTCGGGCTGGCTGTGGCCCAGCTCCTTGAAGGGCAGGTACACCTCGAACGGCACGGGCGAGAACGGCTCGATGCGCTGCCCGCGCACCAGCATGCGACCGCCGTCCAGGGTGTCCCGCCAGGCGTGGTCGAGCAGTTGGCGGGCCAGCTGTGCCTGCCGGGACCCGGCGACGCCCTCCCGGAAGAGCACCTTGCAGACGAGGGCGAGTTCGCCGATCGGCTTGAAGCGTTCCAGGAACCCGATCTCGGGGTCCACGTCCTCCTCCAGCCGGAATCCGTCCCGGTGGGCCCACAGCCACTCCAGGGCCTGGACGCCGACGCGGTGGATCAGGCGGGTGTCGGTCATCGCGACGCTCCTTGTCCGACGTGCTCCGCCACCCCGAGCCGCGCCGTGGTCAGGGCCGCCGCGAACGCCGCCATGAGGGTGGAGTGGTAACAGTCCGTGAACGCGTAGGGGTCCTGCCCGGGGGCGGACCGGGGCGTGGGCCGTGGGGCGGGCCCGGCGGCGGCTCGCTGGGCGGCGGCGCCCTCCTCCGGTATCGCGCCCGACGGGTGCTGGGCCGCCGCGACACGGTGCCAGGCGTCCTCGAGGACGGCCGGCTCCGGCAGGTCCGGCAGGCTCGCCGCCACCGCCAGCAGCTCACAGCTCAGGTCCCACATCCGGGCCTCCACGCAGGTGTCCAGCCAGGACGGCAGCCAGTGCAGCAGATACTCCGTCAGGTCCGGCGGCACCCCTTCGGGGGCGGTTCCCCAGTCGGTGAGGTGGAAGACGACGTGGGTCAGCGCGTAACCGGCCGCGCGTTCGAAGGTCCACGGCTCCGGCAGGCCGCCCAGCCAGGTGCGGCCCAGCACCGGCGGCACCGGTCCGTGCGGGTTCAGTCCGCTGCGCCGCTCGGCCTCGAGGACTCCGAGCCGCCGGGTGGGGTACTGCTCGGTCAGGCGCCAGCCGCGGGTCCGGGACACCACGGCGGCGGACGCCTCGTAGCCGGGGTGGCGGTAACCGGCCGAGGCGAAGGCCGCGTACACCTCCAGCGGGTAGGTGGCGAAGGGCTCCAGCGACTGCATCAGCGGGAAGAGCTCGCCGCGGCAGGTCTGCCGCCAGGCGAAGTCCAGCAGGTCGGCCACGAGGGTGTGGAGCGGGTCCGACGGTGGGGTGCACGTGGACACGGTCGCGCAGACCCGGGCCAGTTCGCCCAGTGGTTTCCAGGTGCGGTTCACCTGACCGTCGGCGGCCAGCGCGTCGTCGCCGAGCGCGAAGCCGTCGCGGTGGGCCAAGACCCAGGCCAGTGCGGCCTCCTCGACCTGCCGCGCCGTCACAGGAGCACTCCGGCCTGCATCAGCCGCGCCGCCTCCAGTTGGAGGGCGACCCGCGGGTCGTCGCCGCCCATGAGCCGCACGAAGTCGAGCCCCGCCTCGAGGCCGAGGGTGTCGGGCACCCCGTCCAGGAGGGTGAGCCAGCGCCCGGCTCCGGCCGCCTGCCGCCAGTCGCGGCGGCGTACCGCCCGTACGAAGCCCCGGGCGACGTCCACCGGGCGGCGGCGGGCCGCACGGGACACCGCGCACTCCTCGCCGGGCAGGGCGAGCGGGGCGAGTACGGCGAGCTGGTGGGTCAGGTGTTGCCAGCCGGCGTCGTCGAGCCAGCAGGCGTCGGGTTCCGCGGCGCCGTCGTCGGCGAGCGGGTCGCCCAGGGGTTGTTCGAGCCGGCGCAGGCCACGGGCCATGGCCCAGTGGCTCCACACGACGGTGGGGGCCGCGTCGTCGCGCGGCGGGTGGGCCGCCACCGCCTCCTTGAAGGCGGCCAGTTGTGCGGGGTCGGGCGGATGCCGCAGGAGGACGGTGGGCAGCAGCGTGTCGGCGCCCAGAACGCGTACCGCGGCGCATGCGATGCCCGCGCCCGCACCGCCCGCCGTCAAGGTGCCCCCCGCTCGCGCATGGTCTCCGCTCCGAAGAGCGGAGACCACGTCCGAAGCGAGGTCCAGCACCGTTCCCTGAAGAAGGACTGACGTGCTCGACTGCTCCATTTCCCTGCTCCCGTCGCTCCGTCAGCCCTTCTTCGGGCGCGGGGTGGGGGGCGAGAGCAGCAGATGGCCGCCACCGGAGTGGAGCGCGAGGCCGGCGCACTCGCGGCTGTCCCGGAAGACCCCGTCCTGCTCGGCGGGGTCGAGTACGGCTTCGACGTCGATGATCTCGCTGCGGGTGACTTCCTCGAGTGCCTTGTCCTTGGCGGGCATTTCACCATCTCCTCTGGTAGCCATAGGCCTTCACGCCGGCCTCGTCACCAGGAGTGTCCGGGAAGTCACAAAACATGCATCTCTTCTCAAAAAACTCAGGTCATAGTTTTCTCAACAAATCGGACACATCACGCCTCGGTGCGCCCCGGGGAGACCCGCCGCAGCCGCCACACGTGGTCCTCGCGGTATCCCTCGGCACCCTCGGGTGAGGCGCTCGGCCTGCGGACGGTCTCCATGGTCTCGACGGCCCACTCGCCGTCGGGCAGGGCGAGTTCGGCCAGGACCCCGTCCAGGGTGGGGAAGACGTGGTCGAACGGCGGTTCGGTCTGCCACGACGGCCAGCCGGCGTGCATGACGACCAGCAGGGTGCCCCCGTCCGCGACGGCGTGTGCGGCGCCGCGCAGCACCGCCTGCTGGTCCAGCGCGACCGGGGACTGCAGGTAGTGGGCGCTCACCAGGTCGAAGGAGCCCTCGGGGAACGACCGGCCCAGCTCGTGGCGTTCCCAGGCGACGCGGTCGCCGACCCCGGCCTCGGCGGCGTGCCCGGCGGCGCGTTCGAGCGCGGTGCCGGAGATGTCCACGCCGGTGACCCGCCAGCCGCGCGAGGCGAGCCACACGGCGTCCGCGCCCTCGCCGCAGCCCAGGTCCAGCGCGGTGCCGGGGGCGAGGTCGCTCGCCTCGCGGACCAGCAGCTCGTTGGGGCGGCCGCTCCAGACACGGCCGGTGTCGCGGTAGCGGGACTCCCAGAACTCCGCGGCGGGAGCCGGTACCGGAGTGTCGGTCATGGTGCCTCCTGAGGAACGGACGGGCTCGTCTGTCGGGCAGGGCGCGCGACGACCGCGGCCCCGCCTGTGTGCAGGCTGCACCCGCCGGCACCGCGCGGGCGAACATGTTTGCCGATACGGCAACTTCGGCTGCGCCCCGGGTTCAGCGCAGGGCGTCGGCGGAGCCGGGCTCCCGGGTGTCGCCGCGCATCCACACGGTCCGCGCGAAGGGGATGTCGATGCCCGCCTCGTCCAGGGCGTCCTTGACCCGGCGCCGCAGCTCACGGGTGACGCCCCACTGCTGGAGCGGCACGGTCCTGACCGCGAGACGCACGGTGACCCCGTCGGTGTCCAGCGACTGCACGCCCCACACCGAGACGTCCTCGAGCAGGAGGTCCGCGTAGTCGGGGTCCTCGCGCAGCGTGCGGCCGGCCTCCTCCAGTACCCGGTAGACCGTGTCGAGGTTCGCGTCGTAGGTCACGGCGACATCCAGGACCGCGCGCGCCCATTCCTGGCTGTCGTTGCGGACCCGCAGGATCTCGCCGTTGCGGATGTGCCACAGACCGCCGTTGAGGTCGCGTACGTGCGTCAGCCGCAGGCCCACGTGTTCCACCTCGCCCACGGCCTCGCCGAGGTCGACCGAGTCGCCGACACCGTACTGGTCCTCGATCATGATCAGCAGCCCGGACAGATAGTCGGCGACCAGGCTCTGCGCGCCGAAGCCGATCGCCAGGCCGACGACGCCCGCGCTGGCGAGCAGCGGACCCAGGGCGATGCCCACCTGGTCGAGCACCATCGCCACGCCGACCATGAACAGCACGATGGTCACGGCGCTGCTGAGCACCGAGCCGATCGTCCGGGCCCGCTGCTCGCGGCGCTGCCGCGCCCGGGACCGGTCGCGGTGCAGTACGGCGGCCCCGCGGACCGACCGTCGCGGCCTGCCGCCCTCGTTCTCGCCGGCCGACGGCTCCAGCACGCGCTGGACGACCCGGGTGATGGCCCGCTTGGCCACCGCGCGCACCACCAGCAGGACGACGACGATGAGCGCGATGCGCAGCGGTATCCCGATCAGTGCCGCGGTGTGGTCGCCGGCCCAGTCCGACCACGAGGCCGCCGACTGCGCGTCCGTGGCCGGTCCGGTGGGCGGGGCTGTGTGCGTCATCGGCTCGAGTGCTCCGTTCCTGGGCGGTCGTGTGTCCCTGCCGTCGGCACCCCCTACCCACGGACGGAACGAACATGACCACCCATCGAACGCCCACTCAGCCCTTGTGTTCGACGCTCACCCCTTACATCCGACCGTTGCATCCCTTATGCCCGACGGTTGCGTCATCTTCACGCGGCGACGGCCCATCACCGGCGCCGGCCCGGGCACCCGCAGGGAAGTCGTCCACAGCGGAGGGGGGATCTGCGGCGTGGTCACCGTTGCCGTCGTACTGCTGCCCGGACTGGGGCTGCTTCTGTTCGCCATGACGTGCCTGGAGGACCGGCTCTTCGGCGACCCGAGTCCCGCCCGGCACGCCCGGCGCCGGCATCTGCGTCTGCTTCCGGGCGGTCGGCCGGACACGGCGCTCGGGGCGCCAGGTGGCCACCAGCGCCGCGGCGAGCAGCAGCTCGGCGACGTCCCCGGCGTAGTACATGATCTCCGCGCCCTGCCGGACCCGGTCGACGGGCGCGTGGACGTGGACGAAGAACCCGCCGTACATCGCCTGGGCGATCAGGGCGTGAGCGGCGACGGCGACGCCGAGATACACCAGCCGGGCGGGTACCCCGGGCCGCGCGGGGGCCGGATCGGGGCCGGCTACGGCGTGGGCGAAGAGGAGCCCGGAGACCAGGAAGTGGGCGTTCATCAGCCAGTGCCCCGCGGGGTGGCCCATCGCCGCGTCGTATAGCGGGGTGAAGTACAGCAGCCCCAGGGTGCCGGTGCTCAGCACGAGCGCCACGGCGGGGTGGGTGAGCAGCCGCGCGGGGCGACTGTGCAGCAGTGCGGTCAGGCGGCGGGCGTGGACCGGTGGCAGGGTGCGGAGCGCCAGCGTGACCGGCGCGGCCAGGACCAGCCCGAGGGGGGCGTACATGCCGATGAGCATGTGCTGGGCCATGTGTCCCCGGAAGTCGGTGTGCGCGGCCGGTCCCAGGGGCGGCAGCAGGGCGAGTGCCAGTACGGCCAGCCCGCCGAGGAACGACGCCGACCGCCGACCGCTCCAGCCCTGCACGGGGTTGCGGCGACGGGCCCGGCGTACGGCGAGCAGGTAACCCCCGGCCGTGGCGAGCAGGAGGGTCAGCAGCAGCGCGGTCGGCGCGGCCTCCAGCACACCGGCGCCGGTGCCGGGGCTGTCGTGGTGCAGGGGGTGGGTGCCGTCGTGGGTGCCATGGTCGGCGCCGTCCATCAGGCGTGGTCTCCGGCCCGGCCGGCGCCCCGGCTCGCACCGTGGGGGGCGTCGGGGTCGAAGGGCTGCCCGGCGCGCTGGAGCAGGTGTCCACCGGCCAGGAACAGGGCGCCGAGGAGGAGGAAACCGGCGTCCCACCATGCCTGGTCGGGGCCGGCGTAGACATGGTGAATGCCCAGGACATGGTGGTCGAGGACGCCTTCGACCAGGTTGAACAGACCCCACCCGGCCAGGATCCAGCCCCACAGCACCCGTGAGGTCCACACCGCCCGCCGGTTGCGCGTGACCCGGGAGTACAGCAGAGCGAGGCCGAGCAGGACGGCGACCCAGCACACCGCGTGGAAGATGCCGTCCCATACGGTGTTCATCTCCAGCCCGGAGACGGTGTCCGGGTTGTAGTACTTCACGCCGATGCGGTCCTGGTTGGTGCTGGTGAGCATGTGATGCCACTGGAGGAGCTGGTGGAGCAGGATGCCGTCGACGAAGCCGCCGAGCCCGACTCCGAGGACGATGCCGGGCAGTCGGATGCTGTGGGGTGCCGTCGTGGTCGCTCGGGTCTCGCCCGGCGTGGTGGCCATCGCTGTACTCCGTCCCGTCGGCGGTGTGCGCAGACCTTCGGGTCACGGTTTTCCCCGTCGGCGGTCCGGCGTCACCCACTGGCCGGATGCTTACGCCGTTTTCCGTCGAACTCGTCGTGGCTCGCATCGCTCTTGCGGCGCTGCCGGAGGGCGGCGCACGGCGGTGGCACACAGGGCGGTCATGATGTTCCGGACGGGGCACCCGCAGCGCACGCAAGGAGATCCGATGAACACTGAGGTACGGGACGACGCGGACGCGGAGTTCGTGCAGTTCTGGCAGGAGCGCCGGGTGTGCTTCCTGTCGACGCCGCGCGCCGACGGCACCCCGCACCTGGTCCCGGTCGGGGTGACGTACGACCACGCCACCCGCACGGCCCGGGTCATCACGAGCCGGAGTACCGCGAAGGTGCGCAACGTCGAGCGGGCCGGGCGTCCCGTCGTCGCCGTGAGCCAGGTGGACGGCAGGCGCTGGTCCACCCTGGAGGGCGTCGCGACCGTACGGGACGACGCCGAGGCGGTCCGGGACGCGGAGGCCCGGTACGCGGCCCGCTACCGGCAGCCCCGGGCGAACCCGGCGCGGGTCGTCATCGAGATCAGCGTGCGGCGCTGTCTCGGCACGGTGCGGCCCGGCGCGGACACGCCGGGCCGGTGACGGTGTCGTCGTGCACTCCCCCGCACTCCCCCGGGCGGCGGAGCGCACGACGGCACGTCAGCCCGCGTCGGTGGGGCGGGAGCCGGCGGTACCGCCCGCCGCAACCGGTGTCCGGCGGCCGAGGCGGCCGGGCCACCACGCGACGGCGCCGATGTCCCGGGCGAGCGCCGGGACCAGCAGGGAGCGCACCACCAGGGTGTCCAGCAGGACGCCGAAGGCCACGATGAAGGCGATCTGCAGCAGGAAGGCCAGCGGGATCACGCCGAGGGCGGCGAAGGTGGCGGCGAGGACGACACCGGCGGAGGTGATCACGCCACCGGTGGCGGTCAGCCCCCGCAGGATGCCCTGCCGTACACCGTGGTGCAGCGATTCCTCCCGTACCCGGGACATGAGGAAGATGTTGTAGTCGACGCCGAGGGCGACCAGGAACACGAACCCGTACAGCGGGACGGAGGCGTCGGTGCCGCTGAAGCCGAACACGTGGGTGAAGACGAGGGCCGACACCCCGAGGGTGGCCAGGAAGTTCAGCGCCACCGTCGCCACGAGCAGCACGGGCATCAGCAGGCTGCGCAGCAGGAAGATCAGGATGACCAGGATGATGGCGAGCACCACGGGCACGATGAGCGTGCGGTCGTCCGCCGCGGTGCGCTGGGTGTCGTACTGCTGGGCGGTGTACCCGCCGACGAGGGCGTCCGCGTCGGGGACCGCGTGGACGGCGGACCTCAGCCGGGCCACCGTGCTCTTGGCGGCGTCGCTGTCCGCCGGTGCCTGCAGCGTGGCGTCGATCCGTACCCGTCCGTCCACCACCTTAGGGTCACCGCCGCCGGGGCGGCCGGAGTCGGTCAGCGCGACGGCGGAGGCAACGCCGCTGGTGTCGCGGGCGGCCGTCAGGACCGGGTCCAGCCGGTCGGCGTCGGCGATGATCACGGCGGGCTGGCCGGAGCCGCCCGGGAAGTGCCGCGCCAGGGTCTGCTGGGCGGCGACGGACGGGGCGTCGTTCACGAAGATCTCGTCCAGCGGCACGCCCTTGGAGGACAGGGTGGGCGAGAAGGCGGCGCAGGCGAGCAGCGCGGCGAGGGAGACCGCCCAGACGCGGCGCGGCGCCCGGTCCACCAGGTCGGCGACGCGCCGCCACAGCCGGTGCCCCGCTTCGAGGTCGCCGGCCGGGGCGGGTTTGGCCGGCCAGTAGGCGGCCCGGCCGAGCAGGACCAGCACGGCGGGCAGGAAGGTGAGGGTGCTCAGCACGGCGCAGACGATGCCGATGGCCCCGACCGGTCCGAGCGCCCGGTTGTTGGTCAGGTCGCTGAGCAGCAGCGCCAGCAGGCCCATGGCGACGGTCGCCGCGCTGGCGACGACGGCTCCCCAGGACTCGCGCAGGGCGGCGCGCACGGCGCTGAAGCGGTCCGGGTGCCGGGCCAGTTCCTCGCGGAAGCGGGCGGTGAGCAGGAGCGCGTAGTCGGTGGCGGCTCCGATGACCAGGATGGAGAGGATGCCCTGGACCTGCCCGTCGACGCGTACGACGCCGCGGTCGGCGAGCGCGTAGACGATCGCGCAGGCGAGGCCCAGCGCGAAGACGGCGCCGAGGATGATGACCAGGGGCAGCAGGACGCTGCGGTAGACGAGCAGCAGGATCACCAGCACGGTGACGAGCGCGACGCCGAGCAGCAGGCCGTCGATGCCCGCGAAGGCGTCGGAGAGGTCGGCCTGGGAGGCGGCCGGACCGGCCAGTTGCGCCCGCGTCCCGGGCACTTGGTCCACGGCGTCGCCGATCCGTTCCAGGACGTCGGGCAGTTGCTCGCCGAGGTCGGGCCTGAGCTGGACGACGGCCTGGAGGGCCTCGCCGTCGCGCGAGGGCAGGGCGGGCGTCGGGGGGCCGACGACTCCGGGTCCGCCCTCGAGGGCCGCGACCGACCGGGTGGCCGCGGCCCGGTGCTCGGTGACGGCGCCGCCTCCGTCCGCGGTCCACACGACGACCACCGGGAGGGTCTCGTCCTCCTGGAAGGCCTCCTGCGCGTCGATGACCCGGGTGGACTCGGCGCTGCGGGGCAGGAAGGCGGCCTGGTCGTTGGTGGCGACCTCGCCGAGCTTTCCGGCGTACGGGCCGAGCGCTCCGCCGATGCCGAGCCAGACCAGCAACAGGACGACGGGGACGAGCCAGCGGGCTCGTCGGGAGGGAATGGACATCGGTCTTCAGGGCTCCAGGTCTCCGGCGGCGGGAAAGTGTCTCGATGATAAACAATCTCAATGATTGAGTTATTGATAGGGGGCGTGCCGTGCGACGTCGTGCGTCACGGACCCGTCAGGACGTCAGCGGTCGTCCGACCGCACGAGGCTCAGTTCCTCGTTCATCGCCGTCAGGAAGCGGACCACGACCGCCAGTTCGCCGTCGTCGAAGCGCGAGCGGGTGGCGGCCGCGGCCTCGGCCAGGGGACGGAAGTACGTCCGGGCCGCCACCTGGGCGTCGGGCACGTAGCGCAGATGGACGACCCGGCGGTCGGCGCTCTCCCGGACCCGGCGCACGTGCCCCGCGCGCTCCAGCCGGTCCACGCACGCCGTCACCGCGCCGGAGGTCAGCCCCAGGTGTTCGCGCAGCCGCCCCGGTGTCATGGGCTCCCGCGCGTCCAGGATCGCCGCGAGCGCCTGCACGTCGGTGGCGTGCAGGCCGTGGGTGCCGGCGAATTCCTGCACGAGACGGTTGATCTCGCCGTTCATCCGCCGCAGCTGTGTGGCGAGGGCCTGCAGGTCGCTCGCCTCGGGCCTGGATCCGGTCGCCTGATCGTGCGCGTGCTGTCCGCGCTGGTTCGCTGTCGCCACGTGATCAGCGTATAGAAGGCCCGACTCCGGCCACGGCGCGTCCTTCCCACCTCACTATCCTGGCCGCGGCCCCGGTACCGCCCCGGCCGCCGCGTCACCGCCGTCGTTCCAGGAGCACCCCCGTTGAACACCAGCACAGCGACCCCCGACAGCTACTACGAGCGCATCGACGAGCACCGCTACAAGCCCACCCTGCACGCCGGCGGGGCGTGGAGCGAGGACGAGCAGCACTTCAGTCCGCTCGGGGGCCTGATCGTCCACGCCCTCGACCAGCACCTGGCCGGACGTACCGGCGTCGGCATGTCCCTGAGCCGGATCAGCTTCGACATCCTGGGCCGGCCGGCTCTGGACGAGTGCGAGATACGGGTGGAGACGGTCCGGCCCGGCCGCACCATCGAGCTGGTCGAGGCGACCGTGCTGATCGCCGACCGGGCGGTCGTGCGCGCCAGGGCCTGGCTGCTCGCCGACGGGGACACCGGCGCCGTCGCCGGTGGCGAGGCGGACCGGCTCACCGCGCCGGAGACGCTCGCGCCGTGGCCCATGGCCGCCGAGTGGCCCGGCGGATACATCGCCTCCCTGGACGTACGCCCCCTCGCCCCGCCCCGGCCGGGACGCACCACCGCCTGGGTCTCCACCGGCCTCGACCTGGTCGCCGGGGAGGCCGCGAGCCCGCTGGCGTCCTACGTCGCCCTCGTCGACACGGCGAACGGCATAGCGGTGCGTCAGTCGCCGGCGGAGTGGATGTTCCCGAACGTCGACCTGACCCTGCACCTGCACCGCGCGCCGCGCGGAGGCTGGACCGGCCTGGACACGACCGTCGTCTTCGGCCCCACCGGCCAGGGCATCACCAGCACCGTGCTGCACGACGTCGACGGACCCGTCGGGCACGCGCAGCAGCTGCTCACCGTCCGTCCGCAGCCGCGACCGTGAGGACGAGGCGCCCCCGCACCTCACCGGCCTCCAGCCTGCGGTGAGCCTCCCCCGTCATCGACAGCGGCAGCCGATCGGCGACGCGCGGGCGCCACGGCGAGTCCCTCAGGAGGCGTACGACACCCTCCGCGGCGGCGGCGAGGTCGGCGGTGGTGGCGTTGCTGATGGCGAAGCCCACGATGCTCGCGTCCCTGGTGTACAGCCGTCCCACGGGCAGTTCGGCGGCGCCCTTGCCGAGGCCGACCATCGCGACCAGACGGCCGCCGTGCGCCAGCAGGTCCACGGCGTCGGCGAGCGCCCCGCGCCCGGAGGTGTCCAGGTGCACGTCGTAGCCGTCGGGTGCGGCCCGGCGCGCCTGCTCGACGAGATCGGGCGAGTGGTGGTCCAGGACCTCGGCGGCACCCAGGTACCGGACCGCCGCCGCGTCCTCGGCCCGCGCCGTGGCGACCACCCGTGCCCCGGCCCGCGCGGCCAGGGCGACCGCGGCGCCGCCCACGTTTCCGGCGCCGCCACCGATGTACACGGTCTCCCCCGGCCTCAGCCGCCCGTGCCGGAACAGCGCCAGCCAGGCCGACGCCGCCGGATGGGCGGCCGCCACGAGATGCTCCCCGGCGATGTCGGGCGGCGCCGCGTAGAGCCGTTCGGCGGCGACCGTCGCGTACTGCGCGCAGGATCCCTGACGGCCCGCGTGGCCCAGGCTGTTGCACCAGACCCGCTGCCCGGGAGCGAAGCCCGCCGCGCCCGTTCCGGCCAGGGCGACCTCGCCCACCAGGTCACGGCCGACGACGAAGGGGAACGGCAGCGGTGTGGCGTACGCCCCGGACCGGACGAAGGTGTCCACGGGGTTGACGGCCACGGCCTCGACCCGGACGAGCACGTCCGTGGGCCCCACGGGAGGCACCGGCAGGTCCCCGTGACGGATGACGCCGGCCGGGCCGACGGAGTCGATGTACGCCGCCCGCATCACGTCGGGAACTGTGCCGTTCATGACCTCATGCTAGGAACCGCCCGGTGCCGGCGCAGCCTCGCTCGCCGTCCGGTGCGGCTTCCGAACGGCGCAATCCCCCGTCTCCCACGCTGCGGGGCCCCGGGGCGCGCCCTAGGCTCGGACGCGTCTGCATGAACCGCCGCGAGGAGCTCCCATGCGTCTGCCCATCAAACCCAGGGACGTGGCACCACGACTGGCCACCGGGGCCTTCTTCCTCAACTCCGGCCTGGTGAAGCGCGGAGCCGACGAACAGGCGGCCGCCCAGGTGCACGGCATGGCGAAGAACGCCTATCCGTTCCTCGGCAAGCTGCAGCCCACCACCTTCGTCCGGCTGCTCTCGGCCGGTGAGATGGCGCTCGGCGCCGCGCTCCTGCTGCCGGTGGTGCCGACGGCGGTGGCGGGACTCGGCCTGACCGCGTTCTCGGCCGGGCTGGTGGGCCTGTACCTGCGCACCCCCGGCATGCGCGAGGAGGGCAGTCTGCGCCCGACGCAGGAGGGCACGGCGCTGGCGAAGGACACCTGGCTGCTCGGCATCGGGGTCGGATTCCTCGTCGACGAGGCCGCGTGCAAGGCGAAATGACCCTCCTCAGTGGGCGCCCACGGCCCACGGCCGGGTCGGGAGCGTGGGCAGTCCGCCCCGGCTGAGGGCGAACCTGGGCAGCGAGACGCCGAAGGTCACCGCCATGGCGTCCAGGGCACGGCGTTCGCCCGAGCGCGAGCGGTCGGCGCAGGGCCCGGCGGGGTCCGGGGACAGGTGGTCGGGGGTCGGCTCGCCGGGCACCGTGCCCGTGCGGTGGCGCTCGGCACCGTGAACCGTGAAGGCGTACCGCGGCTCACCGTCCTCCGCGCAGGCGAAACGGAACAGGTCCGGCTTCCACCAGACCGTGAGCGCGCGGGTGCCCTGCGGCAGTCCGGTACCGGCGTCGGTCTGCCGGGCGGGGCCGAACCACCGCAGCGGGGCGCGTCGAAGGCGAAGCTCCAGCCGTCCCGGGCGCCGATCCGGGCCAAGGGTCCGCGCCGCTCCCGCTGCCCCGACAGCTGCAGTTCCCCCACCTCGGACTCGCCGGCCACCGGTTCCAGCGGCCCCGTGCCGAACCGCTCCGCCGGCTCTGCGGGGTGCAGGCCCTCCAGCAGCAGCTGTCGGCCGCGCTCCGGTGTGACGACCGGTCCGAGCAGCGGGTCCCGAGCAGGCCGAACGGGGCCACATGGTCCTCGGTAGGGCTCCCACTGCGGGACCGCCGCCGCCCACACCCGCCAGGCGCCGTCCGTGTCACCCCCCGGGCCAGAACTCTCGCCTCCTCGACGGCGAACCGGAACCGACTGCCTGTGAGACCCTGCGAAAGCCGTCACCACCACGAAAGGCTGATACCTCGATGAGTCGTACGATCGCCACCAACACGCGCGTTGACCTGGACGGCCTGCTGGAGTTCGTGCGTCCCCGTCACCGGGCCCTGCTGATCACCCGACGCTCCGACGGCTCCCCGCAGGCGTCGCCGCTGACCTGCGGGGTGGACGACGCCGGGCGCCTGGTGATGTCCACGTACCCCGAGCGGGCGAAGACCCGCAACGCGCGCCGCGACGCCGCGGTGAGTGTCGTCGTGCTGTCGGACGAGTGGAACGGGCCCTGGGTGCAGATCGACGGGGACGCCGAAGTGATCGACGCCCCGGACTCCGTCGAACCGCTGGTGGAGTACTTCCGGAACATCTCCGGCGAGCACCCCGACTGGGACGAGTACCGGGCCGCCATGGTGAAGCAGGGCAAGTCCATCGTCCGGGTCACCCCCCGCCGCTGGGGCCCGGTGGCCACGGGCGGCTTCCCCGCCCGCCTCGCGGAGGGATGACCCGGCCGTGTGATCACTACGCGGAGAGACCCGTCGCGGCGGGCGGCGAGGCCCCTCAGGCGACGGCGGTCCCCTCTAGCTCGACCATCTGGCCGGGGATCGCCAGCCGGGTCACCCCGAGCATCGTGGAGGTCGGCGCCACGCCGGCGGTGCCCAACCGCGCCGCCAGCACGCCGTAGTGCCGGAGCAGCAGATCGACGTCGGTCGTGTAGACGTCGAGCCGGACGAGATTCGCGAGGGACATGCCGGCCTCGCCGAGCACGGCCTCCAGGTTGTCGGTGCTCAGCGCCAACTGCGCCGCCATGTCACCGTCGTGCAGGGGCTTGCCGTCGCCGCTCGTCGCGGTCTGCCCCGAGACGTACAGGGTCCGGGTGTGCCCGGAGACGACCTCGCCCTGGTTGAACCCCATGTCCACCGACCAGGTCACCGGGTTGACCGCCGTTCGTTCCACTGCCACTTCAGCTCCATTCGCATGTACGGGTGTACGTCCGTCGACCGGCTCGGTAGCCGCCGGCTTCGACGTCGCGTCACCGAGCCTCCCAACGAATCACGACACCCTCGGTCATGTATGTCGTTAGAGTTCGCGCATGCGTGCCGACCGGCTGGTGTCACTGGTGCTGCTGCTGCGCCGGCACGGTCGGCTGACGGCGACCACGCTCGCCCGCGAGCTGGAGGTCTCCACCCGCACGGTGCTGCGCGACATCGAGGCACTGTCCGCGGCCGGCGTCCCGGTCTACGCCGAACGCGGTCGGCACGGCGGTTTCGTACTGTCGCCCGGTTTCCGCACCGAGCTCACGGGACTCAACCACGACGAGGCCCTCGCCGTTCTGACCGCCGGATCGGGGCGCGGCGAGCAGGTGTTCGGCCTCGGCTCGGCGCTGGCCTCGGCCATGCGGAAGGTGGTCGACGCGCTGCCCGAGAGCCACCGGGCCTCCGCGAGCGACGCGGCCGAGCGATTCCTCGTCGACCCGGAGACCGACCTGCTCGCACGCCGGCTGGTCACCGAGGAGACACCCGACACCGCCGCGATGGTCGAGGTCCGGCGCGCGGTGCTCGCCGGGCACAAGCTGCGCATCCACTACGCGGCCACCGGTCAGGCACCCCGGTGGCGCATGGTGGACCCGATCGGCCTGGTCACCGTACGCGACCGGGGCTACTTGCTCGCCACGCGATCGGGCGCGGACCGCACCTACCGGCTGTCGCGGGTGCTGGCGGCCGAGGAACTCCCCGAAACGGCGCAGCGACCCGACCGGGTCGATCTGGACCGGATCTGGCGGGAACGCTCCGCGCAGTTCCTGTCCGGCGGCGACCACATCACCGTGCTGGTACGGGTGGATCCGGCGCGACGGGAGGAACTCCTGGACACCGCGCTGGCCGTCCGTGCGGAGGAACCCGACGCGGACGGCCGGCTGCGGCTGGAGGTGACGTTCCAGGATTCCCGGCACGCCGAATGGGCGCTGTGGCAGCTCGGTACGGATGCCGAGGCCCTGGCCCCGCAGTCGTTGCGCGCCGCCCTGCACGAGCGCGCAGCGGCGATGGCCACCCGGTACGGAGACTCCCGCCGGGTCGCCCGGCAGCCCCCTGTCCCCCGCGAGCCGGGGCTGCCACACTCGGACGATGCGCGGCATCCGCGGCCCTCGGTATGAGGAGGGACGGAGACAACGACGGCCGCAGCGCGGCTGCCTGACGCTGTTCGTGTCGGCGCTCCTGGTGCCGGTCCCCCTGCGCCTGTACTTCGACCGCGCGAGACGCCGGCACCGGCTGACCGGCGCGGCCCGCGGGTATCAGCAGCGGCAGGCCCATCGGCAGGAGCACCGACGTCCGGCCCCGTGTCAGGTGGGTGTGCGAGCGTGGACGCACTCCTCGATGACCGCGGCGACCTGCTGCTCGGCGGGTGAGTTGCGGTGGGTCCGGCGGCCGAGGACGAGGTCGATGGTCTCCGTCCCGGCGAGCGGTACGTACGTCACGCCGTCGAGTCGCAGGCTCTGCACCGACTCGGGCACGAGGGCCACGCCGTGACCGGCGGCCACGAGGACGACGAGGGTGGCGGTCTCGCCGACCTCGACCAGGGACGGGGGCTGGAAGCCGGCCCGTTCGCAGGCGGACAGGACCCGGTCGTGCATGGCGGACCGTGGCCCCGCGGGGTGGATGACGAAGGGCTCGCCCGCCAGCGAGTCCAGCGGGATCCGCCGGCGGCCGGCCAGCGGGTGGTGGGCCGGCACCACGGCCACCAGGGGCTCGGTGCGCAGCGGCGTGGTGCTCACCCCCTCGGTGGGGGTGCCGGAGCGGAGGACCGCCAGGTCGTAGGCGCCACTGAGCAGGCCGTCCACCAGCTGCGGGGAGAGCAGCTCGCCGCGCAACTCCAGGGTGATGTGGGGCAGCCGGGCCCGCACGGTGCGGGCGACGCGGGGAAGCACGTCGTAGGTGGCGGTGCCGATGAAGCCGACGGAGACGTGACCCGCCCGGCCGGTGGCGAGCTCGGTCATGTGGACGCGCGCGCGTTCGGCCTCGGCGAGCAGCGTACGGGCGTAGCCGGTCAGCTGCCGCCCGGCCTCGGTGAGCTCGACGTGCCGGGTGGAGCGGTGGAACAGGGTGATCCCCAGCTCGCGCTCAAGGTGCTTGATCTGCTGGGACAGGGCGGGCTGGGCGACGTGCAGGCGGGCCGCGGCGCGCCCGAAATGACACTCTTCCGCGAGCGCGAGGAAGTAGCGGACCTGGCGGAGCTCCATGGGCCCCATTCTATAAAGCCGCCTTATCAATCGGAAGAGACTAGGTCTTGGACGTGATGAGCAGCCGCCCCTACCGTGAGGAACATGACCGACAGCTACGTGTACGCAGCGGCACGAACACCCTTCGGACGGTTCTCCGGCGCCCTCGCCGGCGTCCGGCCGGACGACCTCGCGGCGCTCGCCGTGAAGGGGGTTCTGGCCAAGGTGCCGGGGCTCGACCCGGGTGAGATCGGCGACGTCGTCTGGGGGAACGCCAACGGCGCCGGCGAGGACAACCGCAACGTCGGCCGGATGGCCGTCCTCCTGGCCGGCCTGCCCACCTCGGTGCCCGCGACGACCGTCAACCGGCTGTGCGGGTCCTCCCTGGACGCGGCGATCATCGCCTCCCGCGCCGTCGAGGCGGGCGACGCGGATGTCGTCCTGACCGGTGGCGTGGAGTCGATGAGCAGGGCTCCGTGGGTGCTGCCGAAGCCCGAGCGGGCCTTCCCCGCCGGGGACATGACCGCCGTCTCCACCACGCTGGGGTGGCGGCTCGTCAACGCACGGATGCCGAAGGAGTGGACGGTCTCCCTGGGCGAGGCCAACGAGCAGCTCGCCGACCGGTTCTCCGTCCCGCGGGAGCGGCAGGACGAGTTCGCCGTCCGTTCCCACCTGCTCGCCGACGCCGCCTGGACGGACGGCTTCTACGACGACCTGGTGGTGCCGGTCGAGACGGACGCCAAGGGCAACACCCTCGCCCGGGACGAGGGCATCAGGCCCGGGTCGACGGTGGACAAGCTCGCCGGGCTCAAGCCGTCGTTCCGCCCCGACGGTGTGATCACCGCGGGCAACGCCTCGCCGCTGAGCGACGGCGCCTCGGCCGTGCTGCTGGGCTCGGGGGCCGCCGCGGCGCGCATCGGCACGGATCCGCTGGCCCGTGTCGCGGGACGCGGGGTGTTCGCGCTGGACCCGCAGGACTTCGGGTTCGCGCCCGTGGAGGCGGCGAACCGGGCCCTGAAGAGCGCGGGCATCACCTGGTCCGACGTCTGTGCCGTCGAGCTCAACGAGGCGTTCGCCGTGCAGTCGCTGGCCTGTGTCGACGCCTGGAAGATCGACCCGGCCATCGTCAACACCAAGGGCGGCGCCATCGCGCTCGGCCACCCGCTGGGCGCCTCCGGCGGCCGGCTGCTGGGCACGCTGGCCCACCGGCTGCGCGAGTCCGGCGAGCGGTGGGGCGTCGCCGCGATCTGCATCGGAGTCGGCCAGGCACTCGCCGTGGTCCTGGAGAACGTGACGGGAGAGAAGCGATGACCGTGCTGCTGTGCGCCGACGCCGACGAGGCGGTTGCCGGGATCGAGGACGGGTCGACCGTTCTCGTGGGCGGCTTCGGCATGGCCGGCATGCCGGTCGATCTGATCGACGCGCTCATCCGCCAGGGCGCCGGCGACCTGACCGTCGTGTCCAACAACGCCGGCAACGGCGACACGGGACTGGCCGCGCTGCTGGCGAAGGGGCGGGTCCGCAAGGTCGTCTGCTCCTTCCCCCGGCAGGCCGACTCCTATGTCTTCGACGAGCTGTACCGGGCGGGGAGGATCGAGCTGGAAGTCGTACCGCAGGGCAACCTCGCCGAGCGGATGCGGGCGGCCGGAGCCGGTATCGGAGCCTTCTACTGCCCCACCGGTGTCGGGACCCTGCTGGCCGAGGGCAAGGAGACCCGGGTCATCGACGGCCGTACCCACGTGCTGGAGTACCCGATCAAGGGCGATGTCGCGCTGATCGGCGCCCACCGGGCCGACCGCATGGGCAACCTCGTCTACCGCAAGACCGCCCGCAACTTCGGACCGGTCATGGCCACCGCCGCGACCACCGTGATCGCGCAGGTCCGCGAGATCGTCGACACCGGCGTACTCGATCCCGAGACCGTGATCACGCCGAGCATCTATGTCGACCGCGTGGTCCAGGAGGCAAGCGCATGAACACCGACGGCCAGGCCGTGAAGACCGGGCGCGGCCCGCTGGGCAAGCACGACATCGCCGCCCTCATAGCCCGGGACATCCCCCAGGGCTCCTACGTCAACCTCGGCATCGGGCAGCCGACGCTCGTCGCCGACCATCTGCCCGCCGACTCCGGTGTGGTGCTGCACACCGAGAACGGCATGCTCCACATGGGCCCCGCCGCCCAGGGCGACGAGATCGACCCCGATCTCACCAACGCCGGCAAGATCCCCGTGACCGAGCTGCCCGGAGCGGCGTACTTCCACCACGCCGACTCCTTCGCCATGATGCGCGGCGGCCACCTGGACATCTGCGTCCTGGGCGCCTTCCAGGTCTCCGCGGCGGGTGATCTCGCCAACTGGCACACCGGCGCACCGGACGCCATCCCCGCCGTCGGCGGAGCGATGGACCTGGCGATCGGCGCCAAGAAGGTCTTCGTCATGATGACGCTGTTCACCAAGACCGGCACGCCCAAGCTGGTGCCCGAGTGCGGCTACCCACTCACCGGCCTCGGCTGCGTCGACCGCGTCTACACCGACCTCGCCGTCTTCGACATCACCCCGCAGGGCGTCGAGGTGCGCGAAACCTTCGGTATCGGCGTCGACGAGCTGGCGGGCCGCCTGGACCTGCCGCTGCAGCCGGCCGGGGTCTGACCCGCGCGGAGCCCCGGAGCCACAACGACACGGCCGTCTCGGCCCGGCGTTGCCGGGACCGGAGCCGACATTCCCGCGACGGTCGGGCTCGACGGCGGGCACGGGGACGGTGACCTACTCGTCGATGTCGATCGTCGCGTGGGGGAAGAGGGATCGGAGGCGAGCGGAGTCCAAGCGGTGGCCGGGCCACGGGCCGGTGAACAGGTAGAGGGCCTCGACCGAGGGGAACGCCTGCGGGAGCGGCTCGAGCACCGCTTCGGATTCCGTGTCGTGAAGGTGCAGACTTCGCACACGCGGCAGGCACAGACCCGACTGGGCGGCGTGGAACGCGTGCCGCGCCGACAGTCGCAGGTGACGCAGCTCGGGCAATTCCCTCAGACTCGCCAGTGGGACACCCCGCGGACACTCGGAGATCGAGACGACCTCCAGGAGGGGGAACCGGCCCAGCACCGACATGTCGTCGACGGTGCCGCGCAGATCGAGGCGGGTGAGTCGGCCGGGGTCCAGACAGGCGAGGAGACTCGCTGCGGTGAAGTCGCCGACCAGCCTGATCCAGGGGCGGCCGCCCAGTTCCCGCAGGGCACGGAGTTCCGCCACGGAGTGGGCGATGAGGTAGAGGTCGTCGTACGGAATGTGGCTGATGACCTCTACCCCGTAGGTCTCAATGGCGAACCGGTGCCAGAAGAGGGCAAGTTGGCCCCGCACTCGCTCCGACGGGTGTCTTGCGAAGCGGGCCAGGTAGGGGATGGCGGCGTCGGTTCCGATGAGAGCCGCCGTTCTGACGCACAGCTGGGCGTACTCGTCGCCCTCCGCGCCGGGCCACGCACCGGACAGGTCGTCCGGTCCCGGCAGCAGGTCCAGGGCGAGCGGCCCCACCGAGGAGAGCTCGCTCACCGCCTCGGGTGTACGTGGCGGCACGAGGGCGGACAAGTCGCGTTCGAGTTCGGCCCGTACGACCGGGTCGAGTTCCGTGGCCTGTTCGAGGCAGGACGCGGCCAGCACCACGGCGCGGGCCGACCCACCACCCAGCAGCTCGCGCAGGATGTCCGCCCGTTCCCGGGGGCGTCCCTGGGCCACGGCCATGCGGATGACGTCCTCCCACTGGTCGTCGGCGGCGTGCTTGCGGACCATCCCGAACGTGCCCTCGTCCAGGAGGGCACGTGCCCCCAGGAAGTCCTGGAAGGTGCGGTGGCAGAAGTCGATCGTCTCCGGGGCCGGAGCGCGCAGCAGGCCGCTGCGATTCAGCAGGTGGGCGAGGACGGTCTCGGGTGCACCCAGGGCCGCCATCTCGGGCAGGGCAGGCAGTGCCCTGCCGATCTCGGTGCACGCGCGGTCGCGGCTCATCTCCGTGCGGCCGTCCTTGATCAGCCAGTACGCGAGCCGCTGGAGGAGTTGGAGCTGCGGCTCCTCCCTCAACTCGGGACCCGTCACGCCACGCTCACGGTCGCGGCGGGTGAGGAGCATGGTGAGCGCGGCCTGGTACAACTCCTTGCGGCCGATCGGCAGGAAGCCGTGCCGGTCTCGGTGCAGGGCACAGATCAGGCCGCACATCAGCGGGTTGGTGGCCAGTCGCCGAAGGTCGGGTTTGCCCCGGATGGCGTGCAGGAGCTGGGCCTCGTACGAGGCGAGCGCCTCGTCCTCCTCGGACACGCCCGTGCGGGCGGCCGTGTGCCAGCGTTCGACGAAGGACTGGACGTCGGCGGAACGCATCGGTGACAGGCGCAGTTCGGCGAAGTCCTCGTCCGCGAGCCATTCCTCGGCCACCGCGGACGGGCGGGACGTGACGAGCCAGCGGTTGCCCGGGTAGGCCTCGACCAGGTCGCCGAGCCAGGTGCGTGTGTGTTCCCGCTCGCTCTCGGGGACCTCGTCGAGACCGTCGATCAGGAGGAGACCCCGCCCGGCCGTGAGGACGCGCGACTGCCAGCCGGAGGGCTCCTCCCCGGCGAGGGGTGCGCCCACGGCCGCAAGGAAGTCCTTGGGCGCGGGAAGGTGGCCACCGTGCCGGGTCAGGCTGCGCAGGGGGAGGACGAAGGGGATCAGGCCCGCCAGATACGCTGTGCCGTCGTCGGGGTCCTGGCGTGCGGCGGAGACGGCCAGCCACTGGATCAGCGTGGTTTTGCCGGATCCCGCCTCACCTCGCAGGAGGATACGGTCGTGGTCGACGAGGGCCTCGTCGGCGGGCCGGCGCCCGTGCCGGAACCGGTCGCGTCGGCGCAGGAAGTTCTCGTACGCGTCGACGGGTGACGTGGCCTCCAGGCGCAGGTACGCCACGTCCAGCGGCCACTTGCCCGGCGAGTTGACCAGGTCGATGCCGTAGATCTGCAACCGGCCGTGCTTCTTCGTGACGTGGCTGAGGAAGCGTCGCTCGAAGGCGGCGTCACGTGTGTCCGGCCGCGGATTCCGGGTAATCAACTCATCCATTTTGGCGATGAGTTCGGCATGGTCACGGCTCTGCTCCACCAGGCTGCGGGCCACGAAGGTCGAGCGCTTGGTGAAGAAGTCGATGACGTGAAGGCAGGCCCACTGGGTCAGGGAATCCAGGAACAGGGAGGCATCGGCGGACAGGTTGCGGGCGGGGGCCCGGCGGTGAAGCTCGCGGGCCAGTTCCCGGTGGCCGAGCCGTACCGCCTGCACGTCGTCCATGTCGAGCTCACCCAGCGCGAGCAGCGTGGCCGCCAGCGCGTCCACGACCGCCGTCTCCTCGTCCGGCGGGAAGGGCACCTCTCCCGGCGACTCCAGCGCCTCCCGGACCAGGCGAGCGGCGAGCACGCCCACGTCCTGGTCGTTCAGGGTCCGTTTCTCCCCCCGAAAGGAGACCAGCGCCGACAGCCGCACGGGCCTGTCGACGAGTCCGGCTCCTGGACCGTCCCTCACGAGCAGCTTCTTCACCAGCGGAGCGACCACGCTCGACGCCAGGCGTGTGCCGATGACCGCGGGTTCCATCCAACGCCCCCCAGACCCATGAACCGCCTTCGCCAGCGTAGTCGCCACGGTGATCCGGCGGGCCTTGATCATCGAAACCGGCGACGGGGCGGTTCGCAGACGTCCCGGGGCCCCTCCTGCTCAGTGGAGGCAGAGACAGAAGGGGTGGCCGGCCGGATCCGCGTACACCCGCCAGTTGGCCTCCGGGTGGAGCTGGTCCGTCCGCTCCAGCACGGTCGCTCCGAGGGCGAGTGCCCGCTTCTCCTCGCCGTCGAGGTCGTCCACGTCGAAATCCAGGTGGAGCTGCTGCGGGCGCTCCTGGCCGGGCCATTCGGGCGCCAGGTAGCCGTCCACTCGCTGGCAGGCCAGCGGCGTTCCCTCGAACCCGTGCACCTCGACCCAGTCGGCGTCGTCCGGATCCATGACCACCCGCCCGCCGAGCAGTTCCGCGTAGAACTCCGCGAGCCGTACCGGATCGGCGCAGTCCAACGCGACCGCCTGCAGCTTTCGAATCACTTGCGACACTCCTCGCTCGTCGGCCGCTTCCGCGACGCCCCGTACGGGAGGGGTCGTACCCGCCACCGCGGCGGGCATGCGCGACGGCACGCCGAGCCGTCGCGGAGCGCCTCGGGCCGACCCCTCAGTCCTGGGCGGGGAAGTCCAGGGCGGTTCCGTACAGGCGGGAGACCCGGATCCGGATCACCACACGCCGGTCGGGCAGCGGCTGCTCCTCCGGGGGCGCCCCGTCGGCCGGATCGACTATCTCCGCCTCGCCCTCCGCCACGGCGAACGACCAGACGTCCGGGCCGCTGACGTGCAGCGAGGTGTGCGGGTCGCGGCGCAGTTGGCGGACCTTGAGGCGGTCGGCGGTGGAGGAGACGCGCAGTACACGCTCCTCGGCGTCCCAGTCGTAGAGGACGGTCGTCAGGTGCGGGTGGCCGGTGCTCCTGACGCTCGCGAGTACGCCGAACTGCTGCTGCCGCAGCAGCTGGGAGGCCTCCTGGTCGGTGAGCGCCCGAGGGGCCGGGCCGTCGTTCGCGGTGGTGCCCGTGGTGGTCCCGGCGGTGGTGTTCTCGTGCATGGGATCGGCCTTTCGGTGGGTGCGGTGCGGAGGGTCGGAGAGGGCGGGTCAGACAGCCGTGCTGTGGGTGAGTGCCGGCGCGTCGGCGGCCGGCTCGCGGACGCCCGGCCGCTCGGGGCGGCGCAGCATCGTGAAGGCGACGGCGAAGGCGACGACCAGGAGCCCCGCGCCCACGGCGAAGGCGAGCCGGTAGCCGCCGGTCAGTGCCTCGCCCGCCGACCTGCCCTCGGCCACGAGGGTCCCGGTGCGGGAGGCGGCCAGGGTGGACAGGACCGCTACGCCCAGCGCCATGCCGATCTGCTGGGTGGTGTTGAACAGCCCGGACGCGAGACCGGCGTCCTTCTCGTTCGCGCCGGACATGCCGAGCGTGGTCAGCGCCGGCAGCGCGAGGCCGAAGCCCGCGGCGAGCAGCATGACCGGGAGGAGGTCGACGGCATAACTCGCGTGCACGGGAAGGCGGGTGAGGAGGCCGAGGACGCCGACGAGGAGCACGATGCCCGCCAGCAGGACGTTGCGCTCACCGAAGCGGGCATTGAGGCGGGCGGAGACTCCCAGGGAGACGGCACCGATGACGGCTGCCGCCGGGAGCATCGCGAGGCCGGTCTCGGCGGCGCCGTATCCGAGCACCTTCTGGAGGTACAGGGCGACGAGGATCTGGAAGGAGAAGAGCGCGGCGACCATCAGGATCTGCACCAGGTTGGCGGCCAGGACGCTGCGCGAGCGGAAGATCCGCAGCGGCATCAGCGGGTTCCTCGCGGTGGCCTGCCGTACGACGAACGCGGCGAGCAGCACCGCGGCGAGAGCGCCGAAGCCGAGGCTGCGGCCCGAGTTCCAGCCGTACTCCTCGACCTTGACGACGGTGTAGATGCCGAGCATGAGACCCGCGGTCACCAGAACCGCCCCGAGGGCGTCCGCGCCCGCCTTGAGGCCGACACCGGCGTCACGGGGCAGGACACGTACGGCGATCACGAGTGCGGTGATGCCGATCGGCAGGTTGATGAGGAAGATCCAGTGCCAGTTGAGCGCGTCGGTGAGCACGCCGCCCAGGACCTGTCCGATGGACGCGCCCGCCGCGCCGGTGAAGCTGAAGACGGCGATGGCCCTGGCGCGCTCCCCCGGCTCGGTGAACAGCGTCACGAGGATGCCCAGGCTGACGGCCGACGCCATCGCGCTGCCGATTCCCTGGAGGAAGCGGGCGGCGATCAGCACGGCGGGCGAGATGGCCGCTCCGGCCAGCAGCGAGGCGGCGGTGAAGACGGCGGTGCCGGCCAGGAACATGCGCCTGCGGCCGATCAGGTCGCCGAGCCGGCCGGCCAGCAGGAGCAGGCTGCCGAACGCGATGAGGTAGGCGTTGACGACCCAGCTGAGCCCGACGGGGGTGAACCCGAGGTCGTTCTGGATGGCCGGCATGGCCACGGTCACGATGGAGCCGTCGAGGATGATCATCAGCATCCCGGTGGCGATGACTCCGAGGGCGAGGCGGCGTGAGCGCGGGGTGGGGGACGTGAGCGGGGACGCGGAGGCGGATGTGGCAAGCATGCGGTCTCTCCTGTCAGTTGGGCGACAGGAGAGACCGTAGCAGATGGTTTTGTTGCAGACTATTTTTTTCGGTCTTAGTTTGGGGCTGCCTCCCGCCCCGCCTCCGGGCCTACTTCGACTGGCGGGCCCGGCGGGCGGTGCGCGGGGCCTCGACCGGTGTCGCCAGAGCCCCCTCCACCAGGTGTTTCAGTGCCCTCAGAAGCACCTCCCGGTCCGCGCGGGGAAGCGCGGCCAGGGCCTCGCGATGGACGCGGTCGACGATCTCCTGGCTCCGCTCCGCGACGCGGGCACCCTCTTCGGTGACCGCGATGATCCGGGCCCGCCGGTCCGTACTGGAGGGGCGCCGCTCGGCCAGGCCCGCCTTCTCCAGGGCGTCCACCGTCACCACCATGGTCGTCTTGTCCATGTCCCCGATCTCGGCAAGCTGGATCTGGGTGCGCTCCTCCTCCAGGGCGTGAACGAGCACGCAGTGCATGCGGGCGGTCAGGCCGATCTCGGCGAGGGCGGCGGACATCTTGCTCCGCAGCACGTGACTGGTGTGGTCGAGGAGGAACGACAGGTCCGGTTCGGTACGCGTGGGAGTCATGGCGGTCATACCCGCCAGCGTAGGGCACATCGATCCGAGGTGGATTATCCGAAACAGACCTTAATGGACGGGCGGACCACCGGTCAGCGGACCCGTCCCCGAGGCTTCAGGGGCACCGCCGGCAACTTGGGAGCGGGCAGTGGAGCCCCGTCGTACCCCTGCACCTCACCGAATCGCGACCCCTCCATCCAGTCCCGCCGGGCCTGTTCGATCTCGTCCTGGGAGCGCCCGATCCAGTTCCAGAACATGATCAGCTCCTCCTCGAACGGCTCGCCGCCCAGCAGCATCAGGCTCGCGTCGGACGCGGCGCGCAGCGGCAGTTCGGCGCGGCCGCAGCCGAGGTAGAGCATCGAGCCGGGGAGCAGCGGCACGCCGTCGACGTGGGCCTCGCCGGACATGGACAGGACGGCGTACTCGAAGTCCGGCTCCAGCGGCAGGCGTACGTCCGTGCCCTGCGCGAGGGTCAGGTCGGCGCCGACGAGGGGGGTGTACGTCGTGCCCGGCGAGGTGGTGCCGTCGAGGGTGCCGAGGAGCAGGGTGGCGGTCAGGCCGGGGGCGGTGACGAGGGGCAGCTCGGCGTGGAACTCGAAGTGCGGGTCGGTGTGGCGGTGGGCGTCCGGGAGGGCGACCCACAGCTGCGCGCCGTGCAGGTAGCGGGCGTGCGAGCGGGGGCTCTCCTCGGAGTGGCTGATCGCACGGCCGGAGGTCATCAGGCCGAGCTGGCGTGGGCGGATCGTCTGCAGGCTGCCGGTGGAGTCGCGGTGCAGCACCTCGCCCTCGTGCAGCCAGCTGACCGTCTGCAGACCCATGTGCGGATGCGGCGGCACCTGCATGCCGGGCTCGTCGGCGATGTCGTCGGGGCCGTAGTGGTCGACGAAACACCAGGCGCCGACCATGCGCCGGCCCAGGTTGGGCAGCAGTCGGCGGACCTCGGTGGACTCACCGAGCTTGACGTGGCGGGGGCTGAGGAGTTCGCGTACGGGCTCCGCCACCACGAAGCCGCGGCCGCCGCACAGGGCGGGAACCGCCTCGCGATCAAGGTTGCTCATGGGGGCCAACCTAGACCCGGACGGCCCTTCGCGTCAGACCGTCTCCCGCCCGTCACACCTCGGAATGTTCCACCATGTGGCGTGGTTGCAGTGGGTCGAAGGAGGTCACGAGTGGAAACGACGTACTACGACCACGGAACGCCGGCGGAGCGCTGGGAGCGCGCGCAGATGTTCTTCGACGCCAAGGACTACGCCGCCGCGGCGCGTGTCCTGAGCGGGCTGGTCGGCGAGGTGCCCGAGCAGACCGGGCCGCGGCTGCTGCTGGCGCGTGCCTACTACCACTCGGCGCAACTGCGGCGAGCGGAGGCCGAGCTGCGCGTGATCGTCGAGCGTGATCCGGTGGAGCACTACGCGCGGCTGATGCTGGGCCGCACCCTGGAGCGGCAGGGGCGGCAGGCGGAGGCCGACGCGCAGCTGCGGATCGCCTCCGCCCTGGCGGGCGAGTTCGCCGGGGCCGCCGAGGTCTGAGCCGGGCGCCACACGGTGGGGGTGAGGGAGGTGATCTCTCACCCCCACCGCATCAGTACGTCCGCCTCCCCCGCCGGTGGGCGATCTCCCCGAGCACGACGTCGACGGCCACGAACGCGACCAGCGGGATGCCCAGCAGCGGCACGAAGTAGCCGAGGACGGCGACGGCGGCCAGCAGCGGGACGAAGAGCTGGGGTGGAATCTGCTGCCAGGCGCCGCGCGGGATCGGGCGGCCGAAGGCGGAGCCCCGGCCGCGCTGCCACCACATGCGGTAGCCCCAGACGATCAGCAGGATCAGGGCGAGTGCCAGCAGCATCAGGGCGATCTGGTTGGCCAGGCCGAACAGGCTGCCGGTGTGCAGGTCGATGCCCCAGCGGCTGAGCTTGGCGAGCACCGGGTAGTCGGCGAAGCGGAGCACCTCGGTGACCTCGCCCGTCGCCGGGTCCACGGCGACCGAGTCCTGCTTCTCGGGCCAGCTGCGCTGCACCTGCTTGACGACGTAGCCGGAGGACGCGTCGGCCGGCGGGACGATCTCCACGGGGTCGCCGAGGCCCTTGGAGCGCGCGGCGGCCAGGACCTTGTCGAGGCCGACCCCGTGTGCGGCGTCCCCGCCGGCGCCCGCCGCCGCGCCGTGGCCCGCGTGCTCGCCTCCCCCGGCGACCGCAGCGGACACCGACGGCGTGGTCTGGTCGAGCGCGACCCGCAGGTCCTCGATGTTCGCCCCGGCGTACGTCGACCAGGTCAGGCCGGTCGCCGAGAGGAAGACGAACCCGGCCGCGGCCCAGGCGCCGACCGTGCCGTGCAGGCCCAGGGTGCGGCGGCGGCCGCTGGTGCCGCGCAGCTTGCGCCGGGCCCGTCGGCGCGAGAACCACAGCACCAGGCCACCGCCCGCGATCACCCACAGCCAGCTGGCGGCGAACTCGCTGTACAGGCGCCCGGTTTCGCCCAGGTGCAGGTCCCGGTGGAATTCGTCGATCCAGGTGCGCAGCGGCAGAGCGCCGGTCGAGCCGTACTGTTCGAGAGAGCCCCGCACCTTCGCGGTGTACGGGTCGACGAACACCGCGAGCGTGTGGTCCGGGTCGACTCCCTCGACTCCGGACAGCAGCACCCTGGTGGTGGCGTCGGCCTCGGGTGAGGGGCGTACGGCCGAGACCGAGCCCTCGGGGTGGGCCTCGCGGGCGGCGGCGACCTGCTCGGAGATCGGCAGCTTCCGGTCGCCGACGGCGGGGACGGTCAGCTCGTGCGCGTAGACGATCTTCTCGGCCTGGAACGAGGCGGCGTAGAGCAGGCCGGTGGTCGCCGCGATCAGCAGGAACGGGGCCACGAACAGTCCGGCGTAGAAGTGCAGGCGCAGGACGAGGGGGCGCAGGGCGGACCGTTTCGCGGGGGTGGGTGGCGGGGCGGCGGGTCCTGGGGGCTCGTCGGTGGGGGTCGGGGAGGTGGTGGTCATCGGTGAGCGCTCCGGGGACGTCGTGGGGAACGGGTGGTCCCAGTGGTCGGAGCCGGAGGGCGCCGGGTTCCCGGGCGATTTTGTGTCGTGCGTCACATGTGCGGTGCCGGTGGCCGTCATGTGCCGTGGCATGCTGGCGCGATGGGAACTCCGAGTGAGCACGCGGACCTTGCCGAGCGGGTCGAGGAACTGCTCGCCGCCGACGGCCCGTTGCCGATCGTCTCAGCCGGTGATCCGGTGCTGCGGCGGCCGGCCGAACCCTTCGACGGGCAGTTGGCGCCGGCGCTGCTGGCGCGGTTCGTCGAGGCGCTGCGGGTCACCATGCGCGCGGCGCCGGGGGTCGGCCTCGCCGCGCCGCAGGTCGGGGTGGGGCTCCGGATCGCGGTGATCGAGGATCCGGCGCTGGTGCCGGACGAGGTGCGGGTGGCGCGCGGGCGGGTGCCGCAGCCGTTCCGGGTGCTGGTCGATCCGTCGTACGAGCCCGTCGGGCCCGCCCGGGCCGCGTTCTTCGAGGGGTGCCTGAGCGTGCCGGGGTGGCAGGCAGTGGTGGCGCGCCATGCGGAGGTGCGGTTGCGGGCGTGGGACGAGCAGGGGCGGGTGGTGGACGAGGTGTTCTCGGGGTGGCCGGCTCGGATCGTGCAGCACGAGACGGATCATCTTGACGGCACGTTGTATCTGGACCGGGCGGAGTTGCGGTCGTTGGCTTCGAACAGGGCGGTGGCCGAGTTCTGGGGGCAGCCTACGGTGGAGCGGGCGGCGGGGGCGCTGGGGTTCGGGCTGCCGGGCCCGGCGGTCTGACGCACCGCCGGGCTACCGGGGTGGGTGGGTGCGCAGCCCGGCGTTGCGGGGTGCCGCCGCGCCCACCCGTGCCGCCCCAGCGGCACGACTGCCCGCGGCTACGTCAGTTGTCCCGGTAGGCCTCCAGTAGGCGGAGCCATGCCTCGCTGATGGTGGGGTACGACGGGACCGCGTGCCACAGGCGGCTGAGGGGGACCCGGCCGGCGACGGCGACGGTCGCGGAGTGGAGCATCTCGCCGACGCCGGGGCCGACGAAGGTGACGCCGCGGACGATTTCCTCCTCCAGGTCGACGACCATGCGCGCGCGGCCCTTGTAGCCGTCGCCGTACAGACTCGCGCCGGCCACCGTCGCGAGGTCGACGTCGACGGCGCGGACGCGGTGCCCGGCCTGTTCGGCCTCGGCCAGCGACAGGCCGACGGAGGCCGCCTCGGGGTCGGTGAACACCACCTGCGGGACGGCCTCGTGGTCGGCGGTCGCGGCGTGCGCGCCCCAGGGGCCGGACTCCAGGACCGGCACCCCGGAGGCTCGGGCGGCGATGGCGGCGCCCGCGATGCGTGCCTGGTACTTGCCCTGGTGGGTGAGCAGGGCACGGTGGTTGACGTCGCCGACGGCGTAGAGCCAGTCGTGGCCGTCCACCCGGAGGCTGTCGTCGACCGGGAGCCAGGAGCCCGGTTCCAGTCCGACGGTCTCCAGGCCGATGTCGCCGGTGCGGGGGGCGCGGCCGGTGGCGAAGAGGATCTCGTCGGCCTCGAAGCGGTCGCCGGTGTCGGTGACGGCGACGACGGTGCCGCCCTTGCGGGTCACGGACTCGACGGACGTTCCGGTGCGGATGTCGACGCCGGCCTCGGTGAGCGCCTCCGCGACCAGCTCACCGGCGAACGGCTCCATGCGGGCCAGCAGTCCGGCGTTGCCGCGCACCAGGAGCGTCACCCGGGAGCCGAGGGCCTGCCAGGCCGTGGCCATCTCGACGGCGACCACCCCGCCGCCGACCACGAGCAGCCGCCCGGGCACGCTCTCGGCGCTGGTGGCCTCGCGGCTGGTCCAGGGACGCACCTCGGCGAGCCCGGGCAGGCCGGGCAGGGCGGCGGCGCTGCCGGTGCAGACGGCGACGGCGTGCCGGGCGGTCAGGACGCGGCGGGTGCCGTCGGGCGCGGTCACCTCCACCGTGCGCGGCCCGGCGAGCCGCCCCTGACCGCGGTACAGGTCGGCCCCGATGCCCTCCACCCACTGGACCTGGCCGTCGTCCTTCCAGTGGGAGGTGTACTCGTCGCGGCGGGCGAGGACGGCCTCGGCATCGAGGGGGTCCTGCACCAGCCGGCGGACACCGGGCAGGCGACGGGCGTCCGCGCGGGCGAGGACCGGGCGCAGCAGGGCCTTGCTGGGCATGCACGCCCAGTAGGAGCATTCGCCGCCGACCAGTTCGCTCTCCACGATCGCCGTGGACAGCCCGGCCGCGCGGGTGCGGTCGGCGACGTTCTCCCCCACGGGGCCCGCGCCGATCACCACGACGTCGTACGCGATGGAATCCGATTGCGTCATGGGGCCAGTCTGGTGGGTGGTGTGCGGCGTGGCCACATGGGTACGTGCGCGGAATACCCACCAGGTCGGCCGTGTTGTGCCGACGGCTTCGCCCCCGAACCCAGGAAGAGGGATCACGCCATGAGCAGCACCGTGGAGCTCACCAAGGAGAACTTCGACCAGACGGTCACGGACAACGAGTTCGTCCTGATCGACTTCTGGGCGGCGTGGTGCGGCCCCTGCCGGCAGTTCGCCCCGGTCTACGAGAAGGCGGCCGAGGCCAATCCCGACCTGGTGTTCGGCAAGGTGGACACGGAGGCGCAGCCCGAGCTGGCGCAGGCCTTCGGTATCCAGTCGATTCCGACGTTGATGATCGTGCGGGACCAGGTGGCGGTGTTCTCCCAGCCGGGCGCGCTGCCCGAGGAGGCCCTGACCGACGTCATCGGGCAGGCCCGGAAGCTGGACATGGACGAGGTCCGCAAGGCGGTCGCCGAGCAGCAGGCGCAGGCGGGTGGCCAGGCCGGGCAGAACGGCCGGTAGGAGCCCGGTCAGCTCGACTCGCGGTGCACCACCGTCGCGCCCAGCACCTTGTGCCGCTCGGGCGCGGCGCCCGGGTCGTGGACCGCGCGGTCGACGAGGGCGGCCAGGTCGCGCCCGGAGGGCAGCTCCAGGTGGACCGTGCTCAGCCGGGGCCTCAGCAGGCGGCCCAGCATCAGGTCGTCGGCGCCGATCACGGCCGCGTCCCCGGGAATGGCGAGGCCCTCGTCCTGGAGGGCCCGCATCAGCAGCATCGCGTACTCGTCGTTGTACGCGTACACCGCGTCGAGACCGAGGGACTTCCAGCGGGCGGCGAGCCGGGCGGCGTCCCGCTCCTCGTAGGCGAGGGGCAGCGGTGTGACGGTGGCGTCGGTGCCGTGCACGGCGCGGCGGGCGCCTTCGAGGCGTGGTGCCGAGAAGAGCTCGAGGCCCTCCTCCGCGGGGACGACGACGCCGATCCTGCGGCGTCCGCGGTCGTGGAGGTGGCGGGCGGCGCTGTGTCCGACGGCCTCGTGGTCCATGAGCAGGGCGTGCGCACCGTCGACGGCCGCGGGGCCGAGGGTGACGACCGCCCGGGCACCGGAGCGTTTGAGGACCTCGACGCCCTGCGGGCCGAGGTCGAAGCCGGGCACCAGGACGGCGACGGGGCGCAGCTCGGCCCAGGCGCGGGCGGCGTCGTCGCCGTGCAGGCCCACCGTGCCGTACTGCACGACGGTGTAGTCGAGGCGGCCCAGGGCGGCCTGGAGTTCGCTGAGGAAGCGGCTGTAGAGCGGGCCGGCCGGGAAGGACGGCGCGGGCATCAGGACGGTGCGGCTGTGCCCGGCGCGCAGGGAGCGGGCCGCGGCGTGCGGGACGTATCCGAGCTCCCGGGCGGCTTCGTGGACGCGGCGGCGGGTGGGTTCGCTGATCCGGACGGCGCTGGTGTTGTTGAGGACGTAGGAAACGGTCGCGCGCGAGACGCCGGCCAGTCGGGCCACATCGGCGCTCGTGGGGACGGAGCGCGGTGCGGAGGTGGACGCGGGCTCGGGCGTATTCGGTATCTGCACCATGACGTACGGCATCTTGGCAGAAGCCTGATGCGGGGCGGCGGGCGGGGGAACGTCGTCGGAACGGACCGGACCGGACGCTAGGTGCGGGTCACCCGCGCGACCAGGTCCAGCCAGCCCGCCTCCAGGCGCGCCGGGGACACTCCGCACTGTTCGGTGAGGTGGTGGATCAGGGCGGCGTCGAGGTACGCCATCAGCGTGTGGGAGAGGAGCTCGCCGTCCGCGTCCGGGACCGCCTGTCGCAGCAGCAGGGCGACGTGGCCGCGCAGGAAGCGGCGCGGGGCGGAGGTGTAGCGGCGTTCCGCGCTCGGCTCGGCGGCCAGTTGCAGGTCCAGTTCGTCGATGCTGCGGCGCAGCGCCGCGCAGCCGAAGGCGCGCAGCCGCTCGACGGGCGGCGCTCCCGGCCCCAGGGGCGGCGGGCCGCCGAGGAGGGCGGCCTGGAACTTCTTCTCGGAGTGGTCGAGGAGGGCCATGAGCAGGCCGGTGCGGTCGCCGAAGCGGCGGAAGACCGTGCCCTTGCCCACCGAGGCCGCCGCGGCCACCGCCTCCATCGTGACGCCGGCCGCGCCGTGCTCGGCGACCAGCCGCGCGGCGGCCTCCAGCAGTCGGGCGCGGTTGCGCGCGGCGTCGGCGCGCAGGCAGGGCTCGTCCTCCTCGGTCCTCGTACCGAGTCGCAGCAACTCGGGCGGGCCGGGGGTCTCCTGGGGCTTCGGGAAGGGCGGCAGGGCGGCGGACATGAAGCCAGCGTAAAGCACCGGGAAGAAAACTGGACCGCGGTCCGTTTGAGGTGTTAGAAATTAAACGGACCTCGGTCCGGATCGTTACGGCCGTGTTTCAGCGGCGCCCGTTCCAGCAGTGGGAGTAGTCATGTCTGTCCGCATTCTTGCCCTCGTCGGCAGCCTTCGCGCCGGTTCGCACAACCGCCAGCTCGCCGAGGCGGCCGCCAAGTTCGCGCCGGAGGGCGCCGAGGTGCAGCTGTTCGAGGGGCTGGCAGACATCCCCTTCTACAACGAGGACATCGACGTCGAGGGCAGCGTCCCGGCCGCCGCCGTGAAGCTGCGGGAGGCCGCCCAGGCCGCCGACGCGTTCCTGTACTTCTCGCCCGAGTACAACGGCACCATCCCGGCCGTCCTGAAGAACGCCATCGACTGGCTGTCCCGTCCGTACGGCGCCGGTGCCCTCTCCGGCAAGCCCGCCGCCGTCGTCGGCACCGCCTTCGGCCAGTACGGCGGCGTGTGGGCGCAGGACGACACGCGCAAGGCCGTGGGCATCGCCGGCGGCAAGGTGATCGAGGACATCAAGCTGTCCATCCCCGGTTCGGTGACCCGCTTCGCCGAGACCCACCCGGCGGACGACGCCGAGGTCGCGGCCCAGCTGACCGAGGTCGTCACCCGGCTGCACGGCCACGCCGACGAGGCCGTCGCCGCCTGACCGGCGCCACCTTTCGTACGGGACCGGGGCTCGCGTGAGCTCCGGTCCCGACGTGCGTGCGTCGGGCCACCGCCGTCTGTCAGGACACCGCCGTCGCGGCCAGTGAGCGCAGTTCCTCCAGCGCGGCCGCGACCGCCGGACGCCGGTGACCGCCGCGACGTGTGCAGGTCAGCAGCTTGCGGTGCGGCCGGCCCGCGCAGGACACCCGGACGACCGGCAGCTCGGGAGGCACCCGGGCGAGCCGGGGGATCAGCGCGACGCCGAGCCCGTGGGCGACCAGGTGGGCGGTGACGTTCCAGTCCAGCGCGTGGTGGACCACGTCGGGGGTGAAGCCGGCGGCTCCGCACGCCGACATCACGTGCGTGCGGCAGGGGGTCTCCGGTACGGGGGCGATCCACGGCTCGTGCGCCGCGTCGGCGAGGTCGGCCCCGTCCCGGCCGGCCAGGGGGTGGTCCTCCGGGACGACCAGGTCGAACGGGTCGTCCAGCAGCGGGCGCTGGTCGAAGCGCGCGTCGGCCGCCGGCGGGTTGCGCGGCGTCGCCTCCACCACCGCCAGATCGCTCTCCCCCTCGAAGAGCAGGTCGAAGTTCTCCGCGACGCCCGTCTCCCGGATCCGCAAGGACAGCCGCGGATGCCGCTCGCGCAGCCGCGCGGCCATGGGGGCGAGCAGCACGGAGACGGCCGTCGAGAACCCCGTCACCCGCAGCGGCCCGGCGGGCACGCCCTCCCCCGCGCGCAGATCGAGTTCGGCCTCTTCCCAGCGGGCCTGGATGGCGTCGGCGTGCCCGAGCAGGCTCTCGGCGGCGGGCGTGAGCCGTACCCCGCGGCCCTGCGGTTCCAGCAGGTCGACGCCCAGCTCGCGGGCGAGCTGCCGGATCTGCTGCGAGGCGGCGGACGGGGTGAAGTGGAGGGCGTGTGCCGCCGCGGTGACCGTGCCGTAGTGGGAGACGGCCCTGAGGACGTGCAGCCTGCGCAGGTCAATCATGAAGTCCACGCTTCACGCCGAGGTCCGTAAAGTCAACCTGGACGTGAACGGACATCGGGCCGCACCCTGTCAGTGTCGTGACGGTCGATCAATCCCCCCGCACGACAAACACGCACGACAACCACGCACAGCACCCCGACGCCCGAGGAGTCTTCATGCCCAGCACGACCGGTCTCGTCTGCCCGCACTGCGGCTGGCCCGACGCTGCCGAGCCCTTCCAGGTCGTGTCCACGCACGCCACCGGCGCGGGCGGCACGGTGTGGACCCGGTGCGCCTGCGGTTCGCTGCAGGTCCGCGTCGTCGACGACCGGGGCACGCGCGTCGTCTCCCGCGGCCGGCCCGCACCGGCCCCGTGACCGGCCCCACAACCGGGCTCCATAGACGTGCGCCAGGGTGTTTCCGCCGGGCGGCGCAGGCAACCCGGCATCGTGCGCGGCCTGCGCGCCGAGGCCGGCGGACCGGCCGACTCCGACGTGACGGGAGCCCCCGGATGACCACTGCCCCCTCACCTCCGCACCCCGCCCGGCCGGGCCCGCGCATCGGCGTGCTCGGCTCGTACGGCGGCTTCAACACCGGCGACGAGGCCATCCTGACCTGCGTCCTGAGCTGTCTGCGCGCCCAGCGGCCCGACGCGCACCTCGTCGTCCTGAGCCGCAACGCGGAGCACACCCGCATCCATCACGGCGAGGCCGACGAGGTGGTGCCCTGGGAGGGCGTCAGCCGCAACCACGTCCTCGACGTGCTGCCCGGTCTGGATCTGCTGGTGCTGGGCGGCGGCGGCATCCTCTACAACGGCGAGGCCCGGCGCTATCTGCGGCTGGTGCGCGCGGCGCAGACCCGTGGCGTGCCGACCTTCGCGTACGCCGTCGGCGCCGGGCCGCTGACGGACGCCGAGGACCGGGACGCGGTGCGCACGGTCCTGGCCGACATGGACGACGTCGTGGTCCGGGACGAGGAGTCCCGGCTGGTACTGGAGGAGGTCGGTCTGGAACGCGAGGTCACGGTCACCGCCGACCCGGCCCTGCTGCTGGCCCCCGAACCCTTCACCGAGGCCATGATGCGCGACGAGGGCATCCCCTCCGGCGCCCGGCTGGTGGGGATGTCGGTGCGCGAGCCGGGCCGGGCCGCCGAGAAGCTGGACGAGGGCGACTACCACGCGCTGCTCGCCGACGTCGCGGACTTCCTGGTCCGGCGGCTGGACGCGCACGTGGTGTTCCTGCCGATGGAGCGGCACGACGTACGGCACGCGCACGCCGTGCTCTCCCACATGACCGCGCCGGACAAGGGCCGGATCCTGCACGGCGAGTACAGCCCGGGGCAGGTCCTCGGGTTCATGCGCCATCTGGACGTGGCCGTCGGCATGCGGCTGCACTTCGTGATCTTCGCGGCGCTCACGGGAGTACCGGTGCTGCCGCTGCCCTACTCCGGCAAGGTCTTCGACTTCGCGCGCCGGCTGGGCGCCCCGGCGCTGGTGGGCGTGGCGCGGGAGCAGGCCGGGCTGCTGCTGGCGGAGGTGGACCGGATGTGGGACGAGTACCCGCAGCGCCGGGAGGACCTGCGGTCCCGGATGCGGGAGCTGTCCGCGGCGGCCGGGGAGACCTGCGCGCGCTGCGGGTGTCTGCTCGACAAGATCGACGCCGGTCCGCGGACCCGCGCGGCGGCGCACGAGACGTACGCCGCCGAGCCGCGCCCGTTGCACGCCTGACCCCTGGGCACGCCTGACCGAAGAGGAGAGCGATGCCGATCCTGGAAGAGCCCCGCGAGCCCCGCACGGTCACCCTGCCGCCGCGGCCCGCCCGGCACGGGGGCCGGTGCGACGTCCTGGTGGTGGGCGGCGGTCCCTCGGGGTTCGCCGCCGCGGTCGGCGCGGCCGACGCCGGGGCCGACGTCGTCCTGGTGGAGCGGTACGGGTTCCTCGGCGGCAACGCGACCGTCGCGCTGGTGATGCCGCTGATGTCGTTCCACAACGAGCACAAGCAGGCCGCCTTCACCGAGTCCGGGGACACCTCGCGGCTGCTGCCCACCGACCACGGCGAGGGTGAACCGGTGGTCGCGGGCGTGCTGTGGCAGCTCCTCGACCGCCTCATGGGGCGCGGCGGCTGCCTGCCGCCCTCCCCGAAGACGGGGTACACGGTGCCGTTCGACCCGGAGCTCTTCAAGTCCTCCCTGCTGGAGATGATGGACGAGTCGGGGGTGCGGATGCTCTTCCACGCCTTCGCCTCCGGCGCGCTGCCCCTCGACGACGGCTCCGGCTGGCGGGTGGTGTTCGAGACCAAGTCGGGGCCGGTGGTGATCGACGCCGGGGTGGTCGTCGACGGCACGGGCGACGGTGACGTCGCGACGGCCTGCGGGGCGCCGTACGAGATCGGCCGGCCCGAGGACGGGCTGGTGCAGCCCATGACGCTGATGTTCCGCGTCGCGGACTTCGCGCGGCCGGACTTCGCCGACTACGTGCGGGCCCATCCCGACCAGTGGCGGGGCGTGCACGGCCTGTGGGACCTGATCGAGGAGGCGCGGGCGGACGGCGAGCTGCGGCTGCCGCGCGAGGACATCCTCTTCTTCGCCACCCCGCATCCGCGGGAGGTCGCCGTCAACAGCACCCGGGTCAACCGCGTGCTCGGCACCAGCGTGTGGGACCTCACCCGCGCCGAGTACACCGCCCGGCGCCAGCTGGCCCAGATCGACCGTTTCCTGCGCACCCGCGTGCCCGGGTTCGAGGAGTCGTACGTGGTGCAGAGCGGCACGCACATCGGCGTGCGGGAGAGCCGGCGCGTCCTCGGCGACTACCAGCTGACCGGCCACGACATCCTGGCCGCGCGCACCTTCCCGGATGTCGTCGCGCACGGTGCCTATCCGGTCGACATCCACAATCCGCGCGGTTCCGGCACCGTCCTGAAACGGGTTCCGCGGGGCAGCTTCTACGACATCCCGCTGCGCTGTCTGGTGCCCCGGGACACCGAACGGCTGCTGGTGGCCGGGCGCTGCATCTCCGGGACGCACGTGGCGCACTCGTCGTACCGGGTCATGCCCATCGCCATGGCGACCGGCCAGGCGGCGGGCGTGTGCGCGGCGCTGACCGTCCGGCACGGGCGCGGGCCGCGCGGCCTGCCGTACCGGTTGGTCCAGCGGGAACTGCTGCGGCAGGGGGCGCGGTTGCGGATGGGGGGCGGCTGAGGTCAGCTCGCCCAGTCCAGCAGGCGGTCGCGGGTCTCGGGGGCGCGGAGGTGGGCGAGCGACTCCTTCTCCAGCTGGCGGACGCGCTCGCGGGTCAGACCCACGTGCTGGGCCACCTGGTGCAGGGTGCGGGTGCGGCCGTCGTGCAGGCCGTAGCGCAGGCTGAGGATCAGGGCCTCGCGGGGTGCGAGGGTGCCGACGGCCTCGCGCAGTTCCGCGGCGAGCGCCTGGAACTCGGCCACCTCGGGGGCCTGCAGCACCTCGGTGTCGGCGATGAGGTCGCCGACGACGGTCTCGCCGGTGTCGTCCACCGGCGTGTCCAGGCTGACCGCGTCCCGTCCGACGCGGCGCAGCCAGACGACCTTGTCCCGGTCGATGCCGCTCTCGGCGGCCACCTCCTCGGCGGTCGGCTCGCGGTCGAGGCTCGCGCGCAGCCCCCGCTCGACCTTGGCGAGCTTCTGCAACTGCTCCACGACGTGCACCGGCAGCCGTACGGTCCGCGCGTGGGTCGCCAGGCCCCGTTCGATGGCCTGGCGGATCCACCAGGTGGCGTACGTGGAGAACTTGAAGCCCTTGGTGTGGTCGAACTTCTCCACGGCCCGGATCAGTCCGAGGTTGCCCTCCTGGATGACGTCCAGGAGGGGCAGCCCGCGGTGGGCGTGGCGCTTGGCCATCGACACCACGAGCCGCAGGTTGGCCCGCACCATGTGGTCCTTGGCCGCCTGGCCGTCGTGGACGGTCTCCTCGAGTGCGCGGCGCCGCGCGGGCGTCGGGGCGGGCTCGCCGGTGTCGGCCGCCTCCAGCTCCTCCATGGCCCGTACGCCCGCCTCCATGCGCTGCGCCAGCCGTACTTCTTCCTCCGCGGTGAGCAGCGGGGTGGCCCCGATCTGGGCGAGGTACTGGCCGAGCAGGTCGGGTTCCTCGTCGGGTTCGGGGATCCGGGTGCGCAGCCGCGCGGTCCGGGCAGGGGCGCGGCGGTCCTCCCGGGTGCCGGCCTCGGATGTTCGTGCCAGGGGAGCCATGTCGCTTCCTCCGTCCCCTCTCGGGTCTGTCGGGTCAGCGTGCAACGCCGCTGCCCGCGGCGTCGGTGCCCCGTTCGCGCCGCAGCCGGCGGCTGACGACCAGCAGGTCGGCCGCGGCCATCAGGGCGAACGCCGCGCACACGACGGCGAGGACCACCAGGCTGCCGCGCCCGGGACTGTCCCCGGGGCCGGCGTCCGCGGCCCACACGCCGAAGAAGGCGGCCCCCGCGACGAACAAGGGCACGAAGACGGCCGACAGCAGCCGGCGCAGGCGCAGCGGGCTCTGTGCGGTCGTCGGCTCGGTGCCGGTGCGGGGGAAACGGCGACCGAACGCGCCGGACCGCCCGCGAGGGGCGGGTTCCGCGGCCCATCGGGGGCGTCGGTCGCTCATGCCGGTCCCTCCGTCAGTGGTCGGGGGCGGCCCTGCTGATGTCCGCCAGGGCGGAGTGCGGGTCGTCGCAGGCCACGAGGTCGCCGAGGCTGACCACGCCGATCGGGACACCGCCGTGCTCGACGACCGGGAGCCGGCGCACGGCGTGGCGTCGCATCAGCTCGGCGGCGTGGTCGGTGGTGTCGTCCGGTTCCAGGGTGACGACGGGCGGGGGCGTGCACACGGAGCCGACCGTGGTGTCGTCGGGGTCGCGCCCCTCGGCGACGCCGCGGAGCACGATGTCGCGGTCGGTGAGCACACCGAACAGATCGCAGTCGTAGGTCACCAGGACGTCGCCGACGTCCTCCTCGCGCATCAGCCGGGCCGCCCGCGCCACCGTGGTCATGGGCTCGACGGCCACCGCCGCCGGTGACATCACGTCTCGGATGCGCCGTGTCATGGTCACGCCTCCCAGGCTGTCGGTACGGTCCGCGTGCAGGCCGCGTAGCCCGCACCCGGGCCGGTAAACCGCTTCCCGGGTACCCGGCGCGCGTCGGCGAAACCGCCACACCGAGGGCAGCGCGCCCGCGCTCCCGGCGGGTCCGGGCGGATCAGCGCCTCGTCGCCAGGTCCGCCTCCAGCGCCCGCGCCGCCGCGTTGAGCGTCGCGACCAGGGAACGGAGGCCGCGCGGGTCGTAGCGCACGCTCGGCATCGACACCGACAGGCCCGCCACGGCCGTACCGTCCTCGTCGCACACCGGGACGCCCACCGCGACCAGTCCCCGCTCGGAGCGTTCCTGGTTCACGGCGAAGCCGCTGCGGCCGACGCGCTCCAGCTCGGGCCGGAGCGCGGCGAGGTACGGGCGGTCGGCGGGCCGGTCGCGGTAGCGCTCGGGGGCGTAGACGTCGTCCAGCTCCTCGTCGGTGAGCCGGGCGAGGAGGAGCAGCCCGGCCGTGGTGCGGTGGGCGGGGAAGACCATGCCCTCCCGGGAGCCGACCCGCAGCGCCTGGGTGCACTCGACACTGGCGATGAAGCGGGCGGTGTCGCGGGTGCGGATGGTCAGGTTGGCCGTCTCGTTCAGCAGGTCGACGACCCGGTGGAGGTGGGGCAGGGCCGCGGCGCGCAGCAGGGAGACCTGGGAGCGGGAGTGCGCGGCCAGCTCGAGGACGGGGCCGGCGTGGTAGACGCGGTGGTCGTCGCGCACGGCGAAGTCCCGGTAGACCAGCATCGCCAGCAGGCGGTGCGCGGTCGAGCGGGCCACACCGAGGCGCTCGGCGATCTCCGAGACGGTCAGCGCGCCCTCCAGCTGGAGCATCGTGGCGGCGCGCAGGGCGTGGTCGACGCTGGCGATGGCGTAGGCCGGCGGGTTCTTGAGCGGCTTGTCCACGGCAACTCCTCTCTTCGCAGACTCCACCCCCGAGCGACCTCGTGGGAGGCGATTCTGCTCTCCAGAATCTACATGTCCTCGCTGCGGACTCGGGAGCAGGCTGTGCCCGTGACTTCCTCCCTCGCTTCCGAAACCGTCTCTCCAGACACCGCCACGGGCTCCTCCCCCGTCCGGCTCCAGGCCGTTTCCGCGGCGGACCAGCCCGAGGTCACCCCGGCGCTCGAGGAGCTGTACCGGGGCTTCGAGCAGGAGCTGCTCGTTCCGCTGTGGACCGAGATCGGCGACCTCATGCCCGCCCGTCCGCGCTCGCGCGCCGTCCCCCACCTCTGGCGCTGGGAGCGGCTGCGCGCGCTGGCCGCGCAGGCCGGCGACATCGTGCCGGTGGGCCGCGGCGGCGAGCGCCGGGCCATCGCGCTGGCCAACCCGTCGCTCGGCGGACGGCCGTTCGCCACGCCGACGCTGTGGGCGGCCATCCAGTACCTGATGCCGGGCGAGGACGCCCCCGAGCACCGGCACACCCAGCACGCGTTCCGTTTCGTCGTCGAGGGCGAGGGCGTGTGGACGGTCGTGGGTGGCGACCCGGTCGCCATGCGGCGCGGCGACTTCCTCCCGCAGGCCGGCTGGAACTGGCACGCCCACCACAACGCCACCGCCGAGCCGATGGCCTGGATCGACGGGCTGGACATCCCGTTCCAGTACGTCACCGAGGCGCAGTTCTTCGAGTTCGGCCGCGACGAGATCAGTGACGCCGAGCGCATCACGCCGGACCGCTCGCGCGCCGAGCGGCTGTGGGGCCACCCTGGCCTGCGACCGGTCTCCGCCGGGGCGACCGGTCCCGGCTCCCCGCTGCTCGCCTACCGCTGGGAGCACACCGACCGGGCGCTGGCCGACCAGCTCGCCCTGGAGGCCGAGGGCTTCGGCGGCACCGTCGAGCCCGGCCACGCCGCCGTCCGGTTCAGCGACCCGGCGACCGGTGCCGATGTGCTGCCCACCGTGCGCGCCGAGATGCACCGCGTCGCGCGGGGCGCGCAGACGGCGCCGGTGCGCGAGACCGGTTCGTCGGTCTACCAGGTCTTCGACGGCTCCGGCACCGTCACCGTCGGCGACGTCTCGTGGTCGGTGACCCGCGGCGACCTGTTCGTCGTCCCGTCCTGGCAGCCGTTCTCCGTGCGCTCCGAGGCCGGGTCCACCGACTCCGACTCCGGCGCCCTGGACCTGTTCCGGTTCAGCGACTCCCCCGTCTTCGAGGCCCTCCGGCTCGACCGCACCCATGTGGAAGGAACCACCCGATGAAGCTCGCCACCCTCCGTGTCGACGGCGCCACCCGCGCCGTGAAGCTGGACGGCGACGTCCTGGTCGACCTCGGCGTCCCCGACGTCGGCACCCTGCTGGCCCAGGACGACTGGGCCGGGCGGGCCGCCGCGGCGGCCGGGACGACGTACGCCGTCGAGGGCGCCGACTTCGCACCCGTCGTGCCGCGGCCGTCCAAGGTGGTGTGCGTCGGCCTCAACTACCGCAACCACATCCAGGAGATGGGCCGGGACCTGCCCGAGCACCCCACCCTCTTCGCGAAGTTCGCGGACTCGCTGATCGGCGCGCGGGACGACATCGCCCGTCCCGAGGAGACCGGGAAGTTCGACTGGGAGGTCGAACTCGCCGTGGTCGTCGGTGCCCCGGTGCGCCGGGCCGCCGGTGCCGAGGCCGAGCGGGCCATCGCCGGCTTCACCGTGCTGAACGACATCACCTGCCGTGACTGGCAGTTCCGCACCCGCGAGTGGCTCCAGGGCAAGACGTGGGACTCCAGCACGCCGGTCGGTCCGTACCTGGTCACCCCGGACGAGCTGCCCGGCGGCGTCCGTCCCGCCCTCGACGTGCGCCTCACCGTGGACGGCGAGGTCATGCAGTCCGACTCCACGGCCGACCTGCTCTTCGACCCGGTGCACCTGGTGGAGTACGTCTCGACGATCGTGCGTCTGAACCCGGGCGACATCATCGCCACCGGCACGCCGGGCGGTGTCGGGCACGCCCGCAGGCCGGAGCGCTACCTGCGGGGCGGCGAGACGGTCGTCGCGGAGATCGAGGGCCTCGGCCGCCTGGAGAACCGGGTCGTCGAGGAGAAGTCGGCCTGATGTCCCGTACGTTCGAAGAGGCCCGGGAGTGGGTCCGGCTCGGCACCCGCCTGCTGGCCGGGGCGGCCGACGCCGACGAGGCCGTGCTCGGTGCGCCCAGCGCCCTGCCCGGCTGGACCCGGAAGCACGTCGTCGCACACGTCGCGGCCAACGCCGACGCCCTCGGCAACCTGGTCCACTGGGCCGCCACCGGCGAGCCCACCCCCATGTACGCCTCCCCACAGGAGCGTGCCGCGGGGATCGAGAAGGGCGCGGTGCTGCCCGCCGCCGAGCTGACGGCCTGGCTGCGCGACTCGGCGCGGCGCCTCGAAGCGGCCATGGCCGCGCTCGGCGCGGACCAGTGGCAGGCACCGGTCGTCACCGCCCAGGGCCGTACCGTGCCCGCGACCGAACTGCCCTGGATGCGGTCCCGCGAGGTCTGCGTCCACGCCGTCGACCTGGGCACGGGTGTGTCCTTCGCCGACCTGCCGGCCGGTTTCCTCGCCGCGCTCTGCGCGGACGTCGTGGGCAGGCGCGCCGCCGGCCGCGGCCCGGCCCTGGTCCTGACGGCGACGGACGCCGACGCCCGGTGGGAACTGCCCGGCACGGGCGAGGCGGTGGAGGTCGCCGGAGCACTGCACGAGCTGACGGCGTACCTCACCGGCCGGCCCGGCTCCCCCACCACCGGCGACGGCCGCCCGGCACCGGCCCTCGGACCCTGGCTCTAGGCCCTGTCGTCACATCGCCGCCGGGCAGGCGGGAATGTGACGACAGGGCCTGGGCCCACCGCCGAGCCCGGCCCCACTCGACTCGAGGAAGACACGATGAACCCTGCACAACCCCCCACCCCGCCCGGCCCCGACGTCCTCGTCGTCGGCGGCGGCATCGGCGGCCTCAGTACCGCGTTCGCCCTGTCCCGTGAGGGACTGCGGGTACGCGTCCTGGAGCGGGCCGAGGAGTTCGGCGAGGTCGGCGCCGGCATCCAGATCGCGCCCAACTGCACCCGCATCCTGGACGAGTACGGCCTGTTGGACGAGGCGAAGAGCCTGGGCGTGCTCCCGGAGAGCATGGTGATGCGCGACGCCCTCGACGCCCGTGAGCTGACCCGCCTCGACCTGCGGGACCTGGAGCGGCACTACGGCTTCCCCTACATGGTCATCCACCGCAGCGACCTGCACGGCATCTTCCTGCACGCCTGCCGAGCCGCCGGCGTCGAGCTGCTCACCGACCGCACGGTCGTCGGCTACGAGCACACCGACGGCGGTGCCCGGGTCCGTCTGGCGGACGGGGGCGTCGAGGAGGCTCGGCTCGTCGTCGCCGCCGACGGGCTGCGCTCGGTGGCCCGCCGCCAACTGGTCGGCGACAACGTGGTCAGCTCCGACTACGTCGCCTACCGCGCGGCGGTCCCCATCGACCAGGTGCGGGCCAACGGCATCGCGGAGAAGGACGTCACCCTGCACGTCGGCCCGCGCTGCCACTTCGTGCAGTACGCGCTGCGCGGCGGCGACATGTTCAACCAGGTCGCCGTGTTCGAGTCCCCGAAGGCGCTGGCCGGGCAGGACGACTGGGGAACGCCCGACGAGCTCGACGCGGCGTTCGAGGCGACCTGCGACACGGTCCGCAAGGGCATCCCGCTGATGTGGCGGGACCGCTGGTGGCAGATGCTCGACCGGGACCCGGTCGACACCTGGGTGCACGGCCGGATCGCCCTCCTCGGCGACGCCGCCCACCCTCCGCTGCAGTACATGGCGCAGGGCGCGGTCATGGCGATCGAGGACGGCTGGGTGCTCGCCCGGCACACGGCCCGCCACTCCACGGCCGACGGACCGGACTGGGACGCCGTGCTCGCCGCCTACGAGGCGGTCCGCGTCGAACACTGCCGCCGGGTGCAGACGACCGCGCGCGCCTGGGGCGCACTGTGGCACCTGGACGGCGAACAGCGGCTGAGGCGCAACGAGATCCTGCGCGAGCGGGACGTGTACGACTACGGCTTCACCGACTGGGTCTACGGCCCCACCGCCCTCACTCCGGACGAGGAGCCCCCGATGTTCACGCCGATCCCGCTGTCCTGACGGGCCGGCCGGCGAAGACGCCCCGGCGGGGTGCGCTTCACGGACCGAGGGCCCGCCGGATCGCCGCGAGCCAGTCGTCGACCGGCCCGAAGGTGAGCAACCCACTGCCCGCGCCCGCGAGTTCCCCGGACGCGGGCAGCAGGCGTGCGTACGTCCGCTCCAGCGCCGGGCGGTCGCCGAGGTCCAGCGCGAGCGCGGCCTCGGCGCAGCACAGGGCCTCGTACAGGAGGTCGGGTGGGGGTTCCGTCAGGGCCCGCAGTGCGGTCCGGGCCTCGGTGTCGTGGCCCGCGGCCAGCAGGGCGAACGGTGCGGCCCAGGGCCGGTAGGGGCCCCAGTCCGCACGCGGGTCGACCCGGGCCGGCCGTCCGCGGGCCAGGCGCAGGCCGAGCAGGGCCAGGGGCAGCAGGCCGCGTTCCAGTCCCGGCATGCCCGCGCCGTCGAGCCGCGCGGCGGCGGACCGGTAGGCGGCCTCGGTCCGTTCGTACGGGCTGCCGGTGACGGCGTGGCGCAGGGCGCGGTACCAGTCGGTGAAGACGGGCACCAGCGGCCGTTCGTGGCGTTCGGCCAGTCGGTCCGCGGCGGTGGCGTGCTCGTCGGCGACGGCGAGGTCGGCGAGGGCCGAGCGCGCCTGGAGGCGGATGAGGTGGCCGAGCACCGCGTGGTTGACCAGGTCGTGCCGGGCGGCGAGGGCGACGAGTTCGGCTCCGATCGCGTCGCGGCGGGGGGCGAGTCCGGCGGTGGTGCAGGACTGCATGAAGGCTCCGTTGAGGGCGAACGCCAGCAGGGCGGGGTCGTCCAGACGCCGGGCGATCCGCTCGGCCTCGTCCGCCGCCCGCGGCCCGCGCGGCGACCGTACGCCCCGGGACTCCACGGCGACGGTGGCGAGCAGACGGCAGCGGGCGGCGTCGGCGGCGGGGTCGTCCGGGAGGACGGCGAGCGTGCGTTCGGCGGCTGCGACGATCCGCCGGGCCAGTGCGGGGTCGTCGCTGCGGGTCCAGATCGCGGGGACGTCGTAGGCGCCGATCACCCGGGCCGTCAGCTCCGCGTCCCCCGTCTCCTCGGCCGCCGCGACCGCCGCCGTCCGCTGCTCCCGGGCCGCCTCCAGACCACCGCCGCCGGTGACCGCAAGGTCGGCCAGCAGGCCGACGGTCGACTGCAGACGGGCGTGGGCACCGGCGGCGACCGTGCGGTCGTACGCCTCGGTCGCCCGGGCCCACAGCCGGGCCGCCGTCTCCGCCGGTTCGGCGGGCGGGTCCAGGACCGGGTCCTGGGCGAGGATGCCGGCCTCCAGGCGGCGCAGTCCGGGCCCCGGGTCGACGCCCAGGTGCCCGGCCAGCAGGGCGCGGGCCCGGCGCAGCACCGCGAGGGCGTCCGCCTGGCGTCCGGTGCGGTACAGGGCGAGGGCCAGCAGTCGCCAGGCCTCCTCGCGCCAGGGGTGCTCGGCCAGGTGGGCGTCCAGGTCGGGGACCGCCTCCGCGGCCCGGCCGAGGTCGACGAGGAGTTCCGCCCGGCGTTCGACCGCGCGCAGGCGCAGCTCCGTGAGGCGCGAGCGTTCACCGCGGGCCCACTCCTCCTGGCCGAACTCGGCGTACGCGGATCCCCGCCACTCCCCCAGCGCCTCCGTCAGCAGGGCCGGGGCCTGCGCGGCGGGCAGCCGGTCGGCCTGCGCGACGGCCGTCTCGAAACGCCACGCGTCCACGGCGTCCGGCAGCGCGCGCAGGGCGTACCCGGGGCCCTCGGTGACGAGCAGCCGGGCCGGGGCGCGCGGCGGGCGGTCGGGTTCCAGCGCGCGGCGCAGATCGCCGACGAAGGTGCGCACCGCTCCCACGGCCCGGGGCGGCGGTGTGTCCCACAGGTCCTCGACCAGGCGGGCGACGGGGACGACCCGCCGCCGGGCCAGGACCAGCCGGGCCAGGACCGCGCGGTGCCGGGGGCCCTTCAGGGCGAGCACGTCGCCGTCGCGCTCGGCCGTGACCGGTCCGAGCACACCGAACGTGACCGCGTCCATCTTCCGTCAGCTCCGATCAGCACCGCTCGCCGGATCACCACGGTACGCGTGCTGATCGGTTGCTGATTCACGCCGGGCAGGCTCGGAGCAGCAGTCAGGCCCGGCTCGGAGCGGCACCAGGCCGAACCGGAACCAGAACCAGAGAGGTACCGAACCCGATGACACCGACCATCCCCGGCTTCGCCCACGACCGCGTCACCGTCGCCGACGGCGTCGCCCTGCACGTGGCCGTCGGCGGCTCCGGCAGCCCGGTCGTGCTGCTGCACGGCTTCCCGCAGACCCACCTGATGTGGCGGCACGTCGCCGCCGACCTAGCGGCCGACCACACCGTCATCTGCCCCGACCTGCGCGGCTACGGCGCCAGCGACAAGCCGGCCGACGCCGACGGCACCGCGTACGCCAAGCGGACGATGGCCGCCGACGTCGTCGCCCTCGCCCGGGCGCTCGGGCACGAGCGGTTCGCGCTGGCCGGGCACGACCGGGGCGCCCTCGTCGCGGTCCGGGCCGGGCTCGACCACCCGGACGCGGTGACGCACCTGGCCGCGCTGGACGTGCTGCCGACCCTGGACATGTGGGACGTCCTGCACGGCACCACGGCGGCCGTGGGCTTCCACCTGTACCTGATGGCACAGCCGCCGGGGCTGCCGGAGCAGCTGATCGGCGCCGCGCCGGACGCGTTCTTCGGCCACTTCCTGGACATCTGGACCCGGGCGCCCGAAGCCCTGCCCGCCGATGTCCGCGCCGCCTATCTCGAGGCGTCCCGCGAGGCGGTGCCGTCCATCGTGGCCGACTACCGGGCCTCGGCCGGCATCGACGTCGTCCACGACCGGGCCGACCGCGACAGCGGCAACCGGCTGCGGATGCCGGTGACCGTCCTCCAGCAGGACTGGGGTGCGGCCCTCGGCTACGACGCCGCCGCGCTGTGGCGGGCCTGGGCGCCGGACCTGCGGCACGACACCGTCGACTGCGGGCACTTCATGGCGGAGGAGGCACCGGACGAGGTCGCCGGGGCGCTGCGGAAGCTGCTGACCCGGTAGGCCCCGCCCGGCCAGGCGGGTCAGCGCGCCCCGGGGACGTCCTCCGTGACGCCGTTCAGCGGCGAGGCGGGGTCGCTGCCGTAGGGGCGCGTGAAGGCCTCCATGCCGTGCCCGGACGGGTCGCTGAAGTACACGCCCCGACCGCCGTCGTTGCGGTTGATCCGGCGTGGGTGCCTGCCGTGCGGGTCGGCCTGGATCGGAGTACCGCCCTCGACGAGCCGGGCGAGGATCGCGTCGAACTCGTCCTCCGAGACGAGGAACGCGTAGTGCTGCACGGGGATGTCGAGGTCGACGGTGGCGAAATCGAGGGTGACGCCGTTGGCGGTCGTCACGGGCAGGAACATTCCGGCCGGCTCGCCGACCTCCAGCCCCAGGACGTGGGCGAGGAAGTGGGCGGACTTCTCCCGGTCGCGGGAGAGAACGATGGTGTGGTTGAACTCGACGGACACGGGTCAATGCCTCCGCGGGCATCTCCGCGGCGCCTCCATGCCTCACCCGGACGGTGACCGACACGCGATGCCGCGCCGTGGATCATAGACGAGGCCCTCCGGGGTGTCGACACCCGGAAATCCCGTGGAAGGCGCCGCCCGGCCCGTGCTTGCATGACGCCATGGTGTCCGCCGACCGTCTTCTCGCCTTCGCGGCGCTGTCGTTCCTCCTCGTCGTGATCCCCGGCCCCAGCGTGCTGTTCGTGGTCGGGCGGGCCCTGGCCCATGGCCGTCGCGCCGCGCTGACCACGGTCGTGGGGAACACGCTCGGGGCGTACGTCCTCGTCGTCGCCGTCGCCCTGGGGGTCGGCTCGGTGGTGGAGCGCTCGGTCGTCGTCTTCACCGTCCTCAAGCTGGCGGGCGCCGCCTACCTCGTCCACCTCGGGGTCAGGGCGTGGCGCGAACGCGGCTCGCTGCGCACCGCGTTCGCCGGTGACGCGCAGGCGCACGCCGAGGGCCGGCGTACGTTCTGGGAGGGGTTCGCCGTCGGTGTGACCAACCCCAAGACCATCGTGTTCTTCGCGGCCGTGCTGCCGCAGTTCGTCGACCGGGACCAGGGCGGGGTCGCCGCTCAGATGCTGCTGCTCGGGTTGGTCTTCAACATCATCGCGGTGGCCTGCGACAGCGTGTGGGGGCTGCTCGCGGCCACCGCGCGCGACTGGTTCGCGCGCTCACCGCGCCGGCTGTCCGCGGTCGGCGGGGTGGGCGGCCTGGCCATGATCGGTCTCGGCGTCACGGTGGCCACGACCGGGCGCAGGGACTAGACAGTCACATCGACGCGGGGGCGGCGACGGGCCCGGTCCCGCACGGACGAACAGGGAACCCATGAGTGACCAACCCGCACGCTGGAGCCGGGCGACCACGTACGCCGACATGTGGGTCGACCCGGAGGACGACCCCCGCGAGGGGGCCGGCCCGGACGGCGAACTCGCCACGCTGCAGGACTTCCTGACGGGCTACCGCATGACTTTGCGGATGAAGTGCGAGGGTCTCGACGCGGAGCAGTTGGCCCGCCGGTCCGTTCCGCCGTCGACGATGTCGCTGCTCGGCCTGATCCGGCACCTCGCCGAGGTGGAACGCGACTGGCGCAACTGGATCACCGACGGTGACCCGCTGCCGAAGCTGTACGGCGAGAAGGACGGGGACTTCGACGGGGCGGTCGCCGAACAGGCCGAGGCCGACGCCGCGTACCGCGCGCTGGAGCGCGAGCAGGCGGAGACCGACGCCGCGCTGGCCGCGCACCCGGACCTGGGCGAGCGTCTGGGCAAGGACAACACCTCGGTCCGCGAGCTGATGGTGCACAGGATCGAGGAGTACGCCCGGCACTGCGGGCACGCCGACCTGTTGCGCGAGTGCGTCGACGGCAGGGTGGGCCAGTAGCCCGGCCGGACACCGCCGGGGTCAGGTGGACGCCTGGTCGCTGTCCTTCATCGTGCCCCAGCCGTGCCAGCGCTCGACCTCGATCCAGGCGTTGACCCGGGCGCGCACCCGGTCGGGGTAGGGCTTGCCCGTGTACTGCCGGGAGAGACGGTCGATGCCGGTGAGCCCCTCGTCGTCGCCGGTCTCGACGACCCGGCCGATGAGCGTGACGTGCGTGTACCAGTCGTCGTCCGCGAGCACGGTGAGGGTCACGCGCGGGTCGCGGCGCAGGTGCCCCAGGCGTACCCGGCCCTCGTCGAGGTTGATCAGCACACGACCGTCGTCCTCCCACAGGTACCAGGTGGGTGTGGAGACGGGGGCGCCGTCCGAGCGGAGGGTGGCCATGACGCACGGGTTGGGGCGGCGCAGCAGTTCGACCGCCTCGGGCGGCAGCGGCGGCTTGGACATGCGGACTCCTTCGGTCGTGGCTCGTTCGGTGTCTGTCGTGGCTCGTTCGGTCTCCGGTGCACACGGTCGGCCGGACGGCCCGGTGATCAGCCTGCCACCCGGCCGCGGGCGGCGCGGACCAGTCCGTCCAGCCAGGCCTGGTGACCGTTGAGCATCGGGTTCGGCGTCTGCCGCGCCAGTTCGGCGGCAGGTCGGCCGATCTGCGTCTCCTGGGTGAGGATCCGGACCCGGCCGCTCGGCAGGTCCTCCACCAGCCAGGCGTGCAGTACGTCGAGCCGCTCCTCGGGCGTGCCGTCCTGCTTCGCCGTCCAGGACAGCCGGCCGGGCACGCCCTCGGCGGGGGCCTGGAACTCGACGACGTGCGCCGCGAGGGGCGGGAAGCCGAAGGTGCCGAAGCCGAAGGCGGTGTCCTGGCGCAGTTCGGGGCCGTCGTCGTTCGGGAAGGAGATGTCGGCGACGTTGTCGTAGTACGACTCCCAGGTGGAGGTGTCGACGAGGTGGCGCCACACCTCGGCGGCGGTCGGGCCCTGGACGATCACCTCGTTGGAGACGAAGTTGTCGCCGGTGCCGGGCAGGTACTTCTCCGGCCAGTTGATGGCGTTCTGCATGGTCATGAGGGGCTCGGGTCCTCTCGATGCTCCTGGCTGCATGGTTGCCGCTCGGGGTGGCCGCTGCCACTCGGCGACGTCCTCGACGGTAGGACGGCTTGCCATCGGGCGACCAATAGGGTGGCCGATCACTGCCATCGGAGTGCCGATGGCCGACGTCGTTACGCTGGGAGGCATGGAGAACCGGTTCCCCGTCGCGGGCGAGGCGCGCAGCGAGGGCGGGCGGCTTCCGGCGCACGCCGACCTGAACCTGCTGCGCACCTTCCTGGCCGTCCACCGCTCCGGCTCGTTCACGGCGGCGGCCCCGCTGCTGGGGCTGTCCCAGCCCACCGTGACGGCCCAGATCCGCACCCTGGAGCAGCAGACCGGCCGTCCGCTGTTCACCCGGTTGGCCCGGGGTGTGGAGCCCACCCCGCTCGCCCATGAACTGGCCGCCGAGATCGCCGGACCGCTGGACGCGCTGGCCTCGCTGGAGGGGCGCGGCGGCGCCCTGGCCGGACGCGCCGCGCCGGTCCACCTGGCCGGCCCCTCGGAGCTGCTGTGCGTGCGGGTGCTGCCCGCGCTCGCGCCGCTCGTCGCCGACGGCGTCCAGCTGCGCGTCGTGCAGGGGCTGACCGAGCCGCTGCTGGAGGAGATGCGGGCCGGCCGGCACGACCTGGTGATCGCCACGCGCCGCCCGCGCGGGCGCGCCCTGCCCTCGGTTCCGCTGGCCGACGAGGAGTACGCGCTGGTCGCGGCGCCCTCCTGGGCCCGGCACGTCGCCGGCCACCCCGACACCGACGACGACCCGTGCGCCGCGCTCCGGGACGTCCCGCTGGTCACCTACGCGGAGGATCTGCCGATCGTGCGGCGCTACTGGCGGACCGTCTTCGGCAAGCAGCTCGCCGCCCGCGCCGCGGTCACGGTGCCGAACCTGTACGCCGTGCTGTCGGCGGTCAACTCGGGCGCCGGTTACAGCGTGCTGCCCCGTTCGCTGTGCCAGGAGTACCTCGACTCCGGTCGGCTCGTCCTGCTGCGGGAACCGGAGGAGCCCCCGCTCAACACGCTGTTCCTCGCACAGCGCCCCGGCGCCGACACCAACCCGGACGTCACCCGGGTCCGCGACCGGCTGCGGGAGGCGGCGCGCAGCTGGTGACGGCAGCGGCTGCGGGAGCGCTACGACCGGAGCCGACGGCCTCCGGGTCGTGACCCGGTGCCCGCCGGCCACCGGCCGCCCTCGGGGAAGGCGCGTTCGAACGCCGCCCGGACCGTGCCGCCCGGCGTGCGGTCCAGGATGCCGAACGTCACCCGCTCGAAGGCCGACGCGAACCGTCCGCCGGGTCCGAGCAGGGTCCGGAACGCGCCCGCGACCTCGCCGGGGTCATTGCGGAACACCCCGCAGCCCCAGGCGCCCAGCACCAGCCGCCGGTACCCCTGGGCCGCCGCCGTCTCCAGCACCCGCTCGGCGCGTGCGGTCAGGGCTGCGGGCAGTTCGGCGGCGCGCTCCGGGGCCGTGCGCAGCACCACGCCCGCGTTCGGCGCGGGGGACGTGAGGAAGCCGGCGGTGTACGGCTCGTCCAGCAGCCGTCCGCGGTCGTCGCGGAAGACGGGCACGGCGGGCGAGTGGATGACGCGGTCCGTGTAGAACGGGTCGCGGTGGGCGCGGTGGTGGTCGTAGAACTCGCGGGCCCGCAGCAGGCAGGTGTACAGCGCGGAGGCCCGGCACAGCGCCTCCTCCTGGGCCTGGGCGCCGTTGAGATAGCCGCCGCCGGGGTTGCGGGCGGAGGCGAAGTTCAGCACGGCGACGTCGCCGCCGAGGCGGTGGGCGGCCTCCAGGCTGCTCTCGCCGGTGACCTCGAGGACCGTCCGCACCGGGGTGAGCGGGGGCACCTCCACGGGCTCCGGTCCGTACATCCGCGTACCCTCGCGCGCCGCCTCGGCCGCCGCCCCGATCGGCACCTCTCGTCCGTCGGTCGTGCGGTAGGACCCCGCCGCCACGATCTGCTCGGTCTGCTGTGCGATGCCCCGCAGGCGCGCGCTCATGGCGCCACCCCCGTGGACGCCATGACCGCGCACCGCGCGGTCTCCCCCGTCGTGCTCATGCAGGAATCCTGGGTGATGCTGGTGAGGCGGTGCAACGGAGTTTCCCGACCGGCGAACGCCGGGGAAAGCCCCCGGAAACGGACGGGTCGCGGAGATTACCGAGCTGAGATGCCCCGATATGCACCCTTGTGCGGAGCGGCACGAGGGTCTTGGGTGGGACGAGTGTGCCGACCCGGCCCACCGCACAAGGGTCGGCGGCATGGATGGAATCTCAGGAGGATCCCGACATGTCCGATGCGGTAAGTGGCTGTACCCGGCCACGCACCACTGTCACCGAAGCCGAGGTCGAGGCGCTGGTCCACGGCATCTGCTTCAAGACCGGCCCGCCCAGGCGTCTCGGCGTCGAGGTGGAATGGCTCGTCCACGAGCTGCGCGCGCCGCGGCTCCCCGTGTCACCCGAACGGCTCGAAGCGCTCTACTCCGCTCTGCGGACCGTGCCCCTGACGTCGCCGCTGACCGTCGAGCCCGGCGGCCAGCTGGAGCTGAGCTCGCTCCCCGCCACCTCCCTGATGGAGTGCATCGGCACGGTCGCCGCCGACCTGGACGCCGTCCGCGCGGTCCTGCGCGAGGACGGACTCGCCCTCGTCGGCCTCGGCCACGACCCCTGGCACGCACCGCGCCGCTTCCTGCGACAGCCGCGCTACGACGCCATGGAGGCCTGCCTCGACCGGACCGGCCCCGCCGGCCGCTTCATGATGTGCACCTCCGCCTCCGTGCAGGTGTGCCTGGACGCCGGGTACGAGGAGCCCGGCCCGCTCGGTCACGTACGCCGCTGGTGGCTGGCCCACCAGCTGGGCGCGGTCCTGCTGGCCGCGTTCGCCAACTCCCCGCTGGCCTGCGGCCGGCCCACCGGCTGGCGGTCCACGCGGCAGCTGCGCTGGACCGGCATCGGCACCGGCCGGGCGGGTGGCCCCCCGCTGGACGCCGACCCGCGCGGCACCTGGACCCGGCACGTCCTGGACGCCCCGGTGATGTGCGTACGCCGGGACGACGGCGCGCCCTGGGACGTACCGGAGGGCCTGACCTTCCGGGACTGGACCAGGAACCGGGCGCCGAGACCACCGACCCGGGAGGATCTCGACTACCACCTGACCACGCTGTTCCCGCCGGTCAGGCCGCGCGGCCACCTGGAGCTGCGCATGATCGACGCGCAGCCCGGGGACGACGGCTGGATGGTGCCGCTCGCCGTGACGGCGGCGCTGTTCGACGACCCGGAGGCCACCGAGACCGCCTACCGGGCCGTGAAGCCCCTCGCCGAGCGCACCCTCGGCCGGCCGGCTCCGCACAACCCGCTGTACCGGGACGCGGCCCGCGACGCCCTCACCGATCCGGAGCTGCGCGAGGCGGCCGTCACGTGCTTCACGGCGGCGCTCGCCGCCCTGCCCCGGCTCGGTGCCACCGCCGCGGTGACGGACGCCGTCGCGGCGTTCGTGGAGCGCTTTGTCCTGCGGGGCCGCTGCCCCGCCGACGATCTGCTGGACCTGCGCGGCGGCGCGAGCCGTGGCCCGTACGGGAGGGAGACCCACTCATGACCGACCCCGCCGCCACCACCGAGGTTCCCGTCGACGCCGACGCCCTGCGCGAGCGCGCCCTGACCACCCTCGTCACGGCCCGCGACCGCACCACGCTGCTGACCAGCTGCGTGGAGGGCCCCGACCTGACCGCGCAGGTGTCGCCGCTGATGTCGCCGCTCGTCTGGGACCTGGCGCACATCGGCAACCAGGAGGAGCAGTGGCTGCTGCGCGCCGTCGCCGGGCAGGAGGCGATACGCCCCGAGATCGACAGCCTCTACGACGCCTTCGAGCATCCCCGCGCCGACCGCCCGAAGCTGCCGCTGCTGGCGCCCGACGAGGCCCGCCGGTACGCGGCCGACGTGCGCGGACGGGCGCTGGACGTGCTGGAGAGCACCGCGTTCCACGGGACGCGGCTGACGGAGGCGGGCTTCGCCTTCGGGATGATCGCCCAGCACGAGCAGCAGCACGACGAGACCATGCTGATCACCCACCAGCTCCGCAAGGGCCCGCAGGCCCTGACCGCCCCGGACCCGGAGCCCGTGCCGCTGTTCACCGGCCCGGCGGAGGTCCTGGTGCCCGGCGGCCCGTTCACGATGGGCACCTCGACCGAGCCGTGGGCCCTGGACAACGAACGCCCCGCGCACCGGCGCGAGGTGGCGCCCTTCTTCATCGACACCACGCCGGTGACCAACGGCGCGTACCGGGCGTTCATCGACGACGGCGGCTACGACGACCCGCGCTGGTGGGCTCCGCAGGGCTGGGACCACATCCGCCGGCACTCCGTCACCGCCCCGCTGTTCTGGCGCCGGGACGGCGGGCAGTGGCTGCGCCGCCGCTTCGGGGTCACCGAGGCGGTCCCGGCGGACGAGCCGGTGGTGCACGTGTGCTGGTACGAGGCCGACGCGTACGCCCGCTGGGCCGGGCGGCGGCTGCCCACCGAGGCCGAGTGGGAGAAGGCCGCCCGCCACGACCCGGCCGGCGACCGCTCGACCCGTTATCCGTGGGGCGACGCCGACCCCGGTCCCGAGCACGCCAACCTCGGCCAGCGGCATCTGCGCCCGGCGCCCGCCGGCAGCTACCCGGCCGGTGAGTCGCCGCTCGGGGTACGGCAGTTGATCGGCGATGTCTGGGAGTGGACGTCGAGCGACTTCGCCCCGTACCCGGGCTTCCGGGCGTTCCCGTACAGGGAGTACTCGGAGGTGTTCTTCGGCCCCGACCACAAGGTGCTGCGCGGTGGTTCGTTCGCCGTGGACGCGGTGGCCTGCCGGGGCACGTTCCGCAACTGGGACTATCCGATCCGGCGGCAGATCTTCTCCGGGTTCCGCACGGCCCGGTCGGCGGAGGGCTCCTGATGTGCCGCCACCTCGCCTACGTGGGGCCGACGCGGCCGCTCGGCCACGTCCTCGTGGAGCCGCCGCACGCCCTGTACCGCCAGTCCTGGGCCCCCCGGCACCAGCGGTACGGCACGGTCAACGCCGACGGGTTCGGCGTCGGCTGGTACGCCGGGGGCGACCCGGTGCCGGCCCGGTACCGCCGGGCCGGGCCGATCTGGGCGGACCAGTCCTTCGCCGACCTGGCCCGGGTGGTGCGGACCGGCGCGCTGCTCGCCGCCGTGCGGGACGCGACGCTGTCGGGCGCGGACGCGGAGGCCGCCGCGGCGCCGTTCGCGGCGGGCACCTGGCTGTTCAGCCACAACGGTGCCGTGGGCGGCTGGCCCGGCTCGCTGGCCCGGGTGGCGGGGACGCTGCCGCCCGAGGACCTGCTGTCGCTGGAGGCCCGCAACGACTCGGCGCTCGTGTGGGCGCTGGTCCTGGCCCGGCTGCGCGCCGGGGACGACGGGGGCCGGGCGCTCGCGGAGACGGTGCTGGAGGTCGCCGCGGCGGCCCCCGCCTCCCGGCTCAACCTGCTGCTCACCGACGGCGCCACCGTCACCGCCACCACCTGGGGCGACACCCTGTGGTACCTGACCCGCCCCGGCGGGGGCACGGTCGTCGCCTCGGAGCCCTACGACGACGACCCGCACTGGCAGGAGGTCCCCGACCGCACCCTGCTCTCGGCGAGCGGCACGGACGTGCTGCTCACCCCGCTCAAGGACCCGGGCGACAGCGCCCCCGCACCGGCGACCGCAGCCGCCCCCGTCTCCCCGAAGGAGCCCCGCACGTGAGCCCGTTCCGCCTCACCCGCACGCTGCCCGAGGACGCCACGGACGCCGCCCTGCGCGCCGACGTCCTGGCGGGCCTGTCGAGCACGCCCAAGTGGCTGCCGCCCAAGTGGTTCTACGACGCGCGGGGCAGCGAGCTGTTCGAGGAGATCACCGCCCTGCCCGAGTACTACCCGACCCGGGCCGAGCGGGAGATCCTCGTCGACCGGGCCGGCGACATCGCCGCGGCGACCGGCGCCCGCACCCTGGTCGAGCTGGGCTCCGGCTCCTCGGAGAAGACGCGGTTCCTGCTCGACGCGCTGACGGATCTGCGCGCCTATGTGCCGGTCGACGTCAGCGAGAGCGCCCTCACCCTGGCCGGTCGGGCGCTGGTCGCCGAACGGCCGGACCTCCAGGTGCACGCGCTGATCGCCGACTTCACGGGCGGGCTCGCACTGCCCGAGACGCCGGGCCCCCGGCTGGTGGCGTTCCTCGGCGGCACGATCGGCAACCTGCTGCCGGACGAGCGCGCCGCGTTCCTGTCCGCCGTACGGGCGCTGCTCTCGCCCGGTGACGCCCTGCTGCTGGGGACGGACCTGGTCAAGGACGAGCGGGTGCTGGTCCGGGCGTACGACGACGCGGCCGGGGTGACGGCCGCCTTCAACAGGAACGTGCTGTCCGTGATCAACCGCGAACTGGAGGCCGACTTCACGCCCGACGCCTTCGAGCACGTGGCGCTGTGGAACGCCGAACGGCAGTGGATCGAGATGCGGCTGCGTTCGCGCACCGCGCAGACGGTCAAGGTCCAGGCACTCGACCTGGCCGTGGACTTCGCCGACGGGGAGGAGCTGCGCACCGAGGTGTCGGCGAAGTTCCGGCAGGAGGGCGTGCGGTCGGAACTGGCCGCGGCCGGCCTGGAACTGGCCCACTGGTGGACGGACGGCGAGGACCGGTTCGCGCTCTCGCTGAGCGTGGTGCGGTGAACGTGGTGCGGTGAGCGGCGGCGACCGGCGGCGGCGCGTCAGCGTGCGTTGAGGTCCAGCAGCTCGGTGATGCGGGCGGAGGCCCTGCGGGCCTCCGTCTTCGCGTCGCCCCCGGTGAGCACCTTCGTCATGTACTCCTTGATCGGGTTGTCCGCCTCGACCGCGCCCCACCGGGGCGTACCGGGGGTCGCCCGGCCCTGCGCGGCGCCGGCCGCCATGGCCGCGACCCCCTCCTCGTCCGCGACCGCCTTGGCGAGCGACGTCTTGTTGGGGACGTAGTTCATGGTGCGGGCCAGTTCGGTGTTCCACTTTTCGCCCGCGAGGGCGTCGACCACGGCGAGGGCGCCGTCCCGGGTGTCGGTGTTCCGGGGGACGACGAGGTCGGAGCCGCCGGTGAAGACCGCGCCGGGCTGGTCGGCGGTCTTGCCGGGCACGGGGAAGAAGCCGATCTTCCCCTTGAGTTCGGGGTTCTCGCGCACGATGGACTGGGCGAGTCCCGGCACCGCGACGATCTGGGCGACGTTGCCCCCGGCGAACACCCCGGCCTGCGGCGGGTGTTCCTCGTCGGCGTCCACCGGACCGTCGCCCAGGGCCTGCAGTTCGCGGTAGAAGTCCATGCCGCGCAGGGCGGCCTCGGAGTCCAGGGCGCCGGTCCAGACGCCGCCCTCCTGTCCGGCCAGTTCGCCGCCCTCGTCCCAGATGAAGCCGGACAGCGTGTACCAGTCCTGCCCGGCCAGGTAGATGCCCTGGTCACCGCCCGAGTCGAGCTGCTCGGTGGCGGTGAGCCACTCCTCGCGGGTGCGCGGCGGCTCGGTGATGCCGGCCTTCTCGAACAGGTCCTTGCGGTAGATGACCACGCGGTTGGCGGCGTACCAGGGGATGCCGAACTGCTGGGACATCCACTGGCCCGGTTCGGCGAGGCCCGGCAGCCACTCGCGGATGCCCCAGTCGCGCATCGACTCCAGCGTCAGGTCCATCAGCCGGCCGCCCTCCGCGTACTGCGGGACCTGGGTGTTGCCGACCTCGACGACGTCGGGTCCGTCCGTGCCGTCGGCCTTCAGCGCGGCCTGCACCTTGTCGCCGATGCCGGTCCACTCCTGGATGCGGATGTCGAGGTCGAAGCCGGGGTGTTCGCGCTCGAACTCCTCGGTGAACCGCTCCAGGAAGTCCTGCGAGGCACTGTCCTTCATCAGCCACAGGGTGACGGTGCTCCGCTCGCTCCCGGCGTCCTGCGACATCAGGCCGCAGCCGCTGAGGAGGGAGGCGGATACACAGACCAGGGCGAGGAGGCGACGTCTCACGAGGGGTCCTTCTGTCTGACGAACAGGGAGCGGAGGCGGACACGGATGTCCTGCGCACGCGAAGGGAGACCCGACGTGGGGGACGAGCCCGAGGCTCGAACGGGTGTCTGGGATTTTGGTATGTACCAATGCGAAGGTCAAGGGTCGGCCCCCGCCGGGCCCCCGACGCCTCGCGCTCCGCCGCGGCTTGGGGCACGGTGGAGTGACGGACGACACACCTCCGCACCGCGGAAGGGAGCACCCGCATGTCGAACCACACCTACCGGGTCACCGAGATCGTCGGCACCTCGCCCGACGGCGTCGACCAGGCCATCCGCAACGGCATCACCCGCGCCTCGCAGACCCTGCGCAAGCTCGACTGGTTCGAGGTGACCCAGGTGCGCGGCCAGATCGAGGAGGGGCAGGTCGCCCACTGGCAGGTCGGTCTGAAGGTCGGCTTCCGCCTGGAGGACTCGGCCTGACCGCCCACCGGAAGGTCAGGTGCGCCCCTCGCGCTCCTGCGCGATCCGCAGCTCGGCCGACCGGGCCGCCCAGCGCGCGCGGACGACCGTGAATCCGGCCCGTTCGGCGTCGTCGCACACCAGCTCGTCGTCGTCCACGAGGACCCGCACCTCGCGGGTACGGGCGAGCCGGCCCAGAATCTCCAGCTTGGTGCGCCGGGCGGGCCGACGGTCGGCGTTGCCCCGCATGTGCACGGGGCCCTCGGGCAGGCCGTGCGCGGCCAGCCAGTCGAGCGTGTCCCGCCGGCAGCGCTCCGGTCGTCCGGTCAGGTAGACGATCTCGCACTCCCCGGCGCTCGCCCGCACCAGCGCGATGCCCTCCGCGAGCGGCGGGTCGTGCGGCGCGGCGGCGAAGAAGGCGTCCCAGTCCCGCGGCCGGCGCTCCAGGAACCGCTGCCGGTGCGCGGTGTCGGCGAGGGTGTTGTCCAGGTCGAACACGGCCAGCGGGGGCCTGCTGCTGTCGGTCACCCGTCCCACCCTAGGCCCCGTCGTCACATTCCCGTCGTCCGCCCGGCGGGCGGGCCCGGCGGCGTCTGGTGCGTGCGATCGCAAGGCGCCGGAGCGCCCTCGTGGCGGAGCCACGTGGGCGGTTCGGCAACGCGGCGAGCGTGCGTGCCAGACGCCGCCGGGCAGGCGGGAATGTGACGACAGGGCCTAGGCGCACGCCGGGCGCCCGCGGGAATCATGGCGCCGCGCAGGCGTTGAACCCCGTGTGAGCTCCCTGATCGCGAACACCCGGTTCTCCGTCCTCGACCGCTCCCGCATCCGCGAGGGCCATTCCGGTGCGCAGGCGTTGCGCGACACCGTGGAGCTGGCGCGGGAGGCGGAGCGGCTCGGCTACCACCGGTTCTGGGTCTCGGAGCACCACGGTGTGCCCGGGGTGGCCGGCTCGGCGCCGACCGTGCTGGCCGCCGCCGTGGCCGGGGCCACGCGCCGCATCCGGGTCGGCACCGGCGGCGTGATGCTGCCCAACCACCGGCCGCTGGTCGTCGCCGAGCAGTTCGGTGTGCTGGAGTCGCTCTTCCCCGGGCGGATCGACATGGGGCTCGGCCGCTCGGTGGGCTTCACCGACGGCGTCCGCAGGGCGCTGGGCCGGGACAAGGACGACGCCGAGGACTTCGACGCCCAACTGGACGAGCTGCTCGGCTGGTTCCGGGGCTCCTCCCCGACCGGCGTGCACGCCCGCCCCGCGGAGGGGCTGACCGTCCCGCCCTTCGTGCTGGCCATGGGCGAGGGCGCGGCCGTCGCGGCCCGTGCGGGCCTGCCGATGGTCATCGGCGACCTGCGCGACCGCGACCGCATGCGCCGCGGCATCGACCGCTACCGCGCCGGGTTCCGCCCCTCCGAGTGGAGCCCGGAGCCGTATGTCGTCGTCTCCGGCACGATCGCCGTGGCCGGCACCCCCGAGGCGGCCCGGCGGCTCCTGGTCCCGGAGGCCTGGTCCATGGCCCACGCCCGCACCCGCGGTTCCTTCCCTCCCCTGCCCCCGGCCGAGGAGGTCGAGGCCCGGACGACGACCGCCAAGGAACGCGACCTCTACGAGGCCGGTCTCGCCGGCCACCTCGCCGGCACCGAGGAACAGGTCGCCGACGAGCTGGAGTCGCTGCTCAAGGAGACCGGCGCACAGGAGGTCCTGGTCACCACCAGCACGTACGACCGCGAGGCGCTGCTGGACTCCTACCGGCGGCTCGCCCGCGTCGTCGGCGCGGGGGCGTCCGCCACCCCGGCGTAGAATCGCGGGGTTTGTCCCACCGGCCGTGGCCGCAGACCGTACGGAGTTCCCCGCGATGCACAGCCCCCACGACCCGTACGTCCGGGTGCGCGACGCCCGCGAGCACAACCTCAAGGGCGTGGACGTGGACATCCCCCGGGACGTGGTGGCCGTGTTCACCGGCGTGTCGGGGTCGGGAAAGTCGTCACTCGCCTTCGGGACGGTGTACGCGGAGGCGCAGCGGCGCTACTTCGAGTCGGTCGCGCCGTACGCCCGCCGGCTGATCCACCAGGTCGGTGCCCCGAAGGTGGGCGAGATCACCGGGCTGCCGCCCGCCGTGTCGCTGCAACAACGCCGCGCGGCGCCGACGTCCCGGTCCTCGGTGGGCACGGTCACCAACCTGTCCAACTCGCTGCGCATGCTGTTCTCCCGGGCCGGCGACCACCCGCCGGGCGCGCCGCGGCTCGACTCCGACGCCTTCTCGCCCAACACGACGGCCGGGGCGTGCCCCGAGTGCCACGGGCTCGGCCGGGTGCACCGTACGACCGAGGAGTTGCTGGTCCCCGACCCCTCGCTGTCGATCCGGGACGGCGCGATCGCCGCGTGGCCCGGCGCCTGGCAGGGCAAGAACCTGCGGGACGTGCTGGACGCGCTGGGCTACGACGTGGACCGGCCCTGGCGCGAGCTGCCCGCCGAGGAGCGGGAGTGGATCCTCTTCACGGACGAGCAGCCGGTGGTCACGGTCCACCCCGTGCGGGAGGCGGGCCGCATCCAGCGTCCGTACCAGGGCACGTACATGAGCGCCCGACGGTATGTGATGAAGACGTTCTCGGACTCGAAGAGCGCCACGCTGCGGGCGAAGGCCGAACGCTTCCTCACCAGTGCCCCCTGCCCCCTGTGCGGCGGCGGCAGGCTGCGGCCGGAGGCCCTGGCGGTGACCGTCGGCGGCCGCACCATCGCGGAGCTGGCCGCGCTGCCCCTCACGGAGCTCGCCGAAGCGCTGCCGACGGACGGGGAGACGGCCCGGGTGCTCACCGGGGACCTCACCTCCCGCATCGCGCCCGTCGTCGAACTGGGCCTCGGCTATCTGAGCCTCGACCGGGCGACGCCCACCCTGTCGGCGGGCGAGCTGCAGCGGCTGCGGCTGGCGACGCAGCTGCGTTCCGGGCTGTTCGGGGTCGTCTACGTCCTGGACGAGCCGTCGGCGGGACTGCACCCGGCGGACACCGAGGCGCTGCTGACGGTGCTGGAGCGGCTGAAGCGGGCCGGCAACTCGGTGTTCGTGGTGGAGCACCACCTGGGCGTGATGCGCGGCGCCGACTGGATCGTGGACGTCGGTCCGCGGGCGGGCGAGCACGGCGGGCGGGTGCTGTACAGCGGTCCGGTCGCGGGGCTGGCCGACGTCGGGGAGTCCGCGACCGCCCGCCACCTCTTCGACCGCTCCCCCGCCCCCCTCCGCGGGGTGCGCAGCCCGCGAGGCACCGTGACGGTCGGCCCGGTCACCCGGCACAACCTGCGCGGGGTGACCGCCGAGTTCCCGCTGGGCGTCCTCACGGCGGTCACCGGCGTCTCCGGCTCCGGGAAGTCGACGCTCATCGGTGAGATCACCGAGGACTTGCCCGGGGTCGGCCGGCTGGTCTCCGTCGACCAACGGCCGATCGGACGCACCCCGCGTTCCAACCTGGCCACCTACACGGGCCTGTTCGACGTCGTGCGCAAGGTCTTCGCGGCCACCGACCAGGCACGGGAGAGGGGTTACGGCGTCGGCCGCTTCTCCTTCAACGTGTCCGGGGGGCGCTGTGAGACCTGCCAGGGCGAGGGGTTCGTCAGCGTCGAGCTGCTGTTCCTGCCGAGTACGTACGCGCCGTGCCCGGACTGCGGCGGGGCGCGGTACAACCCCGGGACGCTCGAAGTGGCGTACCGGGGGCGGAACATCGCCGAGGTGCTGGCACTGACGGTGGAGGACGCGGCGGAGTTCTTCGCGGACACCGAGCCCGTGGCGCGCAGCCTGGCCGCGCTGCTCGACGTCGGGCTGGGCTATCTGCGGCTCGGCCAGCCGGCCACCGAGCTGTCCGGCGGGGAGGCGCAGCGCATCAAGCTGGCGAGCGAGTTGCAGCGGGGGCGCCGTGGCCACACGCTGTACCTCCTCGACGAGCCGACGACCGGTCTGCACCCGGCCGATGTCGAGGTGCTGATGCGCCAGTTGCACGGTCTGGTCGACGCCGGGCACACGGTGGTCGTCGTCGAGCACGACATGAGCGTGGTGGCGGGGGTCGACCACGTGATCGACCTGGGTCCGGGCGGCGGCGACGCGGGCGGCCGGATCGTCGCGGCGGGACCGCCGGCCGTGGTGGCGCGGGCGGACACGAGTGCCACCGCCCCGTATCTGGCCCGGGCGATGGACGGCGGGACGGACAGCCGGAAGACGGACGGCGGGACGCACCGGTGAAGTCGCTTCACCGGCGCACGTCCTCGCGGTGACGGCCGGTGGCGGCTACGTGCGGCCCCGCCGCGCGTCGTCGTCCTCGGTGACCTCCTCGGTCACGGCCTCGATCCGCTCCTTGCGGACCTGCCCGCGCACCGTCTCGTTCTCCGTGTGCTCCTCCGTGGTCATCCGGACGCGTTCCACCGGCACCGCCTCGGTCTCCACGACGGTGCGTTCCGCGTGCAGCGTGATCTCGTGCTCGGCCTCGCTGATCTCCGGGCCGGAGAGCGCCTCGCCGCGGTTGGCGTCCGTGATCGGTTCGCGTTCCACCCGCACTTCCTCGTGGGTCACCGGAACGGTCTGCTCGACCTCTTCCGTGACCACGTACTTGCGCAGCCTGGCCCGGCCGGACTCGTGCCGTTCGACGCCGACGTGCATCTGCTCCTCGGAGCGGGTCATGGCGTCGTCGCCGCGCAGGCCCGTCCGGTCGGAGGTGTCCCGGCGGCCTGCCGTGCCGCCCGCCGTACCGGCCGCACCGGCCGTACCGGCGATGCCCGCCGCTCCTGCCGCGCCGGCCGCCCCTGCCGCGCCCCCGCCCGTGCCGGTGCCCATGCCCGTGCCCATGCCCGTACCCATGCGCCTGCCGGTGCCGGGCCTGGTGCCGGGGCCCGCGGCCCAGCGGCCGTCGTCGGTCCGCTCGGCCTCGGACAGCACGCTGTCCCAGTTGATGCCGTAGTAGTCGTAGAGCCGGTGCTCCTCGCTCTCCGACAGATGGCCGCCCGCGTCGACGTCGACATTGGGCGCGCCCTTGACCTGGTCCTTGCGGTAAGGGACCTCGAGGTGGTCCCGCACCATCGCGGCGTCGCGGATGGGGACGAAGGACTCGTTGGAGCCGAACATGCCCGTCTTGACGCTCACCCACTCGGGACGCCCGGTCAGGTCGTCGAAGAAGACGTGCTTGGCGTCGCCGATCTTGTTGCCGTCACCGTCGTAGACCGGCTGGTCCAGGACGTTGGCGATCTCTTCACGGGTGATCATCTGGCATCACCCTCCTTCCGGAGTGCCTTCGAGTGCCTGCCTTCCGGATTTCCGCATCAGGCGTACGAAAACGACACACCAGTCACAAAGCGCACATACTTTTCGAAGGTGCTTTCTCCTGGTGACCGTGCCGGACCGCCGGCCCTCCGGGACCGTCCGGCTGGGCGGCCTCGGCCAGCGCGCGGCGGTCGCGGTGGCGGCCGGGCGGGACGGCGGGGCACACCTCGACCTCGGCGGTCAGACCGCGAGCGGAGGCCACCCGCCACAAGGAGGCCAGCAGAGTGTCCTCGCCGACGAACGCGGGCGCCGTGCTCACCGCCCGCTCCGCGGTCCGGTACCGGATGCGGACCGGCTGGACCGGCACCCCGGCGTCCAGGGCGGCCTGGAAGACGGCTCGGCGGAAGCTGCCCCTGGCCCGTCCGCACCAGGTGCTGCCCTCGGGGAAGGCGGCGACCGCCGCGCCCTCGCGCAGGGCGCGCGCGAGCGTGGCGACCGTGTCGGGCAGGGCCCGCAGCCGGTCCCGTTCGATGAACAGCACCCCTGCGCGCGCGGCCAGCGGGCCCGCCACCGGCCACCGCCGTATCTCGCTCTTGGCCAGCATCCGGGCGGGGCGCACGGCGGCGAGCAGCGGGATGTCGAGCCAGGAGACGTGAGGGGCGACGAGGAGCAGACCGCCGGCCGGCGCGGCGGCCCCCGCCACCCGGACCCGGACGCCGGCCGCCCGGACGGTCCACCGGCACCAGCGCCGCACCAGGGCGTCGGGGATCCTCCCGCCGAGCGGCGTCAGCGCGAGCGCGATCCCGACGAGCAGCAGCACGGCCACCGCCGTGAGCCGCAGCACGGCACGCGGCAGGGCCGCCGCGTCCCGGGAGCGTTCCACGCACGCCCCGGGGGTGCAGGGCGCGGTGGGCAGCCAGGCGCTCATCAGGCCGGGACGAGCGAGAGGAAGTGCCGCAGATAGCGCGGGTCGACCCGGCTCATCGGCAGCAGCACGTACAGGTCGGCGACGCCGAAGTCCACGTCGTGGGCGGGCTCCCCGCAGACCCAGGCGCCGAGCCGGAGGTAGCCGCGCAGCAGGGCCGGCAGCTCGGTGCGGGCGGCGGGCGCCGCGGCGCGCGGGATCCACGGGAGCAGCGGCCGCACCCGGTACTCCTCCGGGGCCAGGTGCTTGGCCCGCACCCGGTCCCAGGCACCGGCGGCGAGGGCGCCGCCGTCGGCGAGCGGGAGCGAGCAGCAGCCCGCCAGCCACTCGTGGCCCCGGTCGGTCATGTAGCGGGCTATCCCGGCCCAGATGAGCCCGATGACGGCACCGTCCCGGTGGTCGGGGTGCACGCAGGAGCGGCCGACCTCGACCAGTCCGGGGCGGATCGCGTCCAGCGCGGCGAGGTCGAACTCGCCCTCCGCGTACAGCCGTCCGGCGACGGCCGCGCGTTCCGGCGGCAGCAGCCGGTAGGTTCCGACGACCTGCCCGGTCGTCTCCTCGCGCACGAGCAGGTGGTCGCAGTACGCGTCGAAGGGGTCGACGTCGTACCCGGGCTGCGGGCTCGCCAGCAGGGCGCCCATCTCCCCGGCGAAGACGTCGTGCCGCAGCCGCTGCGCGGCCCGCACGTCCTCCTCGTCACGGGCGAGGGTCACGGTGTAGCGGTGGGGTGCGGCGGGCTTCGGGGGACGGTCTGCGGTCAGTACGCCGGTCATGGGTGCTCTCCTGGTGGTGAGAACGGTGGTCGTGGGGACGACTCCGCCACAGTTCTTCCGAGGCCGGCTGTACTGCACATGACCAGTGCCGGGAGAGGGGATGTGCGCTTGCTGAATGCCGGTCTCCCGAACGACGCTTCCGCGCAAGCGAAACGGGGCCGGGAGGAGCACCTCTCCCGGCCCCGTCCGTCCGCACCTTTCGGCGAACGTCGTCGGGGCTACTTCTTCGCCACCTTGCGCGTGGCCCGCAGCCATTCCTTGTTCATGCTGGTGATGGAGACGAGCGGGATGCCCTTCGGGCACGCCGTCGCGCACTCGCCGGTGAGGGTGCAGCCGCCGAAGCCCTCGTCGTCCATCTGCGCGACCATGTCCAGCACGCGGGTCTCCCGCTCGGGCGCGCCCTGCGGCAGGACGTTGAGGTGGTTGACCTTCGCGGACGTGAACAGCATCGCCGCGCCGTTCGGACAGGCCGCGACACAGGCCCCGCAGCCGATGCACTCCGCGTGCTCGAAGGCGAAGTCGGCGTCCGGCTTCGGCACCGGCGTGGCATGGGCTTCCGGCGCCGCACCGGTCGGCGCGGTGATGTAGCCGCCGGCCTGGATGATCCGGTCGAAGGCCGAGCGGTCGACGACCAGGTCCTTCACGACCGGGAACGCGGACGCCCGCCACGGCTCGATGTCGATGGTGTCGCCGTCCTGGAAGGACCGCATGTGCAGCTGGCAGGTGGTGGTGCGCTCGGGGCCGTGGGCGTCGCCGTTGATGACCAGCGAGCAGGCGCCGCAGATGCCCTCGCGGCAGTCGTGGTCGAAGGCGACCGGGTCCTCGCCCTTGAGGATGAGCTCCTCGTTGAGGGTGTCGAGCATCTCCAGGAAGGACATGTCGCGGGAGATTCCGTCCACCTCGTACGTGGACATGGCGCCTTCGGCGTCGGCGTTCTTCTGCCGCCAGACGCGCAGGGTGAGCTTCATGCGTAGCTCCGCTGAGTGGGGTGGACGTACTCGAAGACCAGGTCTTCCTTGTGCAGGGTGGGCGCCTCGCCGGTGCCGGTGAACTCCCAGGCCGCCGCGTAGCCGAACTCGTCGTCCTTGCGGGCCGCCTCGCCGTCGGGGGTCTGGGACTCCTCGCGGAAGTGGCCGCCGCAGGACTCGGCGCGGTGCAGCGCGTCGAGGCACATCAGCTCGGCGAGTTCCAGGTAGTCGACGATGCGGTTGGCCTTCTCCAGCGACTGGTTGAACTCCTCGCCGGTGCCGGGGACCTTGATGCGCCGCCAGAACTCCTCGCGGATCTGCGGGATGCGCTCCAGGGCCTTGCGCAGGCCGGAGTCGGTGCGGGCCATGCCGCAGAACTCCCACATCAGCTCCCCGAGCTCGCGGTGGAAGGAGTCCGGGGTGCGGTCGCCGTCGACGGAGAGGAGCAGGCCCAGCCGGTCCTCGGTCTCGGCCAGCACCTCCTGCACCGCCGGGTGCGCGTCGTCGACCTCGTCCTTGTGCGGGTTGCGGGCGAGGTAGTCGTTGATGGTGGCCGGCAGGACGAAGTAGCCGTCGGCCAGGCCCTGCATCAGCGCGGAGGCGCCGAGGCGGTTGGCGCCGTGGTCGGAGAAGTTGGCCTCGCCGACGGCGAACAGGCCGGGGACGGTGGTCTGGAGGTCGTAGTCGACCCACAGTCCGCCCATCGTGTAGTGCACGGCGGGGTAGATCCGCATCGGTACCTGGTAGGGGTCCTCGTCGGTGATCCGGTGGTACATGTCGAAGAGGTTGCCGTACTTGGCCTCGACCGCCTTGCGGCCCATGCGCTTGATGGCGTCGGCGAAGTCGAGGTAGACGCCCTGGCCGCCGGGGCCCACTCCCCTGCCCTCGTCGCAGACGTTCTTCGCGGCGCGGGAGGCGATGTCACGCGGGACCAGGTTGCCGAAGGACGGGTAGATGCGCTCCAGGTAGTAGTCGCGCTCGTCCTCGGGGATCTTGTTCGCCGGGCGGTCGTCGCCCTTGGCCTTGGGCACCCAGATCCGGCCGTCGTTGCGCAGCGACTCGCTCATCAGCGTCAGCTTGGACTGGTGGTCGCCGGTGCGCGGGATGCAGGTCGGGTGGATCTGCGTGAAGCAGGGGTTGGCGAAGTAGGCACCGCGCCGGTGCGCCCGCCAGACGGCGGTCGCGTTGGAGTTCATGGCGTTGGTGGAGAGGTAGAAGACGTTGCCGTAGCCACCGCTCGCCAGGACCACCGCGTCCGCGAAGTACGTGTCGATCTTCCCGGTGATCAGGTCGCGGGCGACGATGCCGCGCGCCCGCCCGTCCACGACGATCAGGTCGAGCATCTCGGTGCGCGGGTGCATCTCGATGTTGCCGGCCGCGATCTGCCTGCTGAGCGCCTGGTAGGCGCCGAGCAGCAGCTGCTGGCCCGTCTGGCCGCGGGCGTAGAACGTACGGGAGACCTGGACGCCGCCGAAGGACCGGGTGTCGAGGAGGCCGCCGTACTCGCGGGCGAAGGGCACGCCCTGGGCCACGCACTGGTCGATGATCTCGACGGAGATCTGGGCGAGCCGGTGCACGTTGGACTCGCGGGAGCGGAAGTCGCCGCCCTTGACGGTGTCGTAGAACAGCCGGTGGATCGAGTCGCCGTCGTTGCGGTAGTTCTTCGCCGCGTTGATGCCGCCCTGCGCGGCGATGGAGTGGGCGCGGCGCGGGGAGTCCTGGTAGCAGAACTGGACGACGCGGTAGCCCTGTTCGGCGAGGGTCGCGCCGGCCGAGCCGCCCGCGAGGCCGGTGCCGACGACGATGACGGTCTGCTTGCGCCGGTTGGCGGGGTTGACCAGCTTCGCCTCGAAACGGCGCGTGTCCCAGCGCTCGTTGACCGGACCGGCGGGGGCCTTGGTGTCGGCGACCGGCTCACCGGTCGTGTAGTCGGCGTAGGTTGTCATGTCAGCTCACCACTCCGGTCATCACGCCCACGGGGACGGCGACGAAGCCGACCGTGAGCAGCAGCGCGAGGACGTTCGCGACGGTCTTCAGGGCGCGGTCGCGGGTACGGCTGCCGGCGCCGAGGGTCTGGGCGGCGCTCCAGAAGCCGTGCCGGATGTGCAGGCCCAGGGCGAGCATCGCGACGATGTAGATGACGTTGCCGTACCAGGTGGAGAAGGTGTCCACGACGTTCTGGTAGGGCTTGCCCGTCTCGAAGCCGCCGCTGTGCACGGTGCCGGTGGTCAGGTCCAGGATGTGCCAGACGATGAACAGGCCGAGGATGATCCCGCCCCAGCGCATGGTGCGGGTCGCGTAACTGGCCCGCTTCCTCTTGTGCACGTACTTGTCGGGCCGCGCCTTGATGTCGCGGCGGCTGAGCTGGTACGCGGACGTGGCGTGGGCGACGACGGCGACGACCAGCACGACGCGGATCAGCCACAGCGTCCACTCGTAGTGCATGAACGGTTCGCCGACCGTGCGCAGCCAGTGGGCGTACTCGTTGAACTCGCTCGTCCCGAAGAAGATCTTCAGGTTCCCGATCATGTGGGCGACCAGGTAGAGCAGCATGACGAGACCACTGACCGCCATCACTGTCTTCTTGCCGACGGTCGAGTCCCACACGGTGCGCGCCATGGACGGCCGTCGGTCCGTCCGCGTTGCCAGAGCCATGTCACAGGACGCTACGGGGGAAGAGGCCCATCGGTCCAAGACATGGTGCGCCTCGTTTCCATAGGCTCTTTCTATCGGGAACGTATGCTTGCAGGATGCAGTTGCAGCAGCTCCAGTACTTCGTGGCGGTGGCCGAGACCCGGCACTTCACCCGGGCCGCCGAGACCGTCCACGTCGCCCAGCCGTCGCTGTCCCAGCAGATCAAGGCGCTGGAGCGGGAGCTGGGCGCCGACCTGTTCCTGCGCGCGCGGGGCAACATCACGCTCACGGACGCCGGGGAGGCGCTGCTGCCGCTGGCCCGGCGCATCCTGGCCGACGCGGACACCGCCCGGCACGAGGTGCTGGAGCTGGTGCAGCTGCGGCGCGGACGGGTGCGGCTGGGCGCCACCCCGAGCCTGTGCACCGGACTGCTGCCGGACGTGCTGCGCGCCTTCCACGACCGCTATCCCGGCATCCGGCTGATGATCGAGGAGGGCGGCTCGCACGACCTGGTGCGGGAGCTGGCGCGGGGCGCCCTCGATCTGGCGCTGGTGGTGCTGCCGCTGCCCACCGCGTCACCGGCGCTGACCACGGTGGAGCTGCTGCGGGAGGACCTGGTGGTGGTGTCGTCCCCGGAGTCGCCCCGGCCGGGCGGCGGGCGGCGTGCGGTGCGGATCTCCGACCTGGAGGGCGAGCGGCTGGTGATGTTCCGGCACGGGTACGACCTGCGGGAGCTGACGGTCGCGGCGTGCCGCTCCGCCGGGTTCGAGCCGGACTTCGCCGTGGAGGGCGGGGAGATGGACGCGGTGCTGGGGTTCGTGCGGGCGGGGCTGGGGATGGCCGTGGTGCCGCGGATGGTGGCGGCGCGCTCCGGCCGCGGACTGCGGGTGACCCCCTTGGCCCGCCCGGGCCTGCACCGCACCATCGCCCTCGCCCACCGCAGCGACGTGGCCCCGCCGCGGGCCGCACGGGAGCTGCAGCGGATGCTGCTGGAGCGGTGACGGGGCCCTGCGATCAGGTGAGCGCGGCGGGCCTGAGGACCTCCTCGCACCAGCGGCGGAAGCTCGTGGGCGCGGCGTCCGGGGTGCTGGGCTCTCCCTCGCCGTAGAAGCCCTGGGTGTCCCTCGCCGAGGCCATGTCGGCCAGACTCCGGGCGCCCGCCTCGCTCGCCCCGCACCGCAGGGCGGACGCCTTGTACTCCTCCGGGGTGGTCTCCCGCACCCGTACCGGGCGGCCCAGCACCTCGGACAGGACCCCCGCCATGCCTGCGGGGGTCAGCGCGTCGGGGCCGACGAGGGGCACGTCGGCGCGGCCGGTCCAGGAATCGTCGAGCAGCAGGCGGGCGGTCGTGGCGGCGATGTCGGCGGTGGCGCAGGTCCGCAGGACACGGTCCGTGGCGTACGCCATGCGGAACTCACCCGTGTCGCGCAGGCCGGCCGCCTGCCCGAGCAGGTTCTCCATCGCCGTCCTCGCCGCGGACCATCCGCTCGCCTCCCGCGACCGGCTGGAGCTGGCCGACCTCGGCCTGGACGCCGCAGGCATGGAGCGGCACATCGACAAGGCCCGGCGCGGCCACGGCGACCTGGCCCAGGTGCTCACGGCCGTCTCGCTCGGCAAGGTCGTGACCCTGCTGCCCGCGTCGGTGACCGACCGCTACCCGCGCCCGGGCGTCGCCTACCGCCAGGTCCTGGACGCCCCGCCCGTCGTCCTCTCCCTCGCCTGGCCCCAGCACTCCCGTTCCACGGCGACCGCGGCCCTCGTCCGCGCGGCGACGGAGGTCGCCGAGGCCGCTCGTGGCGGGGCGTGAGTCGAGCTGCACCTGACGGAGCGTGAGTCGAGCTGCCCCTGACGGGGCGTGCGCGGACCGGTGGCCCCGCTCAGCCCGCGGCGTCCACCAGTGCCAACTCGTGCAGCCGCTCCGGGGGGCCCGGGCGGGCGTAGTACCAGCCCTGGGCCGTGTCGCAGCCCAGTATGCGGAGTTGCTCGGCCTGGGCGCCGGTTTCCACCCCCTCGACGGTGACCGCGAGGTCCAGGCTGTGGGCCAGGGCGACGATGCCCTCGACGATCTTGAGGTCGACCGGGTCCGCCGGGAACTGCTGCATGCTCTGGGTGAAGGAGCGGTCCAGTTTGAGGACGCTCACCGGCAGCCGGCGCAGGTTGGCGAGGTTGGAGTAGCCGGTGCCGAAGTCGTCCAGGGCGATGTCGACGCCCATCTCGGCCAGCCGGCGCAGCGGCTTGAGCAGGTCGTCGTCGGCGCCGATGAGGGCCGACTCGGTGACCTCCAGGCACAGCGCGTCGGGCGCGACGCCCGTGCGCTCCAGGATGTCGACCGTGTCCTGGACCAGGCCGGGGTGGGTGAGCTGGCAGGGCGAGAGGTTCACGTTGATGCGCAGCGGCCCCGCGGCGGTCGTCTCGCCGTACCGCTCCCGCCAGGCGTGGGCCTGCCGCACGGACTGCTCGAGGACCCAGCGGCCCAGCGGCACGATCAGCCCCGTGTGCTCGGCGAGCGGGATGAAGCGGTCCGGGCCGAGCACGCCGTGCTGCGGGTGCAGCCAGCGCACCAGGGCCTCGGCGCCGCGCACGCTGCCGTCGCCGAGGTGGACGAGCGGCTGGTACTCGATGAAGAACTCGCCGCGTTCCAGGGCCGCCGGCAGCGCGGTCGTCAGACCGTGCCGGGTGATGACGCGGGCGTCGGCCTCCGGGTCGGCGAGCTCGAAGCGGTTGCCGCCCGCCGACTTGGCCCGGTACATCGTGATGTCGGCGCTGCGCAGCACCTCCGCCGGGCTGCGCTCGCCCGCCGGGCCCTCGACGATGCCGATGCTGCCGCGCACGGTCAGTTCGCGGCCGTCGACGCTGATCGGGGCGTGCAGCGCGTTCATGATGCGCCCGGCGAGCTCGTCGACCTCGTGCGGGGTGTCGGGGCCGGTGGTCAGCGCGACGAACTCGTCGCCGCCGAGCCGGGCGACCATCTCGCCGGGCGCGGTGGCACAGGCCTGCAGCCGGTCCGCGACCTCGACGAGCAGCCGGTCGCCGGCCGCGTGGCCGAGGCTGTCGTTGACGGTCTTGAAGCCGTCGAGGTCGAGGTAGCACAGGCCGAAGCGCTGCCCCGGGCCCGCGTTGAGGGCCTTCTCCAGGCGTTCGAAGAAGAAGCTGCGGTTGGGCAGACCGGTGAGCGCGTCGTGCGTGGCCTCGTAGCGCAGTCGCAGATTGAGCAGCCGGCGCTCGGTGGTGTCCTCCATCAGCGCGAGCTGGTACTGCGGAGTGCCGTCGGCGTCGCGCAACAGGGAGACGGTCAGGTTGGTCCACAGGACCGTGCCGTCGGGGCGGTAGAAGGCCTTCTCCACGTGGTAGTGCTCGCGCTCGCCGCGCACCAGCTCGTCGTAGAGCCGCCAGACGTGGGGCGCGTCGTCGGGGTGCGACCACTCCCTGACCCTGCGGCCGCGCAGGGTCGGGTCGGCGATGCCGAACATGCGCATCAGCGCGCCGTTGACCTGGAGGACGTTGCCGTCCAGGTCGGCGATGCCGATGCCTATGGCGGCGCCCTCGAAGACCGCGCGGAACCGGGCCTCGCTGGCGTGCAGGGCCTCCGCCACCACGCCCTGCGCCTTCAGGGCGGCCTGCGCGATGGCCTCCTGCTCCGCCAGGGTGCGCTCGCGCAGCGCCCCGGCGTACCCGGCCGCCACGGCGTGCTGGAGCCGTGCCGAACGCGCCCGCAGGTGCTCGGGGTCGCCGTCCTCGCCGCAGTAGAGCACGAGGTAGGCGTCGACGCAGTCCAGCGTCCGCGCGAGCGCCTCGGGGTCGGTGCAGTGCGCGTCGACGAGCGCGGCGCCGGCCGCCCTGGCCTGCTCGGCGTCGAAGCTCCGGGCGCGCAGCACCTCGCTCAGCCGGCGGGCCAGCGGCAGCAGTCGCTCCTCGAACTCGGGCCGGGTCGCCGACGTCGAGGTCACGGGGAAGACCGCGCGGCTCCAGATCGTCGCGAACCGGCGCAGTCTGTCCTCCGGCCCGTCCGGCTCCGCGCTCACGCCGTACGTCCCACGCCGGCGAACCCGGAGAACGCGTACGGGTCCTCGTCCTCCACAGAACCCTCGGGCCGCCAGCGCGGCATCGGAACCAGTCCGGGTTCCACCATGTCGTACCCCTCGAAGAACCGCGCGATCTCGTCGCGCGAGCGCATGATCAGCGGATTGCGGATGTCCTTGTACACGTCCACCGCGCCCCCGGCCCGCTCGGCGGGCAGCGGGACCCCCTCGTAGGAGGCGTGCGTGAGCACCAGCAGGCTGCCGGGCGCGAGCGCGTCGCTCAGCTCGGCCACCGCCGCGTAGGGGTCGTCCGCGTCTTCCACGAAGTGCAGTATGGCAACCAACAGCAGGGCGACCGGCCGATTCAGGTCGATCAGCCGCTCCACCTGCCCACTGGCGAGGATTTCCTGCGGCTTGAGGAGGTCCGCCGCCACGACGTCCGCGTCGTCGTGGCCCTCCAGGACGGCCTGGCTGTGCGCGACCGCCACCGGGTCGTGGTCGACGTACACCACGCGGGCGCCAGGACGGCTGCGTCCGGCCACCTCGTGGACGTTGCCGAAGGTGGGGATGCCGGAACCGATGTCCAGGAACTGGTCGATGCCCTCGGCGGCCGCGAAGCGCACGGCACGGCGCATGAACGCCCGGTTCGCCTGCATGATCTTGGGGAGTCCCGGCATGAACTCCATGGCCCTGCGGGCCGCTTCCCGGTCGACCTCGAAGTTGTGCGAACCGCCCAGGTAGAAGTCGTAGATCCGGGACACGCTGGGCACCGAGATGTCGATGCTGCGGGGGGCCCAGGCGGGGCGCTCCATCTGGCTCTCCAGGGGCATAGGCGATCCGGTGTTCGAGCTGAGGCTACTGATCGCCCGCCAAAGGGGCGAGCCCAAACGGAAATTGACCGTCCGTTCCCGGTCACTGCCTGCGGCACGTGCCACGTGGCAAGGCGCGTCAAGGCACGCCAAAGCGCGCGAACGGGGCCGTCCCCTCCGTACGGGTACGGAGGGGACGGCCCGCTGGTCGCGCGCGCCGAGGAGCGGCGGGCGGGAGGGCGCTACTTCTTCGGCGCGCCGACCGGCTTTCCGTCGGGTGCGACGGCGTACCAGGTGCCGCCGACGCCCTGACCGTTGGTGTCGCCGGCCTTCTTGTCTCCGGCGAAGGTGTAGATCGGCCAGCAGTCGATGGTCTGCTGGGCGGCGCCGTCGGGCCGGGTGAAGCTCATCAGGCCCTTCTTCTCGACGCCCTTGGTGTCGTCGGCCTCGACGGGGGCCACGACCGGCCACTTCTCCAGGCAGGCGCCGGTGCACGCCGACACGGGCTCCGGCCAGGCCTCGTCCTTGAGGAAGCGGTACACGGTCATGCCGTTCCTGTCGACGACGATCTCGCCGAGTTCCGGATCGTTGCGGGTGGACAGGCCGGCCGCGTCCTCGGCCTCGGCCTTCTTGCCGTCCGCGGCGAGCGCGTACCACTTGCCGCCGACGCCCTGGCCCTTGACGTCCCCGGCGGCGGTGTCCTTGGCGTAGCGGTACGCCGGCCAGCCGCCGATGGTCAGCTGCTTGGTGCCGTCGGCGCGGGTGACCTCGCCGAGCAGTGCCTTGTCGATGCCCTCGCCGGCGAGCGCGTCGTCCGCGGCCACGGGCGGCCAGGCGGTGGCGCAGTCGTTCTCGCACGTCGTCTTGGGCGGTTTGGCGGTGTCGGCGTCGAAGCGGTAGAGGGTGCGGCCCTTCCCGTCGGTCACCAGCTCGCCGATCTCGGCGTTCGTGGAGACGGACAGCTTGCCCGCGGGCTCCGGCGCACTCGCCGACGCCTGGGTGCCGTTCGCGCCGGCGCCGATTCCCGCGCCCGCCCCGGTGCCGAGGTCGCCGACGTCTCCGGGCGCGGCCGTGGCGCCCACGTTCTGGCTGCCCGCGGCGGGGCCGCCGTCCTGGCCGCACCCCGTCGTCAGCGCCAGCAACGCCGCAGCGCTCGCCGCGAGTGAGGCGCTCCGCCAGGAGGTCTTCATCGTCAATCCCCGATCGTCGCCAAGCTGTTGGGGCGCCCTGTTGCGCCGCCGCACGACACTGGGTACGCACCGGGGAGCGGGTTGTGTTCAACCGGCGGCAGGTTTTCTTTTCCGGTTTCTTCCCGGCTTCTTTCCGGTCCGGCCTCCGGTCGCCTCCCGGCCCCCCCGGGACTCCTCGCACACAGGTACGAAACCGGGTGCGTGCGGAGGTCCGCCGGTCAAACCGCGGACCGGCCCGCGTCCCTCCTTCGGGGCAATCGTCCGGCACTCCGCCATGGCCCGGCGCGCCAGGCTCCATGATCAGCGACGTGCATGGACCCCAACCTGCCCGATCCGCCCTGGCCGCACGGGTGTTGGCGCTGCTGACGCTGGTGTTCGCCCTCGTCGGCGTGCCGATCGGCCCGGCGCGGGCCGACGCCTGTGCGTACGTGTCGTCCGGAGCGGACGGCACCGATGCGAGGGCGGTCGCCGGGAGCGCCTCCTGGCCCACCTTCCCGCCCTGCCCCGAGCCCACGCCGACGCCCACCCCCACGCCGACGCCTACGCCGAAACCCCCGCCCAAGCCCACTCCCCCGCCACCCCCGGCACCGAAGCCTCCCCCGCCGGCGCCACCCACCCCGCGACCCGAGCCGCCACCCCCGCCGCCTCCGCAGCCGGCACCGGCCCGCCCCCTTCCGACCCCCACGCCGACTCTCACACCGAAGCCGGCACCGCCCCCCGCCCCGACCCCGGCGCCGGTGCGTCCCGCGGCCCCCGCGCCCGGACCGTCCGCCACTCCCACGCCCCGGCCGTCGCTCAGCCCGGTGCACTACCCGCGCTACCGCGCCGCCCGGCCGCAGCAGCGGTCCTCACGCGGTGCCACGTCGCCGCTCGTCTTCGTCCTGCTCATCACGGTGCCCGCGGTGGTCGCCGTCGCCGCGCTCCGTGCGCGCTGATCCCTCTGGAGGCCTCCCTTGCCGGAATGGCTTGTTCTCACCCTCGCGATGCTGGCCGCCTGTGCCGTGGTGGTCGTCATCACCCTCGTACGGCACCGCAGGGCGTCCGACGACGAGGACACCACCGAGACCCCTGACGTCATCGAGTACATGACGATGTGGATCGGCGTGGTGTACGCCATCGTCCTGGGCCTGGCCATCGCCGGTGTCTGGGAGGCGCGCAGCGCCGCCCAGGAGCACGTGCAGACGGAGGCCGTCGCGCTGCACGAGATCTCGGAACGCGTCCGCGTCTATCCGCCCGACGTCCGTGACCGCATCCGGGACGATGTCAACGCCTATGTCGGACACGTCGTCACCACCGAGTGGAAGACCATGGCCGACCACGGCCGCGTCACCGAACGCGGCACCGAGCTCCTCGACCGCGTCCGCGCGGACGTCACCGACTACGAGCCGAGGACGGACTTCGAGGCGCAGGCGTACCAGCCGCTCGTCGACCAGGTGACCGCGGCCGACCAGGCCCGCATCGCCCGGTCGGAGTCCACGGGGGCGACCATGCCGGGGGTGGTGTGGTTCGGGCTGGTGGCCGGGGCCGTCATCACGATCGGGATGATCTTCGCCCTGCAGATCCGCCGTACGACCCGGGAACTGGTCCTCGCCGGGCTGTTCTCGGCGCTGATCGCCTTCCTGCTCTTCCTGATCTGGGACTTCGACGCGCCGTTCAGCCGCGGCGTCGCGGCGTCGACGGAGCCGTTCCTGAACCTCTTCCCGGGCGTCGAGGGCTGACGCGTCCGTACGGGTCCGCTCCCGGCGCGGCCTTCCCAAAGGGCCCGCCGGGAGGCGTCGACACGCCGCCGCCGTCCCCCGAGCGGCGCACTCCGTTGCCCCGTTCGCGCGACTGCGCTCGCGCCGACCCGCCCGGCTTCCTAGCGTTACGGGCATCGAGGTGCATTCCTGGCGCGAGCGGAACGGAACCGACGCCGCGCCCCGGAGATCCGGAGGACCGACCATGCGCGCGATGCCCGTCGCTCCGGCCGCACTGCCGGCCGCCGTCCCTCTCGCCGCCTGTCTCTCCGCCTGTCTCTCCGCCTGCGGACCGGCCGGGGCGGCCGTGGGCGGCTCCGGCTCGGCCTTCTCGCGCCGCCGCTCCGGCGAGGGAGGCGCCTGACTCCCCGCCCCGTTCACACACGGCTTCGCCCCGGATCCGGTGCGGTCCGGGGCGAGGTTCCGAAGGCCCGCCCCGCGAGGCGGGATTCGAACCGCGGGAGACAGGGACGGTCAGAATCGGCGCTCGGCCCGGCGCCGCATCCAGAACAGACCGCCGCCGGCGACGGCCGTGGCCACCATCCCGCCGCCGATCGCGACGTCGGCCGGGGTGGCCCCGGTGGAGTTGCTGCCGCCGAGACCGCCGCGGACACCACCGATGACGGTGAAGGCCGCCGGACGGGTCAGCCGTCTGCCGGAGCAGTCGACCGTGATGTCGTACGACCCGGGACGAGCGTCCTGCCTGATGGTGGCGGTGCCCCTGGACGTCGCGTTGGCACCCCTGACCGGGGTCAGGTGGGCCGTCCGGAACGCACGCGAGGCCATCGTGCCGCCCTGCGGGCAGCCGTCGACCGTGACGGTCAGCTGACCGCCGCGGGCGATCACGCTGGGCAGGGCGACGATGTTGCGCGGCTGCTGGTGGTGGTCGCCGCCGGCGGTGGCCGTGGGGGCGGCCAGTCCGAGGACAGCGACGGCGGCGCCGGCGGCCGCCAGGGCACGAGTGTTGCGCATGTGAGCCTCCGCGGAAGGCGTCCCGGGACCCGTCCCCGGTCGATCGGCGAGAAAACGCCTCCCGGAAAGACCCTCAGTTGCCCTGCGACGGGGCGCACTTCGGGAATGGTCCGTCCTGGTGAGGGCCCTCTCGCCCCGGAACCGCGCGAGCGGATATCACCGCAGGTCACGGACCGTCAGAAAAGTCGCCTCGGACCCGTCCCGGATGGCTCACGGAAGGACGCGAGCGCCACCCGTTCGCCACTGCCCCGTCGCCGGTCGCGCGCGCGGCGCTTAGCGTTCCCGTATGCGCGGATGGCACGACGACGGCCAGAGGGGATGGCGAATGTACGCGTCCGAGGCGGCCGAGGAAGAGGAGCGACCGAGGAAGCGCGCTCCCTGGGGCGTGATAGCGCTGGTTCTGCTGACCGGGCTGGCGCTCATTCGCAACGGTTCGGGGGAGTTCGACGCGGGCCCGCCGCAGCCGGCGTCGGCCGCGGCCGCGGACACCCGGGAGGTGACCGGTGGCGACAGCGCCGTCGCGAGCCTCGCTCCCCTGCCGTACGGGGTGCCCGACCAGGTCTCCATCCCCGCCATCCAGGTCGACGCGCCGGTCATTCCGGTGGGTCTGGACGCGGACGGCTGGGTCGCCGCGCCGCCGCCGGAGGACCCGAACCTGGCCGGCTGGTTCACCGGCGCGGTCTCCCCCGGCGAGAAGGGCACCGCGGTCGTGGTCGGCCACGTCGACAACGACGAGGGACCCGCGGTCTTCTACGGACTCGGGGCCCTGAAGAAGGGAAACACGGTGGAGGTGCACCGCCAGGACGGAAGGACGGCGGTGTTCGAGATCTACGGCGTCGAGGTCTTCGCGAAGGACGATTTCCCCGGCGACCGGGTCTACGCCTCCAAGGGCAGCCCCGAACTGCGGGTCATCACCTGCGGCGGCGGTTTCACCCAGCAGAACGGCTACGCGGGGAACGTCGTCGCCTTCGCCCGCCTGACCGAGGTCCGCTGAGCGTGCCCCGGCCGGGCGGGCGTGGCGCCGTCAGGGGTGCCGCCGCCGCGGGACGGTGAGGTGGTAGCCGGAGTCCAGCAGCCCGGGCAGATAGCGGCGCAGGGCGCGGACGCTCTGCGAGCGGTCGCCCCCGGCGTCGTGCGAGAGCACCACGACGCCGGGGGCGGCGCCGTCCTCGACCCGGTCGACGATGGTGCGGGTGCCGGGGGTGGTCCAGTCGAGGGTGTCCACGGTCCAGGCGAGCGGTTCCATGCCGAGTTCGGCGCCGAGCTGGAAGGCGGCGCGGTTCCACGCCCCGTACGGCGCCCGGAACCAGCGCGGCGGCTCGCCGTAGGCCTGCTCGACGACCTCGCTCGTGCGCTCCATCTCGGACCGGATGCGGCGCCGGGTGAGGCGGGTCAGCAGGGGGTGGGACCAGGTGTGGTTGCCGACGACATGTCCCTCGTCGGCCATCCGGGACAGCAGGTCCCGGTTGTGGTCGGCCATCTCCCCGCACACGAAGAACGTCGCGCGCACGTCGTACTTCGCCAGGGTGTCCAGGATGTCCGGGGTGTAGCGGGGGTCGGGGCCGTCGTCGAAGGTGAGCAGCATGGCGCGGCCCCGGCCCGAGATGCGCAGGATCGGCTCACTGCGCACCGGCGGGCGGTGGGGCGCGGCCCGGAGCGAGCCGTATCCGGTCAGGGGCTGGAGGCGGTAGGCGGAGGGCTTGAGCGGGCGGTGTGCCGGGGGGCCCGGGGCGGGGGCGAGCGGCCGGGCCGGCGGACCGTCCCCCAGGCCCACGGCGAGCGCACCGGCGGCGCCGGCGGCTCCCACGGCCGCGGCACCGGCGAGCAGGGCGCGGCGTCGTGTGAGCAACTGATCCTTCTGCATGACTCATCAGTCGCCCGGTGACGGTCCGGCGCACCTGAGCAACACCGGTGCGGCGGCACGGAACCACCCGCCCGGCCCAGGACCGGGGACGACTCCGATAGCCTCGCCGCGTGACGGAACAGCACTCCCATCAGTTCGAACGGGGCACGGACGGACCCAAGGTCATCGTCGTCGGCGTGGACGGCTCCGACTCCTCGCTCCGTGCCGCGGCCTACGCCGGCGGTCTGGCCCGGCGGCAGGGCGCGCTGCTCGCCGTGGTGTACGTGCAGCCGGTGCTGGCGGCGGGTGCGGCGCTCGGGGCGCCGGTGGCGGGGACGACCGAGGAGATCGCCGAGGACCTGGTGGCCCATATCCGGGAGGCGACCGAACGGGTCAAGGGGATCTTCGACGTCCGCTGGGAGTTCCACACGTTCCGTGGCGACCCGTACACCGGCCTGGTGAGGACGGCCGACCAGCTGAAGGCGGACGCGGTGGTGGTGGGGGCCTCCGAGCAGGCCGGTCACCGGTTCGTCGGCTCCGTCGCGGTCCGGCTGGTGAAGGCGGGGCGCTGGCCGGTGACCGTGGTGCCGTAAACCTCCTGGCCGTGGTGTGTGCGTCGTGGCTTCCGTCGCGGGCGTGTGTGCGTCATCATGATCCACCGTCAGCCGTTTGCCGTTCACAAAGAGGTGAGGCGCATGGCCGGGTTCCGCATGGGTGAGGGCGTTCTCCGCCGCAAACCCATCGAGCACATCGAGGAGACGGAGAGCGGCGAGGGCGGGGGCCTGGAGCGCTCGCTGGGGCTGTGGCAGCTGACCGCGATCGGCGTGGGCGGCATCATCGGCGCCGGCATCTTCACCCTGGCCGGCACGGTCGCCAACGGCACGGCGGGCCCGGCGGTCCTCATCTCCTTCCTCATCGCCGGTGTGGCGAGCGCGGCGGCCGCGCTGTCGTACGCCGAGTTCGCCGGGCTGATCCCGAAGGCGGGCTCGGCCTACACCTACGGGTACGTGGTCCTCGGTGAGCTGGCGGGCTGGTTCATCGGCTGGGACCTGCTCCTGGAGTACACGGCGATCGTGGCGGTGGTCGCGATCGGCATCTCCGGCTACTTCAGCTTCCTGATCGGTGAGATGGGCGCCGACCTGCCGAACTGGATGCTGGGCGCGCCCGGCACCGGCGACGGCCACCGGATCGACCTGTTCGCCGCGCTGCTGTGCCTGTTGATCGCGTATCTGCTCACGCTCGGCATCAAGAACGCGGCGCGCTTCGAGATGGTCGTGGTCGTGCTGAAGGTGCTGGTGGTGCTGCTGGTGATCGCGGTCGGCGTCTTCCACATCAACACCGCGAACTACAACCCGTTCTTCCCGTTCGGGGTCAGCGGGGCGTTCACCGGCGCGGCCACGGTGTTCTTCGCGGTCTTCGGCTACGACGCCATGTCGACGGCGGCCGAGGAGTCCAAGGACGCCCAGCGGCACATGCCCAAGGCGATCATCTACTCGCTGATCATCTCGATGGTGCTGTACGTGGCGGCCTGCCTGGTGCTGACCGGCATGCAGCACTACACGGAGATCGACCCGGAGAGCGGCTTCTCGACGGCGTTCAAGTCGGTGGGACTGAGCGGCCTGGCCGATGTGATCGCGGTGGGCGCCATCATCGGCATCCTCACGGTGATGTTCACCTTCATGCTGGGCGTCACCCGCGTGTGGTTCTCCATGTCCCGCGACGGGCTGCTGCCCAAGTGGTTCGCCAAGACCCACCCGACGCGGCGTGTGCCGACCCGGGTGACCTGGATCGTCGGTGTCGCGTCGGCGCTGATCGCCGGGTTCCTGCCGATCGGCGAGGCGGCCGAGCTGACCAACATCGGCATCCTGCTGGCGTTCGTGGTGGTGTGCGCGGCGGTGATCGTGCTGCGCTACCGGCAGCCGGACCTGCCGCGCACCTTCCGCACGCCGTTCATGCCGTTCGTGCCGGCGCTGGGGATCGTCTTCTCGATCTGGCTGATCACCTTCCTGCAGTGGCAGACCTGGGCCCGGTTCGCCGTGTGGTTCGCCGTCGGGCTGGTGATCTACTTCGGGTACTCGTACCGGAAGTCGGAGCTGGCGCGCCGTTAGAGGGTGCGCAGGAAGTCGAGCAGGATCCCGTTGAACTCCTCCGGCTTCTCCAGGTTCGTGTAGTGGCCGGCTCCGTCGACGGTCACGGACCGGCCGTCGCGAACGCTGCGGACCAGTCGTTCGGCAGCGCCGGTCAGGTCGTCCGGTTCGAACGAGCCGTTGACGGCGAGGACCGGCACGTCGATCTTCGGAACCCGGGACCACGTGTCGGTCATCGGCGTGTGCAGGTTGGGTTCGCCGGGGCTGTGCTTGGACATCGTGTGCAGGGCCATTTCGCTCAGGCGGCGCGGGATGCCCGGGTCTATGTCGTCCGCCGCCCGGTCCGGGCCGGGCACCACGCGCAGGAACGCGGCCAGCCAGCCCTCGAGGTCACCGGTCGCCAGGGTACGGGCGTACTCCGCCCGGATCTCCCGATACCAGGGATCGGTGTACTCGAAGTCGCTGGTGGCAGCGCCACAGGCAACCACCGCACGGACGAGTTCCGGGTGTTCCACGGCGGTGTCGGTGGCGATCCCGCCGCCCATGGAAAGACCGACGAGCACGGCCGGACCGGCGTCGAGGTGCCGCAGCAGCTCGGCCAGGTCGTCCGCCCAGCGGAACGGTCTGGTGGCGTTGGCCGAGAAGCCGTGACCGCGTACGTCAGGAGCGATCACGCGGTGGTGGGCGGCCAGGGCCGGAATCTGGGCGTCGTACAGGCGGTGGTCGACGAATCCGGAGTGGAGCAGCACCACGAGGTCCCCGTCCCCGGCGTCGCGATAGGCGAGCTCCCCGTCCGAGGAGGTGAAGTAACGCAGATCCGAAGCAGCAGTCATGACAACCAAGGTGTCATCTTGACCGGAATTTGGCAACCAAGGTGTCATGATGGGGACGTGAACGACACCACCGCGCCACTCCCCCCGGACGCGCTCGCCCACCGCCTCACCGAGGTGTACGACCTGGTCGGCCCCCTCTACCGGCGCGCGCAGCGCAGCGTCGAGCAGGGACTGGCCGTCGACGGTCTCTCCGTGGGCGTCCGTGCCGTGCTGACCCTGCTGCACCGCCACGGTCCGATGACCGTGCCGCAGATGGGCCGGGCCCAGGCGATCAGCCGTCAGTTCGTGCAGCGCATGGTCAACGACGCCGCGGCCCAGGACCTGGTGGAGAGCGTCCCGAACCCGGCGCACCGGCGCTCGTCCCTGATCCGGCTCACGGACGAGGGCCGGGCCGCGATCACCGACGTCCTCGACCGGGAGCACGCGCTGCTGCGGGAGGTCGGCGGGGACCTCACGGACACCGACGTCGCGACCTGCCTGCGGGTGCTCGGGGCCATGCTGCACGCCCTCGACCACGTGGACGTCACCTGACCCGCTCACCCACGTGCCTACTTCCCCATCACCAGCCCGTCCCCGGCCGCGCCCCGGCTGAGCACGACGTCACGGATGCGGTCGCGCACCCCCTGCACCTCGGCGCCCTTCTCCACCGCCCGGTTGAGGTTCACCACCCGTCCGGCGTCGACGTCGAACAGGTACGGGACGAACTCGGCCCTGGTCACCCGCCACCGTTCGCCGGGCCGGGCGGGCGGGGCGAAGGTGAAGCGGCCGATGGTCGACTGGTTGCCGCGCTGATCGGGGGCGCCCCGGCCGTTGGTCATCTCGCCCGCGATCTGGTCACCCATCCCGTAGACCACCCAGGTGCCGTTGACCTTCTCGTACGCCTGCGGGACGTGGGCGTGGGTGCCGAGGATCAGGTCGATGTCGGGGCGGTCGCCGGTGCGGGCGGCGGTCAGGCTGCTCGCGAGGGCCAACTGGGTCGCGTCGGGCTCGTCCTGCCATTCGGTACCCCAGTGCAGGGACACCACGACGACGTCCGCGCCGGCCCGGCGGGCGGCCCGGGACTCCGCCAGGATCCGTTCCTCGTCGATCAGGCCGACCGCCCAGGGCTGCCCGTCGGGCAGGGGGTGGCCGTTGGTGTGGAGGGTGTAGGCGAGGTGGGCCACCTTCGCCCGGCCGGCGTGCATGAGCGTCGCGGTGTGCGCCTCGGCCTCGGCACGCGCGGTTCCGGCATGCCGTACGCCGGCGCGGTCGAGGGCGTCCAGGGTGCGGCGGATGCCGTCGGCGCCGTCGTCGACGCTGTGGTTGGAGGCGGTGGAGCAGCCGTCGTAGCCGGTGTCGGCCAGGGCGTCGGCCACCTCGGGCGGGGACTTGAAGAAGGGATAGCCGCTGTAGTCGCCGGCCGCGCCGTACACGGTCTCCATGTGGCACAGGGCGAGGTCCGCGGGCGCGACGACCGGTTGGGCGTCGGCGAGCATGGGGCGGAAGTCGTGGCCGGTGCCGCCGGCGTCGAAGCGCGCCCGTTCGATGATCGAGTCGTGCGGCAGTACGTCGCCGGAGGCGACCAGCGTGAAGGCGCCGGCCTCCGCGGCGGACGGGGCCGGGGCGGGGCGGTTCGGCGGTTCGTGGCCGCCGGCCCGGCAGGCCGCTCCGGCGGTGAGAAGGGCGGTCAGGACCAGGGCCACCTGCCGACTGCGTGTGATCATCCGTTCACTCCGCTGGGGTCGCGCACACCAAGGAACGTTCAAGGAAAGTCACATTTACCTACAAACAGATAAAGAGGCTTCCGTCGTCACGGGCGGCTCCGACACGCCCATTAGCCCGTCCGGCGTGGGCGAACGGGCCGCGCCGACCGTTCGTCGAACCGTTCGTCGACGCGATCGACCGTCCGTCGCACACCTGTGCGCGCGCCCTGTCCCCGGAGGGCACCCTGCGATGCCATACGGCCATGACGGCCGGAATCACCCTGACGAACAGGACGAACGGGACGACCGCCGAGCACGAGCTCGCCGCACTGCAGCGCGAGCACGGCCGGCCGCTCTTCGCGCTGCTGCTGCGGCTCAGCGACGGGGACCGGCAACGCGCCGAGGACCTCGTGCAGGAGACCTTGGTCCGCGCCTGGCAGCACCCCGAGGCCCTGCGCGCCGACGACTTCGACTCGGTGCGGCCCTGGCTGCTCACCGTGGCCCGGCGCCTCGCCATCGACGCGCGCCGGGCCCGGCAGGCGCGGCCCGCGGAGGTCGGCGACGCCGTGCTGGAGAACGCCCGCGTCTGCGCCGACCACGCCGAACGGGCCGCCGCCGCCCTGGACGTGCGCGAGGCTGTGAAGACACTCACTCCGGAGCACCGTGAAGTCCTGGTGCTGGTGTACTTCCAGGGGGCGAGTGTGGCGGAAGCGGCGGCAGCCCTGGGCATCCCGCCCGGTACCGTGAAGTCCCGCGCGTACTACGCGCTGCGCGCCCTGCGCAGGGTGCTACCGGGATACGCCGCCGACCTGCGGTGAAACCGTCCCTTTGGTCAAGCCTCCGTAAAGCGCCTTGCAGTGGACCCCGGTTGAGTAATCGGCTGTCCTCATCCGTGTTCCGGACGGGGGCCCATGACCCGGGTCGGGCGACACGCACGCACCGGAGGAAGGCAGGAAGGGATGCTGCACAGAGGTCACGAGAGCACGGACGGCGCCGACGGGGGCGAACCGACCGTCCCCATGGCGTGGTTCTACGCCGAGTACATCGCCGACGAGCTGCTGCGGACCGGCGACCTGATGCCGCCGACGTCCTTCGAGTTCCGCGCCGGGCGCGACGCCCTGGCGCTGACCGTCTTCCTGTCCGACACCGAGAACGAGCTGAGCGGTATCCGGGTCATCACCCACCTGGAGACCTGGCTGTCGCTCACGGCCTACGACCAGCCGTGGCAGGAGTGGGTCCGCGAGCGCCTGGCCGAGGTCACGGCCGACGCGGTCGCCGCCGGCCGGTACGCGCCGGACCTGGAGCTGGCCCGGGCCGCCTGGCGCTGGCTGCGGGAGACCGAGCTGCTCGCCCCGGACCTGAACGCGGTGCCCGGCGGGGCGCCGGTGACCGGGGAGGACGAGGGGCCCAAGGTGTGGACGCCGGCCTGGCAGTTGGGGCTCCCGCTCGGCCACCTCGCGATCCACCTCTTCTAGGCGTCCAGGCGCCCGCGCTTCCGGGTGGCCGAACTTCTTCGAGGACGGACCAATCCACGGGCCCCTCCGCTCCGAACCCCTTGGTGGCGATTCTGTCCGTGGCTTGAGTGATTCGGCTGTCGGGCGCGTACCGGTGGGAGCAAGGAGTAACCCCACCCGCACCCAACGGTACGAGGATTCGGCATGAGGTCCCTGGAGAGGCATCGTGACGTCGGCGCCTACGCGCTCGGCGTGCTGGACGAGGCGGAAGCGTTCCGCTTCGAGGACCACCTCATGGACTGCCCCCGGTGCACGGCGCAGATGACCGAATTCGGTCCCGCGACCCGTCAGTTGATGCTGTACCGACGGGCGACACCGCGTCTCGTCCACCCCATGACCAGGCCCGGACCACGACTGCTGGACCGTCTGCTGTCCGAGGTGGCCTCGCGCCACCGGGCCGGCCGCAGGCGGCTGCTGTACGCCGTGGCCGCCGCGGTGGTGTGCGCCGTGGCCGGGCCCGGCGCCGTGCTCTACGCGAGCGGGCCCGAACCGGTGGCCCGGGTCACCGCGACCGACGCGCACTCCGGGGTGTGGGCGCAGGTCACGGCCGAGGACGCGGCCTGGGGCACCGATGTCGAGCTCAAGGTCAAGGACGGGACGGGCCCGCGCGCCTGCCGGCTGGTAGCCGTCGGCCGGGACGGCACCGAGCAGACGGTCACCAGCTGGAACGACCCGGGGCACGACACCCGGCCGCACACCCTGCGCGGCGGGGCCGCCCTGCACCCCGGACAGATCGCCCGCTACGAGGTACGGACCGCGCAGGGCGAGCATCTGGTGACGCTGCCCACCGGATGACCCCGCGCCGGCCTCGGTCGGCCCTGGGGCTGCCGCTATTTCAGCAGCCGGGACAGCCTCCGGTCCGCCAGCGGCTTCCCGCCGGTCTGGCAGGTGGGGCAGTACTGGAGCGCGGAGTCGCTGAACGAGACCTCGCGGATGGTGTCCCCGCACACCGGACAGGGCTCGCCGGTGCGTCCGTGCACCCGCAGCCCGCTCTTCTTCTCGGCCTTCAGCCGGCCGGCCGCGATGCCCCGGGAGCGCTCGACCGCCTCGGTGAGCGTGCCGCGCAGGGCCGCGTAGAGCCGGGCGGTCTCCTCGTCGGTGAGCGACGCGGCCAGTTTGAAGGGGGACATCCGCGCCGCGTGCAGGATCTCGTCGCTGTACGCGTTCCCCACCCCCGCGATCAGGCTCTGGTCCCTGAGGGCGCCCTTGAGCTGCCGTCGCTCGCCGTCGAGGAGACCGGCGAGGCGCGCCTCGTCGAAGTCGTCGGCGAGCGGGTCGGGGCCGAGCCGGGCCACGCCCGGCACCTCCCGCGGGTCGGCCACGACGTACACGGCGAGCCGCTTCTGCGTCCCCGCCTCCGTCAGGTCGAATCCGGCGCCGGTCTCCAGGGCGACGCGCAGGGCGAGGGGACCCTTGCCGGGACGGGGCAGGCCGTCGGGGAGGCTGTCCTTCCAGTGCAGCCAGCCCGCGCGGGCCAGGTGCGTCACCAGATGCGGGCCGCCGGCGGTCTCGACGTCGAGGAACTTGCCGTGGCGGTGCACGGCGGCCACCTGGTGGCCCTCCAGCGCGGCGAGCGGAGGGTCGTACGTCTTCAGGACACTGATCGCCACCGGGAGCACGCGGACGATCTCACGGCCGGTGAGGTGCTCGGTCAGGAAGTCCCTGAGCGCCTCGACCTCGGGCAGTTCGGGCATACGTCAAGACTGCCACCGTTCAGCCCTCCCGGCGGGACACCACGAACTCGGACCACACGCACTTGCCGCCGCCCCGCGCCTCCACACCCCACTCGTCGGCGAGCGTCTCGACCAGCAGGAGCCCCCGTCCGGAGACACCGTCGTCCCCGGCCTCGCGGCGGCGCGGCAGGGCGCTGGAGGAGTCCTCGACCTCGACCCGCAGCCGCCGGTCGGTGCCGGTGAGCAGCCGCAGCGTGACGACGGCGGAGCCCTCGGTGTGCATGAGGGCGTTGGTGATCAGTTCGTCGGCGACCAGTTCGATCTCGTCGCTCTGGCCCTTGGCGCCCCAGGACCGGACCGCGGCGCGGACCATGTGCCGGGCCTCCGTGAGGGCCTCGGGGTCGCCCGGGGACACGTGCTGCTGGATCCGGCCGAAGGTCCGGGGGGCGTCCAGCCGGTGGCGACGCAGCAGGAGCAGCGCCACGTCGTCGTCGCCGCGGCGCTCCTCGGCGACGTCGATGAGCCGGTCGGCGAGGTCCCGTACGTCGCGCGGTCCGTAGGTGACCAGCGAGGTGAGGAGCTCCATGCCCTCGTCGAGGTCGGCGCCGGGCTGCTCGACCAGACCGTCGGTGCACAGCAGCAGGGTGTTGCCGGGGTCCAGCTCGACGGTGGAGACCGGGTAGACGAGGCGTCCGAACTCGGCGGACAGGCCGAGCGGCAGCCCGCCCTCGACGGGGACCCGGCGGCAGGTGCCGTCGCCGCGCCGCAGCAGCGGGTCGATGTGTCCGGCGCGGACCACCTGGACCACTCCGGTGGACAGGTCGGCCTCCGCGTACAGGCAGGTCGCGAAGCGGTCGGTGTCGAGCTCGTGGAGGAAGACGGAGGCCCGCGCCATCACGGTGGCCGGGGGGTGGCCCTCGGCGGCGTAGGCGCGCAGCACGATGCGCAGCTGACCCATGACGGCGGCGGCGTGCGTGTCGTGTCCCTGGACGTCGCCGATGACGGCGCCGACCCGCCCGCCGGGCAGCGGGATCAGGTCGTACCAGTCGCCGCCGATGTCGCGGCCGAGGCCGCCCCCGATGGTGGCCGCGCGGTAGCGGACCGCGACGTCGCAGCCGGGCACGCTGGGGATGGTGCGCGGCAGCATCGCCTGCTGCAGGCCCGCGGCGAGGTCCATCTCCTGCTCGTACAGCATGGCCCGCTGCAGGCTCTGCGCGATGCCGCTGCCGAGCGCGACGAGCACGTTGCGGTCCTCCGGGGAGAAGCCCTGCCGGTCGCTGTAGAGCAGCCCGATCGCGCCGATCGGGCGGGCCTGGGCGATCAGCGGCAGGTAGGCCGCCGCGGTGATGTTGAGGTGGGTGATGCTGCGCCACAGGAGGGGGTAGCGCTCCGCGAAGTCCTCCGGCGACTCGATGAAGCGGGGGCTGAGGGTCCGCACGGCCTCGCTCATCGGGTACGGCTCGTCGATCCCGGTCACCTTGGTGCCGGGGACGAAGCTGTTGTCGGGGCCGTCGGCGACCAGCCGGATGCGGCCGGCCTCCACCAGGCCCATCACGAGGCTGGTGGCGCCCAGGCGGGTGAGGCCGTGGGTGTCGCGCAGGACGTCGATGACGTCGTCCACCGTGCGGGCGTGCGCGAGAGCCGCGGTGGCGAGCTGGACGACGTTGGTGAGCCGGCGGCGGGCCTCGTCCTGCGCGGCCTGCTCGCGGCGGGCCTCCAGGTCACCGACCTCCTGGGTGGCGTCGCGCAGGATGCCGATGATCCGGCGGGGGCGGCCGGTCTCGTCGCGCCGGATGTAGCCCTGGGTGTGGGTCCAGCGCAGGGTGCCGTCGCGGCGGCGCATACGGAAGTAGGTGCCGTAGTTCTCGCTGCCGTCCTTCATGGCCTGGGCGACGATGGCGTCCATGCGGCGGCTCTCCGCGGTGGGGACGCGCAGCGACAGCGACTCCGGGCGCCCGTCGTACTCCTCGGGGCGCAGGTCGAACAGCTCGTGGGCCTGGGCGTCCATGTGGAACAGTCCCGTGTCCAGGTCCCAGTCGAAGCTGCCCATGCGGTTGAGCGCCAGGATCGGGTCCGGGTGGGCGGGCCAGTCGTCCGGGAGTGACGGGGCACTCGCTCCCCGATCAACCATGGGCCCCACCTTGCCAGGGTTTGTCCGATTAATCGACTCCTGGTCCGCCGCCCGGGTCTCCGGGAAACCTCCGGCCGACCGGGGTACACAGAGCGTGATCGTACGAGAGGAGCGCGGCCGTGGAGTGGTTCACCGCACCCGACTACTGGCTGAGCCGGTTGGTCTTCCAGCGTGCCCTGGCCGTCGTGTACCTCATCGCGTTCCTGACGGCGGCCCTGCAGTTCCGTGCGCTGCTCGGCGAACGCGGGCTGCTGCCGGTGCCCCGCTTCGTCGAGCGGGTGCCGTTCAAGCGGGCGCCGAGCCTGTTCCAGCTACGGTACTCGGACCGTCTCTTCGCGGGCGTGGCGTGGGCGGGCTGCGCGGTGTCGGCGGCGCTGGTGGCCGGCCTGGACTCGCTGCTGCCGCTGTGGGCTGCGATGCTGCTGTGGCTGGTGCCGTGGGTGCTGTACCTGTCGATCGTCAACGTGGGGCAGACCTGGTACTCCTTCGGCTGGGAGTCGCTGCTGCTGGAGACCGGCTTCGTCGCCGTGTTCCTCGGCAACGACGAGGTCGCGCCGCCGATCGTCGTGCTGTTCCTGCTGCGCTGGCTGCTGTTCCGCGTCGAGTTCGGGGCGGGGCTGATCAAGATGCGCGGCGACGAGTGCTGGCGGAAGCTGACCTGCCTGGACCACCATCACGAGACCCAGCCGATGCCGGGACCGCTGAGCTGGTTCTTCCACCACCTCCCCCGGCCGCTGCACCGCGTGGAGGTGGCCGCGAACCACGTCACCCAGCTCCTGGTGCCCTTCCTGCTGTTCACCCCGCAGCCCGTCGCGACGGCCGCCGCGTCGCTGATGATCGTCACCCAGCTGTGGCTGGTGCTCTCCGGCAACTTCTCCTGGCTGAACTGGATCACCATCGTGCTGGCCCTGTCGGCGGTCCGGTTCCCGGCCGATCCGCCGTCCGTGCCCGCCGCGCCGCTCTGGTACGAGGTCGTGGTCCTCGCGGTGGCGGCACTGCTCGTGTTCCTGAGCCACCGGCCGGTGCTCAACATGATCTCCCGCCGCCAGGTGATGAACCGCTCCTTCGACCCGCTGCACCTGGTCAACACCTACGGCGCCTTCGGCAGCGTCAGCCGGATCCGTTACGAGGTGGTGATCGAGGGCACCGCCGACGAGGTGGCCCGCGAGGACTCCCAGTGGCTCGAGTACGAGTTCAAGGGCAAGCCCGGCGACCCGCGGCGCTGGCCCCGCCAGTTCGCGCCGTACCACCTGCGGCTGGACTGGCTGATGTGGTTCGCCGCACTGTCGCCCGCGTACGCCGGGTCGTGGTTCGGCACCCTGGTGGAACGGCTGCTGGAGAACGACCGCACCACGCTGAAGCTGCTGCGCCGCTCCCCGTTCCCCCCCGACGCGCCGCCGCGCTTCGTCCGCGCCCGGCTGTTCCGGTACCGGTACACGACGTGGTCCGAGCTGCGGGAGACGGGCGCGTGCTGGGAGCGGACGTACGTACGGGAGTATCTGCCGCCGACGCGGCTGGCCAGGGTGCCGGAGCGGTCGTAGGACGGGCGTGGGCCCGGCCCGACCCGCACCGGGTGGACCGGGCCCACGCCGGGCGCTACGCGCGCCTCAGCCGCAGGGTCATCAGCTGGAACGGACGCAGTCGTACGGCGATCCGGTCGCCGTCGGCCTCGACCGCGGGCTCCTCCTCGGCGAGCGGGCGCTCCAGCAGGTCGGTGACCGCCACGCCCGCGACCGGGAAGCCGGCCGTCAGGGTGGCCTTCGCCCGCCCGCCGTGGGCCTCGTGGAAGCGGACCACGACGTCGCCGCTGCCGTCGTCGGCGAGCTTGACGGCGGTGATCACGACCGCCTCCTGGTCGGCGGAGACCAGCGGCGCGACCTCACCGGCGCCCGTCACGCGCCGCTCGGGCTGGTTGATCCGCCAGCCCTCGCGCACCGCGTCGCCGATGCCCGCGCCGGGCACCAGGGCGTGCCGGAACCGGTGCACGCCCTGGTCGGTCTCCGGGTCCGGGAAGCGCGGGGCGCGCAGCAGGGAGACCCGGACGGTGGTCGTCGTACCGGCATCGCCGTCGGTGCGGACGGTGCGGGTCACGTCGTGGCCGTACGTCGAGTCGTTGACGACCGCGACGCCCCAGCCGGGCTCCTCCAGGTGGACGAAGCGGTGGTTGCAGGCCTCGAACTTGGCGGCCTCCCAGCTGGTGTTGGTGTGGGTCGGCCGGTGGAAGTGTCCGAACTGGGTCTCCGAGGCGTACCGCTCCGCGTGCACGTCGAGCGGGAAGGCGAGCTTGAGGAACTTCTCCGTCTCGTGCCAGTCGACCTCGGTGTCCACCGCGAGGCGCCGCTCGCCGGGGGCGAGTGTCAGCACCTGGGTGACGCGGGAGGAGCCGAAGGAGCGGACGATCCGCACCGAGGCGCCGTCGTCGCCGGGGGCGACCTCGTCGGCGTCGGTGAGGTCGGTGACCGTGTTGCGGTAGAACTCGTCGACGTCCCAGGCGTCCCACATGTTCGGGAAGTCGGGGTGGAGCTGGAGCAGGTTCCCCGCCGTGCCCGGGGCGATCGTCTCGCGGTCGGCGGCGATGTCGTACGCCGACACCACCAGCCCCCGCTCGTCGATCTCGACGCGCAGCAGGCCGTTGTCCAGGACGTGTCCCCCGCCGGGGCGGGCGGTGACGTCGGTACGGCCCTCGGTGGCGGCGGGCGCGGCGGCACCGGCCGGGACGCCGGCCCGGGTGTGCGGGGCGGCGTTGAAGACCAGCGGGGTGTCGCCCTCGCCGGCCAGGGCCCGCTGGGCCGCGTCGATGATCCGGTTCAGTTCCTCGGCGACGCGGTCGTAGGTCGCGCGTGCCTCGCGGTGCACCCAGGCGATGGAGGAGCCGGGCAGGATGTCGTGGAACTGGTGCAGCAGGACCGTCTTCCAGATGCGGTCCAGGTCGTCGTAGGGGTAGGGGAACCCGGCGCGCACGGCCGCCGTGGCCGCCCACAGCTCGGCCTCCCGCAGCAGGTGCTCGCTGCGGCGGTTGCCCTGCTTGGTCTTGGCCTGGCTGGTGAGGGTGGCGCGGTGCAGTTCGAGGTAGAGCTCGCCGACCCAGACGGGCGGCTGCGGGTTCTCGGCCTCGGCCTTCTCGAAGAAGGCCTGCGGCGTCTCCCACTCGACCGTCGCCGAGCCCTCGAGGTCGCGCAGCCGGGCCGCCTTGGCGATCATCTCGCGGGTGGTGCCGCCGCCCCCGTCGCCCCAGCCGGTCGGGGCGAGGGAGTGCCGCGCGACGCCCTTGTCCTTGAAGTTGCGGGCCGCGTGCGCGATCTCGCTGCCCTTCAGGGAGCAGTTGTAGGTGTCGACGGGCGGGAAGTGCGTGAAGATCCGGGTGCCGTCGATGCCCTCCCAGCGGAAGGTGTGGTGCGGGAACTTGTTCGTCTGCGACCAGGAGATCTTCTGCGTCAGCAGGTACTTGGCGCCGGCCGCCTTGATGATCTGCGGCAGGCCGGCCGCGAAGCCGAAGGTGTCCGGAAGCCACGCCTCGTCGTTCTCGACGCCGAACTCGTCGAGGAAGAACCGCTTGCCGTGCACGAACTGCCGGGCCATCGCCTCCGAGCCGGGCATGTTGGTGTCCGACTCCACCCACATGCCGCCGGTCGGCACGAACCGGCCGTCGGCCACGGCCTTCTTGACCCGCGCCCACACCTCGGGCCGGTGGTCGCGCACCCACGCCCACTGCTGGGCCTGTGACATGGCGAAGACGAAGTCGGGCTCGTCCTCCAGGAGGGCGGTCATGTTGGAGGTGGTGCGGGCCACCTTGCGCACCGTCTCGCGCAGCGGCCACAGCCACGCCGAGTCGATGTGCGCGTGGCCGACGGCGCTGATGCGGTGCGCGGAGGGGACGGCCGGCGTGGAGAGCACGCCGGTGAGGCGGGAACGGGCCGCTTCCGCCGTGCCGCCCACGTCCTGGAGGTCGATGGCGTCCAGCGCCTTGTCCACCGCGCGCAGGATGTCCCAGCGGCGCGGCGACTCGACCGGCAGCTCGGCCATCAGCTCGCCGAGCACCTCCAGGTCGATCACCAGCTGCCACACCGTCTCGTCGAGGACGGCGAGGTCCATGCGGGTGAGCGTGTACTGCGGCTCGCTGCCCGCCGTCTCCCTGTCGCCGAGCTGCGTGGGGACGAAGGGGTGGTAGTCGAGGATGACGGGGTTGGAGGCGGCCTCGACGTGCAGGCGGACCTCCTCGCCGCCCTCGACGGGGGCGCCGATCCGGACCCACTGGTTGCGCGGGTTGAGGCCCTTCACGGGGGTGCCGTCGGGCCGGTAGACCAGGCCCTCGCACTGGAAGCCGGGCATGTTCTCGTCGAAGCCGAGGTCGAGGATCGCCTCGACGGTCTTCCCGGCCCACTCCTCGGGCACGCGGCCGGTGACGCGGAACCAGCTGGTGCCCCAGGGGGCGCCCCAGCGGGCGCCGACCTCGATGGGTTCGGCTTCGGCCGCGAGCCCCTCCTCGACCGGGACGGGCTCGCCGGGCGCGTTCCAGACGGCCACGTCCAGGGGCACGGACTCGGGATAGAGGGCGGGGCGGACGCGCTCGTCGAGGACGCGCCTGAGGCGGGCTTCGACCAGGTTGCGGTCGTCATGCATGCGGGTGCTCCGGGGTTGGTGGGGCGGGTGGTGAGGCGGGGGTCTACCAGGGGTGGGTCACGGTTGCGGGAGCGGACGTGGTGTACAGCTCCCCCACGGCGCGCAGTTCGAACCGTGCGGCGCGCTCGCCCGGTTCGGGGCGCAGACCGCCGGCGAACCAGGCGTGCTGGCAGGTGCCGCCGAGGAAGCGGCGGGTGCCGTCGGGCAGGACGCGGTGGAGGACGTGGTGGCGTACGTCGGCACCGTGGGCGTGGTTCCAGGCGAACCGCAGGTCGCCGTCGGTGGCGCCGGTGATCCGCAGGGCGGTGGGCGCGGCGGGCACCGGCGCCGCTCCGGTGCGGACGGCGAGGCCGCCGATCCGCCAGCGGACGGGGCCTTCGGTCGCGGTGAGCCGCACGCCGAGCGTGTGCAGGGTGCCGGTCAGTCCCGTGAGCGGCACGGTGGCCGTCTGCCAGCCGTTGACCGACTTCACAGCCCGCGCAGCCGTTACCGGCAGCCACTGGTACGGCGGTGCCGAGCCCGGTTCACCGGCTTCGGCGGTGGCGACGGCGAGCTCGACGTGCACCGCGCCCGCGTCCGTGCGGTGCGTCAGCTCGACCACCGTGTCCGCACCCAACGGCAGTCGGGTCGCGTACAGGTCCAGGGTCGTCGGCTCGTCGAGTTCACCGTCGACCAGCACACTGCTGCCGCCCCGCCACGCGTCCGCGAAGTCGAAGGAGACCGCCGGGCGCGCGCCGTCCGTCCGCACCACCCAGCGCCGCGACGGCAGCCGGTCCTGGAGGCCGAGGTGGTTCCAGGCCGCGTCCGAGATCACGGCGCCCTCCTGGTACCACCGCAGTCCGTGCCCGGTGTTGAACGTGCTCGCGAACGGCAGCGACGTGACGGTCGACCGGTCGGCGACCGAGACGGCGGGCGCCCGCCAGACGTCCCCGTCCCCCGTGCCGTCCGGCCGGGACGGATCGAGCGAGGCCCCCGTCCAGAACCGGTCGTCGGCGGCGTGGAAGTCGCCGGGGGTGCGCCGGTCCGCGGGAAGGTGGTTGCGGGTCCACTCGGGACGGTAGAGACCGATCGACGTGACGTGTGCCCGGTCCGCAGGGACGATGGCGTCCCAGTCCTCGGACGTGTTCCAGCCGTTGGCCTCCACGTCCACGCCGGCCCACAGGTCGTACCGGCTGCGGCCCAGGGCCTCGGCGTTCTCCCCGGAGGAGGCGAGCCGGGCGGCGGTCCAGCGGAAGTCGACGAACATGTCGTCGGCGGCCTCGAAGAACGCCCGGTTCCGGTCGTTGAGCGCGCCCTGCCAGCTGACCGCCCCGTCCACGGTCATGGAGTCGTACCAGGTCACCCGCTGCCCCTTGGCCGCGGCGAGGGTCTTGAGCTCCCTCATGAAGCCCAGCATGTCGGTGCCGAGCGCGGTGTCCCCTCCCCCGGTCTCGGCGTTCACGAACCAGCCGTCGAAGCCGTACGCCTCGGCGACCGCGACGAGTTGCGCGGCGAGCGGGTGGCGTCCGGCGGCGTCCTTCTGCACCAGGTCGCGGGTCCAGCGCAGCTGTCCGCCGTAGGCGGCGGGCGGCAGGAAGACGTTGCCGAGGACGGGCACGCCGTGGCGGTGGGCGGCGTCGACGACCGGCGCGTTCGGGGCGAGGATCAGGCCTTCGCCGGACGAGCCGCCCCAGAAGACGAGTTCGTCGACGTAGGCCCAGTGGGTGAGGGCGTAGTAGTCGGCGGTGGCGGAGCCCTGGGAGGGGTTGCTCGCGGTGGGTCCGAAGGAGACCAGGGACTGGACACGGGCCTGGCCGGCGCGGGCCGTGGTGTTCACGGGCGTCGGGGTGAAGCGGTCGGCCAGCGGCACGGAGGCCGCGTTGAAGGCCAGGTCGGGGTCGTCGGCCGCGCGCCAGGCCTTGAGGCTGCGCCAGGTGATGCCGGCGCCCGGGGTGCCGGAGGGCAGCGAGTCGGGGAACCAGTACGCGGCGTACGGCTGGAGTGCCGTACCGGCCTTCGCGGCGCCCTGCGGTGCGGCGGTCGCGGTTGCGGTCGCGGGCAGGACGGGCCACAGGGCGGCCCCGGCTCCGGCGAGCAGGACGGTGCGTCGGGTGGGTGTCACGAGCGGGTGCCTCCTTGGCGGACGTGGGGTCCGTGCGGGGTCGGGAGTACCTGGTCGGGAGTGACGACCTCGGTGATGCCGCGCGCCGCGAGGTGCTCGGTGTCGTCGGCGCGGGTGTCGAGGACGGTGGTGGGGCGGGCGCCGTCGGCGACCAGCCGGAAGAGGGCGTCGAAGACGGCACCGCCGGGGGCGCAGGCCGAGCGCGCGGCCGGGTCTGCGGGGACGGCGAGCGCGGTGGTGCGCGGGGCGGGGGCGGGGTGTGCGCCCTCGCGTACCGAACGGGCCGCGCGGGCCAGTACCTGTGCCGTGTCCTTGGGGCGGCGGTCGTTGGTCAGCAGGCCGAGCCCGTACTCGAGCTCGGGGAAGTCGGCCAGCGACCGGGACACGTCGTGGGAGCACCACCAGGTGACGCCCCACAGGCCGGGGCAGTCCAGGGCGTTCTCGATGGTCGCTTCGGTGAAGGCGGCGGCGTGCTCGGCGGGGACGAGGGGTGCGGGGGCGCCGACCTCCTGGAGCCAGACCGGGCGGTGCGGGTCGTCGGCCCAGGCCTTGCTCAGCTCGATCAGGTAGGCCGCGTGGTGCTCGCTGGGCACGGAGGTGCGGCCGTGGCGCTGGGCGGTGCCGTTGAAGACCCAGGAGTGCACGGCCGTCACGGCGCCCTGCCGGGCGGCCTGGGCCGGGGTGAAGGGCTGGTCGTCCTGGTACCAGGTGGCGTCGTACTCGGCGTGCAGGTGCATCCGGCCGGGGGCGCCCTCCTCGCAGGCGGCCAGCATCCGCTCCAGCCAGGCGTCGATCTCGGCGCTGGTCGCCCGGTCCGGGTCGGGGTGGGGGCCGGCGGAGAACTGGTTGACCTCGTTGCCGAGGGTCATGCCGAGGAAGTGGGCGCGGCCGGCCAGGGCGGCGGCCAGGGTGCGCAGGTAGGTGGCCTGGCCGTCGATGACCTCGGGGTCGGTGAAGAGGTTGCGCCGGTGCCAGGTGCGGGTCCAGGCCGGCAGGAAGTCGAAGCTGCTCAGGTGGCCCTGGAGTCCGTCCACGTTGACGTCGAGGCCGCGTTCGCCGGCCGCGTCGACCAGCTCGACCAGGTGCTCGACCGCGCGTTCACGGATCAGGGAGCGGTTGGGCTGGAAGTAGGGCCACAGCGGGAAGACGCGGATGTGGTCCACGTCCAGCGCGGCGACGGAGTCGAGGTCGGCGCGGACGGAGTCGAGGTCGAAGTCGAGCCAGTGGTGGAACCACCCCTCGCTGGGGGTGTAGTTGACGCCGAAGCGCACGGCAGGAGACATGCGGTGTCCTTGAGGGGGGATTACGGGGACCGGTCCTCGGTACGGGTCAGCCCTTGACGGCGCCCTCGCCGACCCCGCGGAAGAAGTACCGCTGGAGGCAGGCGAAGAGGACGATCAGCGGCGCCACGGCGATGATCGTGCCGGCGGCGACGAGGCGTTCGTCGTTGGCGAAGGTGCCGTGCAGGTAGTTGAGGCCGATGGTCAGGGTGAACTTGGACGGGTCGCTGAGCACGATCAGCGGCCACAGGAAGTCGTCCCAGGCGCCCATGAAGGCGAAGATCGCGACGACGGCGAGGGTGCCCTTCACCGACGGCAGTGCGATGCGCCAGAACCGCTGCCAGACGTTGGCGCCGTCGACGTAGGCGGCCTCCTCGATCTCGTAGGGGAGGTTGAGGAAGGCGTTGCGCATGAGCAGGACGTTCAGGGCGCTGACGCAGCCCGGCAGCAGCACGCCGACCAGGGTGTTGTTGAGGCCGAGCTCCCGCATCGTGGTGAACTGGGCGATGATGATGCCCTCCACGGGCACGAGCATCGCCAGGATGAAGACCAGGGTGGTGACGCGCCGGCCGCGGTAGCGCAGGCGGGCCAGGGCGTAGCCGGCGAGTGCGGAACCGACGCAGTTGGTCACGACGTTGGCGGTGGCGACCTTCAGCGAGTTCAGGGCGTAGTCCCAGACGGGGATGGTCTCGGCGACCCGCTCGTAGTTGTGCACGGTGGGGTCGCTCGGCAGGAACTTCGGCGGGGAGCTGAAGATGTCCTCCGTGGGACCCTTGAGGGACGTCGACAGCTGCCACAGGAACGGGCCGATGGTGAGGGCGAGGACGCCCAGCAGGAGCAGGTAGCGCAGGACGAGTTCCCATGGGCGCACCCGGCGGCCGTGTTCGTCCCTGACCCCGGTCCGGCGTTCCCGGTGGGCGGTGGCGGGCGGCTTCCCGGTGGGGCGTGCCTTCTCGGCGATGCTCATGACTCCTCCTTCCGGTCGGCCCGCAGGACGAGCAGCATCAGGGCGACGGTGACGACGAAGACGACGACGGAGATGGCGGAGGCGTAGCCGACGCGGCCGGTCAGGCCGGTGCCGGTGCGCTGGACGAGCATGACGAGGGTGGTGTCCTCGCCGGCCGGGCCGCCGCTGGGGCCCGCCATCAGGTACACCTCGGAGAACACCTTGAACGCGGCGACCGAGGAGAGGGCCGCGACCAGGACCATGGTGGAGCGGACGGCGGGCACGGTGACGGTGAGGAAGCGGCGGATCGCGCCCGCGCCGTCCACGGCGGCGGCCTCGTGCAGTTCGCGGGGCACGTTGGCGAGCGCCGCGAGATAGATGATCATGTAGTAGCCGAGGCCCTTCCAGACCGTGACGGCCATGGCGCTGAGCAGGATCAGCCATTGGTCGCTGAGGAAGCCGACCGGACTGGCGTCGACCGTCTCCAGCAGGGAGTTGACCAGTCCGCGCTCGTCCAGCAGCCACACCCAGATCAGCCCGACGACGACGATCGAGGCGACGACCGGGGTGTAGAAGGCGGAGCGGAAGAAGGTGATCCCGGGGATGTTCTTCTGCACCAGCAGCGCGAGCAGCAGCGGCAGCAGGACGAGCGCGGGGACGACCCCGAGGACGTAGAGGGTGCTGTTGCGCAGGCCGGTCCAGAACATGTCGTCGTGGAGCAGCTCGCGGAAGTTGGCGAGGCCCACGAACTCGCCCGGGACCAGGGTGCGGCGGTCGGTGAAGGAGTTGACGAGCGTGGAGACGAACGGATACAGGATGAACGCGCCGGTGACCAGCAGGCCGGGCGCGGCGAACAGCCAGGGGCTGGCGGGCAGTTGGCGCCGCACGCGCCGGGTGACACGCTTGGCGCCTTCAGCACCCTTGGCGCCTGTGGCGACGGGCCGGTTCGGGGAGACGGTGGGACTCGCCATGTCGTTCAGCCCTGCTGCTGGAGAAGGCGGTCGCAGGCCTTGACAGCGTTGTCAAGAGCTTCCTTCGGGCTCTGCTTGCCCTGGAGCGCCTTGGCGACCTCGTTGCGCAGCTCGGTCTTCATCTGCTCGCTGAACAGCACCGGCGTGTAGTTGACGGCGGTCTTCAGCGATGCGGCGGCGGCGATCCGGACGCGGGTCTCGTCCGTCCCGTCCTCCTTGGTGAAGTACGGGTCGTCGAGCGAACCGGCGGTGCTCGGGAAGATGGCGACCTGCCTGGCGAACGACATCTGGTGCGCCGCGTCCGTGACGAAGTGCGCGAAGGCGACCGCGGCGGGCTTGCGCTCGCTCTGCGAGTTCACCATCAGGCCCATCACGTACATGTTCACGTGGCCGGTGCTGGTGATCTGGTCGGTGATGCCGATGTTCTTGTAGAGGTTGGGCGCCTGCTTCTTGAAGTTGGCGAGGTCGAGCGCGCTGCCGGGGTTCATGGCGACGGCCCCGGTGAGGAACTTCTTCCCGGAGGACTCGGGGGTGGCCGTGAGCGCCTGCGAGTCCAGGGCCTTGGCGTCGTACAACTCCTTGTAGCGGGTGAGCAGTTCGACCCCCTTGGCGTCGTTGAACGCGAAGGCGGTGCCCTCCTTGTTCATGAGCGGCACGCCGTAGCGGCCGAAGTCCTCGATGGTGGGCACGTTGGCGAGCGTGGCGACCTCGCCGTCGGTCTTCTCCGCGATCCGCAGGCCCGCGTCGAAGAGTTCGTCGTACGTCTTCGGCGGCGCGTCCGGGTCGAGCCCGGCCTTCTCGAAGAGGCTCTTGTTGTAGAACAGCGGGCCGGTGTTGAGGTACCAGGGGAAGGCGTACGTCCCGTCCGTGCCCGGCACCTGGTGACTGGCCCAGGCGCCCTCCAGGTACTCCTTCTCGTACTGGCCGGCGGCCTTGTCCAGGTCGAGGGCGAGACCGGCCTTGGCCAGCGGGGCGACCAGGTCCGGGGAGACGTTGACGACGTCGGGCAGCGTGCCGCCGGCGGCGTCGGCGCTGATCTTGTCGGCGTAGCCCTCACCGGGCTGGTCGACCCACTTGACGTGGGTGCCGGGGTACTTCTTCTCGAACTCGGCGATCAGGTCCTCGAAGTACGGCTTGAAGTTGGCCCGCAGGTTCCAGGTCTGGAAGGTGATGTCGCCCTCGACCTTGCCCGAGGCGTCGGTCGAGCCGCCGTCGCCGCCACCGGAGCCGCAGGCGCTGAGCGGCAGGACGAGGGCGGCGACGGCGGCGACGGCGAATGTTCTGCGCGAGGTGGGCACGGTGACACGTCTCCCTGAAGGACGTCGGCGACTGGATGCCAGCGACCATGCACGGCGTATCCGGGGTTAGTCAATGGATTCACTGGAACTAATGCGATTCTCGCGGCATTAGTCCAGGTCAGAGCGGCATTGAAGGGCACTTGCCATGGACGGCTAATGCGCTTTAGGATCTTTCCACTCAAGCGCTTTAGCCGTTCTGCAGAAAGGAGCGTGCATGCCGGCCAAGCGGCCCGCCACACGCCGGCCGACGATGAAGGACATCGCGCGGCGGGCCGGGGTCTCCGAGAGCGCGGTCTCCTTCGCGCTGAACGACCGGCCGGGGGTCTCGGAGATCACCCGGGACCGGGTGCGCCGGGTCGCCGAGCAGCTCGGCTGGCGGCCCAGTACGGCGGCCCGCGCCCTGTCCGGGGAGGGCGCGGCGACGGTCGGCTTCGTGCTGGCCCGGCCCGCGCACACGCTCGGCGTGGACTCCTTCTTCCTGCAACTGGTCTCGGGCATCCAGGAGGTGCTGGCGCGGCGTCATCTCGGACTGCTGTTCCAGGTGGCCCGGGACACCGACGACGAGTGCGCGGTGTACCGGCGCTGGTGGGCCGAGCACCGCGTGGACGGCGTCCTGGTGGTCGACCCGCGCACCGACGACCCCCGCCCGGACCTGCTCGACGAACTCGGCCTGCCCGCCGTGGTGATCGGCGGCGCGCCGGACGAACGGCACCCGGGGCTGTCGACGGTGTGGGCGGACGACGCGGGCGCCATGGCCGCGCTGGTGGACGGGCTGCACGCGCTCGGCCACCGGCGGATCGCGCACATCGCCGGACTGCCGGGCCTCGCGCACACCGAGCGCCGGATCCGCGCGCTGCGCGCCGAGGCGGCGCGGCGGGGCCTGGCCGAGGTGGAGTCGGTGACCACCGACTACTCCGACGCGGAGGGTGCCGCCGTCACCCGGCGGGTCCTGGAGGCTCCCGCTCCGCCGACCGCGCTGATCTACGACAACGACGTGATGGCCGTCGCCGGGGTCGCCGCCGCGTCCGAACTGGGCTTCTCCGTACCGGCGGACGTGTCCGTGGTGGCCTGGGAGGACTCGGCGCTGTGCCGCATGGTCAAGCCGTGGCTGTCGGCCCTGTCCCGGGACAGCGTGGAGTTCGGCCGCACGGCGGCGACGGAACTGACCGCCCTGCTGGACGGCGGCCCGGCCCGCACGGTGCGGGTGCCGGTGCCGCGGCTGATCGAACGGGACAGCACGGGGCCGGCGCGCCGGGGGTGAGCCGGCCGCGCGGCGCACGTCTCGCGTGCGGGTCCCCCGTACGACACGGGACCGGGGGACGGCCTCGGCCGGCATCTCGACGCGGGGGCGTCCGGGCAGGCACAGTTCCCCCTACGTACTCGCCAGTAATCCCGTCTCGCGCATCCCGAGGAGTTCTCCGTGACCGACTGGGCCGGCCGGACCGCCACCGAGATCGCCGCCGCCGTACGCGAGAAGCGGGCCACGCCCCGCGAGGTGGTGGCAGAGCATCTCGCCCTGATAGAGCGGCTCGACGGCCGCGTCGGCGCCTTCCGGACGGTGCGGGCCGAGGCGGCGCTCGCCGAGGCCGACGAGGTGGGCGCCCGGGGTGATCTGGCCGAACTGCCACTGGCGGGCGTGCCGGTGGCGGTCAAGGACAATCTCGCGGTGCGCGGCGAGTCCGTCCGGTGCGGCTCCGACGCGACGCCGGACACGCCCGCCGACGCGGACCACGTCACCGTGGCCCGGCTGCGGGCGGCCGGCGCGGTGGTGGTGGGGCTGACGAACGTGCCCGAGCTGTGCGTGTTCGGCACCACCGAGGGCGTGCACGGCACCGCCCGCAATCCGTGGGACCCGGCCCGGACGGCGGGCGGTTCGTCGGGGGGCAGCGCCGCCGCGGTCGCCGCCGGCCTGGTGCCGATCGCGCTGGGCAACGACGGCATGGGCTCGCTGCGCATACCGGCGGCCAACTGCGGTGTGGTCACCGTCAAGCCGGGCCACGGCGTGGTCCCGGCGGGCATCGGCGAGGGCGACTGGTTCGGCATGTCGGAGAACGGCCCCCTGGCCACGACGGTCGCCGACGCCCGCCTGATGCTCGCGGTCCTGGCGGGCGACCCCACGGGCGGTCGCGCCGGCGGCCTCCCGGGCGACCGCACGGCGAACCTCACGGACGACCGCACCGGCGTCCTCTCCGGCGGACCTACTGGCGGTCGCACGGGCGGCCTCCCCGGCGACCGCACCACCGAACTCCCGGGCGGCCTCGCGGGCGACCGTACGACCGATCACACGGGCGACCGCGCCGGCGTCCTCTCCGGCGGACCTACTGGCGGTCGCACGGGCGGCCTCCCGGGCGACCGCACCGCCGATCTCGCCGGCGGCCTCGCGGGCGACCGCACCACCGAACTCCCGGGCGGCCTCGCGGGCGGCCGCACGACCGATCACACGGGCGACCGCACCGGCGTCCTCTCCGGCGGACCTACTGGCGGTCGCACGGGCGGCCTCCCGGGCGACCGCACCGCCGATCTCGCCGGCGGCCTCGCGGGCGGCCGCACGGCCGTTCTCGCTGCCGGGGTGCCGCGGCGTCGGCGCAGCCTCGGCGCGCTCCGCGTCGCCGTCTCCCTGCGCAGTCCCCTGGCCGGTGTCCCCGTGTCCCGCCCCTACGCGAACGCCGTCCGCGAGGCGGCCGGGGTGCTGATGAAGGCGGGGCACCAGGTGCGGCGGGCCGACCCGCCCTACCCGGCGTCGCTGAGCCTGACCGCCCTGACCCACTGGACGGCCGGTACGCACGTGGACGCACGGGACCTGGACCGGCGGCGGCTGGCCAGGCGCACCCGGGTGCACGCGGCCCTCGGGCGGCCGTTCGTGCGCACGGTGGCCGCCGGCACGGGCCGGGAGCGGCTGCGCCGGCGCCTGGAGCCGTTCTTCACGGAGTACGACGTCCTGCTCACCCCGGCGCTGGCCCGCCGCTCCCCCGAGGCGGGGCCCTGGCACGAGCGCGGCTGGCTGCGCAACGTGGCGGCCAACTCGGCGTACTCGCCCTTCACCCCGCCGTGGAACCTCACCGGCTGGCCCGCGATGGCGGTGCCGTTCGGCACGCTGCCCTCGGGCGCCCCCAGTGCCGTACAACTCGTCGGGCGCCCGGGGTCGGAGGCGGCGCTGCTGGAGCTGGCGGAGCGGATCGAGGCGCTGCGCCCGTGGCGGCGGACGGCGCCTCCGCCGGCGTGAGCAACACCCCTAAAGCGCGCGGTACATGATGTGCAGGCCCACCCGCCCGTGCCGCGGGTGCTCGTAGGCGTCGGGCACGGTGCCCAGGACGGTGAAGCCGAGGGAGGTCCAGAGCTTCACCGCCGGGTTGGTCTCGACGACGGCGTTGAAGACCATGCCCCGGTATCCGTCGGCCCTGGCGGCGGCCAGCACGTGCTCGGCGAGCGCCCGGCCGGTGCCGCGGCCCGCCCGCTCCGGGTCGACCATGAAGCCGGCGTTGGCGATACCGGCGGCGGGACCACCGTAGTTGGGGGTGACGTACGCGGAGGCGACGACGGCCCCGGTGTCGTCCTGGACGACGTAGACCCGCTTGGCGGGGTTCATCCACAGGGCCCGCGCGTCTTCCTCGGAGGTGTCCGGGTCCCAGGCGTAGGTCTCGCCGGCGGCGACGATGCGGTGCCAGAAGGGCCAGATCTGCGGCCAGTCGTCGGCCGTCGCTTCCCTGATCAGCATGGGCGTGAGTCTCGCACGCCCATGCGTCCGGCGGACGGGAGGGGGCGGCCCGGCGGGTCAGTCCACGCTGGGCAGGATGTGGGGCTCGGCGAGGTCGTCCTCGTAGCCCGCGAGGCGGATGGGAGCGGACCGGGCCCACACGTCGAGGCTGCCGATCTCTCCGGGTCGGCGCCGCGTACGCTCGGCGCGTTCCCTGGGCCGTTGTTCGGGGTTCGTCGTCGTCTCCGGTGTCACCGCGCACTCCTTATGTGTCGGGTCACCCTCGGGGCCTGTCGGCCAGTCTCCTGTCCGGCACCCGGCGCCCGCTCGGGTGTGAGTCGAATGCAGTTCGGACGCGGTGGCGCCGGCAACTCGTGCGAGAGCAGGCCGTTGTGAACCGGCTTGTCCCATGACGGACCTTGGGTGCGGGTAGTGCCCTGTGCTGTCGTCCGTCCGCTCCAGATTAACCAAATGAGCGGGGGTGCGCTCTATGGGGCTCAAAACATGGGGTAACCATTGCCCTTCACTCCGTGCACAATTAATCCCAGTCTGCGCAGGTATGCCGGGTTTCGCATCGCGGCCGACCACCCGTTCGGCCCACACGTTCGAGCACACCTTCGAATAACGGCGGCAATGGGTTGCGCAGTTAAGTTGCCGTTGGCCGCGACGCAAGCCGGCCATGGTCTGCTGCCCGTCACAACGGCTGTCTCGTGGGAGGACCGAGGCATGGAACTGCGCAGCGTCGAGGAGCTGATGGACCTGCTGTACGCCTGCCGGGGCGCGCGGCCGAACGCGGGACCGGCCGCGGGGCGCGGCGACGGGCCCGTCGATCCGCACGGGCACGCGCTGCGGACCGCGGCGCTGCTGCGCCGGCGCCGCCCGGCCGACAAGGAGCTCCAGGTGGCCGGACTCGTCTCGCCCGTGGGCCGGCTCCTGTGGCCCGGCGACCCGGCGGGCCGCACCGGCGCGGTGGTGCGGCCCCTGCTCGGCGCGCGCGTCGCCCACCTGGTGCGCCACCACGCCGACCCGGAGGCACGGGCCTTCGACAACGACCTGCTCAGCCTGCGACAGGCGTACGACGAGGCCCGCACGACGGACTTCGACGCGGGGGTCCTGGAGGACTGGCGCACGGTACTGGAGCTGACGGCGGCGCGTAACTCACGGCTGGGCGCCGTCGACTGAGACGCTCCGGGCGCGGTGGGCCCCGGTGCGCCGGTCGTGCGTGCCTCGTGACTACCGCCGCCCGCCCGGTGTCCCCGTCACCACTTGCCGGGCGCGTAGTCCTTGAGGAAGACGCCGTACAGGTCCTCGCCCGCCTCGCCGCGCACGACCGGGTCGTAGACGCGGGCGGCGCCGTCGACCAGGTCGAGCGGGGCGTGGAAGCCGGCCTCGGCCAGGCGCAGCTTGTCGTAGTGGGGACGCTCGTCGGTGATCCAGCCGGTGTCGACGGAGGTCATCAGGATGCGGTCGGTGTCGAACATCTCCTGGGCACTGGTCCGCGTCACCATGTTCATCGCGGCCTTGGCCGCGTTGGTGTTCGGGTGGCCCGCGCCCTTGTAGCCGCGGGCGAACACGCCCTCCATCGCCGAGACGTTGACGACGTAGGCCCGCCCCGAGGCGGCCCGGCGCGCGGCCTGAGCCATCGCCGGGCGCAGCTTGCTGATGAGGATGAAGGGCGAGGTGTAGTTGCACAGCTGGGTCTCGAGCAGCTCGACCGGGGAGATCTGCTCGATGGTCTGGACCCAGGTGTTGGTGTCGACGACGTCGGGGACCAGGCCGCCCGCATCGATCGCGGTGCCCTCGCGGTGGCGGACCACACTGGCGTTGCCGGCGACCAGGGCGAGGTCCGCCACCTTCTGCGCGTCGAGCCCCGAGGTGCCGACGGGCAGCGCGGCGAGGCCGTCGACCGCGCCGGAGTTGAAGGCGCCGATGACGTGGTGGGCGGGCAGTTCGCCGGCCGGCAGCGGGGCGCTCTCGCCCTCGACGAGCGCGGCGTACGCGGAGGGCAGTCGGCGTACGGTCTGGGTGGCGTTGTTGATCAGGATGTCCAGCGGGCCCTGCTCGGTGACCTGGTCGGCGAGGGCCACGGCCTGGGCCGGGTCGCGCAGGTCGATGCCGACGACCTCCAGGCGGTGGATCCACTCGGCGGAGTCGTCCATGGCCTTGAAGCGGCGGATGGCGTCCTTGGGGAAGCGAGTGGTGATCGTGGTGTGGGCGCCGTCGCGCAGCAGCCTGAGCGCGATGTACATGCCGATCTTGGCCCGGCCGCCGGTCAGCAGCGCCCGCTTGCCGGTGAGGTCGGCGCGGGCGTCGCGGCGGGCCCGGTTCTCGGCGGCGCAGTCCTGGCAGAGCTGGTGGTAGAAGTAGTCGACCTCGACGTACCGCTGCTTGCAGACGTAGCAGGAGCGGGGGCGCTGGAGTATCCCCGCGATCGTGCCCTCCTCCGTGCGGGAGGAGGGCAGGATGCCCTCGGTCTCGTCGTCGATGCGCTCGGCGGACCCGGTGGCGGTGGCCTCGGTGACCGCCTTGTCGTGGGCGGTCTTGGCGGCCCGGCGCTCCTGGCGGCGGCGCTGCTTGACCATGCGGTAGATGTGCGAGGTGGCCCGGCGGACCGCGATCGCGTCGGGGTGGTCGACGTCCAGCTCGTCGAGCTCCTCGAGCACGCCGAGGCAGACCGCGAGCCGCTCCGGGTCGATGCCGGGGCCGAACGCGGAGGCGGTCACCTCGTCCGTGGTCGCCGAGCCGTCCTGTGTCACCGTCATCGCCGCTGCCGTTCCCTAATTCACCCGCGCGGCGCTCCGGGACGCGACCGCTTTCGAACAGCGGATTTTACTTCAGCGGCGGGCCGGGTCGCCAAACCCGACGGGGTCAGGGACCGCAGGCGGTGAGCAATGTCTCCACCTCCTCGGACAGGGCCTGGGCGAACCGGTCGAGGTCCGGCACCGCCTCCGCGTCGGCGACCAGGCCGTAGTGGACCTGCCCGCGGTAGGTCGAGACGGCCACCGCCAGGGAGTGGCCGCGGGCCAGCGGCGCCAGCGGGTAGACCTCGGTGAGCGGGTGGCCGCCGAGCCGCAGGCCGAGGCTGGGCAGGGGCACGCTGGTGACCAGGATGTCGAACCAGAGCCGGGCGGCCTGACCGACCAGCGGACCGCCGAGCCGGTGGCCGAGGGCCGGCACGTGGTCGGCGAGCAGGGCGACGGCACCGGCGCCGCGGCCGGGCCCGGCGTCCTTGTTGCGGTCCATGGCGGCGCGGACCGTGCCGAGGCGGGAGAGCGGGTCGGGGTCGCCGACCGGAAGCCGTATCAGGTAGCCGGAGAGCCGGTTGCCCTGTGGGTGGGCGGTGCGCGGTCGGCGCTTGGAGACGGGGATCAGCGCGCGGGGTGCGACGCCCTCGCTGCCGTCGCCGCGCTCGTCCAGCCAGTGGCGCAGGGCGCCGGCGACGACCGCGATCAGGACGTCGTTGACGGTGCCGCCGACCGACTTGCGCACGCGGTGGACGTCGTCGAGGTCGACGGCCACGCCCGCGGTGCGGCGGGTACCGGAGGACGCGGCGGTGAGCGCGGCGGAGGAGCGTACGTCGAGGGTGGACAGGGCCGCGGCGGCGCCGATGTCGAGGGCCCGGCCCGCGTCGGACAGGGCTCCGCGCAGCCTGGCCGGCAGTCCGCGCACGTCCGGGACGAGCCCGCGCCGCGGCACCTCGGGGCGGGGCCGGGGTGCGGGCAGGTCCATCGGGTCGAGGACGCCCGCGGCGAGGGTCAGCGCCCGCAGGCCGTCGGCCAGCGCGTGGTGGAACTTGAACAGCACGGCGAAGGAGTCGCCCTCGGCGCCCGGCAGCACGTGCGCCTCCCACGGCGGCCGGCCGCGCTCCAGCGGGCGTTCCATGAGCCGGCCCGCGCGGGCGTGGAAGTCCGTCGTCGGGGCGTGCAGCCGGACGTGGTCGAGCGGGTCGAAGTGGGGATCGGGCTCGCGGGTCGCGCCGCCGAACGCGAACGGCCGCCGCAGGTCGAACGGTGGCTGCCAGACGTCGCGGATCCGCATCCGCAGTCCCGGCACCGCGGGGGCACGGGCCGCCAGCAGGTCAGCGGCGTGGGCGCCCGCGGTGGGCGAGCGCGCCGAGAAGACCCCGAGCGCGGCGAGGTGCATGGGGTGCTCGGCGGACTCGATGTTCCAGAACGCCAGGTCGAGGGGAGCGAGCGGATCGGAAGTCAACGGCTTGCCTCGCAAGGACGACGGGTGGACAAGCAGTCAATCGCCCTCCGACGATTACGGTCAAGTACGATCAAGCTACGGACAGTTAACAGCAGATTAAAGTCCCGCCCCTGCGAAAGGGGCGGGACTCATGGGGCACCTGTGGTGATGTCGGCGGCGGCGGCGCCGACGGCGCCGGGCTGCCCCACCCGGACGGCTGCGGGCCGACCGTGGGTCCTTACGACCGGATGGAGCAGGACCGCCGCGTCACCCGGGTGCTCAGGCGGCCGGGCACCCCGCCGGGGTGGGCAGGGACGCGTCGCGGATCAGGGCCTCGTGGGCGGCCTTCACCCGCTCGACGTCCGGCTTGAGGACCTTGCGGTCGTAGGTCGTCAGGCCGTTCAGCTCGCCCTCGACGTCCGAGATCTGGGTGTAGACGGCGCCGTTGCTGCCCCGGCAGACCAGCGCGCGCACCTCGTCGAGCTTGGTGAGGTAGTCGTCCGTGTACGTCTGGGGGTCGACGTCGACGTACGACTGCTGCACGGACCAGGCGTGTCCGGGCACCGCGAGGCCGAGCCCGCCGTACTCGCCCGTGACCAGGGCGCGTTCGCCGTCCGGGGCGGGCGGCAGGGCGGGGCTCGGGTAGCCGTGCTCGTCCATGATGTCGCCGGCGCCGCCGTCGGCCCCGAGGTTCAGGCCCGACTGGTTGTTGACGAGGCGGGTCGGGTCCCAGGCCTGGGCCTGTTCGGCGACGCGCTTGATGTCGTACTGGCCCCAGCCCTCGTTGAAGGTGACCCACATGATGATCGACGGGCTGCTGATGTGCTCGTCGATCATCTCCTTCATCTCCCGCTCGTACTCGGCGCGGGCGGCGGCGCTCGGGTTCTTCCCGGCGGTCATCGCGGGCATGTCCTGCCACACCAGCAGGCCCAGCCTGTCGGCCCAGTAGAACCAGCGGTCGGGCTCGACCTTGATGTGCTTGCGCACGGAGTTGAAGCCGAGCTGCTTGTGCAGCTTCAGGTCGTGGGCGAGGGCCTCGTCGGTGGGCGCGGTGTGCAGACCGTCCGGCCAGAAGCCCTGGTCGAGGGTGGCCATCAGGAAGACCGGTTCGCCGTTGAGGACCGTGCGCGGCACGCCGTCGACCTTCTCGACGGCGATGGAACGCATCCCGAAGTAGCTCTCGACGCGGTCGTGTCCGACGGTGACCCTGAGGTCGTACAGGAAGGGGTCGTCGGGCGACCACAGGCGCGGGTTGTGGATCCTCAGGGTCAGCGGCTGCCCGGTGCGTCCGCTCACCGAGGCGACCTTGCGGTCACCGGCGTAGGCCGTCGCGCTGATCCGTACGCCGTCGCGCACGCCCTTCGGCTCGACGGTCAGCGCGCTCGCATCGACGTCCGGGGTCAGCTTGAGGGAGTCGACGTGGTCCCGGGCGACCGGCTCCATCCAGACGGTCTGCCAGATGCCGGAGCTGGGCGTGTACCAGATGCCGCTCGGGTCCAGGCGCTGCTTGCCGATCGGCGGGTTCTCACCGTTCGCCGCGTCGGTCGGGTCGTAGACGCCGACGATCAGCTCCTGGGTGCGGCCCGGCTTCAGCGCGTCGGTGATGTCGGCGCTGAACCTGTCGTAACCGCCCTTGTGTTCGGCGACCTTGGTGCCGTTGACGTACACCTCGGACTGCCAGTCGACGGCGCCGAAGTTGAGCTTGAGGCGCTGTCCGGAGCCGATGTGCCAGTCGCGGGGCACGGTGAAGGTGCGGCGGTACCACATGCGGTCCTCGTGCCGCTGGATGCCGGAGAGCTGGGACTCCACCGGGTACGGGACGAGGATGCGCTCCTTCAGGTTCTTGCCGACCGGCGGCTGCTCGCCGGCCTCGGCGGCGGCGAACTGCCAGCGACCGTTGAGGTTCTGCCAGTCGTCGCGCGTCAACTGCGGGCGCGGGTACTCCGGGAGGGCGTTGTCCGGGCCCACCTCGTCGGCCCACGGGGTGCTGAGCTCGTAGGTGGACTTGTTGCCGCCGCTGCTCCAGAAGGGGTTGACAACGTTGCCCTCGGCGTCGGTGAGGCCGCCTTCACCGTCGTAGCGGACGTCGGCGGTGCCGGGGGCGTCGCCGTTCTTGTTGCCGACGACGGGTTCGTCGAGGGCGACGAGGAGGGCGGTGGGGTCGGCGGGGTCGACCGTGGCCTCGCCCAGCGGCCATTCGGCGCCGCCGATCACCGCTTCGAGGTGGTCGGTGAGGCCGGCGGGGGCCGCGGCGAGCGGGTTCGCGAAGTCCAGCCTGAGGGTGCGGCCGGTGGCCTCCACGGTGGTCGCCGTCGCGCCGTCGTAGTCGAAGCCGTCGGGCAGGCGGAACGCCGACTGCGGGACGGGCTCCTTGCTGCCGCCCGGCTCGGTCCAGCGCAGGTGGAGGTTGGAGCCCCCGTAGTGCTCGAAGTACTCGAGCTTGATGTCGTAGGACTGGCCGGCCGTCAGCTCGATGGGCTGGGCGGTCTGTTCGCGGTCCCAGTCGTCGACCCAGTGGTCGATGGCGAGCCGGCCGTCGATCCAGAGGCGGAAGCCGTTGTCGCCGATGATCGAGAAGGTGTGGGCGCCGGTCTTCTCCGGCACCAGCTTGCCGGTCCAGCGGACGCTGACGTCGTCGGACTGTCCGGTGGCGAAGTTCAGCCGCGGCTCCAGGGTGTTGAAGTCGAGCTGCGGATCGAAGCCGGTGGCCTTCAGTTCGTGGAAGTCGAAGGCGCCGGGGGCGGACTGGGTGTAGTACTCGCCCTTCAGGCCGTGGATCTCCGCGCCGTCGTCGTCGGCCGCGCTCGCGTTCGGCACGGCGGCGAGTCCGGCGACGCCGAGTGCGGCGGCGAGCAGTAATGCCAGTCGGTCTCTGAGTCGTTTGGTGCGCACTGACCCTCTCCTCGAGAACGGGTGGTGGCTCTGGTTGCTCAGGACATCGATGTCATACATCGATGTAACGCAGCGGTGCAGAGGCATGACAACACGGATTCCGCTTGGCGTCCAGGGACATGACAACGGCCCCGGGCGCACCGCGCGTCCCGGGACCGCCACCCGTCCGTCACGGCACCCGCTGCCCCTTGCCCAGCGCGATCACGCCGCCCTTGGAGACGGTGTACAACTCGGCGTCCCGCTCCGGGTTGACGCCGATCGTCGCGCCCGGCGGCACGTCGACGTTCTTGTCCAGCACCGCCCCGCGCACGACCGCGCCCCGGCCGATGTGCACGTTGTCGTGCAGCACCGAGCCCTGGACGACCGCGCCCGGGTCCACCACCACCCCCGGCGAGAGCACGGACCGCGTGACCTGCCCGCGGATCAGGCAGCCCGCGCTGATGATCGACTCACTGGCCATGCCGCCGGCGTTGAAACGGGCCGGGGACAGCTGGGTGGAGTGGGTGTAGACGGGCCAGTCCCGGTTGTACAGGTTGAACGCGGGGCGCTCTGCGATGAGGTCCATGTGGGCGTCGTAGTAGGCGTCGAGGGTGCCGACGTCCCGCCAGTAGCCCTGGTCCCGGCTGGTCTCCCCCGGCACGTGGTTGGCGCTGAAGTCGTACAGCGCGGCCTCGCCCCGGTCGGTGAGCTGGGGCAGGATCGAGCCGCCCATGTCGTGCACCGAGTTCCGGTCCTCGGCGTCCCGGTGCAGGGCCTCCACGAGGGACTTGGTGGTGAAGAGGTAGTTGCCCATCGAGGCGAAGACGCACCCGGGGTCGTCGGCCAGTCCTGGCGGGTCGGCGGGCTTCTCCAGGAACCCGCTGACGGTCTGGCCGTCGGACCCCGGGGTGATCACACCGAACGACGACGACTCGGCGCGCGGCACGCGTATCCCGGCCACGGTCACGCCCGCGCCGGACTCGATGTGCTGGGTGAGCATCTGGCGCGGGTCCATGCGGTACACGTGGTCGGCGCCGAACACCGCGACGTACTCGGGCTGCTCGTCGTGCACCAGGTTCAGGGACTGCAGGATCGCGTCGGCGCTGCCGAGGTACCAGCGGGGACCGAGCCGCTGCTGGGCGGGGACGGGGGTGACGTAGTTGCCGAGCAGGCTGGACATCCGCCAGGTGGTGGTGATGTGCCGGTCCAACGAGTGCGACTTGTACTGGGTGAGGACGCAGATCCGCAGGATGTCGCCGTTGACCAGGTTGGACAGTACGAAATCGACGAGCCGGTAGGTGCCGCCGAACGTGACCGCGGGTTTGGCGCGGTCCGCGGTCAGGGGCATCAGGCGCTTGCCCTCTCCGCCCGCCAGCACGATGCCGAGCACCGAAGGACCTCCACGACGCATGGCCGCTCCCCTCACCCTCGTTCACCCTCGGCCGCCCCTGGGCGGGACGGTCTAAGCCTGTTTGAGGATCTCCTCGTAGAGCCGGACCGTACGGCGGGCCACCGCGTCCCACCCGAACTCGTCCATCGCGCGCTCCCGGCCCGCCTCGCCCATCCGCCGGGCGGCCTCCGGGTCGCCGAGGACCGCGTCCAGCGCCCGGGTGAGGCCCGCCTCGAAATCGCGGTCCTCGTGATCCTCGTGGCCGCCGTGGACCCCGTGGTCGGTCCCGCTGGCGTTCCTGGGGACGAGTACCCCCGTTTCGCCGTCCGCCACGACCTCCGGGATGCCGCCGACCCGGGAGGCGACGACGGGCGTACCGCAGGCCATCGCCTCCAGGTTGACGATGCCGAGGGGCTCGTACACGGAGGGGCAGACGAAGACGGCGGCGTGGGTCAGCAACTGGATCACCTCCGGGCGCGGCAGCATGCTCGGGATCCAGTGCACGCCCGCGCGGACGCGGCTCAGCTCGGCGAAGAGGTCGCGGAACTCCTGGTCGATCTCGGGGGTGTCCGGGGCGCCGGCGCACAGCACGACCTGCGCGGCCGGGTCGATGTCCCGCACCGCGCGCAGCAGGTGGGGCACGCCCTTCTGGCGGGTGATGCGGCCGACGAACAGGACGTACGGCCGGGAGCGGTCCAGGCCGATGCGGTCGAGGGCGTCGGTGCCGGGGTCGGGGCGGTAGAGCGTGGTGTCGATGCCGTTGTGCACGACGTGCACCCTGGCGGCGTCCAGCGCCGGGTAGCAGGTGAGGATGTCCTCCCGCATCGCGCCGGACACGGCGATCACCGCGTCGGCGGCCTCGACGGCGGTTCGCTCGGCCCAGCCGGAGAGGGCGTAGCCGCCGCCGAGCTGCTCGGCCTTCCAGGGGCGCAGCGGCTCCAGGGAGTGGGCGGTCACGACGTGCGGGATGCCGTGGAGCAGCTTGGCGAGGTGGCCGCCGAGATTGGCGTACCAGGTGTGCGAGTGGACCAGTTCGCGGCCTTCGAGGGCGGCGGTCATGGCGAGGTCGACGGAGAGGGTGCGCAGCGCGTCGTTGGCGCCGTCGAGCGCGGGCCAGGGGCGGTGGCGCAGTACGCCGTCCGCGCGGCCCTCGCCCCAGCAGTGCACGTCGAGGTCGACGAGGCGGGCGAGTTCCCGGGCGAGGAACTCGACGTGGACGCCCGCGCCGCCGTACACGTCCGGCGGGTACTCGCGGGTCAGCAGTCCCACACGCACCCGGAACCTCCCGTGCTCGGCGGCTGGTCCTTTCATGGTCACCTAGACGGGGCGCCCGGGGAAGAGCGCGGGGGGCGCGGAGAGGGAGGAGTCCACGGGGTGCGCGGAGACCGAGGCGGCCGGGTGAAGCAGCAGTCGCCGCAGACGCCCGCGCCGGGCGCCCGGTAGTACAGGCAGCAGCTGCGGCGGCGGAAGGCGGTGCCGGTTGCGGATCCGGGTGCGGGCGCGGGTGTTGTGACCGTGCCGGTTCCGGCGAGGAGGGGGTGGTCGAGCAGCTCCGCGGTGAGGGATCGCGCACGGGCGGCGGTGTCCGTACGACCGTGTCCGTGGGCCCAGCCCTCCAGTTGCCGGCCGGCACCGGCCAGCGCGGAGGCCGCGTTGCCCCACAGCAGCCCGGTTGCGACGCGGTGCCGGGCGTGGAGCGTCGCCGTCAGCGGGGTGAGATGGGCGCGGAGCACGACGTCGGCGATCGTGGGCGCGTCCGCGGGCAGGGGATGCACCTCGGTGAGCCACAGGTCGTCGGGAGCACCGGCGTCGGGGTCCCAGTGCAGCAGGCGCGGTGCGAGGTCGGGGACGCGGCCGTACAGGACGGCGCAGCCGAGCGTCACCGACCAGAGGCGGGCCGCGAGTCCCTGGTGGGCCACGGAGGCGGCGACACGGGTCTCGGGGGTGCGGAGGGCGGCGCCGACCTTCCGGACGCGGAAGGCGAGGGGGTCCTCGTGAACATCCGGTGCCCCGGCCTCGTGCCCCGCGTCCCGGTGTCCGGCGGCGTGCACGTGTGCGAGGGTGGGCAGCGGTCGGGGCGGGGGCTGCGACGCGTGCAGGACGAAGAAGCCGCCGAGCGGGCGGAGGGCGGCGAGGGCACGGTCGAGGTCCACGGAGAGCAGTAGTATCAAGTCCCCTAGGGGCCGCGGGTCGGGGGTCGAGTACCGAAGTAGCCCACCCTGGGGAGGACGGCGCCGCCGTCGTACTCCATCGGTAGTAGGACCCAATGAGTGCTCAGGGACGACGACGGGAAGCCCCCGGGACGGCATCGTGTTCTTCATGGAAGACGACCGTTCGCCGCGTCGGCCCGAGGGCCCCCGCCTCACGCAGAGGAGCAGCCGATGAGCGCCCTCGCGTTGTCCGTGCTCCTCTCGCTCGTCTCCGCCGTGGCGTACGCCGGCGGGGCGATCGTGCAGGAACAGGTGGCGGCGTCCTCCCCGGGTGCTCAGTACGCTCCGCTGCGCCGGCCGGGCTGGTGGGCGGCGGTCGGGCTCAACGGTCTCGGTGGCCTGCTGCACGTCGTGGCCCTCGCCCTCGGCCCGCTGAGCCTGGTGCAGCCGCTGGGCGCGCTGACCATCGTGTTCGCGCTGCCCATGGCGGCGCTGTTCGTGGGCCGCAGGGCCGGTGCGACGGCCTGGCGGGGCGCGCTGATGGCGACGGTCGGTCTCGCGGGTCTGCTGTCCCTGGTCGGCGCGTCCGACGCGCAGTCGCTGGACACGGCGCAGCGGGTCGGGGCGGCCGCCGTCACGGGTGGTGTGGTCGTGGCGCTGATGATCGCCGGCCGGGCCGCGCACCGGCACCCGGCGGTGCGCAGCATCCTGCTGGCGACCGCCTCCGGCATCGCCTTCGGCATGTCCTCGGTGTTCACGAAGACGGTCGCGGTCGACTGGGCCGGCGGTGTGTCGGCCGCCGACGTGCCCTCCCTCGCCGTGATCGGCGTACTGGCCACGGCCGGCATGCTGCTGTCCCAGGCCTCCTACCGGGGCGCCGGTCTCGCCGCCCCGCTGGCCACGCTGACGGTGGTGAACCCGGTGGTGGCCGCCGTGGTCGGCATCACGATGTTCGGCGAATCCTTCCGCTACGGCACGACCGGCACCGTCCTCGCCCTGGGCTGCGGCGTGGTGGCCGCGGGCGGGCTGATCCTGCTGACGACGGAGCGGATCGCACGGGAGTCCGCCGAGGCGGTCGAGCCGCGGACGCCCCAGCCGTCCGGCAAGGTCTTCGTGCCGTCCCCGGCGTCCGCCTCGCCGTCCGTCTCACCGGTCGGCTCGCCCCCTGCTGCCCTGGGCACCGTACCCGCCGAGGACGGGGTCGACGAGAGGTACGAGGCCTGTACACCGGTGGGGTGCGTGACGGGGGCGCTCCCCTGCGCCACGCTGCCCTACGATCCGCTCTTCGGCGGCCCGTTCGCCGCACCGCCCCTGCTCGACCGGCACCGGGTGCGGATCAGATCCTGACCCCGCCGGCCCGCAGATACGCCAGCGGGTCGACGTCCGAGCCGAAACCGGGCCCCGTCCGCACCTCGAAGTGCAGATGCGGGCCCGTACTGTTTCCGGTGGAACCCGAGCGGCCGATGCGCTGTCCGGCGCTCACCGACTGGCCGTCCTTCACGGAGATCGCCGAGAGGTGCGCGTACTGGGAGTAGCGGCCGTCGTCGTGCCGGACCACCACCTCGTACCCGTACGAGTCGCCCCAGCCGGCGCTGACGACCCGGCCCGCCGCGACCGACTTGACCGAGGTGCCGGTGGGGACGGGGAAGTCGACGCCGGTGTGGTAGCCCTTCGACCAGGAGGAGCCCGCCTGGTGGTACGGCGTGCCGGTGGGGGCGTCGACGGGGGCGGTGACGGCCTGGCCTGTCGTGGCCTTCTGCGTCTTGGCGGTCTTGGTGGTCTTGTCGGCCTTGGTCTTGCCGGTCGTGGCCTTGCCGGACTTGGTCTTGCCGGTCGTGGCCTTGTCGTCCTTGCCGGCGTCGTCGGTCTTGGCCTTGCTCCTGTCGCGGTCCGGAGACGGCTTCTTCGGCGTCGCCGTCCTGGCCTTCCCGGACTGCTTCGTCCCGGCGCGGGGGCTCGCGTCGGCGGTCTCGCCGCGCAGTGACAGCCGCTGGCCCGGCAGGATCAGGTCGGGGTCCGCTCCGATCCGGGTGCGGTTGGCGTCGTACAGCCCCTGCCAGCCGCCCCGCACCTGCTGGCTGTCGGCGATGCCGGACAGGGTGTCACCGGTGACCACCGTGTACATCCGGGCCTGCCCGGCCCGGGACTGCGGCGTGGTCTGGGGCTGGACGTCCTGCACCGAGCCGGACGCCCTGCCGGACTTCGCGGTCGACCTGTCGGACTTCGCGGACGGCTTGTCGGCGGACTTCCGGGTCTTCCCCCCAGCCGTCTTCTCCGCGCCCCCTGCCGGATGTACGTCGGGGGCGGCGCCGCCCCGGGTCAGTCCGGCCCGTTCGGAACACACGGGCCAGGCGCCCGGACCCTGCTCGTCGAGCACCTTCTCCGCGACGGCGATCTGCTGGTCCTTGGTGGCCAGGTCCGCACGCGGCGCGTACTCGGTGCCGCCGAACGCCTCCCAGGTCGACCGGGTGAACTGCAACCCGCCGTAGTAGCCGTTGCCGGTGTTGATGTCCCAGTCGTTCGTGGACTCGCAGGCGGCGACCTTGTCCCAGGTCTCCACGTCGGCCGCCTGGGCGGTGCCGGTGCCGACGAGCGGGAGGGCCAGTCCGGCGCCCCCCGCGGTGACGGTGAGTGAGGCGCGGTTGATCCTGTTCGGCTGATACCGGCGGTGCCGGCCGCGTACGGCCATGAAATCCCCCTCGACATTGCGTCAGGAGGGGCAAAAGTAAGCGCTGCGAACAGGCCATGACAAGACGGCTATCGGTCGGTTGGTCACCCCAAGTGGCGCATACCGTCCGCCCGTTGGCCGGAAGCCCGCGACCGCACGCTGAGGCGCCGAGCCCCTTCCGTGCGTATGGGGGTGCGCCGGGTCAGGACATGCGACCGGCGTACCAGCACGTCACGATGGTCGAGCGGCAATACTGGCGGGCAGCAGCACCGGCACTCACCGGCACAGGGCACCACCGACACCAAGGTCACTAGGAGCCAACCCAATGAGCACTGCAGCGCAGATCGGCGTCACGGGTCTCGCGGTCATGGGCCGCAACCTCGCCCGCAACTTCGCCCGGAACGGCTACACGGTCGCGGTGCACAACCGGACCGCGTCGCGAACGCACGCGCTGGTGGAGGAGTTCGGGAGCGAGGGCGACTTCGTCGCGACCGAGACCGCCAAGGAGTTCGTGGCGGCGCTGGAACGGCCGCGGCGACTGGTGATCATGGTCAAGGCCGGTGACCCCACCGACGCGGTGATCCAGGAGTTCGCCCCGCTGCTGGAGCCCGGCGACATGATCATCGACGGGGGCAACGCCCACTTCGCGGACACCCGACGCCGGGAGCGCGAACTGCGCGAGCAGGGCATCCACTTCGTGGGTACCGGCATCTCCGGCGGCGAGGAGGGCGCTTTGCACGGCCCGAGCATCATGCCGGGCGGCTCGAAGGAGTCGTACGACTCGCTCGGCCCGATGCTGGAGAAGATCGCCGCGAAGGCGGCGGACGGCGCACCGTGTGTGACCCATGTCGGCCCCGACGGCGCCGGTCATTTCGTGAAGATGGTGCACAACGGCATCGAGTACGCCGACATGCAGCTGATCGGCGAGGCGTACCAGCTGCTGCGCGATGTCGCCGGGTACTCCCCCGCGCAGATCGCGGACATCTTCCGCACCTGGAACACCGGCCGCCTGGACTCGTACCTGATCGAGATCACGGCGGAGGTGCTGTCGCACGTGGACGGGGCGACGGACAAGCCGTTCGTGGACGTGGTGGTCGACCAGGCGGAACAGAAGGGCACGGGCCGCTGGACGGTGCAGATCGCGCTGGACCTGGGCGTGCCGGTGTCCGGCATCGCGGAGGCCGTCTTCGCCCGTTCCCTGTCCGGACACGCGGCGCTGCGGGACGCCTCGCGCGGGCTGGCGGGGCCCAAGGCGTCACCGCTGGGCGAGGCGGATGCGGGCGCCTTCGCCGACCGGGTGGAGCAGGCGCTGTACGCGTCGAAGATCGTCTCGTACACGCAGGGCTTCCACGAGATCGCGGCGGGCAGCGAGGAGTACGGCTGGGACATCGACCTGGGTGCGGTCTCCTCGATCTGGCGCGGCGGCTGCATCATCCGCGCCGCCTTCCTCGACCGCATTCGTGCCGCGTACGACGCCCGGGCCGATCTGCCGAGTCTGCTGTCGGACGAGACGTTCGCGCAGGAGATCGCCGACGCCCAGGACGACTGGCGCGAGGTCCTGGTCGCCGCGACCCGGCAGGGCGTACCGACGCCCGGCTTCGCCGCGGCCCTCGCCTACTACGACGCCCTGCGCGCCGAGCGGCTGCCGGCCGCGCTGACGCAGGGGCAGCGGGACTTCTTCGGGGCGCACACGTACCGGCGGACCGACCGGGACGGGGCGTTCCACACGCTGTGGGGCGGGGACCGGTCGGAGGTCACCGCGTAGCTCAGGTGAGCGGCGGCCCCGGTTCCGGGTTGGGTACCGGCTCCGGCCCCGGCGGGATCGGCGACGGGGAGGGCTCGGGAGGACCCGGGTGCGGGGGTGGTGCCGGGATCGGGCCGGGGCCCGGTGGCTGCGGTGTGGGTTCCGGACCGGGGCCCGGGGGCGGAGGTGGCGGTGTGGGGCCCGGACCGGGAGGCGGCGCCGGCGGCGGGACCGGGTCCGGGTGCGGCTGAGGGGGCTCCGGGTCCGGGCCGGGGGTGGGTCCCGGGGTGGGCCCGGGCGGTACGGGATCCGGATACGGGTTCGTCATGGCGGTGTCCTCCGGCCAGTCGGTCGACATCGGCTCTGGACTTGTCCCCCGCCTACCCGACGGCCGCGTCTCCAGTCACCCCCGAGCATGAACTGCGGGGTCCGGGTGGGTGAGGAAGGCGCGGGGACCGGGTGGCCCCGCCGGAGCCGCCGAGCCGTCACAGCCACCGAGCCGTCGGAGCCCTCGCAGCCGCCGGGGCCACCGAGCCTCCGGAACTCTCGTAGTCCCCGGAGCCCCCGGAGCCGCCGGAGCCGCCGGAGCCGCCGGAGCGAGCGGAGCGAGCGGAGCCCTCGGAACGAGCGGCACACGCCGGGCCTGGCGGGACACCAGCCGGGAGGACGAACGGCACCCGCCGGGCGGCGCAACGACACCCGCCCGCCGACCGAGCCGCTACCCGAGGCGCGCTGCGTCCGCCCCGGCGGCCAGTCCCGGCGCGGGGCTGGCCAGCACGGGGACGGGGCCGTCGGCCAGCTCCCGGGCCGGCGCCATGGAGGCCTGGGCGAGAACGATCGCGTCGGCATCACTGACGGCACGTGCCGCGGCGGCCACCAGCCGCAGATAGCCCTCCGTGTCGCCGGCCTCGAACCGCGGCCAGGCTCCGTCGACGAGGCGGGTCCGTACCTCCACGGGGCGTCCGGCGCGCCGGGCCTCCTCGCCGATCAGTGCCGCCGTCGGCGCGAGCGTGCTCTCCAGGGCGGCGAGGACGACGACGCGCGGTCCGGCGGCCACCGCGGCGGCGGCCATCGGCCGGTCGACCCGCAACACCGGCACCCCGACCCCGTCGGAGGCCGCCTCGGCGACACCGCCGATGGTCGAGCAGGTGCACAGCACGGCCCGCGCCCCGTCGGCGACGGCCTGTCGCAACACCTCCCGGACCTGGTCCGTCACCGCCTCCGGCCCCTCGAGCCGCGCCCGCTCCAGCAGCCCGGCGTCGACGTGGTGCCGCAACTCCAGACCGGGGTGCGCCTCGTCGCGCAGGGCGTCGAAGACCGGGACGTGGACGGGCGAGGTGTGCAACAGCGCGAGCACGCGCGCCCCTTCCCTCTTCGTCGTCTCTTCGTCGTCTCTTCGTCGTCAGAACCGCTCGGGATGCGCCACGAGCCACTCCTTCGCCGCACGCAGCAGCTCGGGACCGGCCGCGGGCGCCTCGTCCGGATGACGCTCGGCCCACTTGACGACGTACGGGCACAGCGGGGCGACGACGACGCCCTCGCGCCGCGCGACGGCGTACAGCTCACGCGCCAGCGAGCCCGCGATGCCCTTGCCCTCGTGGGCGGGCTCGACGATGGTGTGCACGGGGACGAGGGCACGCTCGGGGGTGTCCAGCACGAAGTACTCGATACGACCGACGACCTCGCCGGCACCGATCGCCTCCAGCCGGCCTGCCGTCCGGTCGTCACGGATCTCGATGTCGCTCACGGCCACGCTCCTCGTCCCCACGGATCAGCAGGTCAGTACGTCAGGCCGACACGGCCTGCGGGCTGCGTTCCTGGTCCGAGCCCGGCACCGGCTCGGACGGGTCGCCGCCCAGGGCGACGATACGGTTGTCGCCGTCCACATGCACGACCCGGGGCCGCAGCGACCGCGCCTCGGCGTCGGTGACCTGTGCATAGCTGATGATGATCACCAGGTCGCCGGGGTGGACGAGATGAGCGGCGGCCCCGTTGATCCCGACGACTCCGGACCCCCGCTCGCCCTCGATGACGTACGTCTCCAGCCGGGCGCCGTTGGTGATGTCCACGATGTGCACGAGCTCACCGGGCAACAGGTCGGCAGCGTCCAGCAGGTCGGCGTCGATGGTCACGGAGCCGACGTAGTGCAGGTCGGCCTGGGTGACGGTGGCACGGTGGATCTTGGACTTGAACAGAGTACGCAGCACTTTGGACTCCTAGAAGACGGCTCCCCGCCAGCTTTCTGCAGGTCAGGGGCGTCCTTCACTGTACACCGGCACTCGTCGCACTCGAGATTCAGGAGAACATCGACCCCACTCGGGTAAGAAGGCTCCTCGCCTGCGCTTCCGTCCGATCCGGACTGTCGCACCATGGCCGACCAGCCACCGACCCGAACCCCTGTCCCGGAATGCGTGCGGACTCATGCTGACCAGATGCTGACTTACCTGACGATGCGCCAGGCCCGCGACGCCCTGGTCCGCGCGGCCATCACCGAAGCCGGGTACGAGGTGGCCTATGCGGTCACCGACTGACAGCGCGTGGCGGAGCGCCGTACGCCCCACCGTGCTCCGCCGCGCGGCGGCGTCATCAGGACCCGGGCCGGACGACCACCGCCAGGACCTCCATTCGCCCGCTGTGCTCGAAGTGAAGGGTGAAGGGCACCAGGTCGCCCTCCGCCCAGCGTGCCGCGGCCGGGACAGTCACATCGCTGCCGTGCGGAGACATGTCGAGGGCGCCCCCGGCGGGGATGGACAGTGACTCCGTGGGCCAGCGGTACGCGGCGCCGCCGGCGGTCATCCGGTGGCTGCTGAGGGAGATGCCCTCGGTGACGTCGGACGAAGTCACCCCCACCAGCCGGTCCTGGGCGCCACCGGCGTTAATGATCTTGAAGAATGCTGCTGTCTCCGGCACTCCCCGCGACGGGAGGAAGAGCCGCGCGTCGGTGACACCGATGCGTGCGGGGGTGCCGGCGTTGCCCAGGGCGGTCCAGACTGCGAGACCGCCCAGGGCCAGCACACAGGCGCATACCGGTGCCAGAGCGGCCAGGGCGGTGTCCGCGAGTCGTCGCCGGGTGGGCATCCAGACGGAGGGTGTCATCGAAGGCTCCTCCCACGGGCAGGCGACGCGGACGGACGGCTGCGGGCCGGTGACGGCCGCCAGGCGCGCAGCCGCAGGCTGTTGCCGACCACGAGGAGTGAGCTGACGGACATCGCGGCGGCGGCCGGCATCGGGTTGAGCAGGCCGACCATGGCCAGGGGCACCGTCACGACGTTGTACCCGAAGGCCCACAGCAGGTTGACGCGGATCGTGGCCAGCGTGCTGCGGGAGAGGCGGACGGCGTCCGCGAGGGCGTCGATGTCTCCGCGGACCAGGGTGACGTCGGCGGCACCGATCGCCACGTCGGTGCCGGTGCCCATGGCGATGCCGAGGTCGGCCCCGGCCAGGGCGGCGGCGTCGTTGACTCCGTCGCCGACGACCGCGACCCGGTAGCCGTCTTCCCGTAGTTCGCGGACGAGCCGGGCCTTGTCCTCGGGGGTGCGGCGGGCGTGTACGTCGTCGATGCGCAGGGCGGTGGCGACGGCGCGGGCGGGTGCCTCACGGTCTCCGGTGGCCAGCACCGGCCGTACACCCAGACGCCGCAGCCGGTCCACCGCCCGGTAGCTGCCCGGCCGCAGTACGTCTCCGACCTCGACGAGCGCCTCGGTCACACCGTCGACGCGGACCACGACGGGCGTGTGGGCGGCCGTCTCGGCTGCGGACAGTGCGTCGTCCAGGGGTGCGGGCAGCTCGTCGTCCGGGGCCAGTACCTCCACGAGTAGTCCTTCGACGTTCCCGCGCACGCCGCGTCCCGGCAGTGCCGCGAAGCCGGTCACGTCCGGCAGCGTCCCGCCCAGTGTGGCGCGTCGGGCGTAGGCCGTGACGGCCTGGCCCAGCGGGTGCTCGGAGCCCTGTTCGACCGCGCCCGCGAGCCTGATCGCCTGTTCCTCGCCGATGCCGCCGGGTGCGGCCGTGACCCGGGCGACGCTCATGTGCCCGGAGGTCAGGGTGCCGGTCTTGTCGAGGACCACGGCGTCGATGTGCTGCAGCCCTTCCAGGGCCTGTGGGCCGCTGACCAGGACGCCCAGTTGGGCGCCACGGCCGGTGGCGGCCATCAGAGCGGTCGGGGTGGCGAGGCCGAGGGCGCAGGGGCAGGCGACGACCAGGACGGCCACGGAGGCGGTGATCGCGGCCTGCGGGTCGGCGCCCGCGCCGAGCCAGAAGCCGAGGACGGTGGCGGCCAGGGTGAGCACGACCGGTACGAAGACTCCGGCGACCTTGTCGGCGAGGCGCTGTGCCCGCGCCTTGCCTGCCTGCGCCTCGGTGACCAGGTGGGTGATGCGGGCCAGTCGGGTGTCGGCGCCGACCGCGGTGGCCCGCACCGCCAGCAGGCCGCCGACGTTCAGGGAGCCGCCGATCACGGCCGTGCCGGGAGCGACCTCGGCCGGTTCGCTCTCCCCGGTGACCAGGGAGAGGTCGACGGCCGAACTGCCTTCGACGACGGTGCCGTCGGTGGCTACGCGTTCTCCGGGCCGTACGACGAAGATCTGGCCGACCCGGAGGTCCTCTCTGGCGATGAGGCGCTCGCCCGTGTCGTCACGTACGGCGACCTCCTTGGCGGCCAGCTGCGCCAGTGAGCGCAGGGCCGCTCCGGTACCGCGCCGGGCCCTCGCTTCCAGGTACCGGCCCGCCAGGACGAACAGGGGGACGCCGACGGCGGCCTCCAGGTAGATGTGGGCGACGCCGTCCGATGCCGTCGGCACCAGGCTGAAGGGCATCCGCATGTCCGGGTCGCCGGCGCCGCCGCGGAACAGGGCGTAGGAGGACCAGGCGAAGGAGGCCACGACGCCCAGCGACACCAGGGTGTCCATGGTCGAGGTGGAGTGCCGCAGTGCCCGCGCCGCCCGCTGGTGGAAGGGCCAGGCACCCCAGACCACGACGGGCGCGGCGAGTACGAAGCACAGCCATTGCCAGTTGCGGAACTGCCAGGCGGGCACCATCGACAGAACGAGCACGGGGACGGCGAGCAGGACGGTGACCGTCAGCCGGTGGCGTTCCTGCTCCGTCTCCGTATCCTCGTCGTCGCCGTCCTCTCGGCGCCGCGCTTCGGGCGGTTCGGGCAGCGCGGCGGTGTATCCGGCCTGCTCGACGGCGGCGACGAGCTGCTCCGGGAGCACCTCGGGCGGATGGTGCACGCGGGCCCGCCCGGTGGCCAGGTTCACGCTCGCGGTGACGCCGTCCAGCCTGGCCAGCTTCTTCTCCGGCGTACGGCAGTCCGAGGAGCTGGGTCAGCACGAACGCCTCACGGCGGTCGCCTGGCAGGGAGTCGACCAGCTCCATGAGGGCGACGCCCTCGTCGAAGCCCGGGAGTCCCGTCGGCTGGGCGCGTTCGGCCGCGGCCTGCCAGTCGTCGGTCCAGGCCGTACGGGGACGGCAGGCGGCGTGGCGCAGGCTGTCGATGACGGTCCGGCGGGCGATCGACAGCAGCCAGGTCCGCGCCGAGGAACGCCCCTCGAACCGGGGCAGTGCCGTCAGGGCGCGCAGGAACGTGTCCTGGGTCAGGTCGTCCGCCGCCTGCGCGTCGTCGGCGAGGTACGTCACGTAGCGGCGTACGTCGCGTTGCAGTGCCCGGACGAAACGGTCGACCGCTTCGCTGTCGCCGTCGGCGGCGGCGAGCGCCCAGGCGGTGACCGTCTCGTCGGTCACGGTGGGCAGGGCAGGGGTCATGGTCCTGTGGTCCTTCCTTCAGTCCCGCGCGGACGGGCCGGGCACGGCACAGGTGCCGTCGGCGGTCGCACGGGTGTTGGGGAGATCCGGCCGCGGGGAAGCGCGGACGGGAGACCGCCGCCGTGTGGAAGGCGGTGGCGGTGATCCGGCTGTCAGACGACAGCGGTCTCCCCGGGAGGCCCCCGGGTGGTGAGGGCTTGGACGAGCAGGAGCTGCCGCAGGCGCCGCCTCGGCCGCGGAGCCGGCCGGAAGGAGGGCCGGGTGGAGGAGGGTGGGCAGAGCACGGCCAGTACCAGCCGCAGCGGTACGAACGCGCGGTCCGCGCAGGCGCGGAGCATCTTGAAGACCGCGGTTTCACCCTGGGCCAACCAGAGTCCGCACAGGACGGCGGCCAGCACGTGGGCGGCCAACATGCCCCAGGAGGACGAGCCGGCCAGGTGCGTCATGTCGTGGCCCGTCGACGCCATGCTGTGGGCGCCGTGAGGGGCCAGGTGATCCGTGGGGTGCAGCCCCGCCGCCACAGCGATGTCATAGGCCCGGGCAACCCGCTCGGGCGTGGGGGCCGCACCGCAGAGAAAGCGGTCGGCCCATTGCCGAAGGGACTGCGCGTCCCCCGGGGCCGTCGCCATAACCGGCCGGTTGCCGGACTGCGCGAGCGTGAAGGCGATGTGCAGGCAGGTCTGGACGACGACCGTCAGGCCGGCCACCGTACGGCGGCGGCGCTCGTGGGCCCCGAAGGCCCAGCCGACGGCACCGACCGCGAAGGTGCCGGAGAGGAGCACCCACCAGGGCAGCCCCTCCCCCGACATCAGCACGTGGCCGAGGGCGGCGAGCACCACGCAGACGGCCGCGAACACCGCGGCCCGCAGCACACGCAGAAACCCACCGGCGGACATGGCGCCCCATCCTGGCACCCGGCGGACGAACCGCTGACACCAGGGATACCCACCCGACCGGACCGCGGCCCGGAGCGAGTCCCGCACGGCCCGGTTGCGAGGCTCCCGGCGGTCGGCCCGAGCCGCTCAGGACACCCGGTCAGTCCGGAGCCCCCACCGGGTCGGCTCGTTCCGCCTCGTGCAGTAACTGCGTCAGCGCGGCACGGGCCCGGGCGACCCGGGAGCGGACCGTACCGATCGGGCAGCCGCTGAACTCGGCCGCCTCCGCGTAGGGAAGGCCGAGGAGTTGGGTGAGGACGAACGCCTCACGGCGTTCGGCGGGCAGCGCATCCAGCAGTTCGGCGAGAGCGATGCCGTCGTCGAAGCCGGGCAGACCGCGCTCCTGGGCGTGTTCGGCGGCGGCCTGCCAGTCGTCGGTGTCGGCGAGACGCGGCCGGGCGGACGCGTGCCGGTAACTGTCGATCACCGCGCGTCGGGCGATGGACAGCAGCCAGACGCGGGCGGAGGAGCGGCCCTCGAAACGGTGCAGGCTGCCCAGGGCCCGCAGGAAGGTGTCCTGAGCCAGGTCGTCGGCGGCCTGGGGGTCTGCGCCGAGATACCCGACGAAGTGCCGGACGTCTCTTTGGAGGGCGCGAACGAACTTCTCGACGGCTTCCGGGTCACCACCGCGGGCGGTGAGCGCCCAGGCCGTTATCAGCTCGTCGGCCGACTTGCGTTCCTCAGGTGTTCTCGTGGGGTGCGGAGTCCTGTCGCATGCGGCAGGAAGAGCGGGACTGATCACCTGGTGTCCTTTTCGGGGATCCGGAGGACCGGCACGCGGACATCCGGAGACCGGACCGGGCGGCTCGGGGCACACGGCGGATCCGGTGTGGGCAGGGGGTGGCAGGAGTACGCCTGTACTGCGGCGCACTCCTGGTGCCCGAAGCCGTTCGGGCGTGAGAGGCCCGGGACGGTGTCGGGGAACCGGCTGTCTCAGAGGACAGCGGTTCCCACGGGCGGACCCCGAGAAGTGATCGCGTACACCAGGAGCAGCCGGCATGGACTGCGGTCCGTGCGGCCACGGCGCAGGACGACGCCTGGGCGGCGCGGAGGTGCCGGGAGGGCGAGAAGCAGCCGCAGCGGGGCGGCCAGCCATCCGGCGACGGCCCGCAGGATACGGAAGGCCGCGCGTTCGCCGTGCGCGAGCCACAGGCCGCTCAGCAGCGCGGCCAGCAAGTGGGCGGCGAGCATGCCCGGGGAGGACATTTCGCCGCCCATGATGTGGCCGATTCCCGTCACCGGGTCCATGGCACCCGTCGGCTCCACGGCGGATCCGTCATGGGTCATGAAGTGCATGGCGTGACCGGTGTGCGCCGTGGAGGCCATGTGATGCGTGGACGGCGTGCCGTGAGCCGTACCGCCCGCGGACATCGACGACGTCGACAGTTCCTGCGCGTAGGAGAACCACTCGTGCAGTGCCGACTGAGCGGCCACCACGACGGAGGAGACGAGGAGGAGCCCGCGTTCCCGGCCGGCCAGGCACCACGCCGTCCCACCGCACGCGACCACCGCGACGGCGAGGGCCCACCAGGGCACGGATGCGCCCGACATCATGACGTGCCCCAGGGCGGCGAGCAGCACGCAGACGGCCGCGAACACCGCGGCCCGTGTCGTGCGGAGACCTCCCCCAGCACCCATGGCGGCTCATCCTTGCATTTCCGGCGCTCCGTCTTGAGCGAGTACGAGAAGTTCCCGGACCTGCGACTCAACCCGTCCCCGGTGATTCATGTCACGCCAACCCGCGGGAACCCAAGGAGAGTTGCACTCGACTGCCTCCCCTAAGGAGGTGCGTCTGTGACGACGGGACGGACAGAACAGGCCGGGCGGAACGGGGCGGGTTCGGCGACCGGGGAAGGAGCGACAAGGGCTCTGACCGTGCTGCTGACGTGTGCCATGGCCTTCTCGATGATGCAGTTGTTCCTGCTCGGGGCGCTCGGCCCGCGGCTCGTGGCGGACCTCGGCGTCTCACCGACGGTGCTCGGGCTGACGACCACCGTCGGGTTCGCCACGGCGGCCGTGCTCTCCCCGGCCGGCGGCCGGGTGGTGGACCGGGTGGGGCCCCGGCGCTGCCTGGTGGCCCTGCTTGCCGTGGCCGCGGTCGCGCTGGCGCTGATCGGAACGGCTCCGGGCTCCGGGTTCCTGTTGGCCGCCGTCGCGCTCGGCGGACTGCCGCAGGCGCTGGCCAACCCCGCCACGAACAAGGCGATCCTCGCCGCCGTACCACCTGCCCGGCGCGGCTCGGTGACCGGCATGAAGCAGTCGGGGGTGCAGCTGGGGGCGTTCGCGGCCGGACTGCCGCTCGCGGCGCTGGCCGGTCTCACCGGATGGCGGGGCGCCGTCTGGACCGCGGCGGGCGCCGCGGCGGTGGCCGCCGTGTGGGCGGCACGCGCATTGCCCGCCGACCCGCCCGCGAAGTCCACCCCGGCCATCTGGGTACCGCGCGGGATGACCGCGTGGCTGATGGTGTTCTCGCTGCTGCTCGGCTGCGGCATCGCCTCGGTCAACACCTACCTGTCGCTGTACGGCACCGAACGTCTGGGGCTCGGCCCCACGGCGGCGGGGGCGCTGGTGGCCGTGCTCGGCGTCTCCGGGATCGCGGGCCGGCTGGGCTGGTCGAAGGTGGCGGGGCGGCCCGACCGGGCGGTCTGGCTGCCGGGCGCGCTCGCCGTCGGAGCGCTGGCGGCGGCCCTGCTGCTGGCAGGCTCGTCATCGGCTCGCCCGCTGGTGTGGGTGGCTGCCCTGGCCGTCGGCGTCTTCGCCGTGGCGGCGAACGCGGTGTCGATGGTCCTGATCATGCAGCGCGCCGCGCCAGGCCGGGCGGGCCAGGACTCCGCGCTGGTCTCCGCAGGCTTCTTCGCCGGGTTCGCGGTCGGTCCGCCGCTGTTCGGAGCACTGGCCGAGGCGGGCCGGTACGGAAGCGGGTGGCTTCTCGTGGCGGCCGAGTTCGCGGGCGCCGGTGTGGTGGCGTTGCTGTGGTCCGTGCGGGAAAGCCGGTCGGACGTCCTGTCATGAAGGCACGCCCGGACGGGGACGCTTTCCCGTCCGAGGACCGGCGGGCGGGCCGCGTGAAACCGGGCTCGGCACCCGGCTGGGCCGCTCCGGGGCTCGGCTCCGTCCTCGCCAGGGTCGCCGTCACCCGCGCCGAAGTCGGCGACCGGTTCCCCCTCTACGCGAACCCGGGCACCGGGGCGTGGAGGACGACGGCGCGCGGCTCCTGGACCGGCGGCTTCTGGGCGGGGCTGCTGTGGCTGCGCGCCCGGCACACCGGCGATCCCTCGGACCAAAAGGCCGCGCGGGCGTGCACGGCGCGTCTGGCCGACTGGGCCAGGGCGGACACCTCCACCCGGGGGCTGATCCTCTGGTACGGCACCGTCCTCGCCGACGACGGGGAGCGGATCCGGAACCAGGGCGCGCGTGCCTGCCGGGACGCCTTCGATCCGGAACTGGGTCTCGTTCCGTGGGGTTCGGCGTTCGGCGGGCCGCGGCTGATGGCCCGTGTGGACGGTGTACCCGGCATGGTGCCGTTGCTGGCCACGGTGGACGTGGAGGCCGCCCGCTCCCATCTGCGCCGGCACCTCGACCTGTGCCTCGGGAGCCAACCGTCCTCCTGGTCGTGGCTGCACGCCGAGGCGACCGGCTGGACCGCCTGTGCCGACCCGTCACCGGGCTGGAGCCGTGGTCCGGCGTGGCTGCTGCTCGCCCTGGCCGAAGGCGCCTGTCTGCCGGACGGCGACTCGTTCGCCGCACTCGCCGACACGTTGACGCCGGCCTCTCCCGTGCCGCTCGCCGACACCGCTCACCCCGGTGGTCCTCTCGACACCTCCGCCGCCGCCATCACCGCGCTGGCTCTGCTGCGACTGGGACGTCGGGACCAGGCCGTCGGTGTCCTCGAAGTGCTGGTCGACCGATATCTGACCGCCGACGGGCGCCTCCTGGACGGCTGTTACGACCTGGAGTCCGGAACAGCCGTCCGCCACGAGCTGATCTGGGGCGACTTCTTCCTGGCGTACGCCCTCGCGGAACTCACCGGCCGGGCGGCCGGTGGCACCGGCTAGGCCCGCTCCGTACGCAGCACACGCCGCGCCACGGAGGTGATGTGCAGTTCGTCGGGGCCGTCGAGGATGCGAGCCGCACGCCCCGTACGGAACAGCGCGGGGAGCGCGGTGTCCGGGCCGAGTCCCGCCGCGCCGTGGACCTGTATCGCCGCATCGGCCACCTGTTGGAGCGTGCGGGCCGCGGCGACCTTGGCCAGCCCCACTTCCACATGGGCGTCGAGTCCCGCGTCCAGCCGGGACACGGCCTCGTGGACCAACGGCCGGGTCGTCCGCAGGGCGAGCAGCGACTCGAAGACGTGACGCTGGACGAGTTGCAGGTCACCGAGCGGACCACGGGAGCGGGAGCGGGTGACGGCACGTTCCCGCATGAGATCGAAGGCACGGCCGGCCTGGCCGAGCCAGCGCAGACAGCGCAGGGTCCGGCCGAGCTGGAGCCGTTCGGCGGCGACGGCGAGGGCCTTGCCGCGTTCGCCGATCAGGTGGTCGGCGTCCACCGCGACCCCGTCGAGTGCGATCTCCGCCTGCCCGGCGGCGCCGAGCACGGGCAGTTCGCGCACCACCCGGAAGCCGGGAGCGGCGGTCGGGACCAACAGCAGGGACAGGCCGTCCCGCTCCGGGGGCCGCCCGTCCGTGCGCGCGAGGACGGTGACGAGGTCCGCGGTGTCGCCCCCGCTGACGAACCACTTGCCTCCCGTCAGCCGCCAGCCGTCCTCGGTCTCGGCGGCGCGGGTGGCGGTGAGGAACGGGTCGGTGCCGGGGGCGTCCTGCTCGGTCATCGCATAACCGGCCCGCAACTCCCCCGCGACCAGCGGCACGAGGTATCGCTCGCGTACGTGCGGGCTGCCGTGTCGCGCCAGCATGAGCGCGTCCAGCAGGGAAGCCGAGCCGAGGGCCGCCGGTCCGTGATCGCTGGCGCCCTCCGCCTCCGCGACATGGGCGTACGAGCGCAGTCCGAGCCCCTGACCGCCCAGTTCGACCGGAAGGGGCAGTGCCCACAGGCCCTGTTCCTTCGCCTCCCGGCGCAGCCGGTGCAGCGTCCGGGCCGCGTCCGGGCCACCGCTGTCCAGGACCCGTTCGCAGGGCAGGACCCGGGCGCGGACGAAGTCCGCCACCCGGTCCTTCAACTCCCGCACCTCCGGCGGGCACTGCGGGTCACCGAGCGTCTCGTCCAGCACGTCTCCCCCACCTTTCAGGGAACTCCAGCTCTCGCCGGTCCGACTGTCTGTTCGTGGAACCGGTCGGGGGTGATCGCCCCCGGGTTCCCGCGCGTCAGGAAAGGAGAGGCATGGCACCACCAGCCACACCGGCCATCGCGCAGACGTCCCGGCCCCTCGACGGACTGCGTCTGGAAGCCTCGGGCCCTGCAGGGCCGGTGGACGGACTCGTCACGGAGCACCTACGGCTGCTCGGCGCGGAGGAGACCGGACGCTCCGGCGAACGCATGACACTCGTCGGCCCGGAGGGCGGCGGCATCACCGCCCACGTGACGTGGGGCGACCTGGCCGTCGACGAGGCGACCACACAGGCGGCGACGGGCATCATGGCCGTGCACGGCCGCCGGGACGGGGCGCCTCGCGGGCTCGCCGCCGACTACGCCGCCACCGCAGCCGGTGTTCTGACCGTGCAGGGCCTGCTGGCCGGGCTTCTCGCCCAGGCCCGCGGCTCACGGGTGACGAGCACCGAGGTGAGCGTCGAGCGGGCCGGGCTGCTCGCCGTCTCGCAGTACCTCGCCGCGGCCGGGGCGGAGGAGGCCGAGGCCGCGGAGACCGCACCGGGCGGTCCGCCGTTCACCTCCGCCGACGGCGTCGTCTTCGAGCTGGAGACGCTCGATCCGGGCGCGTGGGCCGCTTTCTGGCGCACCCTCGGCGCACCGGCGGACGCGGTACGGCACGGCTGGCGGCCCTTCCAGTTCCGGTACGCCACGGCCTGCGCGCCCTTTCCGCAGGAGCTGCACACCTCGGCCGGCGGCCACGGCTGGGAGCGCGTCCGGGAAGCGGCCCGGTCCTCCGGAGCCGAGGTGTGCGCCCTGCACACGCTCACCGAACGGGCCGCCGAGTACGACGGGGCTCCGCCCTGGAAGCTGACGGCGCACGAGGCGTCGTACTCCGGATCCGGTGCACCACCGCCCGTCGACGCCCCGCTGGCCGGGCTGACCGTCCTGGAGGCCGGGCGCCGGATCCAGGCGCCGCTCACCGCGCACCTGCTGGGACTGCTCGGCGCCGAAGTGGTGCGGATCGAGCCGCCGGGCGGTGATCCGCTGCGCGGCATGCCGCCGACCTGCTCGGGGGTCTCGGCCCGCTGGCTGGCACTCAACCGGGGCAAGAAGGCCGTCGAGGTGGACATCAAGTCCGCCGCGGACCGCGAGCGGCTGCGCGCGATGGCGGCGGACGCCGATGTGTTCCTGCACAACTGGGCGCCGGGCAAGGCCGCCGCGCTCGGCCTGGACCACGAGGACCTGTCCGCCGGCAACCCCGCGCTCGTCTACGCGTACACCAGCGGCTGGGCCGACCGGCTGCCCGGGGCGCCGGTGGGCACCGACTTCATGGTGCAGGCCCGCACCGGAGTGGGGGAGGCGGTGCGGCCCGCCGACGAACCGCCCGTGCCGTCCCTGATGACACTGCTCGACGTACTCGGAGGGCTCCTCGGGGCCGAGGCCGTCCTCGCGGGGCTGCTGCTGCGCCGGCGCACGGGAGCCGGTGTGCGGGTGGACTCGTCCCTGCTGGGGGCGGCCGACGTACTGACCACGCCGGCCCGGACCCGTGCGGCCCAGGGCCTCGGCCCGCGTCGGCCGGCCGGATTCCGCCGGCCCGTGCCCACGGCCGACGGCTGGATCGCCCTGCCCGACCACGCGGCGCACCCGCACGACGTGCGTCACCTGTCCACGGCCCGGGCGCTGGAGCGGCTGCACAAGCACGGCACGGCCGCCGTCCCGGTCGTCACCGACCTCGCCGACCTGCTCTCCTCCGGCCCGATCAACCGCGACGCCCACGGCTCCCCCGCCGTTCCCGCCCCCTGGAGGTTCGCATGACCGTCGCCCTGCACGACCTGCTGCCCGCCACGCTGCGCCGTACCTGGGCCGTGGAGGGGACCTGCCCCGACCTGGACCTCTACAGCCTCTACCGCGCCCGTCAGATCGCCGACCCGCACCGTACGGCGGTCCTCGACGGCAAGGGGAAACTCTGTTACACCGCTCTGGACCGCAAGGCCCGATGTCTGGCCGCCGGGCTCTCCGGCCTCGGCATACACGCCGGTGACGTCGTCGGCGTCCAGCTGCCGGGCGGCCGCGACGCCGTCATCGCGGACCTCGCGCTCGCCGCCCTGGGCGCGGTCGCGCTGCCCTTCCCGGTCGGACGGGGCGGGCGCGAGGCGGCCTCACTGCTGCGCAGATCGGAGGCGGTCGCGGTGATCGCGGCAGCCGAGCACCGGGGCAACCACCATGCGGCCGACCTGCTGGCGCTGACGGATGAACTGCCCGCCCTGCGGACGGTCGTCGCCGCGGGGCCGGCGGGTGCCGCACCGGAGGGAGCCGTCCCGCTGTCGGCCTTGATGCGGACCGACCCGAAGACGTTCGTACCGGCCCGCCCCCACCCCGACACCGCCGCCCGCATCCTCGTGTCCTCCGGGTCGGAGTCCGAGCCGAAGATGGTGGCCTACTCGCACAACGCCCTGGCCGGCGGCCGGGGCAACTTCCTCGGCTCCCTCATCCCGGACGGGCGCCCGCCCCGCTGCCTCTTCCTGGTCCCGCTGGCCTCCGCCTTCGGCAGCAACGGCACCCCGGTCACCCTCGCCCGGCACGGCGGAACCCTGGTCCTGCTCGACCACTTCACCCCCGAGGCCGCCCTGGAGGCACTCGCCGAACACGAACCGACCCATGTCCTGGGCGTACCGACCATGATCCGCATGATGCTCGACCGGATCGCGGAGGGCGGGCACCGGACGTTCACTCCGCCGACGGCCGTGGTCGTCGGCGGCTCACCACTGGACGAGGCCACCGCGACCGAGGCCCGCCTGGCCTTCGGCTGCCCGGTCGTCAACCTCTACGGCTCCGCCGACGGCGTCAACTGCCACACCGGGCTGACGCACGGCTCCCCCGACGGCGACGGACGGCCCGGCATCGCCGCGGGACAACCCGACCCCCGGGTCGCCGACATACGGATCGCCGTACCCGGCACCCGTGAGCTGCGGGAGGTCGGCGGGGGCACGGTCGGTGAGATCGTCGCCCGGGGACCGATGACACCGCTGTGCTACGTCGCCGCCCCCGACCTCGACACCCGCTACCGCACCGAGGACGGCTGGGTGCGCACCGGGGACCTCGGGCTCATCGACGACGACGGCACGCTCCGGGTCGTCGGCCGGCTGAAGGACGTGGTGATCCGCGGCGGTGCGAACATCAGCCCCGCCGAGGTCGAGGTCGAACTGGCCACGCACCCGGCGGTACGGGACGTGGTCTGCGTCGGCGTGCCCGACCTGCTGATGGGCGAGCGGCTCGCGGCCTGCGTCGTGCCCAGGGACGAGGCGGCGCCCACGCTGGAGGATCTGTGCGCCCACCTGGACACGCGAGGTCTGGAACGACGCAAACACCCCGAGCGCCTGCTGGTGCTCAGTGAGCTGCCCTTGACGCCGGCCGGCAAGCCGGACCGGGCGGTGCTGCGGGAACGGTGCACGCCCGAGGCGGAGCGACAGCAGCAGCCCTTGGCTTCGACCGGCTGACCCACCGGACGACAAGGGCCGCCCGGGGGACACCCCGGGCGGCCCTTCCCACGTACGGCGCGACGGCTCAGGAGGCGTTCATCGCCTCCTGAAGCGTCGTCGCCGCGTTCTTGTAGACGGTCAGCAGATCCATGCCCTTGTCCGGGTAGTTGACGATCCCCACCTGGCGCGCGCCCGAGTCGGGCAGCACGGTGCCGGCCGTCATGTGCACGTTGTCGAGCACCAGTTGGGGCTTCTTCCTGGACAGGTCGGACAACTGCTCGGCCGTCACGGCCTCGGGTCCGTACGTGCCGACCACCTCGGCCCCGGCCAGCTTCGCCGACCAGGCGGAGAAGACCTGGGCGACGACGGTGGGCGCCTTGCCGTCCGGCCAGGCGCTCTTGAGGTCCTTCTGCAGCTTGCCGTACTCGGTGTCGAACGAGGTGATCCACTCGGCGGCGGTGCCCGCGGTACCGAAGATCTTGCCCAGCCGGGTCACCTCGGCCTTGGCCTTGTCCGCGTCGTTGTCGAGATTGACCTCGACCAGTTCGGCGTCGCCTCCGGCGGCCTCCTTGAACTTCTCGGCGTACGGCTCGAAGGGCGCGTACAGCACGAAGTCGGCGTCCGCCACGGCCGCGAGGTCGGAGGGTTTCGGGTCGTAGTCGGGGGCGTGCTGCACCGACTCCGGCACGATGACCTTGACGTCCTCGGCGCCGGCGGCCTTGGCGAATGCCCCTTCCCAACTGGTCGTGGCGACCACGACCGGGCCGGTGCCCTTCCCCGCCGCGTCCGCGTCGGACGAGGAGGACGACGTGTCGCTTTCCCCACCGCAGCCGGTGGCCGTCAGCAGGAGGGCCGCGCTGCAACTCAGTGCGAGGAGGGGAGTGATGCGGACGCGGGTGCGCGCCATGAGCTGATTCTCCGTTCGGGTACGAGATGGACGGCGAGGACGACCACGCCGGCCGTGAGGACGAGGACGGGACCGGGCGGCCAGTCGAACCGGAGTGCGACCAGGAACCCGGTCAGGTTCACGACCACGCCGATGCCGACCGCCCACACGGTGATGGACAGCAGGGAGCGGCCCAGCCGCCGGGCGGCGAGGGCCGGAAGAAGCGTCAGCGCGTCGACGAGGAGAGCACCGGTGAGCTTGATGGCTCCGGCGACGGACACCGCGACCAGGACCAGCAGCACGAGGGTGAGCCGGTCGACCCGCACGCCCGCGGCCAGGGCGAGTTCACGGTCGTAGAGGAGGAGCGCGATGTCTCTGCGACGCCACCAGAAGAGGGCCGGTACGACGACGGCCAGCACGACGAGCAGCCACAGGTCGGCGGTACCGACCGAGAGGATGGACCCCCAGAGCAGGGAGAAGGCGCCCGCCGCGTTGACACCGGAGACGGCCAGCACGAGCAGGGCTGCGGCGATCGCCAGACTCATCAGCAGGCCCATGGCACCTGACAGACCGTCCGGGGTACGGGCCAGTGGAGTGACGCCGGCACCGGCGAGGGCGCAGGCCACCAGCGCGCACAGCATGGGATCGAGCCCGGTCAGCAGAGCGACGGCGATGCCCAGGAGTGCGACGTGCATCATCGCGAACCGCACCGGCATGATGTCGAGGCCGACGATGACGACACCGATCACCGGCAGTCCGACCGCTGCCACCAGCAGGGCGACACCGGCCCGTTGGACGGGCACGAGCTGCAGGAGCTGACCGACGTCGGCCGCGGCCAGGGCGCTCACCGGACCTCCCGCAGACGTCCCGCGGCCATCTCCAGCACCCGGTCGCAGCGCTCGGCCAGAGCCCGGTCGTGGGTGACGACCACGACGGTCACCGGCAGGGAGAGCAGTACGTCGGCCGCCTCCTCCTGACCGGAGAAGTCGAGGGCGGCGGTGGGCTCGTCGGCGAGCAGGACGCCCGCCCCGGCCGCCACACAGCCGACCGCCCGCGCCAGGTACATGCGCTGAAGCTGACCACCGGACAATGTGTGCAACGGCCGGTCGGCAAGATGCCCGACCTCGAGCTTGTCGGCCGCCCCCGCCGCCTCGGCACGCGCACCGCCGCTGGCCAGCAACTCGCCTGCCAGCAAGGGAAAACGGCCGGTCGCCGGTTTCTGCGGGATCCACGCGCACGCCCGTCGCCGCCACGCCCACTCGGCGGCGCTCCCGGTGTCCCGGCCACCCACCAGGATCCGGCCCGCGACATGCCGGTGCAGCCCCAGAACGGCGCGCAGAAGAGTGGTCTTGCCCGACCCGTTGGTGCCGGTGAGCGCCACTCGCTGCCCGCGCACGATGTCGAGATCGACGTCGCGCACGGCCTCGACCCGGCCGTGCCGGCACACGACGCCCGACATCCGGACATCCAGCCCTTCCATGCCACCTCCCTGCCTCCTCACAGCAGTCGGACGGGAGAGGCAGTCGGTTCCCGGGCGGGGCGAAGAAGCTGCGACGGCAGCGGACTTGACCTCCCGGGCAGGCCGCCGCGCGTTCGGCCCGCAGTGGCCGGGTGCGGAAATCACGGCGCCGTAAGTGCCTACCGGTCCGAGCGCGTCCAGGACTTGCAAGCAGGGGCGGAACACGGACACGCCGGAATGGCCTCCGGCCAGGTCGTCACGGCCGGAGGCTTGCACCGCCTGCAGATCAAGGTCGACAGGACGAGCACGAGCGGGGCGTCATACGGCCGCGCAACGGCAGTCGACGGCCCGTGACTGGACACTGTGGTCAAAGATCTCAAGAGTCAGACCCCGTCGGGCGCAACATCGCGCAAACGCCCCATCGATCCCGGCGCACCGGGCATGTCGGACCACGTGAGTGGGGCTGTGGTAGCTTCCGGACGCCAGTCGAACTCGTGAGTGTGGTCGTACGCGTGCACGGGTCGGGGAATCCGGTGAGAGTCCGGAACTGACGCGCAGCGGTGAGGGTGACGGGCGGGGCAGCAAGCCACTGGACGACGGTCACGGCCGGGTCCGGGAAGGCGTTCCGCCGGGGTGATCCCGAGTCCGAAGACCTGCTGGCGACCGATCGTCCGCACGGGCCCCGCGTATGGGTCCTCACGCCTAGGAAGCCGCCACCGTGCACGTGTCACGTCCCGCCCGTTGTTCCGTCCTGCTCCTGACCGGGTCCCTGCTGCTCGCCGCGTGCGGTTCCGACTCCGGCTCGTCCGCGAAGTCCGGCGGCTCCGGTGCCGGAGCCGTCACCTTCGACAACTGCGGGCAGAAGGTGACGGTCGCAGCTCCGCCGAAGCGGGCCGTGTCCCTGAACCAGGGCACCACCGAGATCCTGCTCTCCCTCGGCCTGGCCGACCGTATGGCGGGAACCGCCACCTGGACCGACCCGGTCATGAAGGGACTGGAGAAGGCCAACGCCGAGGTGCCCCGGCTCGCCGACAACCAGCCGTCGTTCGAGAAGGTCCTGGCCACTGAACCGGACTTCGTCGCCTCTTCCTTCACCTCAACCCTGGACAAGGGCGGGGTGGCTCCCCGCGAGAAGTTCGAGGAACTCGGCGTGCCGACGTATCTGTCGCCCGCCGACTGCGAGGGCAAGGACAACAGCGGCGACGGCGACGGCTCACGGACGAAGTCCCTGGACATGGAAACGGTCTATCGCGAAGTGCGGGAACTGGCGCGGGTCTTCGGGGTGGAGGAACGGGGCGAGCAGTTGGTCGACCGGCTGAAGAGCCGGGTGACGAAGGCGACGTCCGGGATCCGGGCCGGGAGCACCACCGTCCTGTACTGGTTCGCGAACCAGGAGTCCCCCTACATGGCGGGCTGTTGCGGCGCGCCCGGCATCATCAGCAACGTGCTCGGCGCGAAGAACGTCTTCGACGACAGCACACAGGAATGGCCGCAGATCAACTGGGAGACGGTCGCCGACCGCGACCCCGACGTGCTCGTCATCGGCGACCTCACCCGCAAGTCGCAGACCGCCGAGTCGGCCGCGAAGAAGATCGCTTTCCTTGAGTCGAACCCGGTGACGAAGAACATGAAGGCGGTGAAGGAGAAGCGGTACGTGCTGCTCAGCGGGCAGGCCATGAACCCGACGATCCGCACCGTCGAGGGCGTGGAGAAGGTGGCCGCGGCGCTGCGGGCGTACGGACTCGCCGGATGACCACCGCCCTGCGGTCCTCCCCCGTCCGCCCGACGCGGGGCGCCGTCCGGGTGCTGCGCGTCGTGGCCGGCCTGGGCGGCGGGCCGGCAGTGCTCGCCGCTTCCGTCGCCGTGGCCATCACCATCGGCCCGGCGGACATCGGTGTGGGCGACGCCTGGTCGGTGGTCGCCTCCCGCCTGGGCTGGGGCACGACGGAGCTGACCCCGATCCGGGAGGGCATCGTCTGGAACCTGCGGCTGCCGCGCACCCTGCTCGCCGCGGTGTGCGGCGCCGGACTCGCCGTGTGCGGCGCGGTGATGCAGTCCCTGCTGCGCAATCCGCTCGCCGACCCCTTCGTCCTGGGCGTCTCCTCCGGGGCGTCGACCGGCGCGGTGGCCGTCATCGTGCTCGGCGCCGGCGGCGGTCTCCTGTCCGTTTCCGGTGGCGCCTTCGTGGGCGCCCTGGGCTCGTTCGCGCTGGTGCTGCTCCTCAGCCATACGCTCGGCGGGACGACGGACCGCGTGGTGCTCTCCGGAGTGGCCGCGATGCAGTTGTTCTCCGCCCTGACCTCGTTCGTCGTGACGACGACGGCCGACGCGGAGACCACCCGGGGCGTGCTGTTCTGGCTGCTCGGCTCTCTCAGCGGGGCCGGCTGGACCGAGGTGGGACTGTGCACGGCCGTCCTGGCGCTCGCCCTCGTGGTGTGTCTGGGATACGCGCGCACCCTGGACGCGTTTGCCTTCGGCCAGGACGCCGCCGCGTCACTCGGGGTCGTGGTCGCCCGGACCCGGCTGGTGCTGCTGTGCGTGACCGCGCTGCTGACCGCCGCGCTGGTCAGCTCGGCGGGGGCGATCGGCTTCGTCGGCCTGGTGCTTCCGCACGCCGCACGCGCCCTCGTCGGCCCGGGGCATGCCCGGCTGCTGCCGGTCACCGCGCTCGCCGGGGCGGTGTTCCTGGTCTGGGCCGACACCCTGGCCCGTACCGTCCTCGATCCCCAGGAGGTGCCGGTGGGCGTGGTGACCTCGCTGGTCGGCGTTCCGGCCTTCGTCCTGATCCTGTACCGCACGAGGAGGACGCGATGACGACCGGCACCGAGCGGCGGGACAACGGCGCCCGGCCGCCCCGCTCCGGGCAGGCACCCGACGCGACGTCGTCCGCCGAGCCGCCCACCCTCGCCGCCGACCGCGTGAGCCGCACCCTCGGCGGGCGGCTGATCCTCGACGGCATGAGCCTCGCCCCCCGCCCCGGCTCCGTGACCGGGCTGCTCGGCCCCAACGGCTCGGGGAAGTCGACACTGCTGCGGCTGCTGTCCGGCGTCCTCGCCCCCACCTCCGGAGTCGTGACTCTCGACGGGCATCCACTCGGCGACTGGGGCCGCCGCGCCGTGGCCCGACGCGTGGCCGTCGTCGAACAGCACGCCGACACCCTCGTCGAGCTGACCGTTCTCGACGTCGTGCGCCTCGGCCGCATCCCGCACCGACGCGCCTGGACCCCCGCCACCACGGCCGACGAGGAAGCCGTCCACACCGCCCTCGAGCGCACCGGCCTCACCGACCGCGCGGACCAGCCCTGGCACACGCTCTCCGGCGGCGAACGCCAACGCGTGCAGATCGCCCGCGCCCTGGCCCAGGAATCGCGCGAGCTGCTCCTGGACGAACCCACCAACCACCTCGACATCCAGCACCAGCTCGACCTGATGGACCTGATCGCCGGGCTCCCCGTCACCAGCGTCGTCGCCCTGCACGACCTCAACCTGGCAGCCATGTACTGCGACCAGGTCGTCGTACTCCGGGACGGCCTGGTGGTCGCCGCCGGCCACCCGGGCGACACGCTGACCGAGCCCTTGATCGCCGACGTGTACGGCGTGCGCGCCGAGGTCACCCGCTCCGGTCCCGGCGACCGGCCCCACATCCGTTTCCTGGGCACGGTGACCGGCAACTGACGGCAGGCCACCACCCGCACCGTCCCCTGGGAGAGCCCTGAGTCGCCTGACGGTCGACGGGCGGGAAGCCCCTCCCCGTCGCTCCCGACCGCGGCGCGCCCCTACGCTGGGCCCGCCCCACGCTCCGGCCGGGCGTCGGAGCCGGTGACCGGGTACGGGACGAACGTGCTGCTGTCCTGGTCGATCCGCAGGGCCCGGCCGAGCGGGGGCGCGGCGCGCTGGGGGCAGTCGAGGCGTTCGCAGACCCGGCAGCCCATGCCGATGGGCGTGGCGGCCGAGGCGTTGTCGAGGTCGAGGCCGTCGGAGTAGACGAGGCGAGGGGAGTGGCGGATCTCGCAGCCCAGGCCGATGGCGTACGTCTTGCCCGGCTCGCCCCAGCCGCCGCGGTGCCGGGTGACCGCGCGGGCCGTCCACAAGTACCGCTGCCCGTCCGGCATCTCGGCCACCTGGACGTGGATACGGCCGGGGGCGGTGAACGCCTCGTACACGTTCCAGAGCGGGCAGGTGCCGCCGGCCCGGCTGAAGTGGAACCCGGTTGCGGACTGGCGTTTGGACATGTTGCCGGCCCGGTCGACCCGGACGAAGGAGAAGGGCACGCCGCGCAGGCGGGGGCGCTGCAGGGTACTCAGACGGTGGCAGACGGTCTCGTAGCCCAGGCCGTAGCGGTCGGTGAGGCGCTCGATGTCGTACCGGAACTCCTCGGCCGCGGCGTGGAAGGCGGTGTACGGCAGGATGAGCGCGGCGGCGAAGTAGTTGGCGACGCCGATGCGGGCCAGCGCGTGGGCCGGTGAACCGGGTTCGAAGTCCTCCGCGGCCAGCCGGTCCAGGTTCTCGTCGTACTCCAGCAGAGCGAGCTGCGTGGCCATGCGGAAGGCACGCTGGCCGGGTCGCAGCCGCGGGGACAGGTGAAGGGCGCGGCTGCGCCGGTCGTAGTGGTGCAGCCGCTCGCCGGGCTCCGCGGCGAGATGGACACCATGGGCGTCGGCGAGGCGCCCGGTGAGTGCCCCGATCACCTCGCCGGGGCGGACGCCGATCTCCTGGGCAAGGCGCTCGGCGGCGAGGTCTGTGTCGTGGAGGTAGTTCTGGCGGCGGTAGAAGAAGTCGCGGATCTCCTCGTGGGGCGTGGAGGCGGTTCCCCGATCGTGGCCCCGGCTGTCCGCCGCCCCGGCCAGCCGCTCGGACAGCTCCTGGTTGCGGCGTCCGAGGTCGAGCAGGACCTTCGCGACGCCGGGCAGCCGGGCGGCGAGGTCACCGAGGTCGGCCGCGGACACCCGGGACTCGGCGATCTCGCCGGCGAGCGCCTCACGGAGGTCGGCCAGCAGGCGCGTGGTGTCCCGCTCGGAGAAGAAGCCCGGGTCCACGCCGAACGCCTCGGTCAGCCGCAGCAGGACGGGCACGGTGAGGGGACGGGAGTCGTGTTCCATCTGGTTGAGGTAGCTCGGGGAGATGGCGAGTACGCGGGCGAGGTCCGCCTGGCTCATCCGGCGTTCCTCGCGCAGTCGTCGCAGCCGCGCTCCCGCGTACGTCTTGCTCACCGAACCGCTCCTCTGGCAGCTGGGACTCCGTTGCGGTCAGCGTAAGGGAGAGGTCCGCTCTCCGGGTCTTCGCAAGGTTGGCAAAAACCGGCGAGAAGATTCGCAAAGATTGGCAGGCGTCCCAACTTGATGGCACTCAGTGCCAGTGCCAGAGTCGTAGTGCGGCCCGCCGGACCGGGCAGGTACAACCCGGAACCGGGGCACGATTTCTGCCCTGACGTCGGAGACCCCGGTAGTGGCGGCGACCTGCACCGGCGACATTGCTCAGCTCCACCTCCCAGGTGCCGACGGGCCGCATCCCAGTAGACGACACGCAGTGCCAACTCTGTTCATCCGGACGGGGCGGGATTGGCAACCAGTACAGACCAAGGAGACGGAGACAGTCATGGCGGACGCGAGGACGAGCACGCAGGCGGCCGAGGAACTGGCACGGCGTTGGGCCACCGACCCGCGCTGGCAGGGCATCGAGCGCACCTACAGCGCGGAGGACGTGGTCCGGCTGTCCGGCAGCGTCCGCGAGGAGGCCACCCTGGCCCGACGCGGTGCCGAGCGGCTGTGGCGGCAGCTGCACGAGCTCGACTACGTCCACGCGCTCGGCGCTCTGACCGGCGGCCAGGCGGTGCAGCAGGTGAAGGCCGGGCTCCAGGCGATCTACCTGTCCGGCTGGCAGGTCGCCGCCGACGCCAACCAGGCCGGGCACACCTACCCCGACCAGAGCCTCTACCCCGCCAACTCGGTGCCGCAGGTGGTGCGCCGCATCAACAACGCGCTGCTGCGCGCCGACCAGATCGCCACCGCCGAGGACGCCGGGGACACCACGGACTGGCTCGCGCCGATCGTGGCCGACGCGGAGGCCGGGTTCGGTGGCCCGCTGAACGCCTTCGAGCTGACCAAGGCGATGATCGCGGCGGGCGCGGCCGGCATCCACTACGAGGACCAGCTCGCCTCCGAGAAGAAGTGCGGCCACCTCGGCGGCAAGGTTCTGGTGCCGACCTCGCAGCACATCCGCACCCTCAACGCGGCCCGCCTGGCCGCCGACATCGCCGACACACCGACCGTCGTCATCGCCCGCACCGACGCCCTCGCCGCCAATCTCCTCACCAGTGACGTCGACGAGCGCGACGCCGAGTTCGTCACCGGCGAGCGCACGGCGGAGGGCTTCTACCGAGTGCGGAACGGGATGGCCCCGGTCATCGCCCGCGGTCTGGCCTACGCCCCGTACGCCGACCTGATCTGGGTGGAGACCGGCACCCCGGACCTCGCGCAGGCACGCGAGTTCGCCGAGGCGATCCACGCGCGGTACCCGGACCAGATGCTCGCGTACAACTGCTCGCCGTCCTTCAACTGGAAGGCTGCGCTGGACGACGACCAGATCGCCAAGTTCCAGCGTGAACTCGGAGCCATGGGCTACAAGTTCCAGTTCATCACCCTGGCCGGCTTCCACTCCCTCAACCACGGCATGTTCGACCTGGCGCGTGGTTACGCCGAGCACGGCATGACAGCCTACGTGGATCTCCAGGAGAAGGAGTTCGCCGCGCAGGCCCAGGGCTTCACCGCCGTCAAGCACCAGCGCGAGGTCGGCACCGGCTACTTCGATCTTGTCTCCACCGCCGTCAACCCGGCCTCCTCCACGACCGCGTTGGCCGGGTCCACGGAGGAAGAGCAGTTCCACTAGGCCACCGAGCCGGACACCACGCGTCCGGCCGGCCCCGCCGGCGGAGGGGGACGAACCGTCCCCGTCCCCCTCCGCCCCACCTCTCAGGAGAGCCCAATGACCGTCACCGCACCCACCCAGCAGCTCCGTGTCCTCGCCGCGCCCGGCCACCGGCACGACGAGATCCTCACCCCCGCCGCCCTGGACTTCGTCGGCAGGCTCGTCGAGGCGTTCGCGCCGCGTCGGCGGGACCTGATGAAGGAACGCCGCCGGCAGGCGCTGCGACTGGCGTCGGGCTCGCCCCTCGACTTCCCGATGGTCACCGCCGCGGTCAGGGCGGACGACGGCTGGCAGGTCGCGTCGCCCGCGCCCGGCCTGACCGACCGGCGGGTGGAGATCACCGGGCCTCCGGAGCGCCGTATGGCCGTCAACGCGCTCAACTCCGGCGCCCAGGTCTGGATGGCGGACTTCGAGGACGCCACCGCACCGCTGTGGGACAACGTCGTCGGCGGGCAGCTCACCCTCCTGGACGCCGTCGAACGCCGGCTCGACTTCACCACGCCCGAGGGCAAGGAGTACCGGCTCGGCGACCGGCTCGCCACCATCATGGTCCGGCCGCGCGGCTGGCACCTGGACGAGGAACACCTGGAGTACGAGGGCCGCCCGGTCCCCGCCGCGCTCGTCGACTTCGGGCTGTACTTCTTCCACTGCGCCCAGCGGCAGATCGACGCCGGACACGGCCCGTACTTCTACCTGCCGAAGCTGGAGAACAGGTACGAGGCCCGGCTGTGGAACGACGTCTTCCTCCTCGCCCAGGACCTGCTCGACATCCCGCGCGGCACGATCCGCGCCACCGTGCTCATCGAGACGATCACCGCCGCGTTCGAGATGGAGGAGATCCTCCACGAACTCCGCGAGCACAGCGCGGGACTGAACGCGGGCCGGTGGGACTATCTGTTCAGCGTCATCAAGACCTTCGGCCACCGCACCGACTTCCTCCTGCCCGACCGCGCCAAGGTGACGATGACAGCCCCCTTCATGCGGGCGTACACCGAGCTTCTCGTCCGCACCTGCCACCGGCGCGGCGCCCACGCCATCGGCGGCATGGCCGCTCAGGTCCCCGTCAAGGACGCCTCCGCGAACGAGGCGGCGCTCGCCAAGGTGCGCCTGGACAAGGAGCGCGAGGCCGAGGACGGCTTCGACGGCTCCTGGGTCGCGCATCCGGCACTCGTCCCCGTCTGCCGCGAGGTGTTCGACGGTGTCCTGGGGGCGCGGCCCCACCAGCTCGACCGCACCCGCGACGAGGTCGAGGTGACCCCGGCCGACCTGCTGTCCGTGCGCCGGATCAGCGGCCCGCCCACCATGGACGGCGTGCGCACCAACATCGCCGTCGCGCTGCGCTACTACGCAGCCTGGCTGCGCGGGCAGGGCGCGGTCGCCCTCGACGGGCTGATGGAGGACGCGGCCACCGCCGAGATCGCCCGGGTGCAGATCTGGCAGTGGCTGCGGCACCGGGTCGTCGACCGCGAGACCGTGGAACAGATCCTCGACGACGAGATCACGGCGCTCGGCGCCGAGTACCCGTACACGTCCGTCGAAGACGTGCGCGCGCTCTTCGAGCAGACGGCGTTGCGACACGAGTTGCCGCTGTTCTTCACCCCAGGCGCCTACACCCGCCACCTCGTGCGCCGCACGGAGGTGCAGGCGTGAGCGCGAGCGTCACGCGCGTCGGCGTGGTCGGTGGCGGCCAGATGGGCGCGGGGATCGCCGAGGTCTGCGCGCGAGCGGGGCTGGACACCGTGGTCTGCGAGGTGGACGCGGTCGCAGCCCGCGCGGCACGGGACCGGATCGCCGCCTCCCTGGACCGTGCCGTACGACGCTCCAAGCTGAGCCGCGAGGCCGCCGACGACGCCCGTGCCCGGCTCGTCTTCACCGGTAACCTGGAGGATCTCGCCGACCGGCAGCTCGTCGTCGAGGCCGTCGTCGAGAACCCGGACGTCAAGACCGAGGTCTTCGCCGCCCTGGACAAGATCGTCGAAGACCCCGCAGCCGTCCTCGCCACCAACACCTCATCCCTGCCCGTCATGCGGCTCGGTATGGCCACCTCCCGGGCGGACCGGGTCGTCGGCCTGCACTTCTTCAACCCCGCTCCCGTCCTGCCCCTGGTCGAGGTGGTCACCTCGCTGCACACGTCGGCCGGGACGACCGCCCTGGTGGAGGACTTCGCGGCCCGCACGCTCGGCAAGACGGTCGTCCGCTCGAAGGACCGGGCCGGCTTCGTCGTGAACGCGCTGCTCGTCCCCTACCTGCTCTCGGCCGTGCGGATGGCGGAGTCCGGCTTCGCCACCGCCGCCGACATCGACGCGGGCATGGAACTGGGCTGCGCCCACCCGATGGGCCCACTGAAACTGGCCGACCTCATCGGTCTGGACACCGTGGCGTCCATCGCCGAGTCCCTCTACGACGAGTTCCGCGAACCCCTCTACGCTCCGCCTCCGCTGCTCCAGCGGATGGTGGAGGCGGGACTGCTGGGCCGCAAGACCGGCCGGGGGTTCCACACCTACGACCAGGGCTGAGGGCCTGGTACGACGTGGGCCGAGGGGCCCGCGGCGCCACAGGGGTGAGGGTCCCTGCGGCACGACGGGAAGGTGCGGTGAGCGCGAGTGCGGCGCTCACCGCCCCTCGCCGTCGCCACCCTCCGCACGCCTCGCGCCGCCTCCCGCATGGTGGACGGCGCTCTTCCCTTCGCGGGGCCACCCCGTAAGCTGACGGCAGCAGCTGGTTCGCCCCGCCCGCCAGGCGGGGAGTCGCAAGAGGGAACCCGGTGGGAATCCGGGACTGCCCCGCAGCGGTGAGCGGGAACGACCGCCGTCACACGCACTGGGTCCGACGTACCGGACCTGGGAAGCGACGGCCAGTAGGTGTCCTCCGGCAGGAGAACGTGCCCGCGAGTCCGAAGACCTGCCAACTGCCCGCGCGCGGACCGATCCGTGCGCGGACATCCCGGTGACCTCGAGGGCGGGTCGGCGAACACACCAGACGGAACGACCGCGCCAGTGCCGCGCGGGGTCGGGTCCGTCCGGTCCGTCACACCCTTCGCGCTCTCGTCCCGTCTCCGGGATCTCAGGGATTCATCTCGCGAAGGAGATCTCCGTGACAGCGAAGTCCGCAGCCGCGGCAGCACGGGCCACCGTGTACGGCTACCCCCGCCAGGGCCCGAACCGGGAACTGAAGAAGGCGATCGAAGGCTACTGGAAGGGCCGCGTCACCGCCGACGCCCTCCACGCCACCGCCGCCGAACTCCGCCGGAACAACCGGCAGCGGCTCGCCGACGCCGGCGTCCACGAGGTGCCCACCGGTGACTTCTCGTACTACGACCACGTCCTCGACACCACCGTCATGGTCGGCGCGATCCCCGAGCGGCATCGCGCCGCGGTCGAGGCCGACGCGACGGACGGCTACTTCGCGATGGCGCGCGGTACCCAAGATGTCGCTCCGCTGGAGATGACCAAGTGGTTCGACACCAACTACCACTACCTGGTCCCCGAGCTGGGTCCCGACACCGTCTTCACGGCCGACTCCGGCAAGCAGGTCGGCGAGCTGAAGGAAGCTCTCGCCCAGGGACTCACCGCCCGGCCCGTGCTGGTCGGCCCCGTGACGTATCTTCTGCTGGCCAAGCCCGCCCCGGGCGTACCCGCCGACTTCGAGCCGCTGACCCTCCTGGACCGGCTGCTGCCCGTCTACGCGGAAGTGCTCGCCGACCTGCGCGCGGCCGGCGCAGAGTGGGTGCAACTCGATGAACCCGGCCTCGTGCAGGACCGCACCCCGGCCGAGCTGAACGCCGCCGAGCGCGCCTACCGCGACCTCGGTGCTCTCACCGACCGGCCCAAGCTGCTCGTGGCCTCCTACTTCGACCGGCTCGGGGACGCACTGCCGATCCTGGCGCAGGCCCCGGTCGAGGGACTCGCGCTCGACTTCACCGACGTCGCGGCCGCCAACCTGGACGCCCTCGCGGCCGTCGGCGGGCTGCACGGCAAGCGCCTGGTCGCCGGTGTCGTCAACGGCCGCAACATCTGGATCAACGACCTGCAGAAGTCGCTGTCCACCCTCGGAACCCTCCTCGGCCTCGCCGACCGCGTCGACGTCGCCGCCTCCTGCTCCCTCCTGCACGTCCCCCTGGACGCGTCCGCGGAGAAGGACGTCGACCCGCAGATCCTGCGCTGGCTGGCCTTCGCCCAGCAGAAGACCGCCGAGGTCGTCACCCTCGCCAAGGGCCTCGCCCAGGGCACCGACGCCATCACCGGCGAACTCTCCGCCAACCGCGCCGACCTCGCCTCCCGCGCGAGCTCGCCGATCACCCGCAACCCCTCGGTGCGGGCCCGCGCCGCGGCCGTGACGGACGCCGACGCCCGCCGCTCCCAGCCATACGCCGAACGGACCGCCGCCCAGCGCGCCCACCTCAGGCTGCCCCTGCTGCCCACGACCACCATCGGCTCCTTCCCGCAGACCGGCGAACTGCGCACCGCCCGCGCCGACCTGCGTGCCGGGCGCATCGACACCGCCGGGTACGAGGAGCGCATCAAGGCAGAGATCCAGGAAGTCATCTCCTTCCAGGAGAAGACCGGCATCGACGTCCTGGTGCACGGCGAGCCCGAACGCAACGACATGGTCCAGTACTTCGCCGAACAGCTCACCGGTTACCTGGCCACCCAGCACGGCTGGGTCCAGTCCTACGGCACCCGGTACGTCCGCCCGCCGATCCTGGCCGGCGACATCTCCCGCCCCGAGCCGATGACCGTCCGCTGGACCGCGTACGCCCAGTCGCTCAGCGACCGGCCCGTCAAGGGCATGCTCACCGGACCGGTCACCATGCTGGCCTGGTCCTTCGTCCGGGACGACCAGCCCCTCGGCGACACCGCCCGCCAGGTCGCCCTGGCTCTGCGCGACGAGGTGAACGACCTGGAGGCGGCCGGCACCTCGGTCATCCAGGTGGACGAGCCCGCGCTGCGCGAGACCCTGCCGCTACGGGCGGCCGACCGGGATGCCTATCTGGCGTGGGCGACCGAGGCGTTCCGGCTCAGCACGAGCGGGGTGCGTCCGGACACCCAGATCCACACCCACATGTGCTACGCCGAGTTCGGCGACATCGTGCAGGCGATCGACGACCTCGACGCCGACGTCATCAGCCTGGAGGCCGCCCGCTCCCACATGCAGGTAGCCCGGGAACTCGCCGCCCACGGCTACCCTCGCGAGGCCGGACCCGGTGTCTACGACATCCACTCCCCGCGCGTCCCGAGCGCCGACGAGGCCGCTGACCTGCTGCGCACCGGCCTCAAGGCGATCCCGGCCGAGCGGCTGTGGGTCAACCCCGACTGCGGCTTGAAGACCCGCGCCTGGCCCGAGACCCGGGCCTCGCTGGAGAACCTGGTCGCCGCCGCCCGCACCGTCCGGAGCGAACTGCCCGCCTCCTGACCGGAGAAGGCAGTGGGCCGGGACGCCACAGGCGCCCCGGCCCTTCCGAGAGCACCGCCACAACCAAGGCAGGAAGGCGGACCCTCAGTGCCCGGCAAACCGCGGCAGGTCGTCGTGGACGGCAAACCCATGATCGCCGTGCCCGAGAAGCAGTTCGAAAGCCTGCTGGCCATGCGCAGACAGCTCGGCAGCCAGACCGCCAAGCTGCGCATGCTGCGCGACACCCTGACCGACCTGAGCGAGTTCCTGGACACCGTGGCCGAGGCACTCGACACCGCAGACACGGACGGGTCACGCGAGACCTCGTCGCCCCTGATCGCGGAGATGCGCCGACGGGCCCGGCACGTACGCGGCGTCGTCGGGTCAGGGCGGGCTCCGAAAGGTCGGCACTCGTCCGACCGTACTCGAACTTAGGTATACCTAATTCCTCATCACGACACAACATCTGGGGTGTGCACACCCACCCGGTTCTAGATGTAGTGTTGGCGGTGCTGGTGGTTCGCCGGGCACTGCTGTGTTCGGCGTCGCAAGAGGGAACCCGGTGAAAGACCGGGACTGCCCCGCAGCGGTGAGTGGGAACGACCGCCGTCACAGGCACTGGGTCCGGATGCCGGGCCCGGGAAGCGACGGCCAGTAGGGGTCTCGTACGCACGAGACACGCCCGCGAGTCCGAAGACCTGCCACCGGTGCGCACGCCGGACAGCGGTGTGCGCGCTCCGAGGCCCCGAGGGAGGGCCAGGTGGCAGACGCACGGCCCCGGGCGAGGCGCATAGGTTTACTCCGCCACCCGGTGTCCCGCCGCACGTCCCGCGCCGCTCCTCCCCTCCCGGTCCTCGGGCACGGACGGGAACGAACGAGAGGAGACGGCGGCCGATGAGCGGTCTCGTGTATTTCTCCAGCGTCTCGGAGAACACCAGGCGCTTCGTGGAGAAGCTGGCCCTGCCGGCCACGCGCATCCCCCTGCACCCGCGTCGCGAGGGCATGCCACAGGTGACCGATCCGTATGTGCTGATCACGCCGACCTACGGCGGTGGTGAACGCGCGGGCGCGGTGCCCAAGCAGGTGATCCGCTTTCTCAACGTCGAGGCCAACCGGCTGCTGCTGCGCGGAGTCATCGCCTCCGGCAACACCAACTTCGGCGCCGACTACTGCCTGGCCGGCCGGGTGATCTCGGCGAAGTGCCGGGTCCCGGAGCTGTACCGATTCGAACTGCTGGGCACGGACCGCGACGTCCGCGCCGTGAGGGAAGGGCTGCAGGAATTTTGGACACGACACTCGTCAACCAGGCGGACGACGGAGCGGCAGGCGGCATGAGCACCCTCACCACGGCGGTCACGGCCCCCGCGGCGCAGCGCGAGTCGGTCGGCACGCGCAAGGACTACCACGCGCTGAACGCCATGCTGAACATGTACGACTGCGACGGCAACATCCAGTTCGGCCAGGACCGCGAAGCCGTACGGCAGTACTTCCTCCAGCACGTGAACCCGAACACCGTGGAGTTCGGGTCACTCAAGGAGAAGATCGACTACCTGATCGCGAACGACTACTACGAGGAAGCCCCGATCCGGCGCTACCGCTGGGAGTTCCTGGAGGACCTCTACCGGCAGGCGTACGCGCACGAGCACCGCTTCCGCACCTTCCTCGGGGCGTTCAAGTACTACACGTCGTACACGCTCAAGACCTTCGACGGTTCCCGATACCTGGAGCGCTACGAGGACCGAGTCGTCGCCACCGCCCTGTTCCTGGGTGCCGGCGACGAAACCCTCGCCTCGCGGCTCGTCGACGAGATGATGACCGGCCGATTCCAGCCGGCCACCCCGACCTTCCTCAACGCCGGCAAGGCCCAGCGCGGCGAACTGGTCTCCTGCTTCCTGCTGCGCGTCGAGGACAACCTGGAGTCCATCGGACGCGGCATCAACTCCGCGCTCCAGCTCTCCAAACGCGGCGGCGGCGTGGCGCTCCTGCTGACGAACCTGCGCGAGCAGGGGGCGCCGATCAAGAAGATCGAGAACCAGTCCTCCGGTGTCGTCCCGGTGATGAAGCTCCTCGAGGACTCCTTCTCCTACGCCAACCAGCTCGGCGCGCGGCAGGGAGCGGGCGCGGTGTACCTGCACGCCCACCACCCGGACATCATGCGGTTCCTGGACACCAAGCGGGAGAACGCGGACGAGAAGATCCGCATCAAGACCCTGTCGCTGGGCGTGGTCGTCCCGGACATCACCTTCGAGCTCGCCAAGCGCAGCGAGGACATGCACCTGTTCTCGCCCTACGACGTGGAGCGCGAGTACGGCAGGCCGCTGGCCGACCTGTCGGTGAGCGAGCACTACGACGAGATGGTCGCCAACCCGCGCATCCGCAAGACCACGCTCAGTGCCCGCGAGTTCTTCAAGACCGTCGCGGAGCTGCAGTTCGAGTCCGGCTACCCGTACCTGCTGTTCGAGGACACGGTGAACCGGGCCAACCCGATCCCGGGCTGGATCAACATGTCCAACCTGTGCTCGGAGATCCTCCAGGTCAACACCCCCAGCACCTACGACGTCTCGCTCGGCTACGAGACGGTCGGCCGGGACATCTCCTGCAACCTCGGCTCACTGAACATCGCCGCCGCGATGGCCTCCCCCGACCTCGGCGCGACGGTCGAGACGGCGGTGCGCGGACTCACCTCCGTCTCCGACCAGTCGAACATCGACGCCGTGCCCTCCGTCGCGCACGGCAACGACCTGTCCCACTCCATCGGCCTCGGCCAGATGAACCTGCACGGCTACCTCGCCTCGCAGCGCATCCACTACGGCAGCGAGGAGGGCGTCGACTTCACCGACATGTACTTCTACGCGGTCGCCTTCCACGCCCTGCGCGCGTCGAACCGGATCGCGATCGAGCGCGGCACCGCCTTCGACGGCTTCGAGAACACGGCGTACGCGGACGGCTCGTACTTCGACAAGTACACCGAGCGGGTCTGGGAGCCGGCCACCGAGCGGGTACGGAAGCTGTTCGCCGATGCGGGGATCGCCCTGCCCACGCAGGCCGACTGGCGCGAGCTGAAGGAGTCCGTGCGGGAGCACGGCATCTACAACCAGTACCTCCAGGCCGTACCGCCCACCGGCTCCATCAGCTACATCAACGACTCGACCGCCTCCATCCACCCGATCGCCTCCAAGGTGGAGATCCGCAAGGAGGGCAAGCTCGGCCGCGTCTACTACCCGGCGCCGCACATGGACAACGACAACCTGGAGTACTTCCAGGACGCGTACGAGATCGGCTACGAGAAGATCATCGACACCTACGCGGCGGCCACCCAGCACGTCGACCAGGGCCTGAGCTGCACCCTCTTCTTCCGGGACACCGCCACCACCCGCGACCTGAACAAAGCGCAGATCCACGCCTGGCGCAAGGGCATCAAGACCCTCTACTACATCCGGCTGCGCCAGGAGGCCCTCGAAGGCACCGAGATCGAGAACTGCCTGTCCTGCACCCTGTGACCCCGCCCTCCCCCACCTTCTGGAAGCACGCACCATGACCACGACTCCCCCTGCACCGACCGAGCTGTCGGTCACGCCGCCCTCCTACCGCCACGACCCGGCCGCCCGGCTCCGGCCGGTCAACTGGAACCGCGTCACCGACGAGAAGGACCTGGAGGTCTGGAACCGGCTCACCGCCAACTTCTGGCTGCCCGAGAAGGTCCCGCTGTCCAACGACCTCAAGGACTGGCAGCAGAAGCTCACCGCCGAGGAGCGCACGCTCACGATGCGGGTGTTCACCGGCCTGACCATGCTCGACACCGTGCAGGCCACGGTCGGCGAGATCGTCCAGATCCAGGACGCCCGCACCGAGCACGAGGAGGCCGTCTACACCAACATCGCCTTCATGCAGGCCGTGCACGCCCGCAGCTACTCCTCGGTCTTCTCGACGCTCTCCACGACCCCGGAGATCGACGACGCCTACCGCTGGGCCGTGGACAACGACGTCCTCCAGCAGCGCTGCAAGACGGTCCTGGAGTACTACTACGGCGACGACCCGCTGAAGCGGAAGGTCGCCTCCACCCTCCTGTCCTCGCTGCTGCTGTACGCGGGCTTCTACCTCCCGCTGCACTTCTCCACCCACGCCCTGCTCACCAACACCGCCGACATGATCCGGCTGATCCTGCGCGACAAGGCCGTGCACGGCTACTACTCCGGCTACAAGTACCAGCGCGGTCTCGAGAAGCTCGACGCCGCCGGGCAGGAGGAGATGCGGACGTTCACGTACGACCTGCTGGAGAAGCTGTACCAGCTGGAGCTCCAGTACTCCGGCGAGCTGTACGAGCCGCTCGGGCTCATGGACGACGTGGCGGTCTTCGTCCGGTACAACGCCAACAAGGCCCTGATGAACCTCGGTTACCCGGCCCGCTTCGACGCGGAGGAGACCGAGGTGAACCCGGAGATCCTCGCGGCGCTCTCGCCCGGCGCGGACGAGAACCACGACTTCTTCTCCGGGTCCGGCTCCTCGTACGTCATGGGCAAGGCGGAGGACACCGCCGACGACGACTGGGACTTCTGAGAGGTTGCCGTGTCCGACACACCCAGTGTGCCCGCTCCCCGTGGCGCGCCCGACCGTCAGGGCTCGTGTGTGCTGCTCAAGCACGGCGAGATCTTCCTCAAGGGCCGCAACCGCCACCTCTTCACCGAGCGGCTGCACGACAACCTGCGGCTCGCACTGCGCGGAATCGGCGGTTCGACGTGGATCAAGACCGCGCAGAACGTGACCGTACTGGGCGGCCAGGTGCCCCAGGAGGCTCTGCTGGAGCGGGCGCGCAGGGTGATCGGCTTCAACTCGGTGGAGCCGGCCGTGCGGGTGCCCAGCGAGCTGGAGGCCATCACGGCGGCGGCCGTGGACGCGCTGGCCGACGTCCCGCACAGGGCCACGTTCTCCGTGCGGACCAGACGGCGGGACAAGCAGTTCCCGCTGACCTCGTCCCAGGTGGACGCGCACGTCGGGGCCAGGGTCCTGGCCCGGGTTCCCGGCCTGCGTGTGAACCTGGCCCGGCCCGATGTCGTACTGGCGGTGGAGATCGACCGCAAGGAGACGTACGTGTCCCGCGCACGCCTCCCGGGCCTGACCGGGCTGCCCGTCGGCTCCAGCGGCCGGGCGCTGGTTCTGCTGTCCGGCGGCTACGACTCACCGGTGGCCGCACACCGCGCCATGAGACGCGGACTGGCCTGCGACTTCGTTCACTTCAACGGCGGCACCGCCGGGATCTCGGTCCTGCCCGACGAGGACTGCTGCAGCCTGCTCGCACCTCCGCGGGTCAGCACCCGCGCCGGCCTGCCGCAGCTGCACTCCGTCGAGAGGCGTCTCGACCTGGACGAGGTGGTCGAGACGCTTCTGGACGCCGCTCAGGTGCTGCGTCCGGGGGCGGACACCGAGGAGGTGCCGGCCGCCTCGGACGACAGCTGTGCGGCCTCCGTCTGACGGGTGCTCACGCCGCGCCCGGCACCGCCCGCTGGCCCGGGCCGTCGTACGAGGCCAGCGGGCGGATCAGCGCGTTGTGGGCGAGCTGCTCGGTGATGTGCGCCGTCCAGCCGGTGATGCGGCTCATCACGAAGATCGGCGTGAAGACCGGGATGTCGAAGCCCATGAGGTGGTAGGCGAGGCCGGCCGGGTAGTCCAGGTTCGGGTGGATGCCCTTGCGGTTGACCATGGCGTGGCGCAGGGCGGCGTGGAGGGTGGCGAGCCGGGTCACCTCGGGGTCGGCGGCCCGCGCCACCAGCCGGTCCAGGGCGTCCTGCATGATCGGGACGCGGGAGTCGCCGTGCTTGTAGACACGGTGGCCGAACCCCATGATCTTCCGCTTGGTCGCCAGTGCCTCGTCCAACCACGTCTCGGCCCGCTGCGGATCGCCGATCTCCAGCAGCATGTGCATCACGGCCTCGTTGGCGCCGCCGTGCAGCGGTCCCTTGAGGGCGCCGATCGCGGCGGTGACCGCGCTGTAGAGGTCGGAGAGGGTGGAGGTGACGACGCGGGCGGTGAACGTCGAGGCGTTGAAGCTGTGTTCGGCGTACAGCGTCAGGGAGATTTCGAAGCAGCGGACCACGTCCGGGTCGGGCACGCTGCCGAAGCACATGTGGAAGAAGTTCTCGGCGTACCCGAGGGACGGGTCGGGCGGGATCGGGGCGAGGCCACGGCGGCGGCGCTGGTCGGCGGCCACGACCGTGGGCAGCTTCGCGAGCAGGGTGAGGGACTTGGCGCGGTTGGCGGCGAGGCTGCCGTCGTCCTCGGTGGGGTCCTCGGCGCCGAAGAAGCTGACGGCGGTGCGCAGGACGTCCATGGGGTGGCACGTCTCGGGCAGCCGGGTGAGCAGTTCCAGTGTGGTGCGGTCCAGGGGGCGCAGGGCGCGTTCACGGGCCTGGAAGTCGCGGAGCTGCTCCTCGTCGGGGAGTTCGCCGTACCAGAGCAGGTGGGCGACCTCCTCGAAGGAGCGGCGGGCCGCGAGGTCCTGGACGGGATAGCCGCGGTAGGTGAGGGAGTTGGTGTCCTGGATGACGGTGGAGATCTCGGTGGTGTCGACGACGACACCGGCGAGACCGCGGTGGATCCCGGGCGCGGTGGTGGTCATGGGGTGCCTGCCTTCGTGGGTCAGGTGCCGGGTCAGTTGCCGGGCGGGAGGGTGAAGTCAAAGACGGCCGAGTCGAAGGCCGAGTACTCCTCGTAGCCGAGGAGTTCGTACAGACGGGAGCGGGTCTGCATGCGCGGCAGCAGGGACTCCTGGGTGCCCTCTGCGGCGATGGTGCGCAGCCCGTCCTCGACCGCCCCCATCGCGAGGCGCAGCAGGGTGACGGGGTACAGGGCGATGTTGTAGCCGAGGTTCTTCAGGGTGGCCGTGTCGAGGAGAGGCGTCTTGCCGAACTCGGTGAGGTTGGCGAGCAGCGGAACGTCGACGGCCTTGCGGAACGCCTCGTACTCGGAGACGTCGGCGAGGGCTTCGGGGAAGATCGCGTCCGCGCCGGCGTCGACGTACGCCCTGGCCCGGTCGATCGCGGCGTCCAGGCCCTCGACCGAGCGGGCGTCGGTGCGGGCCATCAGCAGGAAGTCCGGGTCCCGGCGGGCGTCGACGGCGCCCCGGATCCGGCGGACCATCTCCTCCCGGGGCGTGATCGTCTTGCCGTCCAGGTGGCCGCAGCGCTTGGGGTTGACCTGGTCCTCCAGGTGCAGCCCGGCCAGGCCGGCGTCCTCCAGGAGCTGGACGGTGCGGGCCGCGTTCATGGGTTCACCGAAGCCGGTGTCGGCGTCGATGAGGACGGGCAGGTCGGTGACGCGGGTCGTCTGCTGGGCACGGGCCGCGATCTCGGTGGAGGTGGTCAGGCCGATGTCGGGCAGACCGAGGTCGGCGGCCAGCACCGCGCCGGACAGGTAGACGGCGTCGAAGCCGGTCTCCTGGATCAGGCGGGCGGACAGCGGATTGATGGCGCCCGGCATGCGCAGCAGCCGGCCCGAGGCCAGTTGCTCGCGGAAGGTCCGGCGGCGCTCGGCGGGTGTGGTCCGGGTGTGCAGCGCCATCAGAACAGTCCCTTCGGCAGGCTCGCGTCGTACGCGGCGACGGCGTCGGTGTCGACGGCCGGGAAGAGGCCGTCCAGATCGGCCGCCGACAGCTCCGCGAGGCGGGCGGCGGTGTCCAGGAACGCCTTCTGCGCGGACTCGGTGACGACGCCCTCGGCGAGCGTGCGGAACTTGCCGACGTAGCCGGTGCGGTCGAAGGGACGGGCGCCGGCCGGGTGGGCGTCGGCGACGGCGAGTTCGTCCTCGATCACCGAGCCGTCGTCGAGGGTGATCACGGCGCGTCCGCCGAAGGCGCGGCGGTCCGGGTCGGGGTCGTGGTAGCGGCGGGTCCACTCCGGGTCCTCGACCGTCGTGATTTTCCGCCACAGTTCGACGGTCTCCGGGCGCCGCGCGCGCTCGGGGGCGTAGGAACGCTCGTGGTGCCAGGTCCCGTCCTCCAGCGCGACGGCGAAGATGTACGGCACCGAGTGGTCGAGCGTCTCCCGGCTGGCCGATGGGTCGTACTTCTGCGGATCGTTCGCACCCGAGCCGATCACGTGGTGGGTGTGGTGGCTGGTGCGCAGGACGATCGAGCGCACGTTCCGCAGCGGTCCGGCCTTCTCCCGCAGCCGCCGGGCGAGGTCGATGATCGCCTGCGCCTGGTACTCGGCGGAGTGCTCCTTGGTGTAGGTGTCGAGGATGGCGCGACGCGCCTCCCCGGGCTCGGGCAGGAGGACTGTGTAGTCCGACTCCGGACCGTTCAGCATCCAGGCGAGGACCCCGTCCTCGCCCTCGTAGATCGGCGAGGGGGACGTCTCGCCCCGCATCGCGCGGTCGACGGCCTCGATGGCGGCCTTGCCGGCGAAGGCGGGGGCGTACGCCTTCCAGCTGGAGATCTCGCCCTTGCGGGACTGCCGGGTGGCGGTGGTGGTGTGCACGGCCTGCTGGATGGCCTGGTAGACCGTCTCGGTCGGCAGCCGCAGCATCGCTCCCAGGCCGCCCGCGGTGGCGGCGCTGAGGTGGGCCACGTGGTCGATGCGGTGTTCGTGCAGGCAGATGCCCTTGACCAGGGCGACGTGGAGCTCGTACGCGGCGATGACTCCGCGCAGCAGGTCGGCGCCGGGGCGGCCGGTGTGCTGGGCCACGGCGAGCAGGGGCGGGATGTTGTCGCCGGGGTGGGAGTAGTCGGCGGCCAGGTAGGTGTCGTGGAAGTCCAGCTCGCGGACCGCGGTGCCGTTCGCCCAGGCGGCCCACTCCGGGGAGACGCGGGCGCGGCTGCCGAAGACGGAGGCACCGGGGGCGGTGGCGCGGTGGGCGGTGGCCTGGGCGCGGGCGACGGCGACCGGGCGGCGCAGCAGGGACGCGACGGCCACGGAGGCGTTGTCGATCACCCGGTTGACCGCCATGGCCGCGCTGTCGGTGTCCAGGTCGTCGGTGCCGGTGGCCACGGCGGCCAGCTTCCAGGCGAGCTGCTCCTCGCGTGGCAGCCGGTCGGCGCTGGGGTGGACACGGACGTGGTGCTCGATCACGGGACTCCTCGTGGGGTGCGGACGGTCAGGCCGGTGCTGGTGTGATCGACGGTGCCCGCTGCGAGGTGGCCGTGCCACCTTTCCAGTCTGCGGAATCCGTACATCCCGGAGCTGCGAATCTGCGAATCCTGCGAAGACGGCGAATGCTATCTTCGCAGGCAGGGGCTCCCGGAATGCTCTCGAAACGTCCCCTTTCCCGGCTTGCGACAAGGATGTGCGCCGTGCCTCGAGAAGCGGCCGACCGTAAGGTCTACGCCCATGCGAAGCTGCGCCGGCTGCGCCGTGAGCACGGCATGAACCAGGTCGACATGGCCCGTGCCCTCGCCATTTCCACCAGTTACGCCAACCAGATCGAGCAGGGCACGCGCCCGCTCACCGCCTCCGTGCTGCTGCGGATCGCGGAGGTCTTCGGGGTCGACGCGGAGTTCTTCTCCGACGCCGACGAGGACCGGCTCGCCACGGACCTGCGGGCCGCGGTGGCCGACGAGGCGTGCGGGGTGCCGCCGCTCGCGCCCGAGGAGATCGCCGAGGCCGCGCGCGACCACCCCGAGGTGGCACGGGCCCTGGTGGCCCTGCACCGCCGCTACCGTGACACGGTCGAGCAGGCCGCCGCCCTCGGTGCTCCGGGGACGACGGAGGCGCTGCTGCCTCTCGCCGAGCCGCACGACGAGGTGCGGGACTTCTTCTACGCCCACCACAACCACTTCGAGCCCCTCGACACCGAGGCCGAGCGGACCGCCGAGAGACTCGGCCTGCGTCCGGGCAAGGCGGCGGACCCGCTGACGGCACTGCTGGCCGAGCGCCACCAGGTCCGCGTCGTCCAGGCCGCACCGGGGCGGGCCGGTGACGCGCGGCGCTTCGCCCGCGAGACCGGGCTGCTGTTCCTCTCCCCCTGGCTGAGCGACGGCCAGCGCGCCTTCCAGCTCGCCACGCAGCTCGCCCTGCTGGAGCACGGGCCACTCCTCGATCAGCTCGTCACGGGTGCCACGGGGCTGACCTCGCCGGAGTCGGCGGCGCTGGCCCGGATCGGGCTGGCGAACTACTTCGCCGGCGCGCTGCTCATGCCGTACGGCGCCTTCCTCACGGTGGCGGAAGAGGTGCGCTACGACATCGAGCTGCTGTCCGCCCGCTTCGGCGTCGGCTTCGAGACGGTCTGCCACCGCCTGAGCACCCTTCAGCGCACCGGACGGCGAGGGGTGCCCTTCTCCTTCCTTCGCGTCGACCGGGCCGGCAACATCTCCAAGCGGCAGTCCGCGACCGACTTCCACTTCTCCCGGCTCGGCGGCACCTGCCCGCTGTGGACCGTGTACGAGGCGTTCTCCTCGCCCGGCAGAATCCTCACCCAGGTCGCGGAGATGCCCGACGGCAAGCGGTACTTCTGGGTCGCCCGCACCATCATCCGGGGCGGGTTCGGCCATCACGCACCGCGCGCCGAGTTCGCCGTCGCGCTCGGCTGCGAGCTGCGCCACGCCCACCGCCTCGTCTACTCCGAGGGCATCGCTCTCGACGACCCGCGCGCCGCCACCCCGATCGGTCTCGGCTGCCGGATCTGCGAACGCCGCGACTGCGCGCAACGGGCCCGGCCACCGGCGGGCGGGCGGCTGGCCGTCGATCCGGACCGGCGGACCTACGTGCCGTATCCGGTGGAGAGCACGGCGCCGTGAGGGCGCCGGGGCCCTCATGCAGCGGTGCCGTGCGCATGCCGAGACCTCAGGCAGCGGTGCCGTGAGGGCGCCGAGCCCTCAGGAAGACGTACCTCGGTGGCGGCGCAACAGCTCGGCGACGGCTCGGCGCAGGGCGGCGGCCTCGTCCTTCGCGGCCTCCGTCCCGTGCTCGGGGACGTCTGCCCGTCCGGCCTCCGAGCAGTCCCCGGCGCCCAGAAGGGTTCCGCGGACGGGCTCGGGTGCCGCGACCAGTCCTTCCAGGTCATCGAGAAGCTGCTCGGTTCTTCGCAGCTTCTCGCTCAGGCTCCGGATGCGGGCGCTCTGACCGCCCATCTGCCTTCGGCTCGCCAGGAGTTGCTCGTACTCCGCAACCGGGAGAGCGACCGCTTCCACTCCTCCCACGGTGATGCGTGACGGCTGTGGACGTCTGGGCATCACGTCCTCCGTTCCCCGTTCCAGTAGTCATACCGTCGAACGCGACGGGCCCCGGATCGGTTCCGGAGCCCGTCGCGTTCCGCATCGGTCAGCGGTGGCGGAAGACGGGCGGCCGCTTGTCGGCGAAGGCGGCCATGCCTTCCTTCTGGTCGGCGGTGGCGAACACCGCGTGGAAGAGGCGCCGCTCGAACCGGACGCCCTCGGTGAGCGTCGTCTCGAAGGCACGGCCGACGGCCTCCTTCGCCATCATGGTGACCGGCAGCGACATGCCGGCCACCGTCTCGGCGACCGCCATCGCCTCCCCGAGCAGTTCACCGGCCGGCACGACGCGGGATACCAGCCCCGCCCGCTCCGCCTCGGCGGCGTCCATGGTGCGGCCCGTGAGGCACAGTTCCATGGCCTTGGCCTTGCCCACGGCGCGGGTCAGCCGCTGGGAGCCGCCGATGCCCGGGATCACCCCGAGTTTGATCTCGGGCTGGCCGAAGACGGCGGTGTCGGCGGCGAGCAGGATGTCGCACAGCATGGCCAGCTCGCAGCCACCGCCGAGCGCGTACCCGGACACGGCCGCGACGGTCGGCGTCCGCAACTGTCCCAGCCGGTCCCAGGCGGCGAACCAGTCGGTGAGGTACATGTCCATGTACCCCTGCGGCTGCATTTCCTTGATGTCGGCGCCGGCCGCGAACGCCTTCGCCGAGCCGGTGACGACGATGCAGCCGCAGTCCGGGTCCCGGTCGAGTCTCTCGGTCGCGGCCACGACCTCGTTCATCACCTGGAGATTCAGGGCGTTGAGGGCCTTCGGCCGGTTGAGCGTGAGGAGGGCGGTGCGTCCCTTGCGCTCGACCAGGATCGTCTCGTAGTCGGTGGTCATGTGGCTGTCTCTCCGCTCCGGTCCCTGATGGTGCGTACGACGCCGGAGAAGTCCTCCGCGTCGCCGACCCGTTCGGCGTATGTCGCGTACAGTTCGGCCGCGCGCAGGCCGAGTTCCGCGTGCACGCCGCCCTCGCGGACGGCGTTGGCGGCCAGGCCCAGGTCCTTGGCCATCAGGGAGGCGGCGAAGCCCGGCCGGTAGTCGCGGTTGGCGGGGCTGGTCGGCACCGGGCCGGGGACGGGGCAGTTGACGCTGAGTGCCCAGCACTGGCCGGACGCGGTGGAGGCCACGTCGTACAGCGCCTGATGGGACAGGCCGAGGCTCTCGCCGAGGACGAACGCCTCGCTGACGGCGATCATGGAGACGCCGAGGATCATGTTGTTGCAGATCTTGGCGGCCTGGCCGGCGCCCGGGCCACCGCAGTGCACGGCCTTCTTCCCCATGGCCTCCAGCAGAGGGCGCGCCTCGGCGAACTCGCCCTCTCCACCACCGGCCATGAAGGTCAGGGTGGCGGCCTCCGCCCCGACCACACCGCCGGACACGGGCGCGTCCAGCGCCCGCATACCGGCGGCGATGGCCCGATCATGGGCCGTGCGCGCGTCGACGACATCGATGGTGGAGCAGTCGACGAAGAGGGTGCCGGGGCGGGCCGCAGTGAGGATGTCGTCGTAGAGGCCCAGGACGTGGCGTCCGGCGGGCAACATGCTGACGACCACGTCGGCGGCGGCGACGGCCTCGGCCGCGGACGGGACGGGCTCCACACCGGCCTGGGCGGCGGCCTCGACGGCCGCGGGGACCAGGTCGTGGCCGAGCACCCGGTGGCCGGCCTTCGTCAGGTTGGCGGCCATCGGGCCGCCCATGTGTCCGAGTCCGACGAATGCGACGGTCCGGCTCACCAGGCCACCTCCTCGGTGGTGTCGGCTGCGTCGGCTAGGCCGAGTTCCCGCTCGCCGAGGGGCGCGAAGAAGCGCTCGACGTCCACGTCGGTGACCTCGACGAGGGTCGCGGGCGACCAGTGGGGGTTCCGGTCCTTGTCGATGACCTGGGCGCGGACGCCCTCGACCAGGTCCGGGGCGTGCAGACAGGCCAGGGAGACGCGGTACTCCTGGTCGAGGACGCGCTCCAGCGGTCCGAGCCGTCGGGCGCGGCGCACGGCGGCCAGGGTGACCTTGAGCGCGGTCGGGGACTTGAGGAGGAGGGTCTCGGCGGTCTTCTTGGCGGCCGGGCCGCCCTGCGCGAGGAGCCGCTGGACGATCTCCTCGACGGTGTCGGCGGAGAAGCAGGCGTCGATCCAGCTCCTGTGGCCGGCGAGTTCCCCCGGCGGCGGATCCTGAACGTGACGCCGGAGGGCCTCGCGCACCGGCAGTTCGGCGAGGTCGTCGGCGAAGGACCGGAGCGAGGCGGAGGGCATGTACTGGTCGGCGAGTCCGCACAGCAGAGCGTCGGCCGCTCCGATCTGTCCGCCCGTCAGCGCGAGATACGTGCCCAGCTCTCCCGGTGCGAGGGCGAGCAGATGGGTTCCGCCGACGTCGGGGACGAAGCCGATACCGGTTTCCGGCATGGCGATCCTCGACCGTTCGGTGACGATCCGGACGCTGCCGTGCGCGGACACGCCGACCCCGCCGCCCATGACGATGCCGTCCATGACGGCGACGTACGGCTTCGGGTAACGCGCGATGCGGGCATTGAGGCGGTACTCGTCGCGCCAGAAGGCGGCCGAGGCGCTGCCGTCCCCGTCGCGGGCGTCGTCGTGGATGGCGCGGATGTCACCGCCGGCGCACAGGCCGCGCTCCCCCTCTCCGGTGATGACGACGGTCTCGACGGCCGGATCCTGCTCCCACTCCGTGAGCTTCGCGTCGATCCGGAGCACCATGTCGTGGGTGAGGGAGTTCAGAGCCCGAGGGCGGTTGAGAGCGATGTGGGCGGCCCGGCCGCTCGTGCGGAACAGGACGTCGCTCACCGGAACGCCTCCGTCAGGCCGCGGGCCACGATGACGCGCATGATCTCGTTCGTTCCTTCCAGGATCTGGTGGACGCGCAGGTCACGGACAATCTTCTCGATGCCGTACTCGCTGAGGTAGCCGTATCCGCCGTGCAGTTGGAGTGCGCGGTCGGCGACGGAGTAGCCGGTGTCGGTGGCGAACCGCTTGGCCATCGCGCACAGGTACGGCGCCTGCGGATCGCCCCGGTCGAGTGCCTGGGCTGCCTGCTGGACCAGGGCGCGTGCGGCGGTGAGCTCGGTCGCCATGTCGGCCAGGCGGAAACGCAGGGCCTGGGCGTCCAGGAGCCGCTGCCCGAACGCCTCGCGGTCGGCGAGGTGGGCCAGGCTGCGGTCGAGCGCGCTGCGGGCGCCGCCCAGGGAGCAGGCGGCGATGCCGAGACGGCCGCCGTTGAGGCCGCTCATGGCGATGCGGAAGCCCTCGCCCTCGCGGCCGAGGAGCCGGTCGGCGGGCAGGCGGACGCCGTCCAGGACGACCTGGCGGGTGGGCTGTGCGTTCCAGCCCATCTTCCGTTCGTTCGGTCCGAAGGAGAGGCCGGCGTCGTCCTTGTCGACGACGAACGCGGACACGCCGTCGGCGCCTTCGGTGCCGGTGCGGGCCATGACGACGTACAGCTGGGAGGTCCCGGCCCCGGAGATGAACTGCTTCACGCCGGTGAGTACCCAGCCGTCGCCGTCCCGTACGGCCCTGCTGGTGAGGGCCGCCGCGTCGGAGCCGGCGCCCGGCTCGGTCAGGCAGTAGCTGGCGAGATCCTCCATGGCGCACAGGCGCGGCAGCCACCGTTCGCGCTGGGCGTCGTCGCCGTAGCGGTCGATCATCCAGGCGACCATGTTATGGATGGAGAGGTAGCCCGCGAGGGACGGGCAGCCGGAGGCGAGGGTCTCGAAGACGAGGACGCCGTCGGAGCGGGTGAGGCCGCTGCCGCCGGACTCCTCGCGGACGTAGACGCCGCCGAGGCCGAGCCCGGCCGCCTTACGCAGTACGTCCACCGGGAAGTGCTTGTCACGGTCCCAGTCCAGGGCGTGCGGGGCGAGGTGGTCCTGGGCGAAGTCCAGGGTGGTCTCGACGAGGGCCTGCTGGTCCTCGGTGAGCAGGGTGCTGTTCATGGCCGCTCAGCCCATCGTGGGGATCGTGAAGCTCGCGCCCTCCCGCAGGCCGGCGGGCCAGCGGGAGGTGACCGTCTTCGTCCGCGTGTAAAAGCGGATCGCGTCCGGGCCGTGCTGGTTGAGGTCGCCGAAGCCGGAGCGCTTCCAGCCGCCGAAGGTGTGGTAGGCGACCGGCACCGGGATGGGCACGTTGACGCCGACCATGCCGGTGTTCACGCGCCGGGTGAAGTCGCGTGCGGTGTCGCCGTCCCGGGTGAAGATCGCCACGCCGTTGCCGAAGGTGTGCTCGCTGGGCAGGCGCAGCGCCTCCTCGTAGTCGGCGGCACGTACGACACACAGCACGGGGCCGAAGATCTCCTCCTGGTAGACGCGCATGGCGGGCGTCACCCGGTCGAAGAGGGAGGCGCCGGCGAAGAAGCCGTTCTCGTGCCCTTCCAGGACGAAGTCCCGCCCGTCCACGACGAGGTCCGCGCCCTCCTCGACCCCGAGGTCGACGTAGGAGCGGACCCGGTCCACGGCGTCCCGGCCGACCAGGGGGCCGAAGTCGGCCTCGGGGTCGTCGCTGCGGCCGATCCGCAGCGCGGCGATGCGCTCCTTGAGCCGGGCCACGAGGGCGTCGGCGGTCTCCTCCCCCACCGGGACGGCGACGGAGATCGCCATGCACCGCTCCCCCGCCGAGCCGTACCCGGCGCCGATCAGCGCATCCACGGCCTGGTCGAGATCGGCGTCCGGCATCACGATCATGTGGTTCTTGGCGCCGCCGAAGCACTGGGCGCGCTTGCCGCGGGCGGCGGCGGTGGCGTAGACGTGCGCGGCGACCGGGGTGGAGCCGACGAAGCCGAGGGCGGCCACGCGGGGATCGTCGAGGAGGGTGTCGACGGTCTCCCGGGCGCCGTTGACGACGTTGAGGACGCCGGGCGGCAGTCCCGCCTCCAGGAACAGCTCGGCGAGCCGCAGCGGAACGGACGGGTCCCGTTCGGACGGCTTGAGGATGAAGGCGTTGCCGCAGGCCAGCGCGGGGGCCGCCTTCCACAGGGGGATCATCGCCGGGAAGTTGAAGGGGGTGACCCCGGCGACCACGCCGAGCGGGGCGCGCAGGGAGTGGACATCGATGCCGGTGCCCGCGTTGTCGGTGAACTCGCCCTTGAGGAGGTGCGGGATGCCCGCCGCGAACTCGACGACCTCCACCCCGCGTTGGATGTCGCCGTGCGCGTCGGCGATCGTCTTGCCGTGCTCGGCGGACAGCAGCCGGGCCAGCGCGTCCTTCTCCCGCTCGACGAGCTGGAGGAAGCACATCATGACCCGGGCGCGGCGCTGCGGGTTCCATTCGCCCCACTCGCGTTGCGCGTGGACCGCGTCGGCGATGACCGCCTCGGTCTCGGCGCGGTTCGCGAGGGGCACCAGGGCCTGCACCTCGCCGGTGTTGGGGTCGTACACCTCGCCGAAGGACCCCGAGGTGCCCGGGGTGCGCTTGCCGCCGACGAAGTGGGTCAACTCGCGCACGGAGGCGCGTTCGTGCTCGCGGACCATGACTGCCTGCTCTCGTCAGGAGGGATCCGGGGATGGCGCACGCCGGTCCGCGCACGCGCACGCAAGTGGCGTACGGATGCCGGGGCGCGAGATCGCGTATGGCCGGAGTCCCGTCAGACGGCGGGCTCACCAGGGTCGTGGGTACACACCGGTGCCATGCGTGTCAGCTCCATCCTCGTGGAAAACACGGAACATCCCGCGGCCGGTATCCTGACTCCCAGATCAGCGCACGCCGTCCGCCTTCCCGACATCCTGCTCGTCAGTGGCGTCCTGCTCGACGGCGTGCTCCCCGGTCACAGTGGCGGGACCGTGCCGGAATCACACCGGCTTCCCTGCACCGCGGGCCTTGTGCTCGCGACTATATAGTTGGACGTCCTAGTAAATCCAGTACCGGGAGCGTGTGCCACGGACACCGCTGGTCAGCGGGGTTCGGAATCAGCCGTCCGGGGTTCGGCGAAGCGCACGGGAGCGCGGAAGCGGGCCTTGCGCGCGGCTCGCCGGAAGGTGGTCAGCACCGCCGGCCCCGCCAGCAGGATGCACACGAGATTGGTGACCGCCCGGCCGGTGTCCCAGCCGAGGGACGTGGCGATGTCGAAGGCGATGTAGCGCTGCCACTGCTCGGTGAAGGGCAGGCCGGGCAGGTAGGCGATGGAGCTGTTCGGGTCCAGGGAGAACGGCCAGAAGGAGAGGTTGAGGAGGAAGCCGAAGAGATAGCCGGACAGCGACCCGTAGACGGCCAGCATCAGCACCTCGCGGCGGCCCGAGGCCCGGGGAAGGAAACCGGCGAGCATCCCGACGAAGGCGCAGCCGAACATCTGGTACGGCATCCAGGGCCCGACCCCGCCGGTGATGAGGGCCGAGGCGAACAGGGAGGTGCAGCCCAGGGTGAAGCCGAAGCCGGGGCCGTAGACCCGGCCGGCCAGGACCAGGACGAAGAAGACGGTCTCGATGCCCGCGGTTCCGGCGCCCAGCGGACGCAGGGCCGCGTTCACGGCGGACAGGACCCCCAGCATGGCGAGGGCCTTGGAGTCGATACCGCCCTCGGCGATCTCCGAGAGGATCACGCACAGGACGAGGACCAGGAGCACGCCGAAGATGAGCGGGGGCACGTAGTTCGAGCCGAACTTCCCGGGGGCGACCAGGAACGGCCAGAAGAAGGCGACGACACCGAGGAACGCCGCCAAGGTCATGACGACGCCGACGCGTGGGGTCAGTCGGATGGCGGCGGTGGTCGTCATGGTCGGGCCGCCTTCACCTGGTCGACGGTCAGATAGGGCAGCGGGGCGAGGATCTTCGCCGTCTGGGGCGCGAACACGGGCGAGGAGACGATGACGTCGGTGGTCGGGCCGTCGTCGACGACGTCCCCCTCGGCCATGACGACGACGCGGTCGGCGGCGCGGGCGGCGAACTCGACGTCGTGAGTGGAGATCACCACCGTCCTGCCCTCCGCCGCGAGGGCGTTCACGACACCGATCAATGCGGTCTTCGCCCGGTAGTCCAGGCCGCGGGTCGGCTCGTCCAGGAGGACGACCTCGGGCGCCGCGGACAGCTGGATGGCCAGGACGAGAGCCAGCTTCTGTCCCTCCGACAGGTCGCGGGGGTGGGTGGCGTCGTCGATGCCCGGGGCGAGCCGGTCCAGGACGGTGCGGGCCTTCGTCGTGGTGCCCGACTCGGTGTCCGCCTGGTCGAGTTCCTGCTTGACGCTCTCCAGGTAGAGCAGGTCGGAGGGGGTCTGCGGGACCAGTCCGACGAGTTGGCGGGACCGGGTGGCGGGAACGTCGCGCGGATCGGGGCCGTCGGCCAGCTTCACCGTCCCGGCGCGGCGCGGGCCCGACCCCTGCAGGGCCCACAGGAGGGAGGACTTGCCGGAGCCGTTGCGGCCCATGAGGGCGGTCACCTCGCCCGCGTACAGGTCGAGGTCGACCTCCCGTACGGCGGGGACGCCGCCGTAGGTGACGGTGATGCCGCGCGCCGTCAGGAGCCGGCGCCGCTCGCCGGCCGGGGCCGGGCGGACGGGGTCCGGGGTGCGGGCAGCCAGTTCGGCGCGCAGGGGGGCGGCCGCACGGCGGGCGTCGCGGATCGACAGGGGCAGGGGTGACCAGTCGGCCGCCCGGCCCAGTTCGACGATCGGTGGCGCGATGGCCGACGTGCGCAGGATCTCGGCGGCGGGACCGATGCGGGCGCGGCCGTCACCGGGGAGGTGGAGGACGCGGTCGGCGTACTGGACGACGCGCTCCAGACGGTGCTCGGCCATCAGGACGGTGACGCCGAGGTCGTGGACGAGACGGGTGACCGCGGCGAGGACCTCCTCGGCAGCCGTCGGGTCGAGGGCGGAGGTCGGTTCGTCCAGGACCAGGACTCGCGGGTGGGCGGTGAGGACCGAGCCGATGGCGACGCGCTGCTGCTGGCCGCCGGAGAGTTCGTGCAGCGCACGGTGGCGCAGGTCGGCCAGGCCGAGCAGGTCGAGGGTCTCCTCGACCCGTTTGCGCATGGTCCCGGGAGCTATCGCCAACTGTTCCATGGAGTAGGCGAGCTCCTCCTCCACGGTGTCGGTGACGAAGCCGTCGATCGGGTCCTGGCCCACCACTCCGACGACGTCGGCCAGTTCGCGGGGCGGGTGGTGGGCCGTGTCCCGGCCGTCGACCGTGACACGGCCGTAGAGGGTTCCGCCGGTGAAGTGCGGGACGAGCCCGTTGACCGCGCCCAGGAGCGTCGACTTGCCGACGCCCGTGTGTCCGACGACGAGGCAGAGTTCGCCCTCGTCCACCGTGAGGTCGACGTCCCGCAGGGCCGGCTCGGGTGTGTCGTCGTACTGGATGGTGACCTGGTCGAAGGTGATCACGGGGCGGCGGCTCTCCGGACGGGAGTGGGCGGGGGCGCGAGGAATCCGGCCGTGCCGGCGAGCAGGATCGCGGCGGTCGGTACGAGGGGCAGGTCGGGCCAGGTGAGAGGGTAGAAAGTGGGGTTGAGCTGGGCGGGGTCGTAGCCGAGGTTGGTGAAGAGCAGGACCGCCGACAGGACGCCGCTGCAGGCGACGGCCCACTCGGGCAGGCGCCAGGGGTCGGGGCGGTAGGTGGTGCGGGTCACGCGCCGCCCGCCCAGGCGCAGGCCCGCCACGCACAGCAGCGCGCCGCACCCCATGGCGGGCAGGCCCAGGAAGGCGGGCGCGGTGGCGTCCAGCAGGCCGTAGGCGCCGGCGCACAGGCCGCACATGCCGAGCAGCATCAAGGCGCCTGTCATCCGGCGGGAGCGAGGGGTGGCGCGTCCGGAACGGCCGTAGCCGCGCGAGTCCATGGCGGCGGCGAGGCGCAGCGAGCGTTCCAGGGCGTCCTCCAGCACCGGGATGACGATGCCGCGCAGGGCCCGCATGCCCTTGGTGTTGCCGGCGCGCAGCTTCCGGGCCCGCACGACGCGCTGCACGCTCTGCACCAGCTGCGGGGCCACGCTGATCGCGACGGTGACGGCGACGCCCAGCTCGTACAGCGCGCCCGGCAGGACGCGCAGGGCCCGCTTGGGGTTGGCGAGGGTGTTGGCGGCGCCGATGCAGCACAGCATGCACGCCAGGCGCAGTCCGTCGGTCGCCGCCGACAGCAGTGCTTCCAGCGAGACCGGCCCGCCGATCTGGATGCCCGCGTACCAGTCGGGGGTGGGGATGTGCGGAAGGGAGAAGAGGAAGTGGTCGTGGGGGGTGATGCCGGTGGCGAAGACGGCGCGGAAGACGACCCGGATCGCCACGACGGTCAGGGCCAGGTACAGGTAGTACTTGAAGCCGCGGGCCCATGGCGCCTCCGTGCGCCGGGCGGTGACGACGTAGGCGAGGACGGCAAGGACAAGGAAGAGCAGGAGTGGGTTGTTGGTGCGGCTGACGGCGGTGGCGAGGGCCAGCGCCCAGACCCACCACGCCATCGGGTGCAGGATGCGCGGCAGCCGCCTGCCACCCCGGTCCGGCGACGCGCCGGACGGGACGGCAGGGGCCTGAACAGTCGTACGGGCCACGCCGCTCACTCGGTGCGTCGGCGTCGGCGGGCCGCGTAGACGGCGGCGCCGCCGATCAGGACGACGAGTGAGGCACCCGTGACCACGGGCAGGATGGAGCCGGAGTCGTGCGGGGCGTCCGCGGCCGGAGCCGCGTCCACCACCTTGGTGCTCGGGCCCGGTGCAGCTACGGCCGAAGAGGTCGCTGTGGCGCTGGGCGTGGGAGAGGGCGTGGCGCTTGCGCTCTTGCTCGGCTCGGCCTTCTTCGTCTCGGACTTCTCGGAAGCCGGTTTCTTCGACGCGGTGGGTGCGGGGCGCTCGGGGCTGCGCCGCTGCGGTGCGGGGCCGGTGTCGACGTCCGGGGGAAGCTCGGGTGCCTTCTCGTCGGAGGGCGGCTTGCCCGTGTCGCCGATCGGCTCGGTGTTGTGGGCGCGCAGTTGGTCCGGGGTGACGGTGGGGCGACCCTTGGTTCCCCCGATGTCGGTGCCGCCGAAGACCCAGAGGTCCACGCTGCCCGGTTTGGGCTTGTAGAGCATGGCGCCGAGCTGGCTGTACTCCCAGGTGTTCTCGCCCCGGTCCGCGTGCCAGTACGACCAGTACGCGGACGCCGGAGGGGTGAGCACGCAGTCTTCCTCGGCCGGAGTCGGGAACTGCTTGCCGTTCTGGTACCCGCTGTAGCCGATGCGGCAGATGAACGCCGGCCCGTCGTGGCCGGTGCCCGTGGTGCGCCAGCCGCCCTGGTTGAGGAGTTCGTAGCCGGTGGTGGGCGTCGTTCCGCAGGAACGGAACAGCGGGCCGCCCCAGTCGCTGAAGTCGACGGCGAGGACGACGCCGGACGTGGTCGTGCACCGGCCCATGGGCTGGGGGTCGGCGGCGGCCGAGGGTGCGGTGACACCGAGCGCGGCGGCAGCCACGGCCAGGGCCGCCGTCGCCCGGGCCGCCGTCCCGGCGAGGCGCGAGCCGATCATCGCCCGCCCTCCGCCATGGCCTTGCGCCGGGCCACGACCGCGACGCGCCACCCGGCCAGCACCATCAGCGCGGCGATCGCGGCCAGGAGTCCGACCTGGACGCCGGTGGAGGCGAGCGCGCCCCCGCCACCGCCCCCGCCGCCGGAAGCGCCGTACCCGCCCGAGGTGTCGCCCGGCGTGACGATGTCCGGGACGCCGTCGCTCGGGTCCGGGGTGGGCTGCGGTGAGGTACCGGCCAGGCTGCGCTCCAGCTCGCCGAAGGAGATGCCGGTGGCGCCGCTCACCGCCTGGGCGGACGCGCGCAGGTCGGAGCCGCGCTGCCCGTCGGCCGAGGCGTTGAAGCCGCCGTCGGGATTCTGCTGGGCGGCGAGGAACTTGCGTGCTCCGGTGATCTCGTCGGCGTACCGGGAGGCGTCGAGGGACAGTCCCTGCACCGCGAGGGCGGTGGAGTTGACCGAGATGCCGACCGTGCCCGGGAAGCCACCGCCGGGCAGCTGCCGTGAGGCCAGCCAGGCCAGTGCCCGGTCGACGGCTCGCTCGGCCTCGGCGCCGCCGACCATGTCCAGGGCCATGGCGGCGATGGCGGTGGAGTCGACGTCGGAGTCACCGGTCGACGGGATCAGGCTGGGCCAGGCCCCGCTCTCGTGCTGGAGGCTCGCCAGGTAGGCGACCGGCTCCTCGGCTGCCTCGTCCTCGCCCGCGCGCAGCTGCGCCATGATTCCGAGGGACTGCTTGAACACGGACTCGGCGTAGTTGTAGTTGCCCTTGGCGGCACACCCTCTCTTGGGCAGGCTGCTCTTGGTGCAGACGCTCTTGTCGAGAGCGTCGATGAGGTCCAGACCGGCGAAGTCGCGGGCGTCGCGTCCGACGGCCTGGGCGAGGAGCGCGGTCTTGCCGATGGCGCCGCCCTGCGCGTAGGTGGTGCCGGCACCGGTGTAGTCGCGGATGCTCTTTCCCGCACCGTCCTCGCCGCCGCCGTCGATGAAGTCGACGATGCCGCGGAGCTTGTTGTTGTCGAGGCCGGTGGCGGCGAGCGCGTAGGCGGTGTCGATGGTGAGGCCGAAGTCGGCTTCGGGGGAGTTCGGGTCGAAGAGGTGGTAGTGGCCCTGCTTCAGCCGGTCGGCGCCGGTGAGGTAGGCGACGCCCTTCTTCAGGTCGGGTCCCTCTCCCGGCGGCGGGGTGCCGGGTTGCGTGGTCGGAGGCTGGGACGTGGTGGGCGGCTCGGAGGTCGGCGGGCCGGTCGGCTCGGACTTCTTCGTGGTCAGGGTGGCGAGGCTGGTGCGCGCGCCGGCGAGAACGGCGACCGACGTGGGGTAGGGCGCCGGGTCGGTGGCGTCCTCCTCGAAGCCGAAGCCTCCCCCGTCGAGCTGCTGACGGGACAGCCAGCCGAGTGCGGCGTCCGCGCGTTCGATGTCCCCCAGGACCTGCAGGGCCTGGGCGGCGTAGGCGGTGGCGTAGACGCTGCCGGCGGTGGCGCCGGTGTAGCCGGGGAAGGCGCCGTCGTCGCGCTGGGTCCGGGCCAGGTAGGTCCGGGCCTTCTCGACGGCCTCGGCGTGACCGCCCGCTTCGTCCAGGGTCAGCGCGACGAGGCCGGTGGTGGCCGGGTCGCCGTCGCAGTTCTCGCCGGAGCGGATGAGGACGCTGGTCACTCCGCCGTCACGGCACTGCATCTGGGTCAGCCGGTCCACCGTCTCGGCCGCGGGTGCCGTTCCGGCGCGCAGCAGCGCGAGGACGGACAGGGCCTGTCCCTCGGTGTAGCCGGCGTTGCGGAAGTCGCCCTTCGCGGTGCAGCCGGGGGTCGGTTCGCCGGACTCGGGCCCGGCGGCGCACACGTTGGCCGCCAGGTCGGCGACGAGGTCGTGGCCGCCGACGGCGCGCGGGTCCGCCTCGGTGCTCTCGGCCAGCAGCGCCAGCCGGGCGGCGGCGGTGGCGTCGGGGGCCTCGTCGGTGCCGTTGGGGTAGGCGTAGTCGCCGGCGTGGGCGGCGAGGAAGGCCGTCACCTTGTCGAGATCAGCGCTCTTGCCCTCGGTGGCGGCGAGGGCGTAGGCCGTCTCCGTCGTGAGGAGGTAGTTCGGAACGTCGCTGCCCTCGTCGATGACACGTTCGCCGTCGGTGAGACGGCCCTTCAGCCAGGCCGCCGCGGCTTCCGCGTCGACCTCGCCCGGCGCTCCCGTCGGCGTTCCGGGGTCGGGGGTGCCGCCGGTGTCGCCGGCGCGGACGTCGTCCGGGCTGAAGTCGGGCCTGCCGGTGCTGCCGCCCACGTCCGTGCCGCCGTACACCCAGGCGTCGACGTCGCCGTCCTTGAGATTGCGGCTCATGGCGCCGTACTGGCTGTAGGACCAGTCGTCGTCGCCGGGAGAGGCGACCCAGTAGGACCAGTACGCGGTCGCGGGCGGGGTGAGGACGCAGTCGTCCCGGTCCGGGGTCGGGTACTGGGTGCCGCCGTCGAACGAGCCGTGACCGATGCGGCAGATGAAGGCCGGGCCGTCGTGGCCGGTGCCCGTGGTGCCGAAACCGCCGTCGTGCAGCAGCTCGTAGCCGGTGGTCGGCGTCGGGTCGCAGCCGCGCACGACGTCACCGCCGAACGGTCCGAAGTCGACCGCGACGACCGCGCCCTTGGTGGCCGTGCACTCCCCGATCGGGTCCGCGGAGGCCGACGACGTGGTGAGGAAGGTCACGCAGGCGGCCGTCAGCACCAGGAAGGCGGTCACCAGTGCCGTCACCGGGCCGGGTCTCGCTCCCACCCGCCCGTCTCTTCGCTGCTCGCTCCCCACCGCGACCCCCTCGTTGCCTGCCCGGCGCGGACGGTGACGTGGGTGAGGGCTCCGGGACGGGACGTAACCCACGTACCGAAGCCGGTCGCACCACGCCGTAGTCCGCGACGGCGTCTGTTGCTGATGAACGCTCCAGGCATTCCGGCTCGCCCGGCACCTGCCGGGCCCACGGTTGCGGGTCAGCGCCGGACTTCGACCGGCTTCCCCTGGAACTCAAGGCGTATCGACCGGATTTGAGCACGGTTCACCGAAGGCGTCAAGGCGGCCCCGGGGCGGCACACGGGTCGGCGCGGGGCACCTCTGGTGGCCTCGATGCGCGTCGGGTACCGTCCCGGTCTGCCGAGTGGGGGAACCCGGTGGGAGTCCGGGGCTGACGCGCAGCGGTGTGGGACGGCAGGGGGCCGTTCCGAGCCCGAATGCCCAGGCGGCACAGCACCTTGGAAGCTGGTCCACGCGTCTCGGACCGCGACCGCACCCGCTGTTCCCGTCCACGCTCACTGCCGACGGCGACAGTGCGGGGCCGGTCCGGTCCCCCATCCCAGGAGCAGTTCATGCCCCGTACCGTGTCCCCGTCCCTGCGCCGCTCCGCCCTGACCGCGGTGGCCGCGGCCGGCGCCTTCGCCCTGACCGCCCTGCCGGCCTCGGCGACCGCGACACCCGCCCAGATCGCCACGTCGAAGACCAACGGCGTCGCGTACCTCAAGACGCTCCAGGCGGCGGACGGTTCGTACGCCGGGTCGGGGCTGTCCAACGAATGGGCGTTCAGCGCCTTCGCCGCGGCCGGCACCGCCGCGGTGGACGTCACGCCCGGCGGTGACGTGAGCAAGAACGCGAGAACGGTCTACCGCAACCTGCTGGCCACCAGCGGCTGGCCCTCCGCCTCCCCCGTCGTCACCGACTACGAGCGCGCCACCCTCAACGCGTACGCCGCGGGCATCGACCCCGCCCGGGTCTCCGCCTCCCGCAACCTGATAGCCGACATCTACCGCTACTGGCAGACCGCCGAGCCCGGTTACTTCGGCCCGTCCGCCAACTTCAACGGCACCGTCTTCGCCGCCCTCGCCCTCAACGGTGCCAAGACCCAGTCGGGCCAGGTCCGTGTCCCGCAGAAGCTGCGCGAGGCGATGGTCACCCGGATACGGGCCAACCAGCACAACGACGGCGGCTGGAACTTCAGCAAGGCCGAGGGCAACGCGACCGAACTGGCGAAGACCTCGGACATCGACATGACCGGCGCGGCGATGGCCGCCCTGTGCGTGTCGGGCGTGCCGAACACCGACACCGACATCGTGCAGGCCAAGGCGTTCCTCAAGAGCAAGCTGGTGGCGAACAGTGGTGCGTTCAACGCCATGTTCGGCGTCAACACCAACTCGAACGGGTGGGCGGTGTCCGGTCTGAACGCCTGCGGCATCAACCCGCAGACCGGCGACTTCCTCACCTCCATGGGCAAGACGCCGGTGGACTTCCTGATCGCGCAGCAGTTCAACCCGGGCGGCGGGTTCAAGTACCTGCCGAGCGACACGAGCCCGTCGGCGTACGCCTCCATCGACGGGCTGCGCGCGGTGGCCGGCGCCGGGTTCACGGCGGCACCGCCCGTGCCGGCCACCCCGGGTGCGCCGCAGTGGGTGAGCCAGGGCACCTTCACCGCCGGTACGGCGGCGAAGCTCGCGCTGACGGTGGACGACGGGGCGGGAAACCTGAAGGTCTGCTCGGTCTCCCTCACCCCGACCGCTTCGACGACCACCCTCGGTGCGGTCCTCGACGCCGCCGTCACCGCCGCAAGCCCGTCCGGCTGTGTGACCTCGGTGGCGCCGGCCTCCGGCACGGGTGCCGTCACCTCCCTCAACGGCAAGGCCAACAGCGGTTCGAACACCTGGAAGGTCAGCGTCGACGGCTCGTCCTTCACCACCGCCACTCGCGGCACGACCGTCGGGGTGGGCGACACGATCGCCGTGCGCTGGGGCGTCTGACGCCGCTGTCGGAGTCGTAGGGTCGCGGCATGCGCATCGTCTCCCTGCTGCCTGCCGCGACCGACATCGTCGCCGAGCTCGGCCTGTCCGCACAGCTCGTCGGCCGCACCCACGAATGCGACTGGCCACCCGGGGAGGTCGCCTCCGTCCCCGTGGTCACCGGCGCCGACCTGAACCAGGACCGGCTCACCAGCCGGGAGATCTCCGACGCCGTCGGCGGATCGGCGCACTCCGGGTCCTCGCTCTACACCCTGGACACCGAGGCGCTCTCGGCGCTGCGTCCCGAGGTCGTGCTCACCCAGGACCTGTGCGACGTGTGCGCCGTCTCGTACGAGCGGGTCAGCACGACGGTGCGCCTCCTGGACTCCGACACCCGCGTGCTGAGCCTGGAGCCGCGCACGCTGGACGACGTGCTGGACTGCCTGGTCACGGTCGGAACGCTGCTCGGCGTGCGGGACCGCGCCGAGCGGCGCCGGGCCCGGCTTTCCGGCCGCCTCGACAGGGTCCGCTCCTCGGTCGCGGGCCGTGACCGTCCCCGGGTGGTGGCGATCGAGTGGCTGGATCCCTTGTGGCCCGCCGGACACTGGGTGCCCGAGCAGGTCGTGGTGGCCGGCGGCGAGCCGCTCCTCGCCGTGCCCGGGGAGCACACCAAACCGATGACGTGGGAGGCGGTACGCTCCGCCCGCCCGGACGTGGTGCTCGTACTGCCCTGCGGCTTCCCGCCGGAACGCACCTTGCGTGAGCGGGAGTTGCTCACCGGTTTGCCCGGCTGGCAGGACCTGCCGGCTGTGCGGTCCGACCGCGTGTGGGTCCTGGACGGCCCGTCCTACTTCAACCGTCCAGGACCCCGGGTGGTGCGTGGAGCCGAGGTGCTGGCTCACGTCCTGCACGGCGTACGGGTCGGTGAGCCGGTCACGCCGGCCGAGGCCCGCCGCCTGTGAGGCGGAACGGTCAGAACGCCGTCCAGGTGAACGCCACCTTGTCGCCCGCGTTCAGCTTGAACTGGCAGCCGCCGACCGGGGTGGACGTGCCGTTGACGGAGATGTTCCAGTACGCCACCCCGTCGCCGCTGACGTTCTTGATCGTGTCGACCGAGTAGTCGTCGAACGAGGCGTACCAGGTGCCGTCCCAGGTGAAGTGCCTCTTGCGGGCCGCGTCGTCGAGGGCCGCCGTCGGAGTGGGGACGGCGGAGGGATGGGCGCCGCCGTTGGTTCCGTCGCATCTGTGGGTGCCACCGGTCGCGGTGGTCACGTCGTGTCCCTTGGTCCTGATCTTCCCCTTGAACAGCAGGCCGTCCGGGCCCTGAACGGTCAGGGTGACCCTGACCGGCGCGTTCGTGTTCGGGGCGTCCTGGGCGGAGGCGGTGGCGGGGGCCGTGGCGAGGGCGAGACCGAGGGCGACGGTGGCGACCGTGCCGCGTCGTGCGGATACGCGCTGCAAGGCTGGGCCTTCCTGGGATGACGGGCCCACGGCTCGTCACCGGAGGAACCGACCGCGGGACCGGTGCGCGGGAATCTCGCGCCGACTCGGGTTCGGGATCCTCGGCTTCGCGCTGCAGACCGTGACAGTGGGAAGCGGTACACGTGGCACGCGCCGGGTGTTCCGACTCACGGCCCCGGGCCGCTCACGGTTGCAGGTCAGTGCCGGACTCCCACCGGCTTCCCCCAGCGCGAACACCTCGCATTCTAGGGCGGTTTGACTGGCCGTGTGCCTTCCTCGTCACTTTCCCCGACCGGGGCCGGCGAAGGGATGCTCCCACCGCCCGCGACCGGCGGTGGGTGCGGACGAGACGGGACGGGACGGCCAACAGGAAGCCCCCGCGAGTCATGTCCTCGCGGGGGCTTCCCTCATTCCGCCTGCCGCCGTGAAGGGTGAGAAGACGATCACGAGGCAGGACGACTCGGGGGTCGGGCGGCGTCAGGGCTTCAGCAGGAGCACGTCGGTGCGGGCCTTGGCGGCCTCGTAGCGCTTGGCCACGTCCTGCCAGTTGACGACGGCCCACATGGCGTCGATGAAGTCCACCTTCTGGTTCTTGTACTGCAGGTAGAACGCGTGCTCCCAGGCATCGAAGACCAGGATCGGCACCGAGCCCTGGCCCACGTTGCCCTGGTGGTCGTAGACCTGCTCGACGATCAGTCGCCCGCTCAGCGGCTCGTAGGCGAGCACGCCCCAGCCGGAACCCTGCGTCGTCGCCGCGGCCTTGGTGAGCTGCGCCTTGAAACCGGCGAAGGAGCCGAACGACTCGGCGATCGCGTCGGCGAGGTCACCGACACCGTCGGCGGCCAGGGGCTCGCCACCGCCGTCGCCGGTCATGTTGTGCCAGTAGATCGAGTGCAGGATGTGACCGGAGAGGTGGAAGGCCAGGTTCTTCTCCAGCCCGTTGATCGAACCCCACTGCTCCTTGTCCCGCGCCTCGGCGAGCTGCTCCAGCGTGTCGTTGGCGCCCTTCACGTACGCCGCGTGGTGCTTGTCGTGGTGCAGCTCGATGATCTGCGGATTGATGACCGGCTCGAGCTCCGAGTAGTCGTACGGGAGCTCCGGGAGCGTGTACACCGCCATGTCCAACATCCTCCGACGTTATTGCCACTGATGCGCAACTGCACGCTAACAGCAGCAGTGACGATTGTTGATCAGGCGCTGGTCCTAGGACCTGTGTCGCCTGAACATGCCAACTGTTGCCTACCTTTTGCTGTTGCGACACATGAGCAATAACCTGTCGGAAGGTTCCGGTCGGCGAGAGGCTGAGGTGTGGGCGGGGACAGCCGTGCGGTGCCTGATGAGACGGCTCCACCGCAGGATCCGCGCGCGTTGCTGCGGCGGCACGGGCTGCGCTGTACGGCCGGACGCCTGCGCCTGCTTGCCCTGCTGCGCTCCTCGGGCCGCCATCTCACCCCCACACAGATTTGCGACCAGCTGGCTCGAACGGGCTCGGGGCATCACTCCACCACGGTGTATCGCTCGCTGGAGGCTCTCACGGCTGTTGGTGTGCTCCACGCAGTGCCGGGCCCGGGGCCGACGCGATACGGCGTGTCGGACGAGCCTCACCACCACGTCGTGTGTCGACGGTGCGGCCACGTCGCGGATCTGCCCTGTGACCCTCTGGCCGACGCAGTCGTCAGAATCGAGCAACTGACCGGGCTGCACCCGGGCACGTCGGGGTCGCTGTCGTTCTACGGGCTGTGCGCGATCTGCGGCAACTGACCGCCCTCCGCCTTCGCCCACCGCTCAGGACGCCCTCCGCCTCCCTATGCCCGACGAGGTGCGGCCAGGGTCGCCGGGTCGGGCTTCTCCCGCGCACCCCGCACCCTCCACGCCCAGCAACTTCTGGCGCACGCCGTCCGCCAGCAGTGCGGCCCAGCCGGAAGGACCGAACACCGCAACCATCGCCCCTGCGGATCGGTGCGCATCGGGCGACGTTCCGGCCCGGCGCCCCGGTGTCGGGCAGGTACTCCACGGGTCGGTGACCTGCACAAAACCGTTCTGGTGCACATCTACGGCGAACTTATTGCACACTGTTTGCAACAACTTATGTAGTGCAGGAGAGGATCGGTCGGGCGATGGGATCTGCGGTGGTGCTGGGCATCGAGTCGTCCTGCGACGAGACGGGCGCGGGCCTGGCCCGTGCCGGACGCCTGCTGGGGCACGCGGTGGCATCGAGCATGGACGAGCACGCCCGCTACGGCGGGGTGGTGCCCGAGATCGCCTCCCGTGCCCACCTCCACGCGCTGCGCCCGGTCGTCCGGCGGGCGCTGGACGAGGCCGGGCTGCGACTGTCCGACATCGGCGCGGTCGCCGTGACCACCGGCCCCGGCCTCTCTGGGGCATTGCAGGTGGGCCTCGCGGGCGCCAAGGGCATCGCCTACTCGCTCGGTGTCCCGCTGTACGGGGTGCACCACCTGGCCGGGCACGTCGCCGCCGACACGCTGGAGCACGGCCCGCTGCCGAACCCGTGCATGGTGCTGATCGTCTCCGGCGGCCACACCTCCCTCCTTCTCGTCCGCGACCTCGCCCGGGACCGGATCACGCACCTCGGGGACACGCTGGACGACGCCGCCGGGGAGTGCTTCGACAAGGTCGCGCGGGTCTTCGGGCTGCCGTATCCCGGCGGCCCGGCCATCGACCGGACAGCGCGAGCGGGGGATCCTCGCGCTGTCCCCTTCCTGCGCCCGCTACCCGGCTCGTACGACTTCTCCTTCTCGGGGCTGAAGACCGCCGCCGCCCGCTGGGCCGAGGGCCACGCGGGGCGGGAGCTGCCGGTGGCCGACGGGGCCGCCTCGCTCCAGGAGGCCGTCGCCGACGTACTGACCCGAAAGGCGGTCGCCGCCTGCACCGAGCACGGTGTGGACACTCTGGTGGTCGTCGGCGGCGTCGCCGCCAACTCACGGGTGCGCTCGCTGGCCGAGGAGCGCTGCCGGGCGGCGGGCATCGAGCTGCGGGTACCGCCGCTGCGGCTGTGCACCGACAACGGCGCGATGATCGCCGCCGTCGGCGACCTCCTCGTACGCGCCGGAGCCGAACCCGCCCCGCTGGACGTGTCCGTCGACCCGTCGGCGCCACTGGAGTACGCCGCCCTGCACCCGGCCGCCGCCGGGCGGGCGGTGGCCGCCTGATGGCCACCGGCATCCGCGTTCACACCGGCACAGATCTGCTCGCGCACACCGACGCGCTGCGCTCGGTCTACGCCGACGCGTTCTGCGTCCCGCCCTGGAACGAGGACGAGGAACGGGCGGCAGAGTTCGCGGGCCTGCTGCCGGCGAACGTGGAACGTCCCGGCTTCACGGCCGCGACCGCCGTGCGCGACGGAAACGTGATCGGTTTTGCCACCGCCTGGACCACCCCGGCGCTTTTCCCCACCGACCGCTGCTACCCCCAGGCCGCCGCCGGCCTCGGCCCTGAGCGCACCGCGGACTGGCTGTGCGGAGCACTGGAGGTCGACGAACTGGCCGTCCGCCCAGCCGCCCGTGGCACCGGCCTCGCCGGAGACCTCCTGCATGCGGTGACAGCCGGGGCGCCCGACGGCCGGGCCTGGCTGTTGACCTCCGTCCGGAACGCGCGGGCCGTGGCCTTCTACCGCCGCCAGGACTGGACACAGGTCACCCACCCGTCCCCCGATGGCAGGGGCATCGCCGTCTTCCTCGGCCCGCGCCACCCCGCCCGTTCCCTCGCCCCGCTTCCCCTGTGAGCCCCGGAGCACCGACTTGCGTACCACCGAGATCCGCCGCCGCTTCCTCGACTTCTTCGCCGAACGCGGCCACACCGTCGTCCCCAGCGCCCCGCTGCCCACCCCCGACCCGACCCTGCTCTTCGTCAACGCGGGGATGGTCCCTTTCAAGCCCTACCTGACGGGCGAGGTGCCGGCGCCCTGGCCGCGGGCGACCAGCGTGCAGAAGTGCGTGCGCACCCTGGACATCGAGGAGGTGGGCCGCACCACCCGGCACGGCTCCTTCTTCCAGATGAACGGCAATTTCTCCCTCGGCGACTACTTCAAGGAGGAAGCCATCGCCTACGCCTGGGAGCTGTCGACCGCGCCGGTGACGGGCGGCGGCTACGGCCTCGATCCCGACCGCATCTGGGTGACCGTCCACCACAGCGACGACGAGTCCCGGGCTCTGTGGCGGCGCATCGCCGACCTGCCCGACGAGCGGATCGTGGCCCGCGGTGACGAGGACAACTTCTGGTCCATGGGCGTACCGGGTCCCTGCGGTCCGTGCTCCGAGCTGTACTACGACCGCGGCCCGGCCCTCGGCCGGTCAGGCGGCCCGGCGGTCGACGAGGACCGCTACATGGAGTTCTGGAACCTGGTGTTCATGCAGTACGAACGCGGTGAGGGGCCCGGCAAGTCCGGCTACCCGATCCTGGGCGAGCTGCCCCGCCGCAACATCGACACCGGCATGGGCCTGGAACGCATGGCCACCCTCCTCCAGGGCGTCGACAACCTCTACGAGACCGACGAGACCCGCCCGGTCCTGGACCGGGCCGCCGCCCTGGCCAAGGTGCGCTACGGCGCGGACGCGGAGGCCGACGTGCGGCTGCGCGTGGTCGCCGACCATGTCCGCACCGCCCTGATGCTGCTCGCGGACGGCACCAGTCTGGGCAACGAGGGCCGCAGTTACGTCCTGCGCCGCATCCTGCGCCGCGCGGTCCGCTCGATGCGTCAACTGGGCTACGCCGATCCGGTGCTCGTGGACCTGCTGTCGGTCGCGCGGGACTGCATGGCGCCCAGCTACCCCGAGGTGGCCGAGGCGTACGACCGGATCGCCGACCGGGCCGCGAGCGAGGAGGACGCCTTCCGCGCCACCCTGCGGCAGGGCACGACCGTACTGGACACGGCGGTGGCCAGGGTCAAGGCGGAAGGCGGCCGGGCACTGCCCGGGGCACAGGCGTTCCTCCTGCACGACACCTACGGCTTCCCTATCGATCTCACCCTGGAGATGGCGGCCGAGCAGGGCGTGGCGGTCGACCGCGAGGGCTTCACCGCGCTCATGCGCGAGCAGCGCGAACGCGCCAGGGCCGACGCCCGCGCCCGCAAGGCCGGCGGTACGGACCTCACCGTCCTGCGCCCGGTGCTGGACGAGCACGGCCCGACCGACTGGCGCGTCTGGGACACCCTGACCACCGACTCCCGGATCCTGGCGATTCTGGGCGCCACGGGCCCAGCGCCCGTGGCCCGCGAGGGCGACATCGCCACCGTCGTCCTGGACCGCACCCCGTTCTACGCCGAGTCCGGCGGACAGGACAGCGACGCCGGCCGCCTCTCCGGCCCGTCGGTCGAAGCGGAGGTGCTCGACGTACAGCGGCCACTGCCGGGCCTCGTCGTGCACCAGGTCCGGGTCCTGTCCGGTGAACTGGCCACCGGGGACCAGGTGCACGCGGCCGTCGACCCGGAGTGGCGGCTCGGCGCCCGCCAGGCCCACTCCGGTACCCACGTCCTGCACGCCGCCCTGCGCCAGGTCCTCGGCCCGAACGCCCTGCAGTCCGGCTCGTACAACCGCCCCGGCCACCTCCGCCTGGACTTCCCCTGGCGGGGCGCCCTCTCCTCCACCGTCCGCGGCGAGATCGAGGAGGCCGCGAACCAGGCTCTGCGCCGCGACCTGCCGGTCGGTGTGCGCTGGATGACGCTGCCGGAGGCCAAGGAGCTGGGGGCGCTGGCCCTGTTCGACGAGACCTACGGCGAGAAGGTCCGCGTCGTGGAGATCGGCGGCGCCTGGTCCCGGGAACTGTGCGGCGGCACCCACGTCGCACACGCCTCACAGATCGGCATCGTCGCCCTCACCTCCGAGTCGTCGGTCGGCGCGGGGATGCGCCGCCTGGAGGCCGCGGTCGGCGCCGAGGGCTTCGGCTACCTGGCCCGCGAACGTGACCTGGTGAGCCGTATCGCCGAGCAGCTCCAGGCCCCGCGCGCCGAACTCCCCGACCGCATCGCCGGGCTGCTCGAGCGGCTCAAGTCCGCCGACCGTGAGAACCGACGCCTCCGTGAGCAGGCCGACCGGGCCCGCGCAGGCGACCTCGCGGCCGACGCCACCGATGTCGTCGGCACCCTGGTGGTCACTGCCACCACGGAGGGCGACGCCCGGGCCCTCGCCATCGCGGTACGGGACCGGCTGCCCGCCGCCCGACCGGGTGTGGTGGTCGTCGGCTCACCGGCCGGCGAGCGGGCGACGCTGGTGGCCGCGGTGAACGGCGCGGCCCGGAGCACGGGGCGGGACGCCTCGGCCCTGGTGAAGCGGCTGCTCGACGGCAGGGGCGGCGGCTCCCCCGAGCTGGCTCAGGGCGGCGGGGTCCCGAGCGACCGGCTCCCGGACGCTCTCGCCTCGGTGCCCCGCCTGCTCTCCCGCTCCTGACCCAGGGCCGTCACCCTGCCGGGCTGTCCCGGACGCGTGACGCGGCGGTGATCGTGGGAGCGCACCTCACGTCAGCCCGCAGTCGCCGCACTTCGAGCCCTCCGGCGCACGGTAGTAGAGGCAGCAACTGCGGCGACGGAACGCGAGATCGGGGCCGGTGAGCACTCCGGTGCCGACCAGGCGTCCGGTGTCCAGCAGCGCGGTCGTGAGGTCGGTGAGCGGCCCGCGCACCGCTGGACGGAGTGCCAGCAGGGCGTGGGCCGCCCCGGCGAGCGCCGACGCCGAGTTGCCGTCCAAAAGACGCGGGGCGACCTTGACGCGCAGTCCGCCGGACAGTGCCGACAGGTGACGGGTCACCTGCTGGTACAGGGCGCGGGCGGGGCCGTCGTCGAACCGGCCGGCGTACCAGCCGGCCGGCCGGGGCACCCGGAGGGCCGGCCCGTCGTCGGCCCTCTCCAGCCCTTCCAGGTCGGGGACGATCCCGTGCAGGACGACGCAAGCCAGGGCCGGTGACCAGAGGCGGGCGGCGTGCCCGAGGTGGGCGATGGAGACGCCGACGCGCGGCTCCGCAGTGTGGTGGCGGCGTGCGACGGCTTCGGCGAGATCGGTGAAACCCGCCGCGTAGGAGCGGGCGACCGGATGCCAGCAGTCGTCCCGTCCGCCGATGTGCAGGGCGAAGAAGCCGCCGAGTCCCGCCACGTCGTGCAGTGCGGCGGCAACGGACGCGGCCGAGGCACGGGCGTCGTGCACGGTCCTGTCCTCCTTCCGGCTCTCCGGCCACACGCTCAGGAGCCCGTACGCCGTCGCGGCGGCGTGATGGCGTACAGGTCGAGGATGTCCGGCCGGGGCGCCACTCCAGGACCGCCTGCGCGGGTCCACGCGACGATGTCCTCGGTCGCGTCCGGGTCGTTGACCAGCCCGAGCCAGACGGGCCGGGCGCCTGCGGCGCGGCCTTCGGCGGAGGGCTGGACGACGATGACGTTGGCGTGTTCGCAGACGTCGAGGCAGGCGGAGACGCGTACCGGTGCCGCGGCACGCAGGCGTTCGGTCTGGGCCGCGTGGTCGACGCCGGTCACCTTGGGGCTGCCGCAGCAGCAGTCGCGGCACACGACGACGCGGCACGGCACGGGTTCGGTGGCCGTCGCGGGCCCCTTGTCGTCCGTCGTTCGTCCGGTCGGCGTTGCGGGCATGCGGTGCCGTCCCTCTCTCCGGGGAGATCCGCCCCGGTGGTCCGTCGAGGAGGCGACCGCGTGAGTCTCCTGGCTCTCGGGTCGATGCTCGTCCCGGCCTTCCCACCCGTTGCCGGGCAGTGGCCTGTCGGGACTCGCTCGCCGATCACAGTGGCGGGACCGCGCCGGATTCACACCGGCTTCCTCGTTCCGCCGTCGCCCTGTCATCGGCCATCATCCCATTCCAGGACACCGTCCCGCCTACTCGGACCGAGCCGTCACTCCGTCTCCTGGGCGTGGGGGGCCGTCGCGGGCGGATGGGTCGGACGGTCCCGTCCGCCGTCACGGCCGGACACCACCACGACGACCAGCCCGACGACGACGGCCCCGACCGCGACCCGTCCCCCCACCCTCAGCCACCAACCCGGACGGGCCGCGCCCCCGCCGGGTGAACCCAGCCTTTCCGCTCGCCGGGCAGGTCTCAACAGACGCAGCAACAGCAGCAGCGCGACCGGCAGCTGCAGCAGCCACAGGACGGTGCGCGGCCACTCCCCGTACCAGACGTTGGTCCCGTACAGCAGCGTGTGCCACACGCTCAGCACGTACACGACGATCACGAAACGGTGCAGCCGGCGCCAGGTGTTCGCTCCGATGCGGTGCCGGACGTAGAACAACAGCCCCAGCGGAATCGCCAGGTACAGGGCACCCTGGCCGAGCGGGATGGCGATCCGGCCGGTGCCGGAGTCGTACCAACCGGGCACGAAGCTGTCGGCGAAGGCCACCCACAACCTCTCCGCCCAGTCCACCTTCGTCTCGTAGCGCACGAGTTCCGCCGCGAACATCAGCGCGTGGGCGAACATCAGTGCCATGGTCGTCAGGCTCGTGGTGCGGTGCCAGCGCTCCAGCACCTGCCGCGAGACCGGCAGCCGGGCGGGGCGCGGCCCCGACAGCAGCAGACCGAGCATGACCGTGCCCCACGCCCACAGCAGCCCCGACCAGCCGAACGCCTGGCTGAGCAAGTACATCCAGTAGGTGCCGGGATCGTCCATGAACGGCATGACCGCGACGGTGTCCGAAGCGCCCGAGTCCATGCGCGCCCACAGGAGGGCGAACACGAGCACTGTGACCACCACCGCCGCGGTGGCGTCGGGCAGGGCGGACCGCAGGTCGCCGCGCAGCGCCACGCGGTCACCGGGAAGCCGTCGTCGTCCGGGCGGGACTACTGCCCCGTCCTCGTCCGGCCTCACGTCTGACGTCATCAGGGGCCTCCCGGGCACGGGCCATCGCAGCAGCGGTGCGCATGTGGCGTGAGACAACAAGTCTGGCCGAGGGGACGGCGATCCCCAGAGGCGTTATCCGGCCAGAGCCGCCACGAGAACTGAGCGTGGCACACCTGGTTTCCGCCTTCCCTCCACATTCAAGACAACCGCCGAAGCCCCACTGTCGCAGGAATACGAGCGCCTCTACGCTGATACACGCAGTCGGTTCGCGCCTCCCGTCCGCCCGGACGCCCGGTGGTGCGACGCAAGAGGGAACCCGGTGCGAGTCCGGGACTGTCCCGCAGCGGTGAGTGGGAACGAAAGCCGTCGATGTCACTGGGCCCGCGTCAGGGCCGGGGAAGAGACGGCCGGTAGGTGTCCGCCCTTTCGGCGGACGTGCCCGCGAGTCCGAAGACCTGCCACTGCGCCCGCGTCCCGCGCGGGCTGTGCACGTGACCTCGTGGACTGGGTCGGCGGTATGGGTGGTCGTACGTCGTGCGTGTGGCCGCGCCTCCTTCCCTGTCGGTGTGCAAGGCCCGGTACGGAGGAGGATGGCGTGCGGGACCCAGCCGGTTCGCGTCGGCCGTACCGACCCCGGGTCGACGTGTCGTCCGACGGACCGGGACAAACGAGCCTCGGACCCGTCGCGGGCGTCCTCCAGGAACCGGACGTGGCTGTCGGCACGGTGTCCGGTGTCTGCCACGGCACCCTGGGCGAGCTGTACCAGGGACCGCTGCGAGCAGGCACCGATCCTGAGATCGCGGTGGTGTCCTTTCCCGTGGACCGTCACTCCTGGGTGTACTTCACACCGAGGACGACGGCCGGACCACCGCGTCCGCTGGCACTGGGTGAGAAGTCGGCAACAGCGGCCCGGCTCTTCCTGGACCACTACGGCCTCGCCCTGCCCCCGGGCGACTGGCACACCCACTCCGAACTGCCGGTGGGCGTGGGGATGGCCAGTTCCACCGCGGACATCGTGGCGACGCTGCGCTGCCTGTTCCGCGTCTTCTCCCTCCCGTACGACACGGACGTGGTCCTCGGCGTCCTGGCGGACATCGAGCGCGCCGACAGCGTCTTCCTCGACGAGTTCGCCCTGTACCTCAGCGGCCGGCACCGGGTGGTGCGGCGGCTGGGCCAGGACATCGGCTTCCACACCGCCTACGTCACGGAAGCCGGCACGGTGGACACCGCCGCCGTCACTCCCCTGCTGCTGGACCACTACCGGCGCCGCGGCGAGGAGTACCAGCGGTGTCTGACCGATCTGCTGAAGGGCTTCGACTCGGGTGACCCGGCCGCCGTCGCCCGTGCCGCAACGACCAGCGCCGCGTTGTCCCAGGAGGTACTGCCCAAGGCGACCTTCGGCAGCCTGCAAGCCCATCGTGAGCGGTTCGGCGCCGACGGCGTCTTCGTCGCCCACACCGGCTGCCTGGCCGGCTATCTCTTCACCTCACGCCCACGGGCCGAGGTCAAGTCCGAACTCTCCGCGTTCTTCCACTCGCTCGGCCACCAGTGCACCTTCGCCCAAGGAGGCTACGGGTGATCCACCCCCACATCGCCGACGCCCTGAAAGTCCCGGACCTCGTCCGGCTCACCGACGGCCTGGTCCTGCTGCGGTTCGAGTCGATGAAGATCTACTCGGCCCTGGCCGCCGTCCGCCATCTGCTGGAACGGGGCACCGTCCGTCCGGGCCAGACCCTGATCGACAGCTCCAGCGGCATCTACGCCTACGCCCTCGCACTGGCCTGCCACCGGTACGGCATGCGGTGCCACATCGTCGCGTCCACCACCGTCGACGCCACCACCCTCGCCCAACTGGAGATCCTCGGAACCACGGTGGAGCAGGTCAGACCGTCACGGAACCTCAAGCTCGACCAGGAACTCCGGGTGCGACGGGTGCGCGAGATACTCGCCGAGCGTCCCGATCACCACTGGATGCGCCAGTACCACGACGACGTCCACTACCTCGGCTACCAAGAGGTCGCCGACCGGATCGCGGCGGAGTTCCCGGCCGCACCACTGACCGTCGTCGGCGGGGTGGGCTCCGGAGCCTCGACCGGCGGCATCGTGGAACGCCTGCGCGTCACGGACCCCTCGGTGCGTCTGGTCGGCGTCCAGCCCTTCGGCAGCGTCACCTTCGGCAGCCAGGACCACCACGATCCCGAGGCGATCATCGCCGGCATCGGCTCGTCGATCGTCTTCGACAACGTCCGCCACCACATCTACGACACCGTGCACTGGCTGGACTTCACCCACGCCATGGCCGGTGCGGTCGCCCTGCTGCGCGAGCACGCGGTGTTCGCCGGGCTGTCCACCGGTGCCGGTTATCTGACGGCGACGTACGAGGCCCGCCGCCATCCCGACCGACTGCACCTGGTGATAGGGGCCGACACCGGACACCGCTACGTGGAGCGCGTGTTCGCCCGGCACGCCGAGGCCCTGGGCCCGGCCGCGCTGAAACCCCTCGAGATCCGCGCTCCGGAGGAGATGACCATGCCCTGGTCGAGGATGACGTGGCAGCGCACTCCCTGCCCGGCTCACTGGAAGGAGCGGGCGGCATGACCGTGGCCTGCCTGGAGTCACTGACCTTCGGCCTCGGCCATCTGGTCCACGCCGCGGACCGGCTCGGCGAGCGCCTGCTGCTCCTCACCCGGGACCCCGCCTACTACGCCTACGAGCTGGACCGGCTGCCCGCCGGCGCCCTCGACGTCGTCGTGACCGACACCTTCGATGTGGAACGAACCGCCGATCTGCTCCGGCGCGTCCCGGGGCTGCGCGGCCTGATCAGTTCCACCGACACCTGGACCCTGGCCGGCGCCGCCCTCGCCGAACGCCTCGGCCTTCCCGGTCTCAATCCAGCCGTCCTGCGACTGACCCGGGACAAGGCCGCCGTACGCAACCGGCTGCACGACGCGGGCCTCACCCGCGGAAGGGCCGTCGAAGTCGCCGAGCCGGACCGTGAGGCACGCGGGCTGCTGCTCAAGGAGGCGGGACTGCCGCTCGTTCTCAAGGACACGGCGGGCACCGGGAGTCAGAACGTGTGGCTGGTCCGTGACGAGGGCGAACTCGACGCGGCGCTGGCAGAGGCGTCCGGTCGGGACCTGAAGGGGCGGTTGTTCGCCGAGCCGTATTTCAGCGGCCCGGTGTACAGCGCCGAGACGCTCACCTGGGACGGCCGCACCAGGCTGCTGGGTGTCTCCAGTCGGCTCATGTCACCGGAGCCGCGCTTCCGGGAGGAGATCACCGCCTTTCCCGTCGCCTTCCCGGGCCCGCAGCGGACATCGTTGGAGCGTTGGCTCGATCAGGTGCTTGCCGCCATCGGGTACACCGACCGGTTCGCACATGTGGAGTTCGTGCTGACCGCCGACGGCCCGGAGTTGGTGGAGGTCAATCCCCGGATCGGAGGCGCGCTGGTCGGGGAGGGCATGTGCCGGGCGCTCGGCGTCAACGTGTACGAGGCGATGATCGAGGCCGCGCTCGGCCACCGTCCCGGTCTGATGGACGCGGACCTGCCCGGCGGTCCGGCCGTCGCCTTCGTTCTCGGATACCCGGCCGCCCCCGGCGTGTTCACCGGCGTCGCCGGCCTCGACCGCCTCACCGGCATGCCGGGAACGCCCGCCTGGTACCCGGTCAAGCAGGCCGGCGACCTCATCGAGCACCTGGGCGACAGCCGCGGCTACGCGGGCATCGTGTACGCCGAGGCGGAGACCGCGGAACTCGCCACCCACCGCGCGGTGGCCGCCGCGGGCGCCCTGTGCGTACTCACCGAACCGTTCCTCGGCCAGGCCGGCCGGGAGGCGCCCGGTGGGTGAGCGCGCCGCCCGGGGAGCGGGTCTGCGGGCCTCGCTGTTCCCGCTCACCGGCCCACTGCGGTTCCTCCTGCTCAGCTCGTTCCTCATTCCGCTCGGCAGCTTCATGGTCCTGCCCTTCATGTCGGTGTTCCTGCACGAACGGCTCGGGATGGGGCTCGGCACGGTCGGTGTCGTCCTGGCCGTGGCATCGCTCGTGCAGTTCTCCGGCGGCATCGTCGGCGGAGCCCTCGCGGACCGGATCGGGCTGCGCCGCACGATGCTGTGGGCACTCGTCGTACGCACCGCCGGTTTCGCCGGGCTCCTGCTGGCCCTGCGCTGGCCACCCCTCGCGATCTGGGCGCTGGTCCTGACGTGCTGCGGTGCCGCGCTCTACCTGCCCGCGAACAAGGCGTACCTGGTGCACGGGGTCGACGACGAGCGTCGCCCGGCGTACCTGTCGGCGGGCAACGCGGCACTCAACGCGGGCATGGCCGTGGGCCCGTTGATCGCCGGGCCGTTCGTCCTGTCGTCGCCCGGCTGGCTGTTCGCGGCCGTCACGGCGCTGTTCCTCGCGGTCACGGTGGGACATGCGCGGCTGCCCGGGACAGAAGGGGAAGACCCCACCGGATCAAGGGAAACGGTCCCCTCGGGTCTCCTGGCCAGCGTGGCACTCCTGCCCTTCGTCGCCAACGCCCTGGCGTTCTACCTCTACTTCCACTTCCAGCACTTCCTGGCGGTGTACGCCGTCGAGCGCGCCTCCAGCGCGTTCTACAGCGTGGTGCTGCTGCTCTGCTTCACGCTGGTCATCGTCGTACAGCCGCTCGCCTCCGACCTGATCCGGCGCATGCCGTACGCCCTCGCCCTCGCGGTCGGCTTCACGGGCCTGGCGGCGGGCCTGGCCGTGCTGGCGGCCGGTACCCGGACGGCACTGCTGGCGGGCGGAGCGCTGATCACCCTGGGCGACATCGTGCTGTTCCTCAAGAACGACCTGGAGGCGCTGCGCCGCAGTCCTCGCTCCGACGCCGTGGTCTTCGGCCAGCAGCGGCTGGCCGCGGGCCTGGGCGCCTGCGCGAGCGGCGTGCTGGGCGGGCAGTTGTACGGCCTCGGTGAACGGGCCGGGCACACCGGCTGGTTCTGGCTGCTGGCAGCCGCCCAGTGTCTGTTGCTTCCCCCTCTGCTGCTCACGCTGCGCCGTCGCACGGCGCGGCCCCCTGTCCCCGACGGCGACCATGAAGGAGCACTGACGCGCGATGACACGGACGGGCGGATTCCAGGACGATGACTTCTGGACCGAGTTCCATGACTTCCTCTTCTCCGAGCAGCGCTACGAGCAGGCCGAGGAGCTGCTGGACACCTCTCCCCTGCTGGCCTTCCCGCAGGGGGCGCGCGTGCTGGACCTGTGCTGCGGGCCGGGGGTGTTCACCGTGCCGCTCGCCCGCCGCGGCTACCGCGTGACCGGAGTGGACCTGAGCCCGGCCATGCTGGACCGGGCACACAAGCGGTCGGCCGACGCCGGTGTCGAGGTGACGTACGTGCGGGCCGACGCACGCGAGTACGAGGCACCGGGCGGTTTCGACGTCGTCCTCAACATGTTCACCTCCTTCGGGTACTTCGAGGATCCCGCCGACAACGCGCGCGTGCTGCGCACCATGCATACCTGTCTGGCGCCCGGCGGCACGCTCGTCCTGGACCTCGCCGGGAAGGAGCTCCTGGCCCGCAGGGTCACCCCGCCCAAGGTGGTGCGGCGGGGCGACGACGTGATGGTGCAGACCGACACCGTGCTGGACGAGTGGGCGCGGCTGCGCAGCGAGTGGGTGCTGGTCCGGGGCGAGCGGGTGACGCGGGCCACCTTGACGTGGTTCGTGTACAGCGCGGTGGAGCTGCGGCGGATGGCCGAGGAGGTGGGGTTCGGCCGCGTGGAGGTCTTCGGCGGGTTCGACGGGCGCCCCTACGACGAGAGTGCCGAGCGGCTCGTCCTCCGGGCGGTCCGCGAAGCGTGAGGGGGCGCGGGGCGTGCGGCCGGGTCCGCACGCCCTTTTGCCGTCGCCTCGGGGGAACGTAGGATCACGTGGTCATCGCCGCGACGGGAGACAGGAAGCCGGTGCGAATCCGGCACGGTCCCGCCACTGTGACCGAGGAGCGCCCCTCCGACATGCCACTGCGCACCGCGCGGGAAGGCGGAGGGAACGCCGATCCGGGAGTCAGGACACTGGTCCGTCGCGGGCCCGATCCGAGGAGCGCGGACTCCAGGAGGCTTCACGTGTCCCCCTTGTTCACCCCTGCCCACACGCGCGGGTTCCTTCGCGCCACGGCCGCTGCCATGGCTCTTTCATCCCTGCTGCTGACCACCGGCTGCGGCTCGTCCGACGAGAGCAACGGCGACGCGAAGGCCACCGCGGCCGTGCCCGTGGGCTTCCCGGTCACCATCGACAACTGCGGCGTGAGGACGACGTACGACAGGCCGCCGTCGCGGGTGATCACCATCCACCAGCACCCGGCGGAACTCATGCTCGCCCTCGGCCTGAAGGACCGCATGGTCGGCACGGCCTTCCCCGACTCCGCCGTCCTGCCCGAGCTGAAGAAGGACTACGAGGCGATCCCCGAACTGGCGAAGAAGGAACCGTCGTTCGAGAAGATCCTGGACGCCGAACCCGACTTCGTCTACGGCGGCTACGGCAGCGCCTTCGCCGAGAACGAGGGCCGCTCCCGGAAGGCGTTCGCCGACGCCGGCATCGACACCTACCTCAACCGCGAGTACTGCGGCGAGAGGCGGGTGACGATGAAGGACACCTACGACGAGATCCGCACCATCGGCAAGATCTTCGGCGTGCCCGACCGGGCGGACGAATTGGTCACCGACCTCAAGGCGCGCGTCGACAAGGCCACCACCGCCGTCAAGGGCGAGCCCCAGGTGCCCGTCTTCGTCTACGACAGCGGCGACAAGAGCGCCTTCACCGCGGGCGGCAAGAGCCTGGGCACCGAGCTCATCCGGCTGGCCGGCGGCGAGAACGTCTTCGCCGACCTCGACGACGTCTTCGGCGACGTCTCCTGGGAACAGGTCGTCGAGCGCAAGCCGGAAGTCATCGCCATCTACGACTACGCGGGCGCCGGAAGCGTCGAACAGAAGAAGAAGTTCCTGCTCTCCCAGCCCGCGCTCGCCGACGTACCCGCCGTCAGGAACAAACGGTTCGTCGTCCTGCCGCTGACCGCCACCCTGGTCGGCATCCGCTCGGCCTACGCGGTCGACGACCTGGCCCGCGGACTGCACCCCGAGAGCTTCCGGTGACCCAGGCCGCCACCGACACGTCCGCCGAGCGGACGGTTCGACGGCGGAAGGCCGACGAGTCAGGGGTGAGCCGTACAAAGCTGGCCGTCACACTGCTCGTACTCACCGCCTTGCTCATGGTCTCCGCCACGGCGGGCCTCGCAATCGGCTCTGTCCAGGTGCCGCCCGGCCAGGTGTGGGGCATCGTGACGCACGCGCTGGGTGCCGACTGGCAGGAGCCGGACTGGTCGCGGGCGCGGGAGACCATCGTGGTGGACGTGCGGGCGCCGCGGGTGCTGCTCGGTGCGGTCACCGGCGCCGGCCTGGCGGTGATCGGCACCGCGCTGCAGGCCCTGGTGCGCAACCCGCTCGCCGAGCCGTATCTGCTGGGTGTCTCCTCGGGGGCGTCCCTCGGCGCGGTCTCGGTGATCGTGTTCGGGGTCACCCTCTTCGGGCCGGTCTCCCTGTCGGTGGCCGCCTTCGTGGGCGCCCTGGGCTCGCTTCTGCTCGTGTACGCCACCGCCCGCACCGGCGGACGCATCACCTCGGCGCGGCTGGTGCTGTCCGGGGTGGCGGTCGCGGCGGTGCTCACCGCGGTCCTCGATCTGCTGCTGCTCACCACCGACCGGGGCAACGAGGCCCGCGCGGTCCTCGCCTGGACCCTGGGCGGCCTCGGCGGCGTCAACTGGGGCACGCTGTGGCTGCCGGGCACGGCCCTGCTGCTCGGCGTCGGCGTCCTCATGGCGCAGGCCCGAAACCTGAACCTGCTGCTGGCCGGCGAGGAGGCGGCGACCACGATGGGGCTGGACGTGGCCCGGTTCCGTGCCCGGCTGTTCGTGCTGCTCTCCCTCGTCACGGGCGTGCTGGTCGCGGGGGCCGGACCGATCGGCTTCGTCGGCCTGATGATGCCCCACATCGTGCGCCTGTTCGTCGGCGGCGACCACCGCCGGGTCCTGCCGACGGCGGCACTCGGCGGAGCGGTCTTCCTCATCTGGGCCGACATCGCCGCACGGACGGTCGCCGCACCGATGGAGATACCCGTCGGCGTGCTCACGGCCCTGTGCGGCGGGCCGTTCTTCCTGTGGCTGATGCGCCGGGACGCCCGACGCGGCACCGACCGAGGAGTGGCATGACCGCGACCGAACTGAGCGTCGACGGCGTCACGCTCACCGCCGGAGCCCGCCACCTGGTGCGCGACGTCTCCCTGACCGCCCGCCCGGGCGAGACCATCGGGCTCGTCGGTCCCAACGGCAGCGGAAAGTCCAGCCTCCTGCGCACCGTCTACCGGGTCCTGCGCCCCGACACCGGCCAGGTCCGGGTCGACGGCGGCGACGCCTGGGCGCTGCCGGTGCGACAACTGGCCCGCACCGTGGCGGCGGTGGTCCAGGACTCGTCGGCCGACTTCGACCTCGCCGTCCGTGAGGTCGTCGCCATGGGCCGCACCCCGCACAAACGGCTCCTCGCCGGCGACACCCCCGAGGACGCCGAACTCATCGCCTCCGCACTCCTCGCGGTCGACGCCGTCCACCTGGCCGACCGCCCCTTCGACCGGCTCTCCGGCGGCGAGCGCCAGCGCGTCCTCATCGCGCGCGCCCTCGCCCAGCAGCCCTCGCTCCTGGTCCTCGACGAACCCACCAACCACCTCGACATCCGGCATCAGCTGTCCGTGCTCGGCACCCTGCGCCGCCTGCCCGCCACCGTGCTGCTCGCCCTGCACGACCTCAACCTGGCCTCCTACTACTGCGACCGCCTCTACGTCCTGAACGACGGTGAGGTCACCGCCTCCGGACCGCCCGCCGAGATCCTCACCCCGCAGCTCCTGGCCGAGGTCTACGGGGTGGCGGCGGAAGTCGCCACCCATCCGCGTACGGGCGCCCCGCAGGTGACGTTCCTCCCCGAAGGGCCACGCAGCTGAAGGGCCCACCCGGTACTGCCCCATGGCCATCCGCGCCGCCTGGGACGGTCGACCGCGAAGAGTTCCGGACGGCGTGCTGCGCACCGGTCCGTAGAGGTCGTCAGGGCCGCGTCCCACAGGCCGGCGTCCAGGACGGGCGCCGCCTTGGTGATGCTCCCCGGCATCAGGTGCGGGTAGGTGCGGTACGTCTCCTCGATCGACTTGTGCCCCATCCACTCGGCCACGTCGGTGATCGGGCCGCCTTGGCATGGCGCAGGAAGCCGGAGCACACCCCCGCGCGCCCAAGGGGCAGTGTCTCGCGGTCCTGTTGGGGGGCGGCTCCGTGTTCCGTGTTAGGAGACAGCACGTCCCGGCAGGTCCGCAGGCGGTCGCGGACGCCGCCCAGGGTGACGGACAGGCCGGAACGGTGCCGCCGAAACCCCACTCACCGTCGGCTTCGCGCCGTCCAGACCGTGCCTCGGGCCTCGTACTCGAGCATCTCCTCCAGACCGACCGCGGCGTCCGCGCCGAGTTCCCGGCGCACCAGCCACAGGGCGAGATCCAGTCCGGAGGTGACCCCGCCGGCGGTGACCAGGTCGCCGTCGTCGACCACGCGGGCGTTCTTCAGCACGCCTCCCTGCCGCTCCAGGTCGGCCCGCGCTCGATGATGGGTGGTGCAGGGGCGTCCCGAGGTCAGCCCGGCGGCGGACAGCAGCATCACGCCCGTGCACAGCGCACTGACGGTCAGGCCGGGACGGGGCGCAGCGGCCAGGGCCCGAGGCAAGGAGCCGCGCCGGATCTCGGCCCACACTCCAGGACCCTCGCGGCGCGCGTACCCGCCGCCGGGGACGACGAGGAGTTCCGCCTCCTCGGGGGCCCACCCGTGGTCGACGCGCAGTCTGGTGCCGTAGGCGGCTTCGACGGTACGAGGGCCGTCGAGCGTGACGTAGCGGACGTCCACCTCCCGGTCGGCGAAGTAACCGGAGGCGGAGAACACCTCGTACGGGGCGGTGAAGTCGAGTTCCTCCACACCGTCGAACATGACGACGTGTACGCGTAAAGGACGGTCGCGCCCGGGAGCTGCGGAGGTCGCCGCGTCGGCCCGGGTGGCGGCGCCGGCCGTCAGTGTCGCGGCCCCGAGTGCGGTGGTGGCGTGCAGGAGGGTACGGCGGTTCATCTCGGTCGGTATTCCGTTCTCGGTCGGTCACGGGTGGGGGAAGGGCTCGTCCGCCAGGTACGGCGGTGCCGGGTCGTACTGGAGGGCGCGGCGCACGGCGCGGGCGTGCTCGCGTCCGTGCAGGCGTCCGACGAGCCACAGGGTGCTGTCGATGCCGGCGGAGACGCCCTGGCTGGTGAGCAGATTGCCGTCGATGACTTAGCGGGCGTCCCGTACGACGGTGACGTCGCCGCGTCCTTCGAGCGCCTCCTCGTACTGCCAGTGCGTGGCGACCCGGCGGCCCCGGGCCGGGCCGGCGGCGTGCAGCAGGAAGGTGCCGGTGCAGACGCCGGCCACCCAGGTCGCGCGCGCGGCGGTGTCGGTGAGCCAGTCGGTGACCCGCTCGTTGTACGGCTCGACCTCCCGGGCGCCATGACCGCCCGGTACGAGGACGACGTCCAGCGGCGGATGGTCGCCGAGTGTGTGATCCGGCAGTACCCGCATGCCCTGGGAGCAGCGGACGGGTGCGGAGTGCTCGGCGAGGAGCAGGACGTCGTCCGTGCCGTCACGCAGTCCGGAGGAGGTGGTGAACACTTCCCACGGACCGGTGAAGTCGAGTTCCTGCGCCGATTCGAACAGCAGGATTCCGTAGGTGGTCATGCTCAGTTGCCCCAGCGTGCGGCGTCGGCCATGGTCTCCATCCGGGTCCTGTGCGGCGGTATGGATCTCTCCCGCAGCAGTTCGGACGCGATGGAGAAGAGCGGGGCCTTCTCGGGGCGGTGCCGTGCCTGGGCGACGATCTCGTCGGTGAGGGTGGTGGCCATGGACAGCCGCGGATAGGCGGCGTGGATCGCGGCCCCGGTGGCGTCGTCGACACAGTCCGCGTTCCAGCCGAAGTCCATGCCGGTCCCCTGGTGCACCAGGGCGCACAGGGTGCCGCGGCGCTCGGCGATGCCCGGCGTCGTGTGCAGGGCGACGGCCTCCCAGACGGCGTCGACGTCGGCGGTGGGCAGACCCTGCGCGGTGAGGAACTCCGCGGCCGTGTCGGCGCCGTCCACCTCGAACCGCTGGTGGCGGTCACCGGCCTGCGTCAGGCCGATGTCGTGCAGGACGCAGGCCAGGAACAGCAGCTCCGGATCGTAGTCACGGCCCGGCTCCGCGCCTTCGTGGTCGGCGCGGAGCCGGGCGAACAGCGCGCTGCGGACGCTGTGGTTGGCGGTCGCGGTGGACTCCGTCTCGCGTACCAGGGCCAGCGCGCGGCGGGAGAGGAGAGTGTCGGGGAGCGGCGGGACGCCGGTGGTCATCTCGTCGGTCATGACATCGATGATCGTCCGCGCCAACTGCCGCTGACAGTGGCAGACTTGCCTTCATGCGAGAGGAAACTGCCACCCCCGCCGCACCGCACCGAGTGGCGGTACTGGTCATGGACGACGTGCTGCCCCTGGACCTGGGCATCCCGGCCCAGGTCTTCATCGCCGTGCCCGGGGCCCCCTATGAGCTGACCCTGTGCGGACGGACAGCGGGGTCGGTCCCGACGGCGGCAGGGTTCGCCGTGACGGTGACGGCCGGGCTGGAAGCGGTACGCGGCGCGGACACCGTGGTGGTCCCGGGTTACGCACCGCACCTGCGGGAGCTCCCGCAGGACGTGCTCGCCGCACTGGCCGAGGCCCACGCCCGGGGCCGGCGGCTGGTGTCCATCTGCACCGGCGCGTTCGCACTGGCGGCAGCCGGGATCCTGGACGGCCGCAAGGCCACCACCCACTGGCAGTACTCCGAGGAACTGGCGGCGCGGTATCCGAGGGTGTCGGTGGACCCGCGCGTGCTCTACGTGGACGAGGGACAGGTGCTGACCTCGGCGGGCGTCGCCGCCGGCATCGACCTGTGCCTGCACCTGGTGCGACGCGACCTGGGCGCACGGACGGCGAACAAGGTGGCGCGCGCCCTGGTCTCCGCTCCCCACCGCGACGGCGGGCAGGCGCAGTACATCAAACGGCCGCTGGCCCCCGACACGTACGGCGTCACCCTCGCGCCCACCCGGACGTGGGCCCTGACCCGTCTGCACGAGCCGCTGACGGTCCCACTGCTCGCCGCGCACGCTCACATGGCGCCGAGGACCTTCGCCCGGCGGTTCGTCGCCGAGACCGGCACAACTCCCCTGCGGTGGCTGCTCGCCGCCCGGCTCGACCGTGCCCGGGAGCTCCTGGAGAGCACCGGACTCGCCGTCGACCACATAGCCGACCGATGTGGTCTGGGCAGCCCTTCGAACCTCCGGCTGCACTTCCGGCGCACCCTCGGGACGACACCCACCGCCTATCGCGCGGCGTTCGCCCCGACGGCACGGCCGAACTGCGCTCAGGCGCACACCCCGACGACGGCCACCGACCCGCCTGCCGCCTCGCCGTCCCGGACGGGAACGACGCACCGGGACCCGCCCGCGCGATGATCGTCGTCAATCCGGTCCGTACGGAGACCGCCGACCTCGCCGGCACCCACCTCCAAGTCAGGCCCGGCACCGACGCCTGATGCCTGGCCGGTCTCCTCGGCGTCCTGGTCCAGGAAGACCTTCTCGACCACGCCTTCCTCACCGCCCGCACCACCGGCGCCGAAACCGTCGTCGAGCAGTTGGAGACGGTGGATGTCGCCCGCCGCGCGCGGACCTGCGGCGTGGACGAGGACCTGCTGCGCCGGACGACCCGCGTCATCGGCACCGCCTCCAGCGTGTCGACGTACAAGAACCTGGGCGTGCGGAAGGGTCCCAACAGCACGCCGGTGTCCTACCTCAACAAGCTGACCTGGCTGCTGACGGGGAACTTCGCCGAGCCCGGCGCCATACAGCCGCACTCGTGGATCGCCCCGCCGGCCCGACACTCCACCCGCCCGCGCCACCACGGCGTGCGGCAGCGGCTTGGCCGGAGGGTCTTGGCGGCCGCCTGGTCGGCAAGGTGGGACGCTACGACGCCGCGTGGCGGGACGAAGGAATCATCGCCCGGCGAGAACGTCCGACTCGGGCTGCGTCCTGGGGAGACGCCTCAGCCGCGATCTGCCGGCAGTCACCCAGCGCGCGGCACGACCGGACCCCGGTCGGCCTGGTGGCCGGCAGGCGGCTCGACGTCGATCCCGACCCCGCGATCCGCAGTCGGGAGAGAGTCGAACGTGTGGCCCGGTTCCTTGTCGATGATCAGGCCCATGACTGCATCGATGAGGTGGGACTCGAGGAGTCGTTTGGCCAGGGCGCCGTCCCGGTTACGGATCGCCATCAGGAGACCCGGTCGACATGAGTGAAGTCCTCTGAAACCTCCGGGCGTGAGAAGTACAGACGCCGGTGCCGGTAGATCTTCATGTCCAGCGATCTGACGACCTCCCGGAACGAAGGCAGGTAGTGGCTCAGAGCCACCTGGCCGTGCCGATCGCGTGGGTCGCCGCCGCCACGGCGGTGACCCACGCGATCTTAGCGAGGTCTCACGTCCTCGGGCAGGCCTCGTCAGGCGCGGGTCCAGCGTTGGTTGTTGCCGTTCGAACAGGAGTAGAGCTGGATCAGGGTGCCGTTGGCGGTGCCACCCCCGACGGCGTCGAGGCAGAGGCCGGACTGGACGCCGACGATGGATCCGGCGGAGTCGAGACGCCACTTCTGGTTGTCGCCGCCCCAGCAGCTGTAGATCTGGACCTTGGCGCCGTTGCCGGTGCCGGCGGCGTCCAGGCACTTGTTGCCGTAGACCCTGAGCTCACCGGCGTCGGTGTACGTCCACTGCTGATTGGTGCCGCTGTGGCAGTCCCACAGCTGGACCTGGGTGCCGTCGGTGGTACTGGTGCCGGGCACGTCCAGGCAACGGCCCGAACCGACGCCCTTGATCGTTCGGCCATCCACGGGCGGTGTGGTGGAGCCGCCGTTGAGTGCGTTGAGGACGGCGGTGTAGGCGGGCTTCTTGCTGCCGTCATTGTTGAACAGCAGCGGCGTGTGCTCCGATCGCCAGGAGTCGCTGTCGCGCACGCCCCAGACGGTGATGCCGAGGCAGCGCGAGACGGCCAGGCAGTCGTTGACCACGTTGGCGTAGGTCGAGGCCGGGGCACCCTGGATGTCGAGTTCGGTGATGGCCACGTCGACGCCGAGGGCGGCGAAGTTCTGCAGAGTGGTGCGGAAGTTGCTGTTGTAGGGGCTGCCGCTGTTGAAGTGCGACTGGAAGCCGACGCAGTCGATCGGCACGCCGCGCTGCTTGAAGTCCCGCACCATGGCGTACATGGCCTGGGTCTTGGCCCAGGTCCAGTCCTCGACGTTGTAGTCGTTGTAGCAGAGCTTGGCGGACGGGTCGGCGGCGCGCGCGGTGCGGAAGGCGACCTCGATCCAGTCGTTGCCGGTGCGCTGCAGGTTGGAGTCGCGCCGGGCTCCCGAACTGCCGTCGGCGAAGGCCTCGTTCACGACGTCCCACTGGGCGATCTTGCCCTTGTAGTGGGCCATCACGCCGTTGATGTGGTCGATCATCGCCTGGCGCAGTGCGCTGCCGCTGAGACTCTGCATCCATCCGGGCTGCTGGGAGTGCCAGGCCAGGGTGTGACCGCGCACCTGCTTGCCGTTCTGCACCGCCCAGTTGTAGACGCGGTCGGCGGCGGTGAAGTTGAACTGGCCCCGCTGCGGTTCGGTGGCGTCGATCTTCATCTCGTTCTCGGCCGTCACCGAGTTGAACTCACGGGCCGCGATCGTCGCGTACGTCGAGTCGCTCAGCCTGTTCGCGGCGATGGCGGTGCCGAAGTAGCGGCCGCTCTGCGCCGCCGCAGCGCCGAGCGTGCTCTCTGCGGCGTGTGCGGTCGGCGGCGCGGCCAGTCCGGCGACCACACCGAGGACGCCGGCGACCAGCGCCAGCAGCAGAACGCGGAGCTTCCGGCGGCCAACGGGTCTGGGTAGGGCATACGAGCCCATGGCTGTGCCTCCAAGGTAGGAATGACGGGATCACCGGACACCGCCCATGAGTCCCAGAGGATCTCAACCGGCACGAACGGGCCCGGTCGGCCGCCGAGTGACGTACGCCGGGCGGCAGCAGCCTTCCGACACAGGCACGGGGGGTGCTCCATCGCGGCTCAGCCGGGAGGTCGTCACACGGCGCCGCACACCTCTCCCAACTGCACGGAGGGCCGGGATGCGTCGGTGCAAGCCTCACCGGGACGAACAAACAGGGGTGGCCGGTGCTCTAGTGCGCGGATCCGGTGCAGCTGTGTGCGGCTCTGCAGTGCGGCACACAATCTGCCGGGGACCAGCGTGGTTCGAAATCTCGTACTGCGGTCGTGTTATCAGACAGGATGATTGAGGGTTGACGGTGACTCGTCAACCCTCCCGACTAGAAGTTTCCGATTTCGATTCGAAACTTTTGATGCCGCGTCGAGGTGGATTGGATCCCTGAACCAGCGAGCCGTATCGCAAACCACCTGCGGTTTTATGGTCGGCACAAGGGCTCACCACGCCCGGAGGGAGGAACTGTTTGCGGACAGTTCAGCGACAGACCTTGACCGCACGGCCTCGCCTTCCTAGCTTGTGGCGTCACATAACCGGGATCTCTTCGAAACTTTCGAAATCGTCCCGCCCCCGGCGCGGCTGCTGCCCCGCGGTTCATCGGCGGCACCTCACCCCCGCCCCCAAGGAGGCCCTTTGATGCGGTTCCCCCACCTGTCCCCGGTCCACCCAAGACGCTTACTCAGCATCCTTGCGCCCTTACTACTGGTGACCGCCTTCCTCGGTGCCCAGCCCGCCGAGGCCGCGACCGTGGACCCCAACGCCTCGTACGTGCTGGTCAACCGCAACAGCGGCAAAGCCCTCGACGTCTACAATTTGGCGACCAACGACGGCGCCCGCATCACCCAGTGGACCAGGAACGACCAGACCCAGCAGCAGTGGCAGTTCGTCGATTCCGGAGACGGCTACTACCGCATCAAGTCCCGTCACTCGGGCAAGGTTCTGGACGTCCACAACTGGTCCACCGCGAACGGCGGCTCGATCGTCCAGTGGTCCGACCTGAACGGCACCAACCAGCAGTGGCGACTGGCCGACAGCTCGGACGGCTACGTGAGGCTCATCTCGCGCCACAGCAACAAGGCCCTTGAAGTGCAGGGCGCCTCCACCGCCGACAACGCGAACATCGTGCAGTACGACGACTGGGGCGGCACCAACCAGCAGTGGCGGCTCGTCAAGGCCGGCGCCGACACCCCCGGCTCGTGCGATCTCCCGTCGAGCTACCGCTGGACATCGACGGGTGCGCTGGCGCAGCCCAAGCAGGGGTGGGTCTCGCTCAAGGATTTCACTGTCGCCCCCTACAACGGCAGACAACTCGTCTACGCGACCACGCACGACACGGGCACAAGGTGGGGGTCGATGAGCTTCGGCCCGTTCACCGACTGGTCGGAGATGGCCTCGGCCGGCCAGAACACGATGTCCAACTCGACCGTCGCACCCACGCTCTTCCACTTCGCGCCGAAGAACATCTGGGTGCTCGCCTACCAGTGGGGCGGGACCTCCTTCTCCTACCGGACGTCGAGCGACCCCACCAACCCGAATGGCTGGTCGTCCGAGCAGGTGCTCTTCTCCGGAAGCATCTCCGGCTCCGGAACGGGACCCATCGACCAGACACTCATCGGTGACGGCACGAACATGTACCTGTTCTTCGCCGGCGACAACGGCAAGATCTACCGGGCCAGTATGCCGATCGGGAACTTCCCGGGCAGCTTCGGCTCCACCTCGACAGTGATCATGAGCGATACGACGAACAACCTCTTCGAAGCCCCGCAGGTCTACAAGCTGCAGGGCCAGAACCGCTACCTCATGATCGTCGAGGCGATCGGCTCGCAGGGCCGGTACTTCCGCTCGTTCACGGCCACCAGTCTGAACGGCTCGTGGACGCCCCAGGCCGCGACCGAGAGCAATCCCTTCGCCGGCAAGGCCAACAGTGGCGCCACCTGGACCAACGACATCAGCCACGGCGAGCTGATCCGCACCAGCCCCGATCAGACCATGACCGTCGATCCCTGCAATCTGCAGTTGCTCTACCAGGGACGCAACCCCAACTCCGGGGGCGACTACGGCCTCCTGCCCTACCGTCCGGGACTGCTGACACTGCAGCGCTGACGGCATGACACGGGTCCGGCTCCGAGGGGAGCCGGGTTGGCGGGCCCGGCGGAAGGCCGGGCCCGCCCGCCGCGTCATGGGCTGAACAGCCCAGGACGAGCGCGTGCCGAAGCCGCGGCCCATGGCTGACCTGAACGACCCGATCGCGCCACTGACCTGCACAAACTTCCAGATGCTAGATCTTGGACGGAGCCCGGCACGCCGTCGGCCTCTCTCTCCCGGGAATTGACGGGGGTCCAGGGCCGAGGCTGCCCGGGGAGGGGCTATCGGGCGTTTACCCGGCGTTTTCGGTTCCGTCAAGCCCCGAGTCCTCGGAGCATGACGCTGCTGGGCCGGGCGGGCCTAATGGAAGTGCGGCCTCACCGGAAAGGAAATGAGAACGCACCGAGGGAGAGAAAATCTCGTAGAGAATTCTCCCTTTCTCACGGCCCCGGATTCCGGGCCGGTAAAAATCCCCTTACAGAAGGAGAAATTCCATGATTGGCAACGTTCACACCCGTGGCGCCCGTACCCGTAAGGACGGCACGCCCAAGCGGCGGGGTTTCCGTTTCGCGATGGTCTTTGCCTCGGCTGCCGTGGTCACCGGGGGCGTCGCCCTTCCGGCGTCCGCCGCGACGGCGGCTCCCAGTCATTCCACGGTCTCCAGCGCCGTCACCGGTGGCGGTTCCGGCGGTGCCGGTGGCGGCAGTGTCTTCGGCAACGGCGGCGCGGGTGGCGCGGGCGGCAGCAGCGTCTTCGGCGGCGGGGGCGGTGGCGGCGGCGGTGGCGGCAGTGTCTTCGGCAACGGCGGCACGGGCGGCGCGGGCGGCAGCAGCGTCTTCGGCAACGGCGGCACCGGGGGCTCCGGTGGCGGCAGCATCTTCGGTGACGGCGGTGCGGGTGGCCTCGGCGGCAGCAGCGTCTTCGGCAACGGCGGGGGCGGCGGCAACGGCGGCAACACCGTCTTCGGGGACGGCGGTGCGGGCGGAGCGGGCGGCACCAGCATCTTCGGTGACGGCGGCGCCGGCGGCCTCGGCGGCTTCAGCGTCTTCTGATCGTCCATCGTTCACCAAACTGGGCCCCGGCCGGCCGGACACGGCGCCCGGGGCCCAGCGCCTGCACCGCTGCTGACAGAGAGGGCTGACTGCCCCGACCCTGCCGAGTAGCGGTCCACCACGCCACCAGTCCCCCGACTCCACTCGGCTTTGCGCTCCTGACCATGGTCAGGAGCGCAATGCTTCCCGTCATCAGGCTTCCCAACCACGTATTCGACGCGGTTCACGCGTTCGGTCTACTCGAGTCACCCTTGGAACACAGTCTGTGATGCTCTGATCACAGACCGGATGGACGCGGTCGGCGAGCCCGCTGAGGCCGTCGTGAAGCCCCATCCGGCGGGCCCGGATCGCCTGGGCGCGCGAGGGAGGCTTGGCAATGACCGCTGTACGAGGAGACGCCGACCGCACACCCGACGGTGACCGCATACGCAGGCGGAGGCTACGGCGCAGGATGGCGCTGCTGGGTGCCTCCGGGCTGCTGCTGACCGCTCCGTACGCCGCCTGGCCCGGAGCCGCCCCCGCCGCGACGCAGCCGGCCGGGGCCGACGACGCCGCGGCCGACGCGGCCGTCCCGCCGGAACTGCAGCGCTACTACCAGCAGGAGCTCCAGTGGTGGCCCTGCCCGGACCCTTCGTTCCAGTGCACCGAAGTGACGGTGCCGTTGGACTACGCCCATCCGGATGCGGGCGACCTGCTCCTGGCGGCCTCACGGAAGCAGGCCACCGGCGACGGCGCACGGATCGGCTCGCTGTTCCTCAATCCCGGCGGCCCCGGGATATCCGCGATCGATTACCTGGCGCAGGGCGGCGCCGACCTCTTCTCCCCGTCCGTGCGAGCCTCGTACGACCTGGTCGCCATGGACCCGCGCGGCGTGCAGTACAGCACCCCCGTGAACTGCGAGATCGACGCTCCCACGCCCCCCACGGGGGCAGACAGCCGCAAGTCGGCCGACTCGGCGGAGTTCGCCGCCCTCGACGCGGCGTTCGAGGACTTCGCCACCGTGTGCGAACGGAACGCCGGGCCGTTGCTTCCCCATGTCGGCACCCTGGATGCGGCCCGGGACATGGACGTGCTGCGCGCGCTCATGGGCGATGACGCGTTGCACTACGTCGGTGTCTCGTACGGCACCTACCTGGGCGCGACCTACGCCGATCTCTTCCCGAGCCGGGTGGGACGGATGGTGCTGGACGGTGTCGTCGACCCCACCCTCGACGGTTACCAGAACGCCCTGCAGACGACGGCCGGCTACCAGGTGGCCTGGGAGTCCTTCGCCACCGACTGCGCCGCCCGCACTGATTGCCCTCTGGGGCACTCCGTCACGGAGATCAGCCGCAGACTGGTCACGCTGCTGCACTCCCTGGACAGTACCCCCCTCCGACAGGGCAAGGACATCGCCATCACGGGGTCCGACCTCCTCAACGCGGTCAGGAACGCGCTGCGCTCCGCCGACTGGGAGCTGCTGCGCGCCGCGCTCCAGGGAGTGCCGGCCGGGGACACCACCGCGCTGCAGCAACTCAACGGCGCCTCGGAGATCCCCTTCAGCAATGCCGTCGACGCGTTCTACGCCATCGGCTGCCTGAGCTCTCCCTTCGACTCCCGGTTCAGCTCCGCCGAGGCCGCGGCGGCGCTGCCGCAGTTCCTGCACGCCTCGCCCCTGTTCGGCGCGTTGGACGTGGCCGGTCTCGGGCAGTGCACCCACTGGCCCGTGCCGGCGACCCAGCCCGCCCAGGCCGTCACGGCGCCAGGTGCCGCTCCGATCCTGATCGTCGGCACGACTCGCGATCCCGACACCCCGCTCCACTGGGCCGAGTCGCTCACCGACCAGCTCTCCTCCAGCCGCCTGCTCACCTACGACGCCGACGGGCACGGCGCCTACCAGCGCGGCAGCACCTGTGTCGACACCGCCGTGGACCGCTACCTGACACGGGGCCAGCTCCCGACCGCCGGCGAGGTCTGCACCTGAGCACCTGCCAGGAGTCCGGTCAGCTGCGCTCTGCGTGGTGGAGGAAGAGCTCGCTGCACTCGCGCTGCAGTGCCGTGTGGCTCCACATCGGATGGTGGGGTGCTGCGTTGGAGCACACGATGGTTCCCCAGGCACCGGCCTCGGCGCTGCTGCGGACGGCGTGTCGGCAGAACTCCGCGCCGATCGGGCCTTCTTCGAAGGTGCCGTTCAAGGGGGTGTAGCCGATCCAGCCCTCCCCGAAGACCAGCGGGATGCCGCGGCCCGCGCACAGGTCGGCGGCTGCGGACATCCAGGTGCCCAGCGTGCTCAGCATGGCGAGGCGGTGCGCGCCGTAGCGCTCGTACAGGATGCGGTCCCACGCGTCGGCGTCACACCAGTCGTGGACGTAGATCTCGGGCTTGCCGACGATCGTGGCCTCCAGGCGCCATTCCTCTCCGGCCGGGGATGCCACTGGTCGAACGGCGGCGCGCCGGGGCGCATCAGGTCGGTGCGGGCACGCTCCTCGTCGAAGCCGCCGTCGGCCGAGCGCAGTCCGTACCCGGTGACGAGCTCATCGAGGACGCCGTAGACGTAGGGGTGGAAGACGCCGACGTCGATGTTCTCCGGTATGCCGCGGAAGGACTCGAGCGGGACGCGGGCGTAGTTGACGGTGGCGGGTGTCCGAGGACACCGTTCGTGGAAGCGGCTCAGGCCCGCTTCGAGGCGCTCGCGCAGTTCCACCACTGCGGGTTCCTTACCGGGCAGTCCCTCGGTGAGGTATCCGCCCTGGACCTCGTTGTGGAGTTCGACGAACGCGACGACGTCGGCCAGTCCCTCGGCCTCGGCGAGATCGCACAGGTCGGCCAGGGACTCGGCGAGCCGGGTGGGGCGGTCTTCGGGGCTGACGGCCATGAGCGCGTCGAACCATCGGCGGTCGCCGGCGAAGGAGCTGCTCTGCTGGTACTCCCAGCTGGAGAGGATGACGACGACACCGTGGCGCTGCGCGGCACGCAGTAGTTCCAGCAGGTGTGCCTTCGGGTCGATCCGGGTGCGGTGCCGGACGTCGTACCAGCGGGTGCCCTGGCCGTACTCGCCTCCCAGCGGGCCGAGTTCGAGTTCTCCGGTCAGGCCGGATCCGAAGACGAGGAAGGGCATGGCGCAGATCCGGATGGTGTTGTACCCGCGGTCGACGGCCTCGGTGAAGGCGCGGTCGAGGTCCTCGAAGGGTTCGCCGGGTCCGGTGCGGGTGTACCAGGTGAAGTCCCACAGGGTGATGGTGAGTCGGTCGGGCAGGTGGGCCGGCAGGGGTATCGGTGTGTAGGCCATGACGTCCTTCGTGGTCGGTGGTTCTGGGTTGCCTGGCGGGCGGGAGTGCGGCCCGGTTGCGGCTGACGGTGCCGGGTTACGGGGCTGTCGTGGTGAGGGCGGCGCGGTAGACGGGCGCGAGCCGGGCGGAGGTCACGCGCAGGGTGGGCTCGGTGGGCCGCAGGTCCTCGGGGACGTAGATCTTGGCGGTCGGGTCGAACGGCAGGAGCCTGAGGATCAGTTCGGCGCCGTTGGTCAGCGCGTCGCGGTGCCGGGCGAGGTCGATCTCCCACGGGTCGCCGTTCCAGAACTGGTCGGCGACGAGTGTGCCGTCCAGTTCGGCGCGGGCCGCGTCACCGGTCCAGTCGAGCTGGAGCAGCAGGCGGTGGGCGCGGGAGAACGCCTCGGGAGTGATGCCGACGCGGAGGGCCGTGCCCTGGGCGTAGTCGTCGGGGGTGGGGGCGGCTGCGCGGTGCAGCGGTCCACCGGCGCGTTGCGGGGCGGGGCCGGTGGCGGCGCTCACCTCGACCAGGTCGACGGCGGGGATGTCCGCGGGGGCGTCGATCTCGAAGCGGGCGAACACCCCGTTCTCCGCGGCCTCGTGCAGGCGCAGCGGTGTGCTGCCGGCAGGTCCGGTCCGCTGGTCCTGGGTCCGCTGGTCCTGGGTCTGTTGGTCCTGTACCTGCACCTGCACCTCCACCGGTCCGGGGGGTGCCGGGTGGACGAGCAGGGAGCCGCCTTGGGGCCCGCACTCGATGTGCAGGAGGTCACCGTCGGGCACGGGGTGGAGGTTGTTGCCGACGACGAGGCGACGCGTTCCCCACAGCTCGCCGATGGCCGTGCGCCGCGCGGTGTCCTCGTCGAGGACGAGCAGCCGCAGCGCTCCGAGGTCGATCAGCGTGTCGGTGCCGGGGTGCGGGACGTGCAGGCGGGTCCGGCCGTCGCCCAGGTCCTCGGTCGTGGCGTGAGGGCTGTGGACCGATGCCGCGTCGACACCGCGGAGCACGGCTTCGACCGGGATGCCGGCGGTGCGGGTCAGCACGACCGTGTCGTCCAGGACGGTCACGAGCTGGGCGGTCGCCCATTCCAGCGTTGCGTCTCCGGGCAGCGGCAGGCGGAAGGGCCAGGCGAAGTAGCTTCCGCAGGGGATGTCGACGGCATGCGTGGGCAGTTCGAGCGGTCCCGCGGGGCCGTCGAGGCGGAAGCGGACGCCGCTGTGTGCGGCCAGGTCCTCACCGCCGGGCTGGTGGGTGTTGACGAACAGCATTCCGGAGGCGCCGTCGGTGCGGACGGCCCATCGCAGGGTGTCCCGGTCGTCGAGTCCCTCGGGGGTGCGGTCCGGGGCGATGAGCGGCATCGGGGCCAGTTCCCTGCCCGCGGCCGCGAGCAGGTGGTGTTGCAGTCGCAGCAGTCCGTAGACGGGGCGCACCTGCCCGTACTCGCCCAAGGGTGCCTGGAAGTCGTAGCTGACGATCGGAACGTCGTTGGGGTAGCCGGTGTCGAGGGATTCCTGCATCGTGGTGGCGGCGTCCGTGACGTGGGAGCCGCCCTGGTACATGTAGTAGCCCTGCCAGGCGGAACCGCAGCCGATCTTGGTCAGGGCCAGGGCGGCCACGTCGTCCGCGGTGACGCGGGGCCGGCGGTGATAGGTGACCTGCACACCGCCGCCGAGTTCGCAGGTGGCGTAGGGGTGGCGGTCGAGGTCCGGTCCCTCGCCCGCGGTGGGCTTGCGGCGAAGGTCGGCTCCGACGGTGTGGTCGTCGCGCAGCGGGGTGAAGAAGTAGTGCGTGCGGTTGTGGCGGGCCCATCCCGGGTGGGCGTCGTCCCAGGGCGATTCGGGGTAGCCCGCGTAGAGCGGGAGGAACTCGTCGGCGGGCAGGTCTGCCATTCCCCATGCCGTGGCGGTCCACAGGGGCGGGGTGATCCCGGCATCGTGGGCCATGTTCTTGAGGGTGCGCAGGTGCTCGGGCTGGTCGTAGAGCTCGTTCTCGATCTGGACGGCGACGATCGGTCCGCCCTGGGCGTGGAAGAGCCCGTCCAGTTCGGAGCTGATGCGCTCGTAGTAGGGCCGGACCAGTTCGAGGTAGGCCGGGTCATTGGTGCGGGTCCGGGTGTGGGAGTGCTGAACCCACTCGGGGAAGCCGCCGTGGCGCGCCTCGCCGTGGGACCACGGGCCGATCCGCACGACCGCGTCCAGCCCGCAGTCGGCGACCTGCTCGAGGAAGGCGCGGATGTCGCGGTTGCCGTCGAAGCGGAAGTCGCCGCGGTGTTCCTCGTGGTGATGCCAGAACAGGTAGGTGGCGACGACGTCGATGCCGCCGGCACGGATGCTCAGCAGTTGCTCGCGCCAGCCGTCACGGGGGTATCGGCTGAAGTGGAACTCACCCATCACGGGGAACCACGGGCGGTCGCCGCGCATGAGGTGGGTGCTGGTGGCGTGGATCCGGTCCGGCCCCTGAGACTCACCCATGCGGAGGTGACCGCTCAGCGGCGTCGTGGGTGGGCGCAGGGTCAGGGTGTGCACGATCGGCCTCCTGGCTCGGCGCCGGGTCCGGACAGGGCCGGGCCGGCGGTGTCGGCATTCGACGACGGCACATTAATTCATAATTTCCGATCAGAGAACCCTCCCTCGAACCCCTGGGCCGAGCCGCTCGACCGATCCGCTCGACCGAGCCACTTGCCCGACCCCCTTGGCGTGTATGGATAATTAATATTTAATGATGTCATCGTTGCCGCTTCAGCCCCAGGAGTCGCCTCCATGCATCCCGCACCGCCGACCCTCTCGGAACGCCTCCGTGACCGGTGCGCGCTCGTCACCGGAGCCGCTTCCGGCATCGGGGCCGCCACGGCCCACCGCCTCGCCGCCGAGGGTGCCCGCGTGGTCCTCGCCGACGTCGACACCGAGGCCGGCGAGGCCGTGGCCGCCGCCATCCACGAGGAAGGCGGGCAGGCGCGGTTCCAGCACTGCGACGTCGCCGACGAGTCGTCCTGGGCACGGACGGCCCAGGCCGCCCGTCAGACGTTCGGCCCGATTCAGGCCCTGGTGAGCAACGCCTACACGGTCCGGGTCGCCGCGGCCCACGAGACCAGCGTCGAGCAGTGGAACCGGCAACTCGCCGTGACCCTGAGCGGGTCCTTCCTCGGGATGCGGGCCTGCCTCGACGATCTGCGGGCCACCGGCGGCAGCGTCGTACTGGTCTCCTCGGTGCACGCCCTGGTCGGCCTGCCCGGGCGTCCCGCCTACGCGGCTGCGAAGGCCGGTCTGACCGGCCTGGCCCGGCAGCTGGCCGTCGAGTACGGCGGACAGGTCCGCGTGAACAGCGTGCTGCCCGGCCCGGTCCTGACCCAGGCCTGGGACGCCATCGGCGAGGCCGACCGGCAGGCCAGCGCCGCCGAGACCGCCCAGGGCCGCCTGGGCCGCCCCGAGGAGGTGGCTGCCGCCATCGCCTTCCTCGCGAGCGACGACGCCTCCTTCATGACCGGAGCATCCCTCGTCGTCGACGGCGGGTGGAGCGTGCTGAAGAACTCCTCGTGAGCAGCACCCCCGCCCCGCCTCCCGCTTACTGCCTTGGAGTCACGTCCCGTGAAAATCACCCGGGTTGAAACCTTCGCCGTGCCGCCCCGCTGGCTGTTCTGCCGCATCGAGACCGACGACGGTGTGGTGGGCTGGGGCGAGCCCGTGGTGGAAGGCCGGGCCGCCACCGTCCGCACGGCCGTGCACGAACTCGCCGAATACCTCGTCGGCCAGGACCCGATGCGTATCGAGGACCACTGGCAGGCCATGTCCAAGGGGACCTTCTACCGGGGCGGCCCCATCCTGTCGAGCGCCGTCGCCGGCATCGACCAGGCCCTGTGGGACATCGCCGGCAAGACCCTCGGCGTGCCGGTCCATGTGCTGCTGGGCGGCCCCGTGCGCGACCGCGTCCGCGCCTACAGCTGGGTGGGCGGCGACGAACCCACCGAGATCGCCGAAGCCGTCCACGCCCAGGCCGAGGCCGGCTTCACGGCGATCAAGATGAACGCCTGCGGACGGATCGGCAGGATGGCCAACGCCGCGGAAGTCCACGCGGTGGTCGAGCGAGCACGCGTCGCCCGTGAAGTGCTGGGGCCCGACCGGGACTTCGCCCTCGACTTCCACGGCCGGTTCACCACCGCGAGCGCCCGTCGCATCCTGCCCGAGCTCGCCGCGCTGCATCCGCTGTTCGTCGAGGAACCCGTCCTGCCGGAGTACGCCCACCGCCTGCACGAGGTCGTGGCGGCCTCTCCTGTACCCATTGCCACCGGAGAGCGTCTCTTCTCCCGCACCGACGCCCTGCCCGCGCTGCAGGCCGGAATCGCCGTGCTGCAGCCGGACCTCTCCCACGCGGGCGGCATCTCCGAGGTGCGGCGCATGGCGTCGCTGGCCGAGACCTTCGATGTGCTGCTGGCGCCGCACTGCCCGCTGGGCCCGATCTCTCTGGCCTCCAGTCTGCAAGTCGCCTTCACCACACCGAACTTCCTCATCCAGGAGCAGAGCATCGGCATCCACTACAACTCCGGCGCCGAGGTCCTGGACTACCTGATCGACCCCGCGGTCTTCCGGTTCGACCAGGGCCACATCAACCGACCCCTGGGCCCAGGCCTGGGCATCGAGGTCGACGAACAGGCCGTACGACGCGCGAACGACAGCGCGCCCGACTGGCGCGGCCCTCTGTGGCGCCATGCCGACGGCTCGTTCGCCGAATGGTGACCCCGCCCTCGCCCTCGCCCTCGCCCTCGCCCTCGCTCTCGCTCTCGCTCTCGCTCTCGCTCTCGCCGACCATGACGGAGAACAACGCATGCTGAACCACACCGACTTCACCCGCGAACTGCATGGCAACCGGCTGGTGGCCATCGTGCGCGGCAGTGACCCCGCGGCCGCGCTGCGCAGCGTCCTGGCCCTCGCCCAGGAGGGCGTGCGCCTGATCGAGATCTCGTTGACCACACCCGGCGCCGAAACCGTCATCGCCCAGGCCGGCAAGGAAGCGGGCCCCGACGCCGTCATCGGAGCGGGAACGGTCGTCACCCGCCAGGACGCGCTGCGGGCCCGGGACGCGGGAGCCCGGTGGATGGTGACGCCCGCCCTGGACGAGGGCTTCGAGCACGCGGTCACGCTCGGCGTGCCCGTGCTGGCCGGAGCGCTCACCCCGACCGAAGCGGTGGCCGCGATGCGATCCGGCGCCGGCGCGGTCAAGCTGTTCCCCGCCTCCCTGGGCGGCCCCGGCTATCTGCGCGCACTGCGCGACCCGCTGCCCGACATTCCGTTCGTGCCGGTGGGAGGAGTGGACGCCGAAGCGGCGCGGGCCTACTTCGCTGCCGGCGCCGTCGCCGTGGGCGTGGGTTCGCCTCTGCTCGGCGATGCCCCGCACGGCGGCGACCTCACCCGGTTGCGGGCCCGGGCCCGGGAGTTCCTGGCCGTGTGCGCGACGGGAGACGCCGCGTGAGCGCCGCACCGCTGCAGGCCCTGACGTTCGGCGAGACGATGCTCTCGCTCCAGGTGGACGGAGCGTTGACCGCGGGTGGGTCGGCCCGCACGGCGGTCGCGGGCGCGGAGTCCAACGTGGCGGTGGGGCTCGCCCGACTGGGCCACCACGTCGGCTGGGCCGGCCGCCTCGGTTCCGACGAGCCCGGCCGGGTGATCCTGCGGACGCTGCGCGGCGAAGGCGTACACGTGGACCATGCCACCGTCGATGCCGACGCCCCCACCGGCGCCCTGATGCGCGAGCGTCGGGTCGCCGACCTGGCCCGCGTCCACTACTGGCGCGCCGGATCCGCAGCGTCCCGCATGCAGCCGCAGCACGTCCGGGGCGCTCTGGCCGCCGGGGCCCGTCTCCTGCATCTGACCGGCATCACCTGCGCCCTGGGCCCCGGTCCCCTGGACACCGTGCGGGCTGCCGCCGGACACGCCGCCGAGCGCGGCTGGACCGTGTCCCTCGACGTGAACCACCGCACCCGCCTGTGGGACGCGGCAGCCGCCTCGGCCGCCCTGCGGCCGCTGCTCGGGCTCGTCGACATCGTCATCGCCTCCGACGACGAGCTGCCCCTGATCGCCGGAGGCGAGAGTACGCCCGAGGCCGACCGTGTGGCGGAGCTGCTCGACCAGGGGGTCCGGGAGGTCGTGGTCAAGCGGGGCGCCCAGGGCGCGGACCTGTACCTCGACGCCGACAGGGTCCTGCACGCCGCCGCCCATCCCGTGCCCGTGGCCGACACGGTGGGCGCCGGTGACGCGTTCTGCGCCGGATATCTCTCCGGCGTGCTGGACGAGCTGCCGGCCGACGAACGGCTGCGCCGGGCCACCCGCACCGCCGCGTTCGCGGTCGCCTGCCACGGCGACTGGGAAGGGCTGCCCCACCGCGACGAGCTGTCCCTGCTGGACTCGGCGCCCGGCGCGGCAGTGCGCTGAGCTCTCCTGGCACCCGGCGGCTCGATCCCCGTTCCTCCCTGCCACGAAAGGACGGTGCATGTCCCTGTCCGCTCACCAGCTGGTCGGCACGTTCACACCCGTTGCGCCCGACCGGCTGGAACTCGGTGAAGGCCCACGCCTGCCGGCCGACGGCGACGTCGTGCTCGTCGACATCCCCACCGGCAGACTGCTGCGCCTGCCCAAGGCCAGGCCCGGCGCTCCCCTGAAGGAACTGGCCCGCCTGGCCCAGCCGTTGGGCGCCGGTGCGCTGCACCGGTGGGACCCCGACGGCTCTGTGACCTGCGTCCTCGACGGGCTGACCGTTCCCAACGGGCCAGCCTTCGGCCCGGACGGCCGCACCCTCTCATCGGCTCCTACGGCAGCGGCTCGGTGAAGTGCGTTCATCGTGGGTGGGGGCCGCGCCCCTGTCGAAATGTATTCATAATTAACGGTCAGGGCTAGGATGAGACCCGTTCCCGCACGACACCGCTCCACCACCGCTAGGAGAACCCCCCATGGCGTCCTACACCGGCAGAGGTGTACACGGACAGATCGTGCACACCCTCGGCACTCGCATCGTCCGCGGCGATCTGCCCGAGGGGGCGATCCTCGACGTCCGGGCCCTCGGTGAGGAACTGGACGTCAGCCTGACCGTCATGCGCGAATCCATGAAGGTGCTGGCCGGCAAGGGCTTGATCGACGCACGCCAGAAGCGCGGCACCTTCGTGCGGGAGCGCAGGCACTGGAATCTCCTCGACGCGGACCTCATCCGCTGGCAGGTGGAAAGCGGTGGGGGGCAGCGCCTGATGCGGGACCTGGCCGACGTGCGCTCCATCGTGGAACCCGCCGCCGCGCACCGGGCCGCGCTGCATCGCACCGACGAGGATCTGCAGGCCATGCAGACGGCCCTCGACGCCATGGCAGAGGCTCACGCCCACTCCCCCGCAGGAGCCGCCGAGGCGGATGCGGCATTCCACCGAGCCCTGCTCAACGCCACGGGCAACGAGATGCTGGCCCGCATGGACCTGCTCCTGGAGCCGGGACTGCGCGAGCGGGACCGCATGGTGCACTCCCACAGCGAGGCCTCCGACCCCCTCCCCAGCCACCGGGCCGTCTTCGACGCCGTCCGTGAGCAGGACGCGGCCCGAGCGGAGCTGGCCATGCTCGACCTGCTCGCACAGGCCACGCACGACTTCGACCGGGTCACCGGGGAGCAGTCGACGACACCCCGCTGACTCCTCCCCCGCGCCGTCCCTTCCCCGCGTGAGCGCTGCCCGACCGCCCGGTGGACGTTCACCGTTATGGGGACGGAACGGCGGGTGATTGGTAGGGGTGATCTTCGCGTCGGTGACCTGCGCAAGCCTTCAAGAGGGATCGCCATGGCACCTGACCGGGTGACACATGTGGTGACTCGTCAGGTTGCGAACCTGATGGTCTGTCGGTTGCCTCGTGAGCGGAACACAGGAGAGGTGCCGCGCAGACAGGCCGGACCCGGTTCCGTTGGAGGATTCGCATGCGCTACACACGCTTGGGTGCAGGTGTCGTCCTGGCTCTCGGTGCCCTCGGACTGCAGATCCCGGCCGCCGTCGCCGCCGACGACCCGGATGTCCGTATCGACCCGTGGAACGCCTCCCCGGGTTCCACGGTGACGGTCAGTACGAGGGCCTGCGCCCCCGACACGGACTACGGCAAGGGCTGGTCGGAGGTGGCAGGAGAGTTCCACCTCTTCGAAGGCGACGAGAAGGGGGTACTCACCGGTCGGTTCCAGATCCCGGAAGGAGCCGGGCCGGGCAGCGACACCGTCACCCTGAAGTGTCCGCCCCGGACCAAGGCCACGGAAACGTACCAGGTCACCGGCCGCTCTCCGAGGGGCTCGGTCAGCGCCGGCTTCGGACCGGCCGACGACACGGGTATGGGGCTCGCCCTGGGCGGTGGACTGCTCGTCACGGCAGCCGGGGGTGCGCTCTGGATGTGCCGCCGCCCGAACGCCGACCGAACCTGACCGTCCGACTCCGCCGGCCGGCCCCTCCCACGTCCTCACCGCCATGGCACCCAGACAGCGCACCGGCGCTCCCGAAGATCCGTCCAACCCTGCGGTGCTCCTACTGGCCTGCGCACTGACGGCAGGTGCGGTGCTGCTGATCAGCGGGGTGCACGACGAGGGGCCACCGCAGCCATCACAGGCCCAGGCCTTCTCCACCTCCGCAGGCCCCACCCGCCCCACGGTCCCTCCGCTGCCTCCCGCGGATCCGGTCCGGATCCGGATCGGCGCCATCGACGTGGACGCCCCGATGACACGAGTGGGCCTCGATGCGGCAGGGGCGCTGCGGACTCCACCCGGTGACGAACCCGGCCTCGCCGGCTGGTACGGCGACGGCACACCTCCCGGCTCGGCAGGAACCGCCGTCGCCACCGGCCATGTGGACACACCCACCGGCGACCCGGGTGTCTTCTACAACCTCGGCACCCTGAGCGAGGGCGACACCATCGAGATCAGCCGGACGGACCGGCGGACGGCGGTGTTCGCCGTCCGCGCCGTCGAGCTCTACGACAGGAAGAAGTTCCCCAGCGAGAAGGTCTACGGCAGTTCCGGCCGGCCCGAACTCCGGCTGATCACCTGCGGTGGCGGCTACAGCAAGCGCACCGGCTACCTGGGCAACGTCGTGGTCTACGCGACGCTGACCGCAGTGACGTAGCCGGCCGAACGGACGCGGGCCTTGGGCCGTGACTCCGCCGAGTCACGGCCCGAGGCTCCGCCCGCTGTGCGAGCGGCGCGGCTACCAGGAGGACTTGGTGACCCCGGGCAGGAAGCCGGCGTGGGCCTGCTCGCGCACGCGGACCCGCGACAGGCCGAACTTCCGAAGGTGACCGCGCGGTCGCCCGTCCACGCTGTCCCGGTTGCGCACTCGCGTGGCGCTCGCGTTGCGGGGCTGGCGCCGCAGTTCCTCCAGTGCGGCCCGGCGCTCGGCGTCGGTGGAGGACGGCCGGCGGATGATCTCCTTCAGCTCCGCACGGCGGCTCGCGTACCGCTCGACGGTCGCCTTGCGCTTCTCGTTCTTCGCGATCTTGCTCTTCTTGGCCATCAGACCTTCCCCCCTCGGGCGCGGATGCGGGCCACGGCGGCCTCGATGCCGATGCTGTCGACGGTCTTGACCGCCTTCGCACTGAGCGTCAGCCGGACGTGCCGCCCCTCGCTGGGCAGCCAGTAGCGCTTGCGCTGGATGTTGGGGTCGAAACGGCGCGAGGTGCGCCGATGCGAGTGGGAGATGTGGTTGCCGAAGCCCGGCTGGGCGCCGGTCAGTTGGCAGTGGGCGGACAAGGTCGTACCTACCTCTCGTCGGACGGCTAGTTTTTGATAATGGAAACCATTCCCATATAGTACCGCTCATGGCACGCAACGAGGTACGCCCGATCATCAAGCTCCGCTCCACCGCGGGAACCGGCTACACGTACGTCACCCGCAAGAACCGCCGCAACGACCCCGACCGCATGGTCCTGCGCAAGTACGACCCGATGGTCCGGCGCCACGTGGACTTCCGCGAGGAACGCTGACCTCCCGCCGCACCTCCCCCGCCGACCCCGACCTCAAGGACGCCCCATGAAGCCCGGAATCCACCCCGCGTACGGCCCCGTCGTCTTCCGCGACCGCGCCGCCGACTACGCGTTCCTCACCCGCTCCACCATGTCCAGCGACAAGACCATCGACTGGGAGGACGGCAACACCTACCCGGTCGTCGACGTCGAGATCTCGAACGTCAGCCACCCCTTCTACACGGGGACCGCCCGAGTCCTGGACACCGCCGGGCGAGTCGAGCGCTTCGGACGCCGATACGGTCGGCACGGAGCCAAGTGATGCGGGAAGAGACCGGACTGCCCGTCGTCATCGTCGCCGGGCTCCACTCCGAGGCACGCCGCCAGGTCGTGGAGCACCTCCTGCGCCTGGTACCCGGCAGCGTCGCCCTGCACCACGACCTGTCCTCCGCGGCCGACGGCACCGTCCTGCGCCAGGTGCGCGACGCTTCGGGCGAGCTGTCCCGGGGCGACGCCCCGCTGGTCAACGACTGCGCCTGCTGTGCCCTGCGCGAGGACCTGGTCCCCGAGCTGGAACGGCTCGCCGGAGCCGGCCTCACCCGGCTCGCCGTCGTCGAACTGTGGGACTCCGTGGAACCCAGGGGGATGGCCGAGGTCGTCGTCCACCACGGCGGCGACGCGGTGCGGCTCACCAACGTGATCACAGCGGTCGACCCGGCTCTCGTACTCCCCTGTCTGGGCAACGGCGACGACCTGGCCGAGGCGGGCCTCGCGGCCGCAGCCGGCGACCAGCGCACGGTCGGCGACACCTGGGCCAGGCAACTGGAGTACGCCCCCGTCCTCGCGGTCGTCGAGAGCGAGGACGCCGACGACGAGGACCGCGCGCTGCTCACCCAACTCCACCCCACCGCCCGCCAGGTGGACGCAGGCTCCGCGGAACTCGCACGGCTGGCCTTCGCCGGCTTCGACGTCGACGCGGCCGCCGCAGCCCAGCACCCGGCCTGCGCGCTGCTCCCCCAGGAAGCCGACGCGGCAGGCGTCACCACATTCGTCTGGCGTCGGCACCGCCCGTTTCACCCCGAACGCCTCTACGAGGCGCTGGAAGACCTCTGCTGTTCCGCCGCCCGCAGCCGCGGACGGTTCTGGCTCGCCGACCGCCCCGACACCCTGCTCGCCTGGGACGCCGCAGGCGGAGCCCTGTGCGTGGAGAGTGCCGGCCCGTGGCTCGCCTCCCTGCCGGACGCCGCCTGGGAGTTGGTCCCGCCCGTACGCCGAGCGGCCGCCGCCCTGGACTGGCACGCCGAGCACGGCGACCGCTGCCAGCACCTCGTCTTCACCTCACCCGGCCTGGACCGCGACGGGCTCGCGCGGGTGCTGGAGTCCTGTCTGCTCACCGACGCCGAGTACGCCGCGGGACCCGAGGCGTGGAAGCGGCTCCCGGCCGCATTCGACTCTCTCCTCGACCCCGTCGCGTAACTCCGGCCCCGTCCGCCTCAACACAGAAGGAGCACACCATGGCCCCCCGCCAAGTCCCCCGCAAGCCGCTGAAGTCCCGCCCCAACCCGCTGGACGCGGCCGGGATCACCTACATCGACTACAAGGACACCGACCTGCTGCGGAAGTTCATCTCCGACCGCGGCAAGATCCGCAGCCGCCGCGTCACCCGCGTCACGGCCCAGCAGCAACGACAGATCGCCGCGGCGGTCAAGAACGCCCGAGAGATGGCGCTCCTTCCGTACTCGAGCCGGTGAGGAGCGCCACCCCGTCCCCTGCGCCCGCCGGCCTCAGGGGTGCCCGCCGGGCGCACTCCGCCCACACCGTCTTGCCGCCGGGCGGGTGCGCCGCGCAGCCCCAGGCGTCCGCGAGCGAGGCGACCAGGAGCAGCCCTCGTCCGGACCCGCCGTCGGCATCGGTGGCCGGAGCCGGCACGGGCTGGCGCTCGCCCCGCGCGTCGGTGACCTTGATTCGGAGGGTGGCCGGGGTCAGGGTGAGGACGAGGCGTGCGTTCCTGCCTCTCACCTGGCCGTGCAGGGCCGCATTCGCGGTCAGTTCGGCGATGAGGAGGAAGGCTGTGGACATGCTGTCGGCGGCGGCGTGGCGTGCGGCGTGCGCACCGTGCGCGGTGGTGGGGAACAAGGCGCGGAAGTGGGCTGTGCCGACGGTCGGTTCACCGGGTACGGGCGTACAGCCGTGACCCGGCCGGGCCCTCGCCGGTTCGCTCTCGGCACCGGGAACAGGGTGGTCGTACGGCTGGCAGCGCAGTCGGGTACAGGGGCCCCCACGGGCGGCGAAGCTGACGGCACGGACAAGGTCGCGGACCTGTTCCGGGCCCTGGGCCGGCAGATCAAGGTCGCCCGTGAGCGAGCCGGGCTGAGCCAGTAGGCGTTGGGCGACCGGGTCGGGTACGGCGAGGAAACGATCTCGTCGGTCGAGCGGGCGCGGCGGAACATTCCGCGGAGCTCAACTGGTCCAAGAGCCGCTACAGCGGTGACGAAGGGGGCGAGTGCGTCGAGGTAGCCGTCGACGCCACCGCCAAACACGTACGGGACTCCAAGGAGCGCGGCGGTCCTCGGCTCGCGTTCGCGCGGAGCGCATGGTCCGGGTTCGTCGGGGACCTGTGAGGCATAACCGGTTCTGACCTGCCGCGCCGCGAGGCCGCACCACCCAGGGCTCGCGGCGCGGCCTCTCCCTCTGTGGCGGTCCCGGCGCCCCGGCCCCCTGGCAGCGGTCGACCGCGGATGCGGTTGGCCCGTTCCTCCTGGGACGGCCTTGCGCACACGGCAGTTGGCAACGCTCCCCACGGCCTCGAGGTGGGCGGTGCAGTCGGCCCAGCCGTGCCCGTACTCGCCGAGCGGACGGCCCGCTCCCACCACGCCGTCCTCCTCGCCAACCACGGTCCCGTCGTCGCCGGCGCATCCCTGGAGCAGGCGGTCGACGCGATCGAGGAACTCGAGGAGACCGCCAAGCTGCACCTGCTCCTACGGGAACGACACGTCACCCGGCCCCTCACTCGCGAGCAGGCCGCCGGGCTCGCGCCCGTAGCCTCCTGACGGTCGGATCAGGGACCCGCCGTGTGCCGGTGGCCGGCGACTCGGCCCTGGTCGATGCGGTCGAGTTGCTCGTCGACCGCTCGGCCGTGGAGCAAGGGTTCGCGGGGGTCCCAAGTGGTCCCTTCCCGATGGTCCTTGCGGCGTCGGGCGATGGCGGAGAGCGCTTCGAGCACGACGCGGTTGCCCAGCAGCGCGGTCACGTCCGCGTGGTCGAAGGGCGGTGAGACCTCGACGAGGTCCATGCCGACGACGGGGAGCTCGTAGCACAGGCGCCGCACGGCGTCGAGGAGTTGGCGCGGGGTCAGGCCGCCGGGTTCGGGGGTGCCCGTGCCCGGGGCGGAGCCCGGGTCCACGACGTCGATGTCCACGGAGAGGAAGACACCCTCGCAGTCGTCGAGCGCGATGTCCGCGGCCTCGGTGAGGCAGGCGTCGAGGCCGCGCTCGACGACCTCGGTCATTTCGAAGGAGCGGATGCCGTGCCGTGCCATCCAGGTCAGGACGGGTTCGTCGGGCCAGTAGCCGCGGAGCCCGATCTGCAGGAAGCGGTCCCCGCGCAGGGCGCCGGACTCGATCAGCCGGCGCATGGGGGTGCCGTGGGCGACGAGGGATCCGAACTGGGTGTCGGCGGTGTCCGCGTGGCATCGAAGTGGATCATCGACACCTTGCCGAAGCCGTGGTGCCTGGCGACGCCTGTGTGGTCGGGCCACGCGATGGTGTGGTCGCCGCCCAGGACGACCGGCACCGCCCCCGAGGATGCGATCTTGAACACGGCCGCTTCGATGTGCTCGACCGACCGGGCCATGTCGCCGCTGTACAGGGCGACGTCACCGGCGTCGTGGACCTTGAGGTCCTTCAGCGCGTCGACGCGCATCGCGAGGCTGGGGCGGGAGCCGTCCTGGGGGAGGTAGCAGGCCTGACGGACGGCCGAGGGGCCGAAGCGGGCACCGGAGCGATAGGTGGTGCCGCCGTCCAGGGGGGCTCCGAGGATCACGACGTCCGCGTCGGCGTAGGTGGTCGGGTCGTCGAGGTCGCATGCGTCGACCCCCAGGAAGGTGAGGTGCGGGCCGAAGAGGGTCATGGGTGGAGTCGGCACGGCGGGCCTTTCCCTGGGGGCACTGTGCATCACGTCATGGGTTCTTCACGTCATGGGTTCTTCACATCGTGGGGCTCATGACGTCATGGGGCTTGCGAAGCCGATACGCCCTTTATGCCCCACCTCATTGCGACCTGCCAGGTCGGCCACCGACGACGAGCGCCACCGCCGCCCGCTGACCGGCCCCCATACGGAACCGGGTCCTCCCGTCCACTCGTCCAGACGGGCGAGGACGAGTGGACGGGGAGCGATGACGGAGCGGACGGGCCGGGCGGCGCCGGTGGTGCGGGCGGCGGCGCGGTGGTGGGCACGGCGCCCGAGGTGGCTGCGCGGGGCGGCGGCGCAGGGCGGGTCTGCCTGGACGCGGGGGCGGGTGCTCGCCGTGACCGCGGCGCTGACGGCCGCCCTCCTCGCGTTCCACGGGGCGGTACCGGGCGGCGGGCTCGGGCTGGGCAGTCTGCTGGAGTCGTTCCTGCCGTGGCTCGGCCTGGCGGTCGTGGTGCTCCTCGCCCTGGCGCTGCTGCGCCGTTCGGCGCTCGCGCTGGCGGCCCTGCTACTGCCGGCGGCGGCCTGGGCGCACCTCTTCGGCCCGCTGCTCCTGCCCGCGCCGGACTCCGGCCCGGACGACCTGGTCGTGGTGCAGCACAACGTCAGCGACGAGAACACCGACCCCGCGGGCACCGCCCGTGCCCTGGCCGCCGCCGAGCCCGACCTCATCGCGCTCCAGGAGCTGGTGCACCCCGCGCTCGACGTGTACGCGAGCGTCCTCGCGCCCCACTACCCGTACCGGACGGTCCGGGGCACGGTCGGGCTCTGGTCGAAGCATCCGCTCACTGCCGACCGGACGCTCGACATCAAGCCCCGGGGCATCACCGAGGAGTGGAGTCGCGGACTGCGGGCCGCGGTGCGCACGCCGCGCGGCGAGATCGCCGTGTACGTCGCGCACCTGCCCTCGGTCCGCGTCGGCGCGGGCGGTCTCGCGTCCGCCCGGCGCGACGAGAGCGCCGGTCTGCTGGGCAGGGCCGTCGCGGCCGAGGAGTTGAGCACGGTGATCCTGCTGGGCGACCTCAACGGCACGGTCGACGACCGGGCGCTGGATCCCCTCACCACACGGCTGAACGTGGCCGAACGGGGCGTCGCCCTCAGCTTCCCCGCCGCCTTCCCGCTGGCCCGCATCGACCAGGTCATGGCCCGCTCGGCGACGGTCGACCACATCCGCACCCTGCCCGCCACCGGCAGCGACCATCTGCCGGTGATCGCCCGGGTCGATACGGGAAGCACTGCCCGCCCGCGGTGACCGCGGACCGGAGAGCAAGCCTCTTGCGCGGTTTGCGTTAGCCTTGCGGGTGTGACGCGACGACTGGCTCAGGTGGCGAAGAAGGTCGGGGTCAGCGAGGCCACGGTCAGCCGGGTCCTCAACGGCAAGCCGGGGGTTTCCGATGCGACCCGGCAGTCCGTGCTGAGCGCGTTGGACGTTCTCGGGTACGAGCGTCCGACGCAGTTGAGGGGTGAGCGGGCGCGGTTGGTCGGGCTGGTGCTGCCCGAGCTGCAGAACCCGATCTTCCCCGCGTTCGCCGAGGTCATCGGGGGCGCGCTGGCGCAGCAGGGGCTGACGCCGGTGCTGTGCACGCAGACCAAGGGCGGCGTCTCCGAGGCCGACTACGTGGAGCTGCTGTTGCAGCAGCAGGTGTCCGGCGTGGTCTTCGCGGGCGGGTTGTTCGCGCAGGCGGACGCGCCGCACGACCACTACCGGCTGCTCGCCGAGCGCAACATCCCGGTGGTGCTCATCAACGCGTCCATCGAGAACCTCGACTTCCCGTGCATCGCCTGTGACGACGCCGTGGCCGTCGAGCAGTCCTGGCGGCATCTGGTCTCCTTGGGGCACAAGCGCATCGGTCTGGTACTCGGTCCCAGCGACCACATCCCCTCGCGGCGGAAGCTCGCCGCCGCCCAGGATGCGGCGCGGGCCATGGCCGCCGAGTTGCCGGAGGAGTTCGTCGAGCGGGCGATGTTCTCCCTGGAGGGCGGCCAGGCCGCCGCGTCCCGCCTGCTGGAGCGCGGCGTCACCGGCATCATCTGCGCCAGCGACCCCCTCGCCCTCGGCGCCGTACGCGCCGCCCGCCGGCGCGGACTCCACGTACCCCGCGACGTGTCCGTCGTCGGCTACGACGACTCCGCCTTCATGACCTGCACCGAACCCCCGCTCACCACCGTCCGCCAGCCCATCGAGGCCATGGGACGCGCCGCCGTCGACCTGCTCTGCGCGCAGATCCAGGGCACCGAAGTCCCCCACGGCGAGCTGCTCTTCGAGCCCGAACTCGTCGTCCGCGGCTCCACGGCACAGGCGGCGTCCGCTCAGTAGCGGGACCCGCCCACGTACCCACGCACGTCTCTTCGGTGCGCAAGTTCCTTGCGTGAATTGGCAGTTGCTTGCGGCTGTGCGACGCAGCGCCTGAAAGTCCCTGCTCCGGGGCACCACTGGGGGATCACCCCTGTCCCACGGAGAACTCTCCGCCTGCCCGGCGCCGAGTTCGGCCTGTCCGGGCTGTGGACGACCTGACAGTTCTCTGCAACTCTCTGAGCGCTCAACGTAAATGTTGAAGATCATTGAGTGATCGGGGAGACATGAGAAACCGGAACTGGAGATCGCGCGCCCTGGGCGCCGTGGTCGCGACCAGTCTCCTGGCGTGGGGAGGGCCCCTGCTGTCGGCCTCGGCAGCCGGAGGACCCAACCTCGCCGTGGGAGACCCCGCGGCCGCGAGCAGTTCGCACGGCGAGTACGGCGCCGCCCACATCACCGACGGAAACCAGAACTCCTACTGGCAGAGCGCGGGCACTGACCTGCCCCAGTGGGTGCAGACCGACCTCGGCAGCACCGAGCGGATCGACGAGGTCGTCCTGCGGCTGCCCGCCGGCTGGGAGAGCCGCGACCAGACGCTGTCCCTCCAGGGCAGCGCCGACGGCACCGCCTTCAGCACGCTGAAGACCTCCGCCACCTACCGCTTCAGCGCGGCGTCGGGCAACACGGTGACCGTGAGCTTCCCGGCCACGCAGACGCGGTTCGTGCGGGTCGCCATCACGGCCAACAGCGGCTGGCAGGCGGCCCAGCTCTCCGAGCTCGAGGTCCACGCGGCCGGCGAGTCGTCGGTGAACCTCGCCGCCGGGCGCCGCCTCACGGCGAGCAGTTCGACGGGCGCGTACACACCCGGCAACGGCAACGACGGCAACAAGGCCACGTACTGGGAGAGCGCCAACCACGCGTTCCCGCAATGGCTCCAGGCCGACCTCGGCACGTCCCGCCGGATCGACCGCGTCGTGCTGCGTCTGCCGGACGGCTGGCCGAGCCGCAGCCAGACCCTGAAGATCCAGGCGAGCGACAACGGCTCGGACTTCAGCGATCTGACCGCTTCCAAGGCGTACACCTTCGACGCGGCGGGCGGGCGGTCCGCCACGATCACCTTCGACGCGACCACCACGCGCCATGTACGCGTCCTGGTGTCGGCGAACACCGGTCACCCGGCCGCCCAGGTCTCCGAGCTCGAGGTCTACGGCCCGGAGACCGGAGACACACAGGCCCCGACCGCGCCCGCGAACCTGGCGTTCACCGAGCCGGCGACCGGTCGGATCAGGCTGACCTGGGACGGGGCCACGGACGACACGGCCGTCACGGGCTACGACATCTACGCGGGCGGCGAGCTGCTGACGACGGTCGCGGGCGATGTCACCACGTACACCGACACCCGGCCGACCGACACCACGGTCACCTACTACGTACGGGCCAGGGACGCGGCCGGCAACCAGTCGGGCAACAGCAACAGCGTGACCCGCCGCGCCGACACCGGCGACACACAGGCTCCGACGGCGCCCGCGAACCTGGCGTTCACCGAGCCGGCGGCCGGTCAGGTCAAGTTGACCTGGGACGCGTCGACGGACGACACGGGAGTCACCGGCTACGACCTCTACGCCAACAACACGCTGCGCAAGAGCCTCGCGGGCGACGTGACGACGTACACCGACACGCAGCCGGCCGCCGCGAACGTGACCTACTTCGTGCGGGCGAAGGACGCGGCCGGCAACCAGTCGGGCAACAGCAACTCCGTGACCCGCAACGGCACCGGGGTCGGTTCGAACCTGGCCGTCGGCAAGGCGATCAGCGCCTCCTCCTTCATCCACACCTACGTCGCCCAGAACGCCAACGACAACAGCACGTCGACCTACTGGGAGGGCGCGGCGGGCAGTTACCCCAACACGCTCACGCTCAAGCTGGGTGCCAACGCGGACATCAGCGCCGTCGTGCTCAAGCTCAATCCCGACCCCGGCTGGTCGAAGCGCACGCAGAACATCGAGGTGCTGGGACGGGAGCAGGACGCGTCCGGCTTCACCAGTCTGGTGGCCGCGAAGGACTACGTCTTCGACCCGGCGAGCGGCGGCAACCAGGTGACCGTGCCGGTCGACGCCCGCGTCGCCGACGTGCAGCTCAGGTTCACCTCCAACACCGGTGCGACGGCCGGGCAGGTCGCCGAGTTCCAGGTCATCGGCGTCCCGGCGCCCAACCCCGACCTCGAGGTGACCGGGCTGACCACCTCACCGGCCGCCCCCGTCGAGTCGGACGACATCACCGTGTCCGCCACCGTCCGCAACAGCGGCCCCGCCGCCGCCCCGGCCGGCACGGTCGCGCTGCGGCTGGGCGGCACCAAGGTCGCCACGGCCGAGGTCGGCGCCCTGGCGGCGGGCGCCCAGCGCACGGTGAGCGCCTCCATCGGCGCACGTGAGGCCGGTTCGTACGAGCTCGGCGCGGTCGCCGACGACGCGAACGAGATCACCGAGCAGAACGAGACCAACAACAGCTACACGCGGCCGGAGCCGCTGGTGGTCAAGCCGGTGCGGAGCTCCGACCTGGTCGCCGCCTCGGTCACCACCTCCCCCTCCAGTCCGGCCGCCGGCGAGGACGTGACCTTCAGGGTCGCGCTCCGCAACCAGGGCACCCAGGACTCCGCGGGCGGCAACCACGCGGTCACGCTCGACCTGGTCGACGCCAAGGGCACCACGGTCAAGACCCTGACCGGCGCGCACTCCGGAGTCGTCGCCGCCGGTACGACGACCCCGGCCGTCGGCCTCGGCACCTGGAAGGCGGCCAACGGCTCCTACACCGTGAAGGTCACGGTCGCCGACGACGCGAACGAACTGCCGGTCAAACGGGAGAACAACACCTCCACGCAGCCGCTGTTCGTCGGGCGCGGCGCCAACATGCCGTACGCCATGTACGAGGCGGAGGACGGCACGGTCGGCGGCGGTGCCCAGGTGGTCGGCCCCAACCGGACCATCGGCGACATCGCGGGCGAGGCGTCCGGCCGCAGGGCCGTGCACCTCGACGCGACCGGTGAGTACGTCGAGTTCACCACGAAGGCGGACACCAACACCCTGGTGACGCGCTTCTCGATCCCGGACGCGCCGGGCGGGGGCGGCATCGACTCGACCATCAACGTGTACGTCGACGGCGTCATGAAGAAGGCGCTCCCGCTCACCTCGAAGTACGCCTGGCTGTACGGTGCCGAGGCCTCCCCCGGCAACGCGCCGAGCGCGGGCGCGCCGCGTCACATCTACGACGAGGCACACATCATGCTCGGCGAGACCGTGCCGGCGGGCAGCAGGATCCGGCTGCAGAAGGACGCCGCGAACACCACGGACTACGCGATCGACTTCGTCAACCTGGAGCAGGTCGCGCCGGTGGCCAACCCGGACCCGGCGGCGTACGCGGTACCCGCCGGATTCACGCACCAGGACGTGCAGAACGCACTGGACCGGGTCCGTATGGACGGCACGGGCAAGCTGGTCGGTGTGTATCTGCCGCCCGGCGACTACCGGACGTCGAGCAAGTTCCAGGTGTACGGCAAGGCGGTGCAGGTGGTGGGCGCCGGTCCCTGGTTCACCAGGTTCCACGCGCCGTCGACGCAGGACAACACCGACGTCGGCTTCCGGGCCGACGCCACCGCGAAGGGCTCGTCCTTCGCGAACTTCGCCTACTTCGGCAACTACACCAGCCGTATCGACGGTCCGGGCAAGGTGTTCGACTTCTCCAACGTGTCGGACATCGTGATCGACAACATCTGGAACGAGCACATGGTGTGCCTGTACTGGGGCGCCAACACCGACCGGATCACGATCAAGAACTCCCGGATCCGCAACATGTTCGCCGACGGCGTCAACATGACCAACGGCTCGACCGACAATCTCGTGTCCAACAACGACGCCCGCGCCACCGGTGACGACAGCTTCGCGCTGTTCTCGGCGATCGACGCCGGCGGTGCGGACATGAAGAACAACCTCTACGAGAACCTGACGACGACGCTGACCTGGCGCGCCGCGGGTCTCGCCGTCTACGGCGGCTACAGCAACACCTTCCGCAACATCCACATCGCGGACACCCTGGTCTACTCCGGCATCACCATCAGTTCGCTGGACTTCGGCTACCCGATGAACGGCTTCGGCACCGATCCGACGACCTTCGAGAACATCTCGATCGTCCGGGCCGGCGGTCACTTCTGGGGGCAGCAGACCTTCCCCGGCATCTGGGTGTTCTCGGCGTCCAAGGTGTTCCAGGGCATCCGGGTCAACCACGTCGACATCGTCGATCCGACCTACAGCGGCATCATGTTCCAGACGAACTACGTGGGCGGGCAGCCGCAGTTCCCGATCAAGGACACGGTCTTCACCGACGTCTCCGTCACGGGCGCACGCAAGAGCGGTGACGCGTTCGACGCCAAGTCCGGCTTCGGTCTCTGGGCCAACGAGCTGCCCGAGGCGGGGCAGGGCCCGGCGGTCGGTGAGGTCACGTTCAACGGGCTGAGGCTCGGCGACAACGCCGTGGACGTCCGGAACACCACGTCCACCTTCAAGATCATCCGCAATCCCTAGACCCGACATTCCCGTCGGGCGGCTCGATGGCTGGCGCAAGTCTCTTGCGGAGACTTGCGCTAGTCTTGCGTATGTGACGCGACGACTTGCTCAGGTAGCGAAAAAGGTTGGAGTCAGCGAGGCCACGGTCAGCCGGGTCCTCAACGGCAAGCCCGGAGTCTCGGAGGCGACCCGGCAGTCCGTGCTGAGCGCGTTGGACGTCCTGGGCTATGAGCGTCCGACGCAGTTGAGGGGCGAGCGGGCCCGGCTGGTCGGGCTGGTGCTGCCCGAGCTGCAGAACCCGATCTTCCCCGCGTTCGCCGAGGTCATCGGAGGCGCGCTGGCCCAGCAGGGGCTGACGCCGGTGCTGTGCACGCAGACCAAGGGCGGCGTCTCCGAGGCCGACTACGTGGAGCTGCTGTTGCAGCAGCAGGTGTCCGGCGTGGTCTTCGCGGGAGGCGGCCTGTTCGCGCAGGCGGACGCCCCGCACGACCACTACCGGCTGCTCGCCGAACGCAACATCCCGGTGGTGCTCATCAACGCCTCCATCGCGGACCTCGACTTCCCGTGCATCGCCTGCGACGACGCCGTGGCCGTCGAGCAGTCCTGGCGCCACCTGGCCTCCCTCGGCCACGAGCGCATCGGCCTGGTGCTCGGGCCCTCCGACCACATCCCGTCCCGCAGGAAGCTGGCCGCCGCCCAGGAGGCGGCCCGTGCCGCCGACGCGGAGCTGCCCGAGGAGTGCGTCGAGCGGGCACTGTTCTCCCTGGAGGGCGGCCAGGCCGCCGCGTCCCGCCTGCTGGAGCGCGGCGTCACCGGCATCATCTGCGCCAGCGACCCCCTCGCCCTCGGCGCCGTACGCGCCGCCCGCCGGCGCGGACTCCACGTACCCCGCGACGTGTCCGTCGTCGGCTACGACGACTCCGCCTTCATGACCTGCACCGAACCCCCGCTCACCACCGTCCGCCAGCCCATCGAGGCCATGGGACGCGCCGCCGTCGACCTGCTCTGCGCGCAGATCCAGGGCACCGAAGTCCCCCACAGGGAACTGCTCTTCGAGCCCGAACTCGTCGTCCGCGGCTCCACGGCACAGGTGACCGAACGCTAGCGGCACTTCAGCATCTTCGACAGACTGTCGAGCAATTACGAAATCAGCGCGAGATATTGCGTTCACTTGTTCGCGGTGGTTGAGTGAGCGGCGCCCCACAACGCATCGGCGGTGGGGCGCCTTCCACGTTCATGCCCGAAGGGGACCACCCATGAGAAGTGCTCGGTTCCGCCGTACTCGCCGCGCCGGCGCCATCACGCTCGTCTCCGCTCTCACCCTGACCGCTCTGGCCGCCTGCGGCACGAGCAGCAGTGACGACGGCGGCGGTTCCGAAGGCGGCAGCGGGTCCTCCGACCCGGCTGCTCCACTGGACCCGAAGACCAAGGTGACGATCACCATCGACTGCATGCCCCCGGCGGCGAAGGCGGCCGAGCTCAAGGAGTGGAAGGAGGACGTCAAGGCGTTCAACAAGATCTACCCGAACGTCACCATCGACGGCCGCTCCACCCCGGGCCAGTGTCTTGAGCCGCCGCGCTTCACCGCGATGCTCAAGGCCAAGTCGCAGCCCGACGTCTTCTACACCTACTTCACCGACCTCCCCCAGGTGCTGGACAACGACGGCGCCGAGGACATCACGGCCTACGTCAACGACAAGACCGTCCCGGCGCTGGGGGACATCGACCCGAACGTCCTCGGCTCGCTCAAGCACGAGAACAAGCTTTACGGCCTCCCCACGAGCAACTACACGATGGGCCTGCTGATCAACCGCAAGCTCTTCGAGCAGGCCGGTCTCGACCCGGACACCCCGCCGCGCACCTGGGACGAGGTCCGCACCGCCGCCAAGAAGATCGCCGACCTGGGCGACGGCATCGCCGGCTTCGGCGAGTACAGCGCGGGCAACACCGGCGGCTGGCACTTCACCGCCCAGATGTACAGCCGCGGCGCCGACGTCGTCGACGAGAGCGGCAAGAAGGCGACCTTCAACAACGAGGTGGGCAAGGAGGTCGCCGAGAACCTCCACGCCATGCGCTGGGAGGACGAGAGCATGGGCAAGACCCAGCTGCTCAAGTGGGGCGACCTGCAGAAGCAGATCGCCACGGACAAGCTGGGCATGTTCCTCGCCGCGCCCGACGACATCACGTACATGGTCCAGCAGCTCGGCGCGGACTACGAGAACTTCGGCATGGGCCCGATACCGGGCGAGAAGAACACCCTCGCCGGCGGCAACAGCTACATGATCAAGAAGGGGATCTCCTCCGACAAGGTCAAGGCGGCGATCGCCTGGCTGAACTTCGAGAACCTCACCGTCGGCAAGGGGCAGTTCGACTGGGCCCGCAAGAAGACCGACAAGCTGCCGGTGGGCCTCCCGCAGCCCAACTTCTGGCTGAACGAGTCGAAGAAGAAGGACGACGCGGCCCGCCTGGAGCACGCCACCATGCCGGTGGAGAACTTCAAGTCGTTCATGGACAACCCGGTGCCGGGCATGGCCGAGCCGCCGAAGGCGCAGGAGGTCTACAAGGTCCTGGACAACGTGATGTCCGGCATCCTCACCAACAAGGACGCCGACATCGACAAGCTGCTCTCCACCGCCGAGCAGCAGGTCGACCAGGTCCTGGCCACGCAGTGACCGGCTCCCTCGGGGGGCGGGCCGCACCGCCCCCCGGGGCCCATGAGATCAGTACCGAGGAGCAACGATGTCGGCCCCCAGTCTGACCCCGAGCAAGGCGGCGAGATCCCGCCGCTCCCAGCCGCCGCCGGACGGCCCGCCCCCGCCCGGCGGTTCCTTCGCCAGGAGCCTGAGGCGCAACCTCACCGCGCACGGCTTCCTCATCGGCGCGGTCCTCTGCTTCGCGTTCTTCTCCTGGTACCCGATGGTCCGGGAGTTCCTCCTCGCCTTCCAGAAGACGGACCAGGGCGAGGTCTCCTGGGTCGGCCTGGACAACCTGCGCACGGTCTTCAACGACCCGGCCTTCTGGCAGGCCTGGCGCAACACCCTGCTGTTCACCGTGCTGGCCCTGGTCTTCGGCTTCGCGGTGCCGTTCGTCGTCGCGCTCGTCATCAACGAACTCCGGCACGGCAAGGGGTATCTGCGGCTGCTGGTCTACCTGCCGGTGATGCTGCCGCCGGTCGCCGCCGTCCTGCTCTTCAAGTACCTGTACGACCCCGGCTACGGCCTGCTCAACGAGTTGCTCAGCACGGTCGGACTGCCCGAGCAGCAGTGGCTGCAGGACCCCGACCTCTCCATGCTCTCGGTGGTCGTCGCCTCGACGTGGATGAACATGGGCGGCGCGGCCCTCATCTACCTCGCCGCGCTCCAGGGCATCCCCGGGGAGCTGTACGAGGCGGCGGAACTCGACGGTGCCGGGCTGTTCCGCAAGATCTGGCACGTGACGATCCCGCAGACGCGGCTCATCCTGTCGCTGATGCTGCTCATGCAGATCATCGCCACCATGCAGGTCTTCGTGGAACCCTTCCTGCTCACCGGCGGCGCCGGCCCCGAGGGCTCGACCACGACGGTCGTCTACCTGATCTACCAGTACGCCTTCAACTTCAACAACTACGGCGCCGCGGCGGCCCTCGGCCTGCTGCTCCTCGTACTCCTCGCCGGTGTGTCGGCGGTGTACGTGAAGCTGAACCGCGCCGAGAACGAGTAGGCCGGGGGAAGAACCGATGTCCACACGCACGCTCATCTCGCCGGCCCTGCTCGCCCGGCCGCGCGGCAAACGCCTCTACTGGCTCACGTTCGGTCTGGTCGTCACGGTGTTCACCGTGGTCTTCCTCGGCCCGATGTACTGGATGGTCTCCAGCGGCTTCAAGGACACACAGGAAGCGGTCCGCACCCCGCCGACGCTGTTCCCCGAGTCCTTCGAGTCCGACAACTACACCCAGGCGTGGAACGTCATGGACCTGGCCGGCCTGCTGGGGAACACGCTGTACTACGCGTTCGGCGCGCTCGCCTTCCAGCTGGTGCTGGACGTGGCGGCGGCCTACTCGCTGTCCAAGCTCCGCCCGGTTCTCGGCAAGGCCATCCTCGGCATGATGCTGGCGACCCTGATGATCCCGGCGACCGTGCTGGTCGTCCCGCAGTACCTGACGGTGCTCGACGTGCCGATCTTCGAGCGGAACCTCCTCAACACGCCGTGGGCGATCTGGCTGCCGTCGGTGACCAACGCGTTCAACATCTTCCTGCTGAAGCGCTTCTTCGACTCCATCCCGAGGGAACTGCTGGACGCCGCGTCCATGGACGGGGCGTCGTCGATGCGCACGCTCTGGTCGATCGTCCTGCCGATCTCGCGTCCGATCCTCGGCGTGGTGTCCATCTTCGCGATCGTGGGCGTCTGGAAGGACTTCCTGTGGCCCATGCTGACGCTGCCGGACCCCGCCAAGCAGACGCTGAACGTCGGCATCTACTCCCTGTCCACCGGTGTGCCCGAGAACGTGCTGATCGCCGCGCTCACCATGGCCTCGCTGCCGACCCTGATCATCTTCCTGATCTTCCAGCGCAACATCATGAGCGGACTCACCGCCGGCGGGCTCAAGGGCTGAGGCCCCACCCCGTCCGGATCGTCCCCGTCAACCTTCGCCGCCGGCCCGTCCGACGCCCCGCCCTGTCCGGGCCGGCGGCGAAGATCCAACCTGCCCGAAAGGACCCTCACGTGGCAGCCCCCGACTCGCACCGCCCCGAAGACTGGTGGCGCGACGCCGTCATCTACCAGGTGTATCCCCGCAGTTTCGCCGACGGCGACGGCGACGGCACCGGTGACCTCGCGGGCGTCCGGGCGAGACTGCCCCACCTCGCCGAACTCGGGGTGGACGCCGTCTGGTTCACCCCCTGGTACGTCTCACCACTCGTCGACGGCGGCTACGACGTCGCCGACTACCGCACGATCGACCCCGCCTTCGGCACCCTGGGCGAGGCGGAGAAGCTGATCGCCGAGGCCCGGGAGACGGGCATCCGCACCATCGTCGACATCGTCCCCAACCATGTCTCGGACCAGCACGTCTGGTTCCAGGAGGCGCTGGCGGCCGGCCCGGGCAGCCCCGAGCGGGAACGCTTCCACTTCCGCCCCGGCCGCGGCGAGCACGGTGAGCTCCCACCCAACAACTGGCCCTCGCAGTTCTCCGGCCCCACCTGGACCCGGGTCCCCGACGGCGAGTGGTACCTGCACCTCTTCACGCCGGAGCAGCCCGACCTCAACTGGGCCCACCCGGAGGTCCGGCAGGAGCACGAGGACGTGCTGCGCTTCTGGTTCGAACGCGGCGTCGCCGGCGTACGCATCGACTCCGCCGCCCTGCTCGCGAAGGACCCCGCGCTGGCGGACTTCGAGGAGGGCGTCGACCCGCACCCGTACATCGACCTGGACGAACTGCACGACGTATACCGCTCCTGGAGGGCGATCGCCGACGAGTACGGGGCGGTCTTCGTGGGTGAGGTGTGGCTGCCCGACGCCGAACGCTTCGCCCGCTATCTGCGGCCCGACGAACTGCACACCGCCTTCAACTTCAACTTCCTGTCCTGCCCCTGGGAGGCGGACCGGCTGCGCCGCACCATCGACGACACCCTCGCCGAGCACGCCCCCGTCGGCGCCCCCGCCACCTGGGTGCTCTGCAACCACGACGTGACCCGCACCGTGACCCGGTACGGCCGTGCGGACACCGGCTTCGACTTCGCGACGAAGGCCTTCGCCACCCCGACCGACCTGGCCCTCGGGACCCGGCGCGCACGGGCCGCCGCACTGCTGACCCTGGCCCTGCCCGGGTCCGTCTACCTGTACCAGGGGGAGGAACTCGGCCTGCCCGAGGCCGACATCCCCCTCGACCGGATCCAGGACCCGATGCACTTCCGCTCCGGCGGCACCGATCCGGGCCGGGACGGCTGCCGCGTGCCGCTGCCCTGGTCGGCCGACGCCCCGTACTGCGGTTTCGGCTCCGAGACCGAACCGTGGCTGCCGCAACCGGAGGGCTGGGCGGCCTACGCGGCGGACCGCCAGGGCGCCGACCCGGAGTCGATGCTCTCGCTCTACCGCGAGGCGCTGCGGCTGCGACGCTCCACCGAGGGTTTCGGGGACGGCCCGCTGCGCTGGCTGCCCGCGCCGGACGGTGTCCTCGCGTTCGCCCGTGCGGGCGGCCCGACCTGCGTCGTCAACCTGGCCGCCGAACCCTTCGCGCTGCCCGAGCACGACACGGTGCTGCTCCGCAGCGGGCCCCTGGACGCGGAGGGCCGGCTGCCGCGGGACACGGCGGTGTGGCTGCGCTCCTGAGGTGCCCCGCCCTGGCCGGGCGTCCGCCGTCGCCGGTCGCCCCGAGGGGAGGCAGAATCGGGGCAGGAGGCCTTGGGAGGAGGCGACGCGTGCGGGAACGACCGTGGCTGCGCGGGGAACGCCGTCCTCCACAGCCCCTCGCCGACGGACGCCGGGCGGTCAAGTCCGCCCTGCGGCCGGTGACCGAGGCCGTGCGCGCCCGGCGCCGGCTGGCCTGGCTGAACGAGGCCGGCGTGCGCATCGGGACCACGCTGGATCTGCGGCGCACCGCGGAGGAGCTGGCCGGCTTCACCGTGCCCGAACTGGCCGACGGGTGCGCGGTGGACCTGCTGGAGTCGGTGCTCCGCTTCCAGGACGGCGACCGCCTCGAGTCGGAGACGGGCACCCCCGAGCTCAGGGCCATGGCGGTCTGTGAGGTACCGGGTCTCGACCTGGCACCGGATCCGGTCGGCGAGGTCTCCGTGTTCACCGCGGACCGGCTGGTGCGCAAGTGCCTGACCACCCGGAAGCCGGTCCTGGTCACCCGGATGGAGCCGTCCGACTTCCTCGCCGTCGCGCCCTCGCCCGAGGCGGCGCGGCTGATGCGCCGTGCGGGGGTGCACTCGTACCTGGCGGTGCCGCTGATCGCCCGCGGGGTGCTGCTGGGCCTGGCCGACTTCGTCCGGGCCGGCAGCCGGTCGCCGTTCACCCGTGCCGATCTGCCCCTGGTCATGCAGCTGGCGTCCAGGGCCGCCGTGTACATCGACAACGCCCGGCTCTACGGACGTGAACACGAGCACGTGATCACGCTGCAACGCGCCCTGCTCCCCCGCTCCAACCCGAGCACACCCGGCCTCGACGTCTCCTCGAGCTATGTCCCGGCCGTCGACCCGGCCGCCGTGGGCGGTGACTGGTTCGACGTGGTCGCTCTGCCCAGCGGACGCACCGCGCTGATGGTGGGCGACGTGATGGGGCGCGGACTGGCCGCCGCCGCGACCATGGGCCGGCTGCGCACGGTGGCCCGGACCCTGATGGGGCTCGACATCGCGCCCGAGCGGCTGCTGGCCCGGCTGGACCTGGCCGCCCGTGACCTGGAGGAGGACCAGGTCGCCACCTGCCTGTGCGCGGTCCACGACCCGCTCGGCGGCAGCTTCCGCATCGCCAGCGCCGGTCACCCGCCGCCGTTGCTGACCGGGCCGGACGGGGCCTCGTTCCTCGACGTGCCGATCGGGGCGCCGTTGGGGAGCGGGGTGATCCCGTACGACCCGATCGACTGCCCCGTGCCGGAGCGCGGGCGGCTGACGCTCTACACGGACGGGCTGATCAGATCGCGCGGTGCCGACCTCGGCACCCGGATGGAGCGGCTGCGCCGGGCGGTCTGTGACGGTCTGCCCGGGGACGGCACGGTGTGCGAGGTGCTCACCGAACGTGTCGGCGGCGACCGGTCCGACGACGCGATCGTGCTCGTCGCCGCCACCCGGCCGCTCGCTCCCGCGGGTGAGGTGTACGCCCGCACGCTCCCGCCGGACGGCAAGGCGGCCGGGCAGGCCCGTGCCGCGGTGCGCGAGCAGCTGGTGGCGTGGGGTCTTCAGGACCTGGTGGACACGACGGAGCTGGTGGTCAGCGAGCTGGTCGGCAACGCCCTGCGCTACGGCAACGCCCCGGGCGAGCTGCGGCTGCTGCGGTACGAGCGGCTGTCGGTGGAGGTCTCCGACTCCGGGCCGGACCTGCCGCAGATCCAGCACGCCGACGTGAGCGACGAGAGCGGGCGCGGCCTGCAGTTGATCAACATGCTGTGCCGCCGCTGGGGCTCGTGCCGCACGCCCGACGGGAAGGTCGTCTGGGCCGAGCAGGACCTGCCGGTGCGGACCGGTCAGCCCGGCCCGCACTAGCCGGCCCCTACGCCGCCTTCTCGACCTTCTCGGCACTCACCTCGTCGGCCTCGTCGGCCCGGTCGGTCTTGTCCGTCGCTCGGTGGCCGAACCGGGTGCGGCTGAGCTGGGCGTAGCGGCCTCCGGCGGCGAGGAGTTCCTCGTGGGTGCCGCGCTCCACGATGCGCCCCGCCTCGACCACCAGGATCTGGTCGGCCGCCCGGACGGTGGACAGCCGGTGCGCGATCACGACGGCCGTCCTGCCCTCCAGGGCCTCGGTGAGGGCCTCCTGGACGGCCGCCTCGGAGGTGTTGTCGAGGTGGGCGGTGGCCTCGTCGAGGATGACGACGCGCTGGCGGGCCAGCAGCAGCCGGGCGATGGTCATGCGCTGGCGCTCCCCGCCGGAGAGCCGGTAGCCGCGCTCGCCGACCACGGTGTCGAGGCCGTCGGGCAGGGACCGTACGAGGTCGGTGAGGCGGGCCCGGCTCAGGGCGTCCCACAGCTCGGTGTCGGTGGCGTCGGGGCGGGCCAGCAGCAGGTTGGCCCGGACCGTGTCGTGGAAGAGGTGCCCGTCCTGGGTGACCATGCCGACGGTGTCGCGCAGGGAGCGGGCGGTCAGTTCGCGGACGTCGACGCCGCCGACGCGCACGGTGCCGCCGTCGGTGTCGTACAGCCGCGGCAGCAGCTGGGCGATCGTCGACTTGCCGGCGCCGGAGGACCCGACGAGCGCGACGGTCTGCCCCGGTTCGGCGCGGAAGGAGAGGCCGTGCAGGACCTCGGCGCCGCCCCGGGTGTCGAGGGAGGCGACCTCTTCGAGGGAGGCCAGGGAGACCTTGTCGGCGGACGGGTAGCCGAAGCGGACGTCGTCGAACTCGACGGCGACCGGGCCGTCGGGGACCGGGCGGGCGTCGGGCTTCTCGTCGATGAGCGGGGCCAGGTCCAGCACCTCGAAGACCCGCTCGAAGCTGACCAGGGCGCTCATGACCTCCACGCGGGCCCCGGCGAGCGCGGTGAGCGGCGCGTACAGCCGGGTCAGCAGCAGGGCCAGCGCCACGACGGCGCCCGGGTCCAGGGTGCCGCGCAGGGCGAAGAAGCCGCCGAGGCCGTAGACGAGGGCGAGGGCCAGCGCGGAGACCAGGGTGAGCGCGGTGATGAAGGCGGCCTGGGCGGTCGCGGTACGCACCCCGATGTCGGCGACGCGGCGGGCGCGGTCGGCGAACTCGGCGGACTCCTCCTCCGGACGGCCGAACAGCTTGATCAGCGTGGCGCCGGGTGCCGAGAAGCGCTCGGTCATGCGGGTGCCCATCGCGGCGTTCAGGGTGGCCGCCTCGCGCTGCATACGGGCCATGCGGCGGCCCATGCGCCGGGCCGGGAGGACGAAGACGGGGAGCAGCACCAGGGCGAGCAGGGTGATCTGCCAGGACAGGGTGAGCATCACGGCGAGGGTGAGCACCAGCGTGACCAGGTTGGTCACCACGCCGGACAGGGTGTTGCTGAAGGCGCGCTGGGCGCCGATGACGTCGTTGTTGAGACGGGAGACCAGGGCGCCCGTACGAGTGCGTGTGAAGAACGCGACCGGCATGCGCTGCACATGATCGAACACAGCCGTGCGCAGATCGAGGATGAGTCCCTCCCCGAGCATGGCCGACAGCCTCCGGGAGAGGATGCCGAGGCCCGCCTCCGCGACCGCGATGAGGGCGATCAGCAGGGCGAGGCGGACGACCGTGCCCTCGTCGTCGCCCGACACGATCGCGTCCACGACGCGTCCGGCCAGTACGGGGGTGGCGACGGCGAGCAGCGCGGTCACCACCCCGAGCAGGACGAAGCGGACGATGCGGCGGCGGTGCGGACGGGCGAACGCGCCGATGCGGCGCAGCGTCGCGCGGGCGAGGGGTCGGCGCTCCTGCTCGGCGTTCATGACGCTGTGCAGCTGGGTCCAGGCGGTGGTCTCCATGCTCATGCCCACGACGGTAGAACCTCAAGCAACCTTGAGGTCAAGAGGGACAAGAAGGGCGAGGGGGCGCCGCCCGCGGTCCGTAAGCCCGCGTCCGCGCGTCGGCCATCCGTAGTTGGGGCGGCTGCGGGAATCTCTGGTGGTGTGACGACAGCGGTACGACTCCCCGAGAAGCGACTCCTGCGCCGCGTCCCGGTCCGCCGGATCCTGTGTGTACTCCCCCTGCTGCTGGTCACCGTGGTCGCGGTACGGCACCGGTCCGTGCTCGCCGAGGGCTTCGGCCATCTCGCCACGGCCCGCTGGCCCTGGCTGCTGGCCGCGGTCGGCGCGACCTGTCTGACCTGGGTCGCCGCGGCCTGCACCCGGCAGGGCGCCGTGGTGGAGCGGCTGCCCCGGCGGCGGCTGCTGGCCACGCAGTTCGCGGCCGGGGCGGCCAACCACCTGCTGCCCACGGGACTGGGCGCGAGCGCGGTGAACCTGCGGTTCATGGCGGTGTGCGGGCTGCCGCTCTCCCGTGCGTCGGCCGCGCTCGCCCTGTATCTGCTGGCGGAGAGCGTGGGCCGGCTCGCCCTGCTGGGCGCCCTGCTGATCGCGTTCCCCGACGCGCTGCGGCTCGGCACCCTGCTGCCGGAGGCGGCGGTCGGGCCGGTGCTGGTCGCGGCGGGCGCGGTGCCGGTGGTGGCGGCGGGCGTGCTGGCGCTGCTGCCACGGCTGCGTGCGTCGCTGGTCTCCTTCCTGCGGACGGCGCTCGGCGAGGCCCGCTCGGTGCACACCCGTCCGGCGCGGACGTTGGCCCTGTGGGGCGGCGCGCTCGCCTTCCCGGCGCTCCAGGCCGCCGCGCTGGTCCTGGTAGGGCTGGCGCTGGGGCTGCCGGTGCCGCCCGCGCACATGGCGGTGGCGTATCTGGCGGCGACGGTCGCCGTCGCGCTGGTGCCCTCACCGGGCGGGATCGGCTCGGTGGAGGCGGCGCTGGTCGTGGCGCTGGTGGCGGCGGGCGGTCCGGCGGCCGTGGCCACGGCGGTGGTGCTCGCCTTCCGGCTCATCACCGTCTGGCTGCCCCTGCTGCCGGGAGCGCTGACGCTGGCGGCGCTGGTCCGGATGCGGGTGATCTGAGAGGCCCGAGGGTGGTGACGGTCCGAGGGTGGCGGCGGCACGCTCAGGCGAGGGTGACGCGTACCGGTCCGCCCTTCGGGTCGACCCGGTGGGCCCAGCCCGCCCCCAGCGTCAGCGGCCGGTGCGGCGGGACGGTGCGCGGGCCCGGCCGCTCCCGGTGCAGGCGGCGGCCGTCCTGGCTCACCTGGAGGACCGGCCGGGACAGGGGGACCGCCGTGCGCAGGAGGTACGGGAGGCCACAGCCCGGCGTGACGCGGTTCGGGACGATCCGGCTCAGGGGCGTCTGCGCGATCACAGGGACGCCGCCCGGCCACTCGGCGTCCGCGAGCCAGTCCCGTACGGCGGTCGCCGCGTGGGCGCCCTCGCGGGCCGCCGTGTCCGCGCTCTCCACCGCGTGCAGCAGGCTGCCGGCCGCGAAGACGCCGGGCCGCGAGGTGCGCAGGGCGCCGTCCACGGTGGGGCCGCGTGTGCCGGGATCCAGGGTCAGCGCGCCGCGCCGGGCGAGTTCGTGGTCGGGGACGAAGTCGCCGGTGAACACGACGGTGTCGCAGGGCAGCGTCGCGGTGCGGCCGTCGCGGTGGCGGACGCGTACGCCCGACACGCGCCCGTGGCCGAGGAGTTCGGTGACCGTGGTGCAGGTCAGGAGCGGGGTGCGGTGGCGCAGGCGGGCTTCCACGACCCTCGCGGGTGCGGTCTGGGCCCGCGGCCGGTCCGTGACCAGCGCGACGACGTCGGCTCCGGCGGTGCGTACGGTGTCGGCGGCGGCGTAGGAGACATCCTCCGCGCCGACGATCACCACCCGGGTCCCGATGTGCTGCCCGTACAGGTGGACGGCCTGCTGGAGTTCGCCGGTGGTGTACACCCCTGCCGGGCGGGTGCCGGGGACGAGGCGGGCGGCGCGGGGGCGTTCGCGGGCGCCGGTGGCGAGGACGACGGCGCGGGCGGCGAGGGCCTGGGCGCCCTGCGGTCCCACGGTGGCGAGTGTGCGCGGGCCCGCCCAGTCGAGGGCGGTGACGCCGGTCCGAACGTCGGCCCCGGCGCGGACGGCCGCGTCGGCGAGCAGACGTGCGTAGGCCGGGCCGGTCAGCGCGCGCGGCCGGTTGCCGAAGCCCCGGTGCGCGCAGTGCCTGGGCACTCCCCCGGCCTGCTGCTCCCGCTCCAGGACCTCGACACGCGCGCCGGTCGCGGCGAGCAGGGACGCGGCCACGAGTCCGGCGGGGCCGGCTCCGACCACGAGGACGTCGACCTGCCGGGTCATCCCTGAGCCTCCTCGAACAGCGCCCGTACCGCGGCCCCGCAGTAGAAGCCCTGGCAGCGGCCCGCCCGGGCCCGGGTGCGGCGGCGCAGGCCGTCGAGGGAGCGGGGCGGGACCGTACTGGCGAGGGCGTCGCGGATCTCGCCGCAGGAGACGCGTTCGCAGTGGCAGACCAGGGTGCCGTACTCCGGGTCGGCGGCCACCAGGTCCGGCCGCTGGTGGGGGCGCGGGAAGGCCTCGCCGAGGTAGGGCATGCGGACCGGGTCCGGCGGGCGCTGCGGGCCGAGGTCGAGTCCGGAGTCGGCGAGCAGCGCGGTGACGTGCGCGGCGATGGCGAGGGAGGCGGTGAGGCCGGTGGAGCGGATGCCGCCGACGGTGACGTAGGCCTGGTCGGGGTGGGTGCCGATCTTGTAGTCGTCGTGCTCGGTGGCGGCCCGCAGGCCGGCGTAGACGGCGGTGACCTCTTCCTCCAGCAGTGCGGGCAGGATGCGGCGGCCCTGTTCGCGCAGCCTGCGCAGGCCCTCGGCGGTGGAGTCGGTGGCACGTTTGTCGTCCAGGTCCTCGGCGGTGGGGCCGAGCAGGACGTTGCCGTACACGGTGGGGGCGACCAGGACGCCCTTGCCGAGGGCGGTGGGGACGGGCAGGAGGATGTGGCGGACGAGGGCGCGGGCGAACTTGTCGTGGACGATGAGCTGGCCGCGGCGCGGGGTGACGGTGAAGTCGTCGTGGCCGAGCCGCCGGTCGAGGGTGTCGGAGTGCAGCCCGGCCGCGTTGACGAGCCAGTGGGCGTGGAGGGGGCCGCGCGGCGTCGTCAGGTGGTGGACGCCGGCCGTGCGGTGCACCTGCTCGACCGGCGAGTCGAGATGCAGGTCGACTCCGCCGCGGACCGCCTGGGTGGCGTACGCCAGGGTCGTCGTCCACGGGCAGATGATGCTCTCGCCGGGTACGTGGAGTGCGCCGAGCGCGCCCGGGCCCAGGTGGGGTTCGAGGGCGTAGAGGTCGGCGGGGCCGAGGAGTTCGGTGGCGTGGTACTCGTTGCGCTCGGCCTTCTCGGCGAGGCGGGGCAGGACCGCGAGCTGTTCCTCGTCCCAGGCGACCAGCAGCGCGCCGACCTCTTCCACGGGGATGCCCGACTCCGCTGCGTACGCGGCGAGTTCGCGGGCGCCCTCGCGCACGAGCCGGGCCTCCAGGGAGCCCGGCACGGCGTCGAAACCGGTGTGCAGGATGGCGGTGTTGGCCTTCGAGGTGCCCTGCCCCACGTCGTCCTGCGCCTCGACGAGGGCGACACGCAGACCCGGGTGGTGCGCGAGCCGGCGGGCAATCGCACAGCCGACCACACCGGCGCCCACGATCGCCACGTCGTAGGGCCGGGTGGGGAGGGGGCAGCCGGAGGCGGTGACGGTCATGCGGGGATCCGTTCGAGCGGCGCGGGTGCCGCGACGCGGACGGAGGCGGGGCGGTCGACGGCCCGGTAGCGCGCGACACACCGACCGGCCCCACCGCCACGGACCACCACCGGGCACGCCAACGGCGCGATCACGGCGGACGCCGTCCGGCACGCCAACGGCGCGACCGCGGCGGCCCTCATGCGGAGGTCCGTTCCAGCAGTGCGGTGACCTCCGTGCGGAAGCGGGTGAGGCGTTCGGTGGCCTCGTCGGTGGTGATGCGGGGTTCGTACACGGTGGCCGGGGTGCCGTCGGGCAGTGCTTCGGCGACGGTCAGGCCCGGGTCCGCGCCGAGCCGGGCCAGGGCGCCGACGCCGAGGGCGGTGGCGTCCGGCAGGGCGGAGACCTCCACGGGCCGTTGCAGCAGGTCGGCCTGGGTCTGCATGAGCAGCGCCGAGCGGGTCAGGCCACCGTCGACGCGCAGGACGGTGAGCGGGCCGCCGAGGTCGGTGGCCGCGGCGTCGGCGAGGTGGACGACCTGGGCGGCCAGGCCGTCGCAGAGGGCGCGCACCAGGTGCCCGGGGCCGGTGTCGAGGCCGAGACCGGTGAGCGAACCGCGCAGGTCGCCGCGCCACCACGGGGCGGCGAGCCCGGCGAGCGCCGGGACGAAGGTGACGCCGCCGCTGTCCGGCACCGTGCCGCCCACGGCGTCGAGGTCGGCGGCACCGGCGATGACGCCGAGGTCGGTGAGCCAGCGCACGGCGGACGCGGCCGTGTACACCTGCCCGTCCAGGCAGTGGCTGGTCCGTCCGCCCAGCCGCCAGGCGACACAGCTGACCAGGCCGGAGGCACCCCGGCGTGGGGTGTCGCCGGTGTGGGCGAGGAGGAACGCACCGGTGCCGTAGGTGCACTTGGCGGCTCCGGGCTCGGTGACCCGCTGCGCGAGCAGGGCTGCCTGCTGGTCGACGGCGAGGCCGGTGAGCGGGAGTTCGGCGCCGAACGCCGTGGTCGTACCGACGTGGGCGGCGTTGTCGACGATGTCCGGGAGCCGTTCGCCGCTCAGGCCGTACAGCTCCAGCGCGCGCGGCGACCACTCGGCGCGGTCGAGGTCGAGGAGCTGGGTCCGGGAGGCGGTGGCGGCGTCGGTGGCGCAGACGCCGGTGAGCCGGTGGACCAGCCACGCGTCGGAGGTGGTGACGCGTCCCGCGCGGGTGAGGTGGCGGCGTATCCAGGCCATTTTCGGCGCGGCGAAGTACGGGTCGAGGGGCAGCCCGGTCAGGTGCCGCAACTCGTCGCCGTACGGGGCGAGTTCGGCGCACACGGACTCGGCCCGGCGGTCCTGCCAGACCAGCGCGTCGGTGAGGGGGCGACCGGTGTCCGGGTCCCAGGCGAGCACGGTCTCGCCCTGGTTGGCCAGGCCCAGGGCGGCGACCGGCTCGCCCGCCTCGGCCAGGGCGCGGCGGCCGGCGACGACCACCGATCCGTACAACTCCTCGGGATCGACCTCCACCAGGCCGCCGGGCAGGTACCGGGGGCGGACCTCGGCGAATCCGGTGCCGATGACACCGCGTTCGGGGCAGATCACCAGCGCCTTGGTGCCGGACGTGCCCTGGTCGACGGCGAGCACCGCACGCGTCACAACGCCCCTCCCCGACTCCTCGACCCCGGGCGCCGACGGCCTCGGCGATCACCGGGCGTCAGCCTGCCGCCGCGCGCACACCACGTCAAGGGTGCTTGACTGCCAGTCAGTTCATGCTGGTGGCATACGAATTGCTCGGCTGCGGCAAAACCGAACAGAGGCGGAACCTCCGCCTCTATAGTGGCCGCCGACCGGCACGACCGCTCGACCGCCGCCCGGGGGAGGCCTGTTTGTTACTCCAGTCTGCCGTCCCACCCGCCCCCTTCCCGGGAGCGGGAGGGTGAGGGCCAGAGACGGAGCACGCCCCGCCTACGATCCCGCCGGCCACGACTCCGCGCTGCGCTCGGCGCTGCAGGAGCTGCGCGCCGGGCGCTGGATGTCGATGCGCACCCTGCTGGAGCAGACCGCCTCCTGGTCGCAGTGGACGCAGCGCACTCAGGTGCTGGCCGCCTCGGCCGCGGGTACGGACGTGGTGCGGGCCTGGCTCGCGGAGGAGCCGCACAGTGTGCCGGCCGTGGTGATGCACACCCGGGTCGTGGTGGAGCGGGCGCTGCGCGCGCACCGCGAGGACCACCACCGCACGCGCGAGTTGTGGCGGGAGGCCTGGCACGCGTGCGACGCGGCGACCCGGGTGGCGCCCGACGACCCGGTGCCGTGGGTGTGCCTGCTGGCGCTGGCCCGGCTGGACGGGGAGCAGCGTTGGCAGGAGCACCGGGTGGCGCCCCCGGAGCCGATGCTGCCGCCGGGTCCCTGGGGCCTGCTCGCCGAGGCCGGCAAGCGGGACCCGTACAACCGGGAGGCCCACCACCGCATGCTGCAGTTCCTGTATCCGCGGGGCGAGTCCGAGCGGCTGGCCCGGGCGGCGGGGTTCGCGCACTGGGCGGCGGGGTCGGCGCCGCCGGGTTCGGCGCTGCACGTACTGCCGCTGTACGTGCGGGTCGAGCGCTACCGCCGGCTGGGCGGGCGGGACGCCGCCCTCGACCTGCACTGGGTGGCCGAGGACGCCACCCGTGAGGCACGGCAGGCGTTCCGCTCCTGGTTCACGCTCACCCGGAACGCCGAACGGTCCCTGCTGGACATGAACCACCTGGCCCACGCCCTGTGGGGCGCCCTCCAGTTCCGGGAGGCGGACCAGGTCTTCGACGCGCTCGGCCCGTACTGGACGCCGCTGCCCTGGGCGCACCGCGTCGCGGGGCCCGGCGACGCGCCGCGGGCGGCGGAGGTCTTCCTCCAGGCCCGCGCGCGCAGTCGGTCGGCCGCCCGCGGCGGCGGCCGGCGTCCCTGACCACCTTCACCCCCACCCTTCCGTCCCCGGAGGTTCCCGCATGTCCCGCCCCTCCCGCTCCTCCCGCCCCTCCCCCTCCTCCGAACCATCCGCCGCGACCGACGAGGAACAGCGTCTGCGCGAACTCGGCTACCGGCCGGTGCTGGCCCGCCGCATGGGCGGCTTCGGCAACTTCGCGATCAGCTTCTCCGTGATCTCGATCCTGTCCGGCTGCATGACCCTGTACGGCTTCGGTCTGGGCACCGGCGGCCCCGCCGTGATGCTGTGGGGCTGGGCGGGCGTCGGCCTGTTCGTGCTGTGCGTGGGGCTGGCGCTCGCCGAGGTCACCAGCGCCTATCCCACGTCCGGCGCCCTCTACTACATGGCCGACCGGCTCGGCGGCCGCCGCTGGGGCTGGTACACCGGCTGGCTCAACCTGCTGGGGCTGCTCGGCGCGATCGCCGGGATCGACTACGGCGCCGCGCTGTTCACGGGCGCGTTCCTGAACCTCCAGTGGGGCTTCGAGCCGACGCCGGAGAAGACGATGCTGATCTTCGTCGCGATCCTGCTGCTGCACGCCGTGCTCAACCTCTTCGGCGTCCGGCTGGTCAGCGTGCTCAACTCGATCAGCGTGTGGTGGCACCTGGCGGGTGTGGGGCTGATCGTCGGCGCCCTGGTGATCGTCCCCGACCACCACCAGTCGCCGTCCTTCGTCTTCACCGAGTTCGTCAACGACACCGGCTGGGAGAACCCGCTGTACGTGGCCGCGATCGGCCTGCTGCTCGCGCAGTACACCTTCTCCGGCTACGACGCCTCCGCCCATCTGTCCGAGGAGACCTCGAACGCCTCGGTGTCGGCGGCGCGCGGCATCGTGCGGGCCATCTGGGTGTCGTGGCTCGCGGGTTTCGTACTGCTGGCCGGTCTGACCTTCGCGATCCAGGACTACGACGCCACGCGGAACACCGAGACCGGGGTGCCGCCCGCACAGATCCTGCTGGACGGTCTGGGCACGGACGGCGCGAGCGCGCTGCTGCTCGTGGTGATCGTGGCGCAGTTGTTCTGCGGCAACGCCGAGGTCGCCGCCGCCAGCCGGATGGTGTTCGCCTTCAGCCGGGACGGCGCCCTGCCCGGCTCGGCGCTGTGGCGCAAGGTCTCCGCGCGTACCCAGACGCCGGTCGCCGCGGTGTGGCTGTCGGTGGCGGTCGCCTGTGTGCTGGCCCTGCCGTCCCTGTACTCGGCGACGGCGTACGGCGCGGTCACCGCCATCAACGTCATCGGCATCACGCCCGCGTACGCCATCCCGGTGCTGCTGCGGCTGCGGGCGGGCGACCGTTTCACGCCGGGGCCGTGGAGCCTGGGCCGGTGGAGCAGGCCGATCGGGTGGGTCGCGGTGGTGTGGGTGGCGTTCGTCACGGTGCTGTTCTGTCTGCCGCAGTCGTCACCGGTGACGGTGGACACGATGAACTACGCCGCCCTCGCGCTGGTCGTCGTACTGGTGCTGGCCACGGTGTGGTGGTTCGTCGCCCGCCGTTCGTACGGCACGCCCACGACCGCGGCGTACGGCGACGACCGTGAACAGGCCGAACTGGCCGAGGGCATCGTCTGAACACCTCGCCCCGACCCTCGGCCCGTCCCTCGCCGCGGTACTGACCACCACCCGGCATACGGCAGGATGAGCGGTCGCGCCGGTCGAACTGTCTTGCGGACCGGGCGATCGCACATCCCGTATCCAGCAGGTATCGAGCAGGTGAGACGTGACGAGACTTCACATCCGGCCGTCGGCGGGGCCCTTCGCCGCAGCCGTGCCCCCTGGAGGTGACCGGTGACGGACGACCTGACCATGGACCACCTGGTGCCCGCCGGCATCGCCCTGGCGGCGGGGCTGCTGGGGGCGTTCCTGCTGCGCGTACTGCTGCGCTGGCTGGCGGGGCACGCCGGACGCACCCGCTGGAGCGGCGACGACGTCATCGTGGCCGCGCTGCGCACGGTCGCGCCCTGGGCGGCGGTCGCGGGCGGCGCGGCAGGTGCGGCGGCGGCGCTGCCGCTGACGCGGACGGTGCAGCACAGCGTCAACCAGGTCCTGACGGTCCTGCTGATCTTCGTGGCGACCGTGACGGCGGCCCGGGTGATCGCCGGGCTGGTGCGGACGGTGACGACGTCCCGCTCCGGGGTCGCCGCATCGGCCACGATCTTCGTCAACATCACCCGGATCCTGGTGCTGGCCATCGGCTTCCTGGTGATGCTGCAGACGCTGGGCGTCTCCATCGCGCCGATGCTCACCGCCCTGGGCGTCGGTGGTCTGGCGGTCGCGCTGGCGCTGCAGGACACGCTGGCCAACCTCTTCGCGGGCATCCACATCCTGGCCTCGAAGACCGTGCAGCCGGGTGACTACATCCAGCTCAGCAGCGGCGAGGAGGGCTATGTCGAGGACATCAACTGGCGGCAGACCACCGTCCGTGAGCTGTCCAACAACCTGGTCGTGATCCCGAACGGCCAGCTCGCCAAGTCGAACATGACCAACTTCATGCGGCCCGAGCAGCAGCTGACCATCATGGTCCAGGTCGGGGTCGCCTACGACAGTGACCTGGACCACGTGGAGCGGGTGACCGTCGAGGTCGTCGCCGAGGTGATGCACGAGATCACCGGCGCGGTGCCGGAGCACGAGCCGGCCGTGCGCTTCCACACCTTCGGCGACTCCCGGATCGGTTTCACGGTGATCCTGGGTGTCGGCGAGTTCAGCGACCAGTACCGGATCAAGCACGAGTTCATCAAGCGTCTGCACAAGCGGTACCGCGAGGAGGGCATCCGCATTCCGTCGCCCGCGCGGACGGTCGCGCTCCAGCAGGGAACCGTGGTGATTCCGCAGCAGCGCACGGACCAGGACGTCCCCGCACCCCTCTGATCGCTCACCCGTTCGACGGGGTCGCGCGGCCGGTTGTCCGGAATCTCCGCGCGACCCCTGTCGAGCCCGGGTCGATCACGAGATATCTTGATGTCGAGCAATGTTGCAGACGTGGAGCGGAGCACCCGGTGACTGACTCGACCATCATCTATACACACACTGACGAGGCCCCGGCCCTGGCGACGTATTCGTTCCTGCCGGTGATCCGGGCGTACGCCTCGCAGGCGGGTGTCGCCGTCGAGACCCGCGACATCTCGCTGGCGGGCCGCATCATCGCCCTCTTCCCGGAGTACCTGACCGAGGACCAGCGCATCCCGGACGCCCTCGCGGAGCTCGGCGAGCTGGCCAAGACGCCCGCCGCCAACATCATCAAGCTGCCGAACATCTCGGCGTCCATCCCGCAGCTCAAGGCCGCGATCGCCGAGCTGCAGGGCCAGGGCTACGCCCTTCCGGCCTACCCGGACGACCCGAAGACCGACGAGGAGCGCGACATCCGCGCCCGCTACGACAAGGTCAAGGGCTCCGCCGTCAACCCGGTCCTGCGCGAGGGCAACTCCGACCGCCGCGCCCCGGCCTCGGTCAAGAACTACGCCAAGACCCACCCGCACCGCATGGGCGCCTGGACCGCCGAGTCCAGGACCAACGTGGCGACCATGGGCGTGGACGACTTCCGTTCCACCGAGAAGTCCGTGGTGATCGCCGAGGACGGCGCGCTGCGCATCGAGCTCAAGGGCGACGACGGCTCCACCACCGTGCTGCGCGAGTCGGTACCGGTGAAGAAGGGCGAGGTCGTCGACGCCTCCGTGATGCGCGTCGCCGCGCTGCGCGAGTTCCTCACCGCGCAGGTCGCCCGCGCCAAGGCCGAGGGCATCCTGTACTCGGTCCACCTGAAGGCCACGATGATGAAGGTCTCCGACCCGATCATCTTCGGCCACGTGGTGCGCGCCTTCTTCCCGAAGACGTTCGCGCAGTACGGCGAGACCCTCGCCCAGGCCGGTCTGACCCCGAACGACGGTCTGGGCGGCATCTACAAGGGCCTGGAGTCCCTGCCCGAGGGCGCCGAGATCAAGGCCTCCTTCGACGCCGAGCTCGCCGAGGGCCCGGAGCTGGCGATGGTCGACTCCGACAAGGGCATCACCAACCTGCACGTGCCCTCGGACGTCATCATCGACGCCTCCATGCCGGCCATGATCCGCACCTCCGGTCACATGTGGGGCGCGGACGGCCAGGAGCACGACGCCCTCGCCGTGATCCCGGACTCCTCCTACGCCGGCGTGTACCAGGCCGTCATCGAGGACTGCCGCGCCAACGGCGCCTACGACCCCTCCACCATGGGCTCGGTGCCGAACGTCGGCCTCATGGCGCAGAAGGCCGAGGAGTACGGCAGCCACGACAAGACGTTCGAGATCCCCACCACGGGTACGGTCCGCCTGGTCGACCAGGCCGGCAACGCCGTCATCGAGCAGACCGTGTCCGCCGGTGACATCTTCCGCGCCTGCCAGACCAAGGACGCCCCGATCCGCGACTGGGTGAAGCTGGCCGTCACCCGTGCCCGCGCCACCGGCGACCCGGCGGTCTTCTGGCTGGACGAGGGCCGCGCCCACGACGCCAACCTGATCGCCAAGGTCGAGCAGTACCTGCCGGAGCACGACACCGAGGGCCTGGACATCAAGATCCTGTCCCCGGTCGACGCGACCAAGCTGTCGGTCGAGCGCATCCGCCGCGGCGAGAACACCATCTCGGTGACCGGCAACGTGCTGCGTGACTACCTCACCGACCTCTTCCCCATCCTCGAGCTGGGCACCAGCGCCAAGATGCTGTCGGTCGTCCCGCTGATGGCGGGCGGCGGCCTCTTCGAGACGGGCGCCGGCGGCTCCGCGCCGAAGCACGTCCAGCAGCTGGTCAAGGAGAACTACCTGCGCTGGGACTCCCTGGGTGAGTTCTTCGCCCTGGTGCCGTCCCTGGAGCAGTACGCCGAGGTCACGGGCAACACCCACGCCAAGGTCCTCGCGGACACCCTGGACCGCGCCACGGCGACCTTCCTCAACGAGGACAAGTCCCCGACCCGGCGCGTCGGCGGCATCGACAACCGCGGCAGCCACTTCTTCCTGTCCCTGTACTGGGCGCAGGAGCTGGCGCAGCAGACCGACGACGCGGACCTGGCCAAGGCCTTCGCCCCGCTCGCCGAGACGCTCACCGCCAACGAGGCGAAGATCGTCGACGAGCTGAACGCCGTCCAGGGCAAGCCCGCCGAGATCGGCGGCTACTACCAGCCCGACCCGGCCAAGGCCGCCGAGGTCATGCGCCCGTCGGCCACCTGGAACGAGGCGCTGGCGTCCCTCGCCTGATCCTCGCCCGATCCCTGGCCGGGCCGACAAGGCCCGGTGGCACCCCGTCCCCGCTCCTGCGGAGGCGGGGTGCCGGCACGTACGGCCCCGCACACCACCGGCAACCCGTCTGGAGCAGTCCCCGTGACCGATGTCCCCCGTCCCGCCTTCGAGCTGCTGCCCGGCGCCGCGCGATCCCCCGTGATCCTCCACGTGCCGCACTCCTCGCGGGCGATACCGGCCGACGTCCGCGCCGGCATCGTCCTGGACGACGCGGCGCTGGAGCGGGAGCTCGACCACATCACCGACGCGCACACGGCGGACCTCGCCGAGGCGGCGGCCGGGCTGGCCGGCGTCACGCCCTGGCGGTTCGTGAACCGGGCGTCGCGGCTGGTGGTCGACCCGGAACGGTTCCCGGACGAGCGGGAGGAGATGACCGCCGTCGGGATGGGCGCCGTCTACACGCGGACCACGCACCGTGAAGTGCTGCGGCCCGCCGGCACCGACCCGGAGCCGCTGCTGGAGCGGTACTTCCGCCCGTACGCGCGGGCGATGACCGAGGCGGTCGCCGACCGGCTCGCCGCCACCGGGCGGGCCGTGATCATCGACGTGCACTCCTACCCGGCCGAGCCGCTGCCCTACGAGCTGCACGGCGAGGGCCCGCGCCCGCCGGTCTGCCTGGGCACCGACGGCTTCCACACACCGCCCGCGCTGCTCACCGCCGCCCGGGAGGCCTTCGCGAGCTGCGGGGAGACCGGGCTGGACAGCCCGTTCGCCGGGACGTACGTGCCGATGGAGTTCTACTTGAAGCGCGCCGAGGTCGGCGCACTGATGGTAGAGATCCGCCGCGACACCTACATGACGGAGCCGGGCGGCCCACCCGGCCCGGGCCTCTCCTGCCTCGCCGGATCCCTGGCAGCTCTCGTCGACGCCGTGTCGGCCTGACCGCGGGCCCACCTCAGGCCGACGCCCACCGGCCCGCTACCGGACCGCCCTCGCCCCGCCCGCACGGCGACTCGCCCGGACCGCACCCCGACCCGCACCGCCTCAACCAGACCGGACCGGAGACCGCACCGCCTCCACCGCACCGCAGCGCCACGCCCCGACCGGGCGGGAATGCGCCCCGACCCTTGCCGCTCCGACGCGCGGGGGCCGCCGGCCCGGGTCCGGCCGCCGCGCAGCGAAGAGCTGGGGGCCCGGCCCCGTCGGCGCCGGGCATGATCCGCGGACCGCGCTGGCCGTCACCGCGGGCCGCGGGGCCGTGGGTCAGGTGCGCAGCCACTCCGTCACGACGACCTCGCGGTCGGTTCGCAGGCGCAGCGCGAACGGGCCGGTGGGCGGGGCGTCGGCGGTGAAGCGGCCCATGTCGTCCGCCGTCAGGTGGGCGTGGGCCCGTGGGCCGCTCAGCACCTCGATCCGGGCCGGGCCCGGGGGCAGTACCTGCCCGATCAGGCCGTCCGCGGTCACCTCCACGTCGACGGTCACCTCGTCCGCACGGAAGGTGAGCATCCGCGGCGGGTCCGGCTCTCCCCTGACCGGAAGGGCGTCGACCAGCGAGTCGAAGGTCAGCTCGGCGACGCGTGCGTCCAGGTCGTGCAGCGCGAAGGCGTCGACGGCGATCCGCCGCAACTCGGCCGGGACCGGGTCCAGGATCGCGGCCGCCTGCCGCAGCTCCTCCTCCAGCAGGGCGGTGTCCCACTCGCCCTCCCTGAAGGCCCCGTCGCCGAATCCGTCGTCGTGCGTGTCGCTCATGTCGTCCCCCGTTCCTCGAGCCGGGCCCGCAGCCGGCGCAGACAGCGCTGGCGCATCGGCCCGATGCTGCCCACCGCGATCCCCAGCGCGGCGGACACCTCCTGATAACTGGGCGGCGGCGAGGAGATCAGCACGCGCAGCAACTGGCGGCACCGCTCGCCCAGTTCCTCGAACTCCTGCCACAGGCGCCGCACGCGCTCGGTCTGCGCGGCGGCCTCCTCGGAGTCGAGCACCGACTCCTCCGGCGTGCGCTCCTCGCTCGGCCGGTCGAGCACCTGCGGATCGTCGGTCGGCGTCCACCGCTTCGACGCCTTGAGCAGCTTCAGGCACTCGTGCCGCGCCGTGCTCGCCAGCCAGGAGCCGGTCTTCTCCGGTTCGCGGATGCGCCCCAGGTGCTGGGCGAACCGGAACCAGGCGGTCTGGTACACCTCGTGCGCGTCGGCGTCGGACAGCCCGTGCGCCCGCGCCACGGACCACACCAGCGGGCCCAGTCCGTCCACCAGCGACTTCCACGCCGCCGCGTCCCCGTCGGCGGCCAACTGGACGAGCGCCCCGACCTCTGCACGCTCCACTGTCCCACCCCTCGTGTACGACACGTCATCGTACGCCGTGGAGGGGGTGGTTCCGACCGTCGTGCGGACGCTCACGCGCCGCCGTCCGGCGCGTCGACGGGGACCGGGCGCCAGGTGGGCGGCAGCAGCGCCGGTACGTGCGCGCCGCGGACCTCCGCGTACTCGGTGTTGGCCGCGAGCAGTTGCTCGCCCGCCGCGCGCGGGTCGGTCACCTGGTGCGCCGTCATGTGGGAGGCGACCAGGCCCGCGACGACCGGGGTGGCGAAGGAGGTGCCGCTCCACTGGGCGTGCCCTTCGAACATCACCTGGTCCGGCTTGGCGGGGGCGTCGCCCGGCTCGCTCAGCACCCCGTTGTGCCGGGGGTACTGGCAGGTGCAGGCGTAGGCGAAGCCGTACCGGCAGGCGTCGAAGGTGGAGTGCTGGTAGACGTACGGCACGGGCGTCCCGAAGCCGGTCAGGGCGCTGGTGAGGCGCTCGCCCGGGGCGTAGACCCTCACCCAGCCGCCGTGGTTGCTGAAGCAGGCGCCGAACTCCCCGTCGGAGCGCAGCGCTCCGACCGACAGCACCGAGTTCTCCCAGCCGGGCAGCGTGGCGTAGGCGGCGGGCCAGAAGGGCGTGGCGCTGCCGTTGTTGCCGGCGGCGGCGACCAGGAGCGTGCGCTGCTCGCGCAGTTCCTCCATGAAGGCGTGCACACCGAGCAGGCCGTCGGTGCGGCCGTTGGAGGTGCCGGCGGAGAGGCTGAGGACCTGGGGCCAGCCGCCCCGGTCGACGGCCTCGAAGAGCTTCTCGCCGAGCTCCGACTCCAGGATGGCACCGGCGTCGTTGAGGGTGTTGCGGACGGTCACCTCCGTGTTCGGGGCGACGGCGGCGACGAGTCCGGCGATGAAGGTGCCGTGGCCGACGTACTGCTGGAGGACGCCGTCGTCGTCGCACTCCCTGATCTGGGCGTCGCCGTCGGTGTGGGCGAGCAGCGGGGAGGACCGGTAGTCGTGCATGAGGCCGGTGTCGATGACGAGGACGCCGACGGCGGTCCCGGCGTCGTACGGCGTCCCGTCGGCGGCCGGGTTCGGCGGCTCGCTCAGTGGTACGGGGACGGGCTCGTCGCCGGGGCAGGCGTTGACGGCGATGGAGACGACGTGGTTGCGGCTGATCAGCCGGCGTCCGGCGCGGCCCTCCATCGTCCTCAGCGAGCGCAGGGCGTGGGCGACGGTGGGGTCGCCGCCGCGGTCGCCCTCGCCGGGGTCGCCGACCTGGATGCGGGTGATGCCGGTGCGGTTGGTCTCCGGGCTCGCCCGGCGTACGTGGTCCGAGGTCAGGCCGGCCATCGTGGTGAAGTGGTCGCGCACGGTGTCCTCGACGATGCGGGCCTCCTCGCCGTCACGGGCGAGGACGACGCCCTTCTCGTAGAAGAACTCGGCGGAGTCGTCCGGACCCATCGCCAGCGGGACGTCCGGCATCGAGCGCTGGATCTGGTCGAACTGCTCGCGGAATCTCTGGGGTGCCATGGCATGTCCTCCACTGGGGCGGCGGTCGTCAATCAGAGTCCGGGGGTGGCCGATTGATACAGACTCGAACCTGTGGGGTGCGGTTGCGGAGCACTACCATCCGTGGGGTGACAGCGGGAAACGACTCGGTTCTCCAACTGCTGCCCATGGTGTTCGCCGCCCCCAACGAGGCGCTGGCGCGGGCGGAGGAGCTGCTCGGGGCCGATGCGTCGCCGCTGCACGCCTCGATCGCGCACCAGGTGATCGGCATCTGGCAGCGGGACTTCGGCGACACCCGGCGGGCCCTGGCCCATCTGCGGCGCGCCCGTGACCTCGCGGCCCGCGCGGACTCCGCCGACCGGGAGGCGGACGTGCTCGCCACCCTCGGGGTGGCGCTGGTGCACTGCGGCCGTACCCGGGACGGTCTGGCGGCGTTCGAGCGGGGCGTGGCGCGGGGCACCGGGCACACCCGGGCGCGGGTGCTGTACCGGCGGGCGTACGTCTGGTGGGTGCTGGGCCGGCACGGCGAGGCGCTGGAGGACGTGCGCCGGGCGATCCCGGTGCTGCGGCAGGCGGACGACGTGATCTGGACGGCGCGGGCGCTGACGCTGCGGGCCACTGTGCATCTGGCGCTCGGCGCGGTGGAGCGGGCGGACGCCGACTTCACCGCGGCGGAGGCCCTGTGGGACACCACCGGCCAGGAGCACGACAAGGCCGACGCGGTGGAGAGCCGGGGGCTCGCGGCGTTCCGGTCGGGCGACGTGCCGGCGGCGCTGCGGCTGCTGGACGAGGCCGAGGAGCGGTACGCCAAGCTGGACACGCCCACGTTCATGCTGTCCATCCGGCGCTGCGAGGTGCTGATGGCGGCGGGGCTGGCCGCGGAGGCGCTGGCCGAGGCGGACGGGGCGCTGGCCGCGCTGGACGGCATCGGCGGGCAGTCCACGCGCAGGGCGGAGCTGCTGCTGGTCGCCGCGCGGGCGGCCCGGCTGGCGGACGATCCGCAGACCGCGATCGCGCGCGCGGCCGTCGCGGTGCGGCTGTTCGCCGGGCAGCGGCGCACCTGGTACGAGACGCACGCCCGGCTGGTGCTGATCGAGGCGCGCGTCGCGGCGGGGCGCGGGTCGGGGCGGATGGTGGCGGACGCGGCGGCGGTGGCGGAGCGGCTGGCCGCGTTCGGGGCGCCGGCCGCGCCGGAGGCGTCGCTGCTGGCGGGCCGGATCGCGCTGGGCCTGGGCTGGACGGCGGACGCGGAGCGGCATCTGGCGGTCGCCGCGCGCAGCCGGCACCGCGGGCCGCCGCTGGCGCGGATGACGGGCTGGGCGGCGCAGGCGCTGCGCGCGCGGGCGGCGGGCTCGGCGCGGGGCGTGCTGGAAGCCTGCCGGCGCGGGCTGGACGTACTCGACGACCACCGGATGACGCTGGGCGCGTCGGAGCTGCGGGCCCGGGCCACCGCGCAGGGCGCGGAGCTGGCGGCGCTGGCCCAGCGGGCGAGTCTGGTCTCGGGCGGGCCGCGGCGGCTGCTGGTGTGGAGCGAGCGCTGGCGGGCGACGGTGCTGGCCGCGCCGCCGACCCGGCCGCCGGCCGACCCCGCGCTGCTGAGCGGTATGACGGCGTTCCGGGAGATCGCCGCCCGCGCGGACGAGGCCCGGCTGGACGGGGGCCGGCCCGCGCCCGCCCTGGAGCGCGAACGGCGGCGCCTGGAGCGGGAGATCCGCTCCCGCACCCTGCACATGCGGGGCGAGGCGCCCGGTGACGGTGACCGGTTCGACGTCGGCCGTCTGCTGCGGCGGCTGGGTGACGACGTACGGCTGGTGGAGCTGGCGGTGCTCGACGGGCGGGTGCACGTGCTCTTGTGCGGGCAGGGCCGGGTGCGGCGGTTCGAGGCGGGGCTGCTGGCCGAGGCGGAGCGGGAGGCCGAGCACGTACAGGCCGGGCTGCGGCGGCTGGCCCATCCGGGGGCGGAGGCCCGGCTGCCGCTGGTGGAGGCGGCGGGCGCGCGCCTCCAGGAGCTGCTGCTGGGCCGGGCCGTGGCACACCTCGGCTCCGGCCCGGTCGTCGTGGTCCCGCCGGGGCGACTGCACCGGGTGCCGTGGGCTCTGCTGCCCGCCCTGCGGGAACGGGTCCTGAGCGTGTCGCCGTCGGCGACCAGCTGGCTGCGCGCGAGGGAGACCGCGCCCCCGCCCGGCGGCCGCCAGGTCCTGGTCCGCGGCCCGGGGCTGGCGAGCGGCGGCGCGGAGGTGCCGGAACTCGCCGCCCGGTACGGGGTGCCGCGTTCGCCGGAGGGCGCGGGGGCGACGCCTCGCACCCGCACGGAAGCGGAGAGCGGCGGCGCTCGGGCGGCGTACGGGCAGGGGTCGCCCACCGTGTTGGAGGGGGGCGAGGCGCGGGTGCCGCGGGTGTTGCGGGAGCTGGACGGGGCCGCGTTGGCGCACATCGCCGCGCACGGCACCTTCCGGGCGGACAGCCCCTTGTTCTCGTCGCTGCGGATGGCGGACGGGCCGCTCATCGTGCACGACTTCGAACGGCTGGACCGCAGCCCGTACCGGATCATCCTGTCCTGCTGCGACACCGCCCGCTTCGCATCGGTCGGCGCGGACGAGCTGCTCGGGCTGGTCACCGCGCTGCTGCCGCTGGGCACGGCCGGGGTGGTGGCGTGCAGCGCACCGGTCAACGACGCCGCGGTGGTGCCGCTGATGCTCGCCCTGCACAAGGGCCTGGACGCCGGACTGTCCCTGGCGGAGGCACTCCGCGACGCACGGGCCGCCCTGCCGGACGACGCGGTGCACCAGGCGACGGGGTGGGCATTCAGCGCCTTCGGCGCGGCCTGAGGGCCGTTGGCCCCTGGGCCGGGAGGCTCGGACCGGGCACGCCACGCCGCCCCCTGGGCCGGTCGGGCCGGGCTCGGGCCCGGCAGCGCGGGTCAAGGCCAGATCGCTCGGGCCGGGCGGGGCCGACCAGGTGGGTCCGGCCCGGCGGGGCACGCCGGGGGGCAGGGCGGGCGGGATCGGGCCGGGGGTCAGGCCGGCTGGGTTTCGGGGAGGGTGGTCAGCCAGGGCAGGGCGTCGCGGTCGCCGGCGCCGAGGCGGGTGTAGGCGCCGTAGAGGTGGTTGCCGACGGTGCGGACGGACAGGGTGAGTCTCTCGGCGATCTGCCGGTTGCTCAGACCGGCGGCGGCGAGTGTGACGACCTGCCGTTGGCGGGCGGTGAGTTCGCCGAGCACCAGACCGGACAGGGCGGGGGTCCGGGCGCCCTCGCAGCGCCGGGCGAGGGCGGCGGCGCGGGTACGGGCGGTACGGGCGGCGCTCGGGTCGCGGTGGGCGCGTACCGCCTGGGCGTGTGCCTCGGCCGCGAACAGCAGGAAGCCCCGCCCCTCCAGCTGCTCGGCCACCGCGTCCAGCGCCGGCCCGTCGCCCCGTGCGAGGGCGTCGGCGTGCGCGGCGAAGACGCCGGTGAGGCGGCCGGCCGCCCACTCGGGCGTACCGAGCCGGACCGCGTCGTACGGGTCCCCGGCGTGCGCCGCCGTCCGGACCGCGTCGTCGAGGTCGCCGCACGCCGCGGCGGCCCAGACGGCGGCCTCCGCGCCGGGGGCACCCTGGGCCGACGCCGCCGCCGCGTCTCCCGACTGGGCCGCCGCGAGGGCGAGTTCGCGTCGGCAGGAGGCATCGTCGGTGGCCGTCCGCAGGCCCTCGCGGGCCCAGGCCCCGGCCTCGCGCAGCAGGCCCCGCAGCCGGGCGAACCGCGCCCGCAGCGCGGCGTACTCGGGCGGCAGCGGCACCCCCTCGGCCACCAGCCACTCCCCCACGGGCGTCCGAAAGGCCCGTACGTCGGCCTGCTCGATGCGCAGGGCCAGCTCCGCCTGCTCCGCCGCCAGCGCGGGTCCGCACTGGTCCGGGGTGCGGGACAGGCGCCGCGCCCGCAGCCGGCCCGCGGCGGCACGCAGGACGGGGCCGTGCAGGGGGTGGGTGAGACGCGTGGCCCCGCGCTCGTCGACGCCGACCAGGCCCTCGGCCTCCAGCTGCTCCAGGGTGCGCGCGTCGAGGGAGTCCGGGTCGAGGGGCAAGGGCTCGGCGAAGGCCAGGCGTTCGAGCGTCTCGCGCTCCTCGGGGCGGGCCCGGTCGAGGACGTGGGCGGTGCGCTCCCGCACGGCCGCGGTGACCGGCACCGGCCCGCGCCACGCGCACCGGTCCGTGCCCGGGACCGGCGTGAGCAGCCCCCGCTCGCGCACGGCGGTCAGCAGCTCGCGCAGCAGCCGCAGGTCCCCCCGGCACAGGCGGTGCAACCGGTCGACGGTGAGCGGCTCGAGGCCGCCTCCCGCGCCCGCCGACAGCAGTTCGGCCGTCTCCTCGCGGGGCAGCGGCTCCAGGGCGAGGCGCGGCAGCAGCTCGCCGGACCACAGCCGGGACACCGCGCCCGGCACGGGGACGCCCTCCGTGGCGACGACCACGAGCCGGGTACGGCCGTGCACCGCGAGCTGGTGCACCAGGGCGGCGGACGCGTCGTCGAGCAGGTGGGCGTCGTCGACGACCAGCAGCCGCACACCGGACAGGAGTTGGACGGCACGGTGCAGGGTGACGGTCTCCGGCAGCAGATGGGCGAACGCGGCGAAGGGGATGCCTCCGGTCGCGGGCGTCCCGGCCACCCGGGCGTGTTCCGTGCCGCGGACGGCCTCCGTCACGAGCCGGGTCTTGCCGCAGCCCGCCGGGCCGGTCACCACGATGCCGTTCCGTCCGGCGGCCAGCGACCGGCGCACCAACTCCAGTTCGTCCGCCCGCCCGGTGAACGGCCAGGCCGGTTCCAGCGTCCTCACGTGCCGCAGAGAAGTCGTCACGGCAACATGAGTCGGCATACTCATCCCTGATACAGGGTGACTTGAGTAGCCCTCGACTCAAGCGTGCGGGCCGGGCCGGGCGGCAGGGTGGAGGCCATGACCGCACGCTACTGCTCGCTCGCGCAGCAGCCCGCCCCCGCGTTCGCGCCGGGGCTGGCCGCCGGGCGGGTCGCCGCGCTCGTCGGCGGGCAGCGGATGTGGGCCAACGGCACCGTCCTGCACTACTGCTTCCTCGGCGGCGACACCGACGCCTCGGTCGTGCCCATGCCGGGCACCGGCCGGCCCCGGCGCGTGTCGTGGTCCGGGACGGAGGAGCAGCGCAGCGTGGTGCGCGACTGCTTCCGGGAGTGGCAGGACCTCGGCATCGGACTCGTCCTCACCGAGGTCGGCGACCGTTCGGAGGCCGAGCTGCGCATCGGCTTCCAGCCCGGCGACGGCTCCTGGTCGTCGGTGGGCAAGGACGCCCTCCGGGTGGGGCTGAACGACCGCACGATGAACTTCGGCTGGGACCTGACGGCACCCGGGGAACGTGCGACGGCCCTGCACCAGATCGGGCACGCGCTCGGCATGCTGCACGAGCACCAGAACCCGTACGCCGGCATCCTCTGGGACGACGAGGCCGTCTACGCCGAGCTGGCGGGCCCGCCGAACCACTGGAGCCGGGAGCGGACCTTCCACAACATCCTGCGCAAGCTGGACACCGACGAGGTCAACGGCCCGGTCTGGGACCCGCAGTCGATCATGGAGTACCCCTTCCCGTCGGGGCTGATACTGGAGCCCGAGCACTACCGCTCCGGCCTGCACCCGCCCGGCACCCTCTCCGCGGCCGACAAGGAGTTCGCCCTGCGCTGGTACCCGCCCACCGGCCGGCCGGGGCCCCTGGTGCCGTTCCGCTCGGTGCCGCTCGGTCTGGGCCCGGGCGAACAGGCCGACTTCCGTCTGGATCCGCCGGAGACCCGGGAGTACACCGTGGGCACCTTCGGCGACAGCGACGCCGTCGTCGTGATCTTCGAGGAGCGGGACGGCGAGCCCCGCTACCTCGTCGGACAGGACGACGGGGGAACCTCCCGCAACGCCACGATCAGGGCCCGTTTCGTCAAGGGCCGCCGCTATGTCGTCCGGGTGCGCCTGTACTCCACGTGGGGTGTGGGCGAGACGGCGGTCATGTGCTGGTGACCGCACGGCTCCGAACCACCCGGGCGCCACGGCCACAGACCGGCGCCGGGGGCCGGCCGCGGGACGTCGCCTTCGGGGGAGGGTGACGTTCCGCGGCACGCCGGGCCCGCCGCTTCGGGGGAGGCGGCGGGCCCGGTCATGTCTTTCCGAGGGCCCGGCTGGGCCGGGGGTCAGTAGTCGAGGGTCGGGTACCAGTCGCCGCGGCCCTGCGGGGTCACGTCGAGGAGGTGCCAGACGGGGGCCAGGAGGTCGATGCCGCGCTCGTCGATGTCGGCGGCCATGCGCGGGTGGGTGGAGTAGAAGTGGCGGACCGTGCCGTCGCCGTCGCGGGTGAACACGGAGACGGTGGAGTCCTGTTCGCCGTGCTCGTCCTCGCTGCCCAGGTCGTACTTGAACGTGCTGTCACCGCAGCTCAGGAGCCGTACCCGGGACCAGCCGCGATGGCGGGCGTGCTGTCGCAGGGCGGGCAGGTCGGCGGCCGCGGCGACGACGAAGTCGGCGTTGCGGGCGATGTGGTGGGCGATGCCGTCGAAGCCGTCGACCCACAGGGTGCACATCGGGCAGGGCTCGGTCTGCAGCTTGCCGTACATGAGGTGGTAGACGATCAGCGGGCGGTCCGGGGCGGTGAACAACTCGCTCAGCGTGACCTCGCGGACCGGTGTGTCGCCCGCGTCGAGGTCGGCGGGGCCCTCCTGGAAGACGTAGTCGTCGACGGCCGGCCCCGGCGGGAGTTCCCGTCTCCGGGCCGCCACCTTCTCGCGGTGGCGCATGAGGTCGATCTCGGCCAGACGCAGCTCCTCGCGGGCGTCGAGGTAGTCCTTCGATTCGCCGGCCAGTCTGGTGTGCCGCAACATCGCGTCCTCCTGGGGTAGCCGTCCCCCCGTGCCCGGGTCCCGAACCGGTTCTTCGAGTCTATGGCCGCTCCACGGCCGGCCGACACCTGAGCCGATGAGCCGGGGTCCGGCCGTGGCGTTCGTCTTGCGGCCCGTGAAGCGACCGTCACGGATCGCGCGCTGCGAGGCGCGGCGGTCGGCGAGCCTCGCTATCCGTGGTTCCCGGAGGCGAGCGGGTCGCCGGCCTTGCGGACGACCTCGGCGATCCAGGCCATGGCTTCGGGCACGTCGTAGTTGCCGGCGTGCGGCTGGTTCCAGGCGAGCCGGTAGTTCAGGTCCTCGACCTGCTGGTCCGCGGCGAGCGCCCGGTCGAGGTTGACCGAGACGGTGAACGCGGTGTCCCGGTCACGGGTGCCGTGGCGGACGTACCAGTTCGGCGCGGTGTCGGCGCGCGTGCCGACGAAGTCCATCGGGTTGATCAGGTGGACCTGGTCGTCGACGGTGGTGCTCTTCCTGCGGGTGTACCGGTCCCAGGTGAGCCCGGTGTCGTCGAGTCCGCTGCCGTCCCCGGCGACGTCGTTGTGGTTCCAGCTGTACTCGGTGTAGTTCATGTACTTCTGGGTCGACGGGCCGAAGAGGTCGGTCTCGGTGCCGCTGGTGGTGTTCCCGTCGACGCCCACGGCGTCGAAGGCGGGGGTCGTCTTGAGCCTGGCCTGGGTGGCGACGAAGGCGAGGTACTTCGCCATGTCGACGGAGCGCACCGTGCCGGTGGCGGTGTCGACGTCGATCCAGTCGTTGACGTACGACGTGGTGGTGGGCGGGCCTCCGGGGCCGCCGGAGGTGATCTCGAAGGTGCCGCCCAGCGGCGGGACGGTGTGGGCGGGGTCCGCCTGCAGGTAGGTCTCCGCGGAGCGGACGACCTCCGCCTTGATGGTGTCCAGCATGTTCGCGACGGTGAGCCGGGAGCCGTCGGGGTTGCGCAGCCCGAGGCTCTTCTCGTACGCCGCGAACTCGGCCGCGATCGCGGCGGCGTCCTCGGGCGAGGGGTTCGAGCCCGTGGTGTCGCGGGTCGCGAGGGCGTTGTACAGCCACTCGTAGGCGACGTCGGCGTTGCCGAGGTCGGTGATCGGGCAGTACGCGTTGACGGCGAAGACGTCGTCGCGCAGGGTGCTGCGCCCCTTGGCGTCGATACCGGCGGAGCCGATCGCGGCGAGGTACGGGGTGTACTCGCCGCTGTTGCCGGAGGCGCCCAGGATCGACACCAGGGCGCCGCCGCCGCTGGTGCCGTTGATGACGATCCGCTCCGCGCTGCCGGGCATGGTGGCGTCGTTGAGGCGCAGATAGCGGACGGCGGCCTTGGCGTCGACCACCGCGGCGGGGGCCTTGCCGGGGGCGGAGCCGTCGGCGCCGACCAGGCCGCGGCTGCGGTTGGCGACGTCGACGAAGACGTAGCCCGCCTTCAGGGCGGCGCCGACGTTGCTGGTCGAGCTGTTGTAGGAGGTGCCGTCGGTGACGCTCGCCCTGATGTAACTGGCCTTCCAGCCGCCGTTGTTCACCGCGAAGTAGACCGGGGTGCGCTGGTCGCCGAAGGCGTTCTCGGGAACGAACACGTTCATGCTCTGGTAGCCGCAGGCGGTGTTGGAGATCGTGGTGGTGCCGCCGCCGGGGCCGCCGGGCTGCTGCGCCGCCGCCGCGACCGGGTTCGCGACGTAGCAGATCTCCTTGTACCAGCGCACGTTCATCGGCCGGCCGTCGACGGTGACGGTGATCATCGTGTAGGCGGCGGAGTCGAAGTCCAGGGCGGCGTCCTGGGGGTCCGCGGCATGCCCGCGGTGCTGCGAGGGGGCCGTCGCGGCGGCCGCCGCGACGGAGGCCGGCACCGCGACCGCCGTGAGAACGAGGGAACTCGCGAGCGCCACGCCTCTCAGCAGGCGTGTGCGGGCCACAGGGCCATGGCCATGGCCGTCCTTCCGCATGCCTGCCGGGTGGGTGAGCGCGTCGCGTCCGAAGGACGCAGAGAGCCGCTGCACGGGGTCTCCCCTCACTGAGCATGGAGCATCGAGTGCTTCGCCGATGCCTCGGAGCCGAGGCGTGACGCACGCTACAAGATTGTTAACAATTTGCACAGCAATCTCGCGGACATTTTCTCGACGCACCCGAAAAACGATCAGGGCCGGTTCGGATGTCTCCGAACCGGCCCTGATACACGACTCTCGCGAGTCGGGACGACAGGATTTGAACCTGCGACCCCTTGACCCCCAGTCAAGTGCGCTACCAAGCTGCGCCACGTCCCGGTGCGCGATCGGTGTTTCCCGTGATCGCGCTGGTCAACCCTACCTCATTCACACGGGGGGCCAAGTCGCCGGCCGCCTCCCCCCGGGGCGGCCGGCGACGCTCTACCGGGGCTCGGGCGGCGTGATCCCGTACCTGGCCGCCTGCTCGGTCAGTTCGCGCCACACCTTCGGCGCCACCGGCACGCCGTTCGTGCCGCGTTCCACCGCCACCGCGGCACTGCGTTCGCCGGGGTAGTGGACCGCGTCGGCGCCGTCCGCGACCGGCAGGCCCTTCAGGGTGGCGAGGGTGTCGTCCACGGACGCGGTGAAGTCCGCCGCGCTGCCGCCGTAGGCCGCGGGGTCGAGAGCGATGAGCAGGGCGTTCTGGCGGTGCCTGCGGCCGGCCGGGTCGTCGGAGTGGAAGGACGCGAAGATCGGCGCGCCGACCAGGACGCTGGTGAGCAGTTCGAAGGCGAGGGACATGCCGGAGCCCTTGGCGCCGCCCAGCGGCAGCGGCATGGTCGCCAGCGCCGGGTCGGTGGTGGGGGTGCCGTCCTCCGTGGCCGCGGCGTTCTCGGGCAGGGGGGTGCCGTTCGCCCGGGCCTGGCGGATCTTGCCGAGGGCGATGGTGGCCGTGGCCATGTCCAGGAGGAGCGGGGCGTGGTCGGCCGCCGGGACCGCGATGGCGAGGGGGCTGGTGGCCACCGCCGCGCCCTTGACGCCGGTGTAGCCCATGTTGGGCATGCCGGCGACGAAGCCGAGGCCGACCAGGCCCTGTTCGGCGATCCGCGAGACGTAGTAGCCGATGGCGCCGGTGTGGACGGTGCGGCGTACGCCGACGGAGGCGATGCCGAAGGCACGGGCCCGTTCGACCGCCTCGTCGGCGGCGGCGGTGAGGGCGACCGGGCCGGGGGCGCGGTCGGCGTCGATCACGGCGGCGGCCGGGGTGGTCGACTCGACCCTGAGGTCGGGCCGCGCGTTGGCGACGCCCTTGGACAGCAGCTCCAGGTAGGCGGGGACGCGGGCGATGCCGTGGGACTCGACGCCGCGCTGTGCCGCCCAGACGAACACGTCGGCGGTGGTGCGGGCGTGCTCGGCGCTCAGGCCCCCTTTCTCCAGGAGGGCGGCGGCGAAGGTGCGCAGCTCGTCGGCGGGGACGCGGACCTTCCCCGGCTTGGGGGTGGCAGTGTCGGTCATGGTGCGGGATCTCCTGGGTCAGCGGGTGACGAGGACGTCGACCACGGCGGTGGTGCCCTCCGCCACGGCCTTCAGCGCGCGCTCCAGGGCGGGCGCGAGGGCGTCGGTGGTGTCGACGGTCTCGGTGTGCATCCCGAAGGGTTCGGCGAAGGCCGCGAGCCGGGGCAGTCGGTGCAGGTCGGTGCCGAGCCACTCGCCGGTCTCGGCCGCCGCGCCCTCGGGGTAGAAGCGGCGGTGGTTGAGGTTCATCGACTTGTAGACACGGTTGTTGAAGATCACGACCAGCACCGGCAGGTCGTAGGCCTTGGCCGCGTCGTACGACGGGATCACCGGGTTGTAGGTGAAGGCGCCGTCGCCGACGGTGAGGACCACCGGGCGCTGCCCGGCCGCCAGTTTGACGCCGAGGGCGACCGCCATGCCCTGGCCGAGGCCGCCCTGGACGTAGAAGTACGAGTCGGGGTCGGCGGTGCGCAGGTGACGTTTGACGACGCGGCTGTGCGTGATGGTCTCGTCGACGACGATGCCGTCCCGGCCGGCCAGCAGTCCCCGCAGCGTGGCGGCGACCAGGACCGGGTCGACGCCCTCGGACCGCTCGGCCTGCGTCTCGGCCCGCGCGATCGCCGACTGTTCGTCGGCGTGGCGTTCCTCCTGCGCCGAGCGGCGGGCGGCCACGGCATCGTCGTCCAGGTCCTTCGCCCGCTTGGCCAGCTGGCGCAGGGTGTTGGCGACGTTGCCCTCCAGGTACACGTCCGCGAAGAGCACCTGGTAGACGATGTGCGGGCGTTGCGGTACCTGGTCGATGACGACGATCTTCGCCTGGGACGGCCTGCGGCTCGGCGGGTAGAAGGGGGCGCGGCAGTTGACGAGGAGGATCAGGTCCGCCTCGTCCATCCACGGGCCGATGTCGCTGCCGGCGTGCAGGGGGTGGGTGCGCGGGAAGTTTCCGCAGACCGCCGAGTCGGGCTCGACGACCGGGATGTTCCACGCCTCGGCGAAGGCGACCAGGGCTTCGAAGCCGCCCGCCTCACGGCCGGCCGTCTCGGTGACGATCACGGGGTTCCCGGCCTCGCGGATCATCTGCGCGACCGGGTCGACCTCCTCGGGGGAGCTGTGCGTGGAGCCGGGCGGGACGAGGGGCTTGGCCTCGCGTCCGTCCCAGTCCTCCAGCAGGATCTCCAGCGGGATGTTGAGGTAGGCGGGACCCGCCGGGGCGCGCCAGGACAGCTCCGCCGCGCGCGTGATCATGGTGGGCAGGGTGCTGATGTCGGCGGCCTCGTTGGCCCACTTGGTGAACGGCTGGGCGACGTGGTGCGGGCCGCCCACGATGGAGAGGTTGCGGTACCACTGGCCGCCCGGGTCCTGGCCGGGGCCGTCGCCGTACGTCGTCGACTCCGAGGAGGCGACCAGCATGGGGACGCCGGCCAACAGCGCCCCGTGCACGGCCATGGAGCCCTGGAGCAGGCCGGGGGCGGCGTGCAGGAGCACGCCCTGCGGGCGGCGCTCGATCAGCCCGTAGCCCGTGGCCATGCCGACCGCCACCGTCTCGTGGGTGAGGTCCAGGTACTTGGGCGCCGGCTCACCGTCGCGGTGACGCCGGGCCAGGGACTCCCACACCGGGGCCCATTCGGACCCCGATGAGCAGAAGACGTAGTCGGCGCCGACGGCGTTCAGGGCGGAGACGACGGCGTCACCGCCGTCGGCGCCCGGCTTGTTGTTGCTGTCCGTCATCTCGTGTGCGTCCTCAGCCCTCGTACGGCCAGTTCAGGACCTCGGAGATGCCGCGGCCCATGATCCATTCAAGTTCCTCGGGCGTGAAGTCCCAGTGCTTGGTGAACTGCTCGATCGTGTCGGTGTAGGTGATGCCGTGGCCGAGCAGGCGGGTGATGTCGGTGCCGTAGAAGCAGCGCTGCGGCCCCATCTTGTCGACCATCTCGCGGACGTACTTCTGGATGTTGTTGTTCGGGAAGGGCTGCGTGGAGTAGCCGGGCAGCGCCGAGACCTTCACGTAGATGTTCGGGTGGGCGGCCAGGTCGGCGGTCTCCGAGACCCAGTAGCCGATCGCGTCGTCGACGCAGCGGGCCATGATGCCCATGTGGTCGATGATGATCTTCAGCTCGGGGTGCTTGGCGGCGATCTCGCCCAGCTCGCGCTTCCAGATCGGGGCGTGGACCATGGTGGGGATGCGGAGCTCCTCCGCGATCGGCCAGTACCAGTCGTTGGTGCCGTCGATCATCCAGTTGCGGTCCTGCGGGCGGTGGAAGGTGAGCCGGGTGCCCTTGATGTGCGGGTTCTGGGCGAAGTCCTTCAGCATCGCGGTGCCCTCGGCCTCGTTGTCCTGCGGGACGCGGGCCATGATGCCGAAGCGGTCCGGGTGGGCCTCGCAGGCCTCCAGGGCGTAGTCGATGCGGTTGCCCTCCCAGGACGGCGGGAGGATCAGCGCGCGGTTGACGCCGGCCTCGTCCATCAGCTCCAGCGCCTCTTCGTAGGAGAAGGGGTCCTCGCGGTGGCCGTTGAGGCGGATGCGCTCGCGGGCGCCGGGGACCCAGGGGCGGTCCGGGGTCTCTTCCTTCCAGATGTGGATCTGGGTGTCGACGACGAACATGTCGAACTCGCTTTCTCGAATTCTCGAACGTTCTCGAAGGGCGGTGGTGGGTGGTGCGAGAAGAACGCTAGGCGGGCGACGGGGCCTTGCCGAGAGCGTGGGATGCAAGCTGTTGTTGCGCGAAAGTGCGCTGTGAACAGGGCGTTCTCGGCCGGTGTCGGGCGTCGGTGTCAGGCGTCGCCGAAGACCGCGCCGGCGATGTGCTCGGCGATCGCCATGGAGGCCGTGGCGGCCGGCGAGGGCGCGTTGCGCACAGCGGTGATCCTGCCCATCTGGTGGATGCGGAAGTCGTCCACGAGGGTGCCGTCCCGGTCCAGGGCCTGAGCCCGTACGCCGGCTCCGCCGCGCACCACGTCCTTGGCGCCGACGCCGGGGACGTAGTGCCCCGCGTCCTTCATGAAGGCCGCCGTGGACAGGGCGCCGCGGTACTCCTTGATGCCGGTACGCCAGTGCTGGGCCGCCATCCGCCAGGAGCCGGGGTAGGCGGCGAGGCCCAGCAGGTCCCGGGGGGAGACGGTGCCGAGCTTGTAGCCCTCCCGGGCCAGGGCGAGTACGGCGTTGGGGCCGACCTCGACCGAGCCGTCGACGCGGGGGGTGAAGTGGACGCCGAGGAAGGGGTAACGCGGGTCGGGCACCGGGTAGATCAGGCCGCGGACCAGGTGGGTGCGGTCCGGCTTGAGCAGCATGTACTCGCCCCGGAACGGGATGATCCTCGGTTCCTGCCGGTCCCGGGCGAGCTTCGCGACCGCGTCCGACTGGAGGCCGGCGCACAGGATGAGCCGGTCCACCTTCACGCGGTCCTGACCGGAGGCGACCTCGATGCCGCCGGGCACGGTGGTGATGCCGGTGACGGGGAAGCCGAGCTTCACCTCGCCGCCGGATTCGGCGACGTCCTTGGCGAACTCCCGGGCGACGGCCGGGTAGTCGGTGATCGCGGTGCGCGGGGAGTGCAGGGCCGCGAGGCCGCCGGCGTGCGGCTCCAGCTCCTTGATCTCGTCCTTCGAGACCTTCCTGAGGTCGGGCACGTGGTTGTTCCTGGCCCGCTCGTAGAGGTTCTCCATGCGGCCCAGCTCGTCCTGGCGGACCGCCATGACCAGCTTGCCGATCTCCTTGTAGGGCAGGTCCCGGTCCTGGCAGTACTCGCGCAGCAGGGCCACCCCGCGCACGGTCAGGTTCGCCTTGAGGCTGCCCGGCGTGTAGTAGATGCCCGCGTGCACGACGCCCGAGTTGTGACCGGTCTGGTGCAGCGATACCTGCTGCTCCTTCTCGAAGACCACGACGCGGGTGCCGGGGCGCCTGAGCGCGATCTCGCGGCCCGTGGCCAGGCCCACGATGCCGGCGCCGACGATGCCGATCGTCTCGTCAGCCATCGGCGTACTCCTTTCTCGCCATGTGCTCACGCTTCTCTCGCCATGTGCTCAGGCGCCGAAGTGGACGGCGACCGTCTTGACGCGGGTGGAGAAGCGCAGCACTTCCTCGCCCTGCTCCTTGTACGCCGTGCCGGAGTCGTGGAACCCGCCGAAGGGCAGGTGGACGTCCCAGCCGGTCGTGGTGGTGTTCACCGCGATCTGCCCGCACTCCGCCTCGTCGGCGAAGCGGTACGCGGAGGCGAGGTCGCGGGTGAAGACGGCGGCGGCGAGTCCGTAGTCGGAGTCGTTGACCGCCTCGACGGCGGCGGTGAAGTCGTCGACCACGCGCAGGGCGAGCACGGGACCGAAGACCTCCTCGCGCCAGATCGCCGTCTTGGGGGTGACGTCGGCGAGGACGGTGGGCCGCACGTAGCAGCCGTGCGCCCGGTCGCCGTCGGTGTCGGCCCTGCCGCCGGTGAGGACGGTGGCACCCTGTTCGACGGCCCTGTCCAGGTCGGCGAGGACGCTGTCGCGCTGCCGGGGACTGGAGAGCGGGCACAGGGTGGTGGCCGGGTCGGTGCCGGGGCCGACGGTCAGGGCCTCGACCTCCGCTACCAGCAGGCGGGTGAACTCCTCGTACACCGGGCGCTCGACGACGACCCGGCTGGTCGCGGTGCAGCGCTGGCCGGCCTGGCCGAAGGAGGCGGCGACGACGCCCTTCGCGGCCGCGGCGAGGTCGGCGTCGCGCAGGACGACGGAGGCGTTCTTGCCGCCCAGCTCGCCCTGGAAGCGGACGTTGCGGTCGGCGAGGCGGTGGCGGATGCGGTTGCCGACGGCGTTGGAGCCGGTGAAGGTGATGCCGGTGATCCGGGGGTCGTCGAGGAGGGCCTCCTCGATCTCGGCGGTGCGGCCGGTGACGACGTTCAGGACGCCGGAGGGCAGGCCCGCGTCGTGCAGGGCGCGGGCGAGGTGCAGGCCCGACGCCGGGGTCTCGGTGGCCGGCTTGAAGACGGCCGCGTTGCCGGTGGCGAGCAGCGGGGCGAGCTTGCGGGCCGGGGTGATCAGCGGGTCGTTCCAGGGGCTGATCGCCAGGATGACGCCGATGGGCTCGCGCTGGATGTGCGTACGGGTGTCGGGGCGGGCGTCGTGCAGGAGGGTGCCGTAGCCCTGGCGGGCGAGGCCGGCGTAGTAGTCGAGGAAGTCGGCGGCCTTGCCGGCCTCGCCGCGGGCCTCGGCGAGGGTCTTGCCGTTCTCGGCGGTGACGTCGGCGGCGATCGCGTCGAGGCGCTCGCGGAGCAGCCGGGCCGCGTCGGTGAGGACGCGGGCCCGCTCGAAGGGGCTGGTGCGCCTCCAGACGGCGAAGCCCTGCTCGGCGTGGTCGTAGGCCCGGGTGACGTCCTTGGCGGACAGGGCCGGGACACGGGCCACGGGGGTGCGGACGTCGGCCGGGTCGTGGACGTCGATCCACTCGCCGGTCGTCACCCACTCTCCGCCCAGGAGTGTTTCCAGAGTGCGCATCGGATCCCTTCTTCCTTCGTCGGCCGCGGTGCGGATGACGTGACGACACACCATGGGCGGGTGGCTTCACCAGCCCCGCGCCGGCAGGCATTGGTTGCAGCGCGCGCGGGTCGGCGGGTGCGTGATCCATGCTGGAATCGGCGGGCCGGACGGTGTGCACGGCGCCGCCGGGAGCCGAGGAGAGACGAGACATGGCCTACGCAGTCGTCGCCCACTACCGCTGCGCGCCCGCCGACGGGGACGCGGTGCGTGCCGCGCTGCTGAAGGCGCGCGAGGCGACCCGCGCGGAGCCGGCGAACCAGCAGTACGAGGTGCACACCGTGACCGGCGAGCCCGGCGGTTTCCTGCTGTACGAGCGGTACGACGACGCCGCCGGGTTCGAGGCGCACAAGGCGGCGCCGCACTTCGAGGAGCAGATCGTCGAGACGGTGTGGCCGCTGCTGACGGAGCGGTCGGTGACCTTCGCCGAGGTGCTGTGAGGCACGTACCGGGGGCCGGGAAGCGTGTGCTTCCCGGCCCTTCGGGTGCTCAGAACTCGTTGCCCCAGCAGTAGCGGGCGATCGTCTCGACCAGGACCAGCTTCCTGCGCTGGTCCTCGGCGCTCAGCAGCGGCCGGGACGCGTCGTCGGCGAAGCCGCGGGACGGCGAGACGGCGGCGGACTCCAGGTCCTTGAACGCGTCGAGCGGGTCGATCCGGGACATCACGGTGTCGATGTCCTCCGGCTCGGGCCGGGTGGCGTCGACCACGCCGAGGCAGAAGTCCCGCTCCTCGGGCAGCGCCCGGACGAGCTCCACCTCGGCCTCGGTCCCCTGGTCGAAGGGGAGCACCCAGCGGTCCGCGGGGACGGCCGTGTACAGCCGCTCGGCGCGGGCCCGGTCCACGGCGGCCGGTGCCGCCCAGCCGGGCGCCATGCCGATGCGTACGCCCTCGGGGCGCTCGTCCAGGCGTACCGCCGCCGCGTCCACGGCGAGCGCGTCCTCGAAGGAGAGGGCGCCGGTGGTGACCGGGTCGGCGGCGACCTGGTCCAGCAGGAGCGGGTTGGTGAGCTGGATGAGCCGTACGCCCTGGGAGACCAGCAGCGCGATCTCCGCCGCGACGATCTCGGCCAGCGCTTCGCCGAGTTCGCGGGCGGACGCCGGGCCGAGCCCGGCCTCGAAGGTGGTCGCGGCGAGATACGCCGGGGACGGCAGCGTGGCCTTCGGGGCGATCACCGTCAGCCCGGTGAGCCGGGTGCCGTAGTCGGGCAGCAGCGGGCCGCCCGCCTTCGGCAGGGACTCGGCGACCCAGCGGACCAGGCCGTCGGGACCCGTCCCGTCGGTGCGGCGGAAGCCGGAGACGGTGCCGAGGACGGCGCCGCGGAAGTCCTCGCGGGGGAAGTCGCCGTCGGTGACGACGGTGGAGCGCAGCCTGCGCTGGAGGACGACCGCCTCACCGACGGCCGTGTCCACCGCCTCCGGGTCGTCGGTCGCGAGCCCGGCGGGCCTCACCAGGCTGCCGTGGTGGTCGATGCGGTAGTTGAACGTGTCCGCCATGGGGTCAGTCCTTTCCCGTGCCGGACGGAGCCGGGGTGCCCGCGACGCCCCAGGCGGCGAACTCCAGTTCGTAGCCGAGGGTTTCCAGTACCTCGTCGGCGATCTGCTGGTCCTCGTCGGCGGTGCCGCCGGCGATGCCGAGGCCGCCGATGATCTCGCCGTCCTTCTTGATGGTGACGCTGCCCTCGGTGGCCATGATGGGCATCGAGGCGCCGGGCAGCTGGGAGAGCTGGGAGAAGAAGACGGGCTGGCTCTCCTGCCACTTCTTCAGCATCCTGCCGGGGCGCTGCATGACGGCCGCGGTGTACGCCTTGGCGCGGGCGATGTCGGGGGTGAGCGGGCGGGCGCCGTCCGGGCGGCGGACGGCGACGACGAAGCCGCCGGCGTCGACGACGGCGACGCTCACGGCCTTGCCGAGGGCCTGGGCGCGCTGGTGGGCGGCGGCGATGATCTCCTCGGCGGCGTCGAGGCTGATGTTGCTCATGCGGCTTCCCTAGGAGTGGGGTCGGTGAGGGTGCGGCGCAGACGGGCGATGGCCGCGTTGTAGGGCTCGGGCGTCTCCCAGTACATGGAGTGCGGGGCGCCGGGAACGATCTCCAGGTGCGATCCGGGCAGCAGTTCGTGGGCCCGGGTGACGGTCTTGACGCCGAGCACCGCGTCCTTCTCGCCGGCCAGGAAGGCGACCTTGACGCCGGAGGCCTGGATCTCCTCCAGCGAGGGGCCGTTGGTGTCGAGGTTGCGCAGGTCCTGCATCCGGGCGACGTTGAAGGTGCCCATCTGCTGGAAGAGGAAGGTGAGGTCGGCGCGCTCGGTCTGGAACCGCCGGGTCAGCAGGCGGTCGATGACGGGCAGCTTGACGGCCTCGGCGCGGTCGGCGGCGGCCAGTTCCCTCAGCTCGGGGTGGCTGATGCCGCCGAGGGAGTGGCCGAGGACGACGGAGGTGACCCGCCCGGGGCGCATGAGGCCGGCGCGCAGGGCGGCGACGGAGCCGATGGACTGGCCGACGAGCATGACGTCGGTGAGGTCCTCCTGGTCGAGGACCGCGACGACGTCACCGGGGAAGTCCTGGCCGTCGAACTCCGGCATGGAGCTGTCGGACCTGCCGAAGCCGCGCAGGTCGACCGTGACGACGGTGAACTCCTCGCGCAGGGCCGCGACCTGCTGCCACCAGGCGGCGTGGTGGCCGCCGCTGCCGTGCACGAAGAGGATCGCCGGGCCGCTGCCGTGGCGCTCGTAGTAGAGGGAGGTGCCGTCGGAGTCGGCGTAGGGCATGGGTGGTAACTCCTCAGCTGGCGTGCTCAGTGGGGGCGCTTGGCGTGGTACACCAGCTCGATCATGGTGTGGTCGGGGTCGTGGATGTAGCAGAACTTGGACTGGTTCTCGGGGCGCTGGATGGGCCGGGTGTGGCGGATGCCCAGCTCCCCCAGGTGGGCGAGGAAGTCGTCCCAGTCGTCGACCTCGACGGCGAAGTGGTAGGGCGCCATGCGCTCCATCTCCTCGACCGGCGTGAAGTGCAGGTCGAAGTTGCCCCGGGTCATCAGCACCACGCGGGTGTTGGACTTGGGCATGATCCGCTTCATGCCGAAGACCTTGGTGTACCACTCGGCGGTCCGGTCGGGGTCGGTGGTGGGGAAGTTGACGTGGTGGATGTAGCGGGGTTCCGCGCTCATGCTTCTTTCCCTTCGAGGAGTACGGGGTTGGACAGCACACCGATGCCGCCGATCTCGACGTCCACGGTGTCGCCGGGTTCGAGGCCGCAGGTGGACTCGGCGCCCATCCACAGCACGTCGCCGGGGTGCATCGTGATGTGCTTGGTGATCTCGACGATGTAGGCGTACGGGTCGAAGACCATGTCGCCGGTCGGGAACTCGGCGCGTGTGACGCCGTTGACGCGGAGTGTGGTCGTCTGGGCGAGGGCGTCGACGTCGGTCTCGATCCAGGGGCCCATCGGCTTGAAGGTGTCGCTGTTCTTGCTGCGCCAGAAGGTGCGGTCCTGGTGCTGCCAGGTGCGGGCGCTGATGTCGTTGCCGATGGTCCAGCCGAAGATCGCCCCGCGGGCCTCGTCGTGGGTGGCGCGGCGCAGGGTGCGGCCGATGACGGCGACGAGTTCGGGCTCGGCCTCGAAGCGTCCGGTGACCTCGGCCGGCTTGACGACCGGGGAGAGGTGACCGGTGAGGGCGTTGTTGGCGCGGTAGCCGACCTCGGGGCGCTCGGGGGTGGCGGCGCCCGCGTGGGCGATGTGGCGCGGGTAGTTCATGCCGACCGCGTAGAAGACGGGCGGGACGACGGGCGGCAGCCAGTGCGCGTCCTCGCGCGGCACGGTGCCGATGACGTCGCAGTCCGCGTCCTCCAGGGGGGAGCGGGACAGCAGCTCGACGTCCCGCTCCCCCACGCGGCCCCACACCGCCCGGCCGCCGGCCGAGATGCGTGCGTACCTCATGGCGCCAGCAGGTGGGAGACGCGCTTGGTGATCAGGTAGGCGTCCAGTGCCTCGGGGCCGCCCTCGCGGCCGTAGCCGCTGTCCTTGACGCCGCCGGAGGGGGCCTCGTGGACGGAGCCGCCGCAGTGGTTGATCGACAGGATGCCGGCCTGCAGTTCGGCGGAGAGTCTCTCGGCGGTGGCGGCGGAGTCGGTGAAGCCGTAGGCGGCCAGTCCGTAGGGCAGCGCGTTCGCGGTGGTGAGCGCCTCGTCGAGGTCGCGGAAGGGCACGAGGGGCGCCAGCGGTCCGAACGGCTCCTCGCTCATCAGCTCCGCGTCGGCGGGTACGTCGGTGAGGACGGTCGGCGGGAAGAAGTAGCCGGGGCGGGCGGGCCGTTCGCCGCCGGTGAGGATCGTGGCGCCGCGGGCGACGGCGTCGGCGGTGAGGCGCTCCATGGCCTTCAGCCGGCGTTGGTTGGCGAGCGGGCCCATGGTGGTGCCCTCCTCCAGACCGTCACCGACGACGACCGCCTCGGCGGCCTTGACGAACTCGGCGGTGAACTCCGCGACGACCGACTCGTGGACGAGGAAGCGGCTCGGCGAGGTGCACACCTGGCCGGCGTTGGCCCACTTGGCCCGGGCCGCCCCGCGGGCCGCCCTCACGGGGTCGGCGTCCGCGCAGACGATCACCGGGGCGTGGCCGCCCAGTTCCATCAGGGAGGGCTTCATGACCTCGCCGGCCCGGGCGGCGAGCAGCTTGCCGACCGGGACGGAGCCGGTGAAGGCGACCAGCCGGACGGCCGGGGAGGAGATCAGGTGCTCGGAGACCTCGGCGGGCTCGCCGAAGACGAGGTTCAGGACGCCGGGCGGGAGGCCCGCGTCGGCGTAGCAGCGGACCAGCTCCATGGCGGTGGCCGGGGTCTCCTCGGAGGCCTTGATGACCAGGGAGCAGCCGGCGGAGAGCGCCGAGGAGATCTTGCGGTTGGGTCCGCCGACGGGGAAGTTCCAGGGGACGAACGCGGCGACGGGGCCGATGGGTTCGCGCCGGACGGTCAGCACGGTGCCGGGTGCCGAGGGGATGATGCGGCCGTAGGCACGGCGGGCGTCGTCGGCGTGCCAGCGCAGGGTCTCGGCGGTGCGGCGGGCCTCGCCGGTCGACTCGCCGAGCGGCTTGCCCTGTTCGCGGGTCATGACCCGGCCGATCTCGGGGGCGCGCTCCTCGATCAGGTCGGCGGCGCGGTGCAGGACGGCGGTGCGCTCGGCCACGGGCGTGGTGCGCCAGGTCTCGAAGCCCTGCGTGGCGGCCTCCAGGGCGCGGTCCAGGTCGGCGCGGGTGGCCAGCGGCACTTCTCCGATCACCTCCTCGGTGGCCGGGTCGACGACGGGGGCGGTGTCTCGGGCGCCGCCCTGGCACCACTGGCCCGCGATGTACATGCGGACGGCGGGGTGGCCGGGATCGGTGGTCATGGGTGTGCCCTCTCGGGTCGGTACGAGGGTCGGGACGGGGGACGGAGCGGGGGCCGGAGCGGGGGCCGGGACGTCAGGACGAGGCGGGGGCGTCCTGGTCGCGGTTGGTGCGCAGGGCCCAGATGTGGTGGGGCGGGGTGGTCTCGTGGACGCGGGTCTCGTAGGTGTCGTCGACCCGGTCCATGTCGGCGGCGTACTCGACGCGCCCGCCGCAGGGGGCGTGCAGGAAGCGGAAGACGTTGGAGCCGATGGTGTGGCGGCCGAGCCTGCGGGCCTCCCGCCAGCCCCGTTCGATCATGAAGTTGCCGCCCTCGATCACGTCGTCGAAGCCGGGGACCTCGTAGGCGACGTGGTTGACGCCGACCTTGTCGGGGCGGTGGCACAGCAGCATGGTGTGCTGGTCGTCGTCGCCGGGGGCCTGCAGGAAGACGCCCATGGGCTCGACGACGTCGGTGGGGCGGAAGCCGAGGAGGTCGGTGTAGAAGGCGACGGCCGCCTCCCTGCCCTCCTTGGCGATGTTCAGGGCGACGTGGCACATGCGCAACGGGTGGGCGCGGGTGAGCGGGGTCAGGGCCTCGTTCCAGCGGCCGACGCTGCCCGTCGTGTTGGCGCGGCGGGGCTCGACGGTGACCTTCTTGGGCCGGGCGAGGGTTAGTCCGACGCCGAAGCCGCTGAGGTCGGCGGTGTGGTGGACGCCGTCGGCGCTCTCGCGGACGGTGTGCTCCCGGCCGACGGCGGTGACCAGGCGGTCCAGCTCCTCTCGGGTGTCGACGCCCCAGACGACCTCGCGCAGGGTGGGGCCGCTCTCCACGGGGGCCGGCAGCAGGGGGCCGGGGTCGGTGTCGAGGTGGAGCGTCTGTCCGGTGAGCGTCTCGAGGACCGCGTGTTCGTCGGTGCGCTCCACCAGGAAGAGGCCGAAGTCCTCGAAGAACCGCACGCAGGTGTCGAGGTCGTCGATGCCGTAGGTGACCGACTCTATTCTCTGAATTCCCATGGATTCCTCGTTTCCGTCTCGCCTGGTGAGCGTAGGTTTGCGGGCGCGGGCGCCTCAATGGCCCGAGGTCCCCGGGGTTCGCAATCGTTTCTTGCGCCTTCGGCGGTATGAGCGCGGTTCGGCGGTCAGGAGCGGATGGCGGGAATCGGGTTCTGCGAGAACCATTCGGCGAGGAAGCCCAGGAAGACGCTGACCTTGCGCGGGGTGTCCTGGCCGGGTCCGTAGATCGCGTACAGCGGGCGGTCCGGTACCGCCAGTTCCGGCAGCAGTTCCCGCAGGGCGCCGGAGACCAGGTCGTCGTAGACCGGGCGCTGGGGAAGCAGGGCGATGCCCCGGCCGTGGACGGCGGCCTTCTGCAGGGCGATGTAGGAGTTCGACGAGAAGGCGATGTTGCGGATCTTGTGCAGGGTGCTCGCGTGTCCGTGGCCGATCCGCCACACCGGGTCGTTGACGTGCACCAGGCAGTCGTGGGCGGCCAGGTCGTTGGGGTGGGAGAGGGTGCCGTGCTGCTTGATGTACTCCTCGGAGGCGCACAGCACGAACGGCAGGGAGGAGATCTTCTTCAGCCGGACACTGGAGTCGCGGAGATCCCGGGTGTGGAAGGCGACGTCGAATCCGCTGTCGAGGAAATCGTAGGTACGGTCCGACATTCCGCCGAGTTCGAAACGGATGTGGATTTTGGGATGGGCGGCGGAAAAGGCGGCGATGGCGTCGCCGAGATCCAGGCTGCCTATCCATTTGGGGCAGATGACGCTGAGCGTGCCTTCGGCGCGGTCGTGGCGCTGGGCGATGCCGGCGTCCTCGGCCTCGATCTCGTCCAGGATGCGGGCGGCGAACTCGGCGTAGCGCCGGCCGGGTTCGGTCAGGCTCACCGAGCGGGCGGTGCGGTTGACCAGGCGGACGCCCACCTGGCGTTCCAGTTCGGCCACGTGCCGGGAGACCAGGGAGCCGGACGATCCCAGTTTCTTGGCGGCCCCGCTGAAACTGCCGACCTGGGCGACGGTGACGAAGCTGTGCATGAGGAGCAGGCGATCCATGTTCTTCCTCCGAAGGCCGCTCCCCGCCCGTCCGTCTTCGGGGGCGGGGAGCAGGGGCCGGCTCAGGCTCGGTGAGACGGGCGCCGGTTCCCGGTGGGGGCCCTGGGTCCTGTCGGACTACTTCGGGCAGTACTGGGGAGCCTCGCTCAGGTTGTCCTTGGTGACCAAGACAAGAGGAATGTCAGAGATCTTGTCAACACCTTGTTTCTCGTCGAGCAGCGCGACGGTGCTCTGCACGGCGGTCCGGCCGATGGTCGCCGCCGAGTTCGCCACGGTCGCGGACAGGCGGCCGTCCTTGATCGCGGCGACGCCCTCCTCGGTGCCGTTGACGGAGACGATCTTGACGTCCTTGGCGCCGGCGGCGTCGAACGCCTTGCGGACGGCGAAGGCCATCTCCTCGTTGGCGACGAAGGCGTAGTCCAGGTCGGGGTGGGACTGGATCATGTTCTCGGCGACGTCCTGGGCCTTCGCGGGGTTGAACATGCCGGGCTGGTTGGCGACCACCTTCGCGGTCTTCGGCAGGGCGTCCTCGAAGCCGCCGACCAGCAGGTCGGAGGCGGCCCCCGGGGCGCCGGCGACGACGCCGACGGTCACGTTCCTGCCGGCCGCGTCCTTGGAGATCCACTCGGCGTCCATGGCGCCGACCTTCTTGAGGTCGACCACCGCGGCCCCGAGCACGTCCGACATGTCGGAGGTGGCCACCGACGTGAGGTAGATGGGGATGCCCGCGCTCTTCGCCTTGGCTATGTCGCCCTCCAGGGCGTCCACGTTCACGGTCTGGACGATCAGGGCGTCCACGTTCCGGGCGATCATGTCCTCGATGTTGGACAGCTCGGTGCCGGCGTCCTGCTTGGAGTTGGCCGAGTAGACCTTGGCGTCCTGGGCCGTGGCCTCCTGCTCGACGGCGCGGAGCAGACAGGTGTGGAAGTGGGTGTTGGAGCCGTTGACGAACCCGAGGGAGACCGAGCCGTCGGCGGCGCCCCCGCTGTCGCCGCCCGAGCCGCATCCGGCGAGGACCAGGGTGGCGGCGCCGACGAGCGAGACCGCGGCGGCACGGCGGCGGGAGAGGGCGATGGGCTTCATGGGGTGGGCCTTTCCTGCATCGTTGAAGAGAAGGTGCTGGCGGGGGGCCGCGCGGCGGTGGGGGGATGCGCGAAGGGGAAGGCGGAGGGACGTCGCCGGGTCGGGCCGCTAATGGCCCGGTGAGGACTTGCGCTGGAACTCGTTGATGATCGCCGCGACCAGCAGGACGCCACCGGTGACGACGAGTTGGTAGTTGCTGTTGACCTGGAGCAGGTTCAGGGCGTTGGCGACCACGCCCAGCAGCACCACGCCGAAGACGGTCCCGATGACGGTGCCGTGGCCGCCGGCGAGCGAGGTGCCGCCGATGACCACCGCGGCGACGGCGGTCAACTGGGTCTGCAGTCCGGCGGTGTTGGGGGCGGCGGCGCCGAGCCGGGAGAGCAGCATCAGGCCCGCCAGGCCCGCCAGGACGCCGGCGAGCGCGTACAGGGCGAGCTTGCGCGCGTTGACGTTGATGCCGCTGAGCCGGGCGACGTGCTCGTTGCCGCCCATGGCGAACGCGTCACGGCCGAAGGTGGTGAAGCGCATGGTCACGCCGGTCAGGGCCAGGACCAGCACCGCCACGACGGTCAGGTAGGGCACACCGACGACCTCGTCGTTGCCGAGCGCGGACATCTTGTCGCCGATGGTGACGCTCATGCCGTCGAGGACCAGCAGGGCGACGCCGTCCAGCAGCATCGCCGAGGCGAGCGTGGCGACGAACGGGGCGACCCGGGTGTACGTCACCACCAGGCCGTTGACCAGGCCGATCAGCGTGGCCAGCGCCAGACAGATGACCACGACGAGGGGCGTGGACCAGCCGCCGTCGACGAGTTGCGCGCCCACGCACAGGGTGACGGCCGCGTTGCTGCCCATGGAGAAGTCCATGCCGCCGGCGGTCATCAGCAGAGTCAGACCGGCCGCGATGACGGCGTTGACGCTGACCTGGCGCAGCACGTTGAGCAGGTTCTGCGAGGAGGTGAACGCGTCGGCCTGTACGGCGGTGAACACGCACACCAGGACCAGGACGAGGACGAGTCCGCCGTGCGGTACGTGCAGCAGTTTCCGGGCCGCGGGCCGGGGGGTTCCGGTGCGCTCGGGAGGACCGGCCGAGACGTCCGGGGAGGCGGAGGGGGTCTTGAGGCTCACTGCGGTTGACCTCCGAGTGCGGTCGCGACGAGCTCGTCGCGGGTGATGGCGTTGATGTCGTGTTCGGCGACCGTGCGGCCGGCGCTCACGACGACGACCCGGTCGGCCAGCCGCATGACCTCCTCGGCGGAGGAGGAGGCCAGCAGGACGGCGACGCCGCGGGCGGCGAGGTCGTCGAGCAGGGTGTGGATGTCGGCCATGGCGGCGACGTCCACGCCGTTGGTGGGGTCCTCCAAAAAGCAGGCGACCGGCTCGGTCTCCAGCCACTTGCCGAGCAGGACCTTCTGCTGGTTGCCGCCGGACAGCGAGCCGACCGGCGGGTTGCCGCTGAGGGCGACGACGCCGTACGTGTCGCGCACGGGGGCGGCGCGGCGGGCGAGGTTGGCGGTGCGGTGCAGCCGGCGCCGGGCGAAGCGGTCGCCGGCCAGCATCAGGTTCTCGTCCACGGTCATGCCCTGGACCAGGCCGAGCGAGCGGCGGTCGCCGGTGACGCAGCGCAGTCCGCTGGCGAGGGAGGCCGTGACCCGGCCGAAGGGCACGGCCCGGCCGTCGACGCGGACCTCGCCGGTGTCGGGGCGCTGCCGTCCGGACAGCAGGTCGAAGAGCCGGGACTGGGCGTCGCCCGCGGGGCCCAGGACGGCGACGATCTCGCCCTTGCGGACCTCGACGGTGAAGTCGCGGATGGCGCGGCCCTGGCTCAGTCCGCGGACGACGAGCCCGTGGTCGTCCTTGGGGGCGGGGCGCTCGGGGCGGGTCGAGACGACGTCCCGGCCGACCATGTGGCGTACCAGCGAGGCGGGGTCCAGCTCGGCGGCCGGCGCGCTGCGGACCAGGGCGCCGTCGCGCAGGACCGTGACCCGGTCGGCGACGGACATGACCTCGTCGATGTAGTGCGAGATGTAGACGACGGCGACGCCCTCGTCGCGCAGCCTGCGCACCAGGGCGCGGACCTGGCCGGCGTCCCGGGCGCTGAGGCAGGCGGTCGGCTCGTCGAGGACGAGCACCCGGCCGCCACGGCGTACTTCCCGCGCCACCTCGACCATGGTCTGCTCGGCGACGGTGAGCGTGCCCGCGACCCGGTCGACGTCGATGTCGATGCCCAGGCCGGACAGGGCCGCGCCGGCCTGCGCGCGGACCGCCTTCCAGTCGACGGCGCCGAAGCCCCGGGTGGGCAGGTCACCCAGCATGACGTTCTCGGCGACGGTGAGGCCCATGGCCAGTTCCCGGCGCTGCGGCACCGAGGAGATGCCGAGCCGGCGCGCCTTGCGCACGTTCAGCGCGGTGTGCTGGTGCCCGCCCACCTCGATGGTGCCGCCGTCGGCCTGGTGCACGCCGCTCAGCACCTGGACGAGGGTGGACTTGCCGGCGCCGTTCATGCCCATCAGGGCGTGGATCTCGCCGGGGTACAGGTCGACGTCGACGCCTTTGAGCGCGGCGGCGCCGCCGAAGCTCTTGGTGACGCCGCGTACGCGGACGACGGCCTCGGTCGTCGTGCCGGCCGGCGTCACCGGTGTCCTGGAGCTCACCGCCGTACCTCCCTCGGGGGCCGGGTCCGTCAGGGAGTTCACGGCCGCGGCCCGTCGGTGGCGGGGGCGACACGGCCGTAGCCGCGGATGTCCGGGAACGGTGGTTCCTTGTCGGCCTGGAGGTCCACCTGGAAGGTGTTCAGGCACATGCCGAGCATGGTGAAGTTGCCGAGCGCGCCGATGGTGTCGACCAGGCCCTTGGGACCGAAGTGCTCGAGGGCGGCGGCGAAGGTCTCGTCCGAGACGAAGTGCTCCTCCAGCACCTCGCGGCAGAACTGGTAGAACGCCTGGTCCGCCGGGTTGTCGAAGACGGCCTCGCGCTTCTCGGCGACGGCCTCGACGGCGGCCTGGGGAACCCCGGCCTCGATCGCCTGATGCACATGTGCGTTCCACGAGTACTGGGCGTCCCAGTTGCGGGCCGCCATCAGCAGCGTCAGCTCGCGCAGGTGCTTGGGGAGGCTGCAGTCGAAGCGGGCGAACGCGCCGAGGGACTCGGCCCGTTCGCACATCTCCGCGCTGTGCAGCCACACCCGGAAGGGGCCGCGGACCGCGCCGCGGCGGCCGGCGATCCGAGCGGCCAGCTCCTGCTGCCGCTGGTCCATTTCCTCTTCGGTGAGAACGGGGAGCCTCATCTGGCCGATACCTGCCTTTTCTTTCCGGCGCGTCATTTCCGGCGCGTTTCCGCAACGAGACGAGAGCCGTGCGGTGACAGGTGACGGTACAGCCGGGCGGAAGATGCTCACCCTTCCCGGAGTGCAACGTAAACCTGCACGCCGGAGGGCACCGCTTCGCGGGGGCGCGACCTAACGTCGGTCGACGCAACACGTCGCAGTGGAGAGGAAATCCCCGATGACCACCATCATCAAGGCCGCGTCCGTGCCCCTGCTCGACCGGGGCGGTGCCGTCGTCACGACGCCGTTGATCACCACGCCGTCGGCGGGCGGGGAGAACCGCATCACGAGCGGGATGAGCGTGTACCCGGTGGGCTCCGGGGCGCCGTTGCACTCGCACAACTGCGACGAGCACGTGACGGTCCTCGAGGGCGAGGCGGAGGTGTGGGTGGACGGCGAGGTGACGAAGCTGGAGCGGTTCGACACGACGTACGTCCCCTCCCCCGTCCCCCATCTGTTCCGCAACGTCGGCGACACGCCCCTGCGGATCCTGTGGGTGTACTCCTCGGGCCATGTGACCCGCACGTTCACGGAGACGGGCAAGACGGTGGAGCACCTGTCGGCGGAGGACCAGATGGGCCGCGACTGAGGCGCGACCGGGCCGGCCCCGCCGGCCTCCGATGCGAGCCGTCCCGATGATCACATCGCGAGACGGCTTTGCGTCGTGCCGCCCACCGGGCGTTACCTCGCACGGTGCGAACCGAACGACCCGAACACCTCAGTAACGACAGCAACGGCAGCAACGGCAGCGGTGACGCCACCGGCGACCGCTCCGCGCGACGCGCCGTGACCGTCTTCCCGCTCCTCGTGCTCGCGGCCGGCGCCCTCGGCCTGCTGCTCCCCGGCAGTTTCACCGGCTGGAGCGAGGCGGTGCCCTACCTGCTCGGCGTGGTGATGTTCTGCATGGGCATCACCATGACGCCGGAGGACTTCCGCGGCGTCGTGAAGCGTCCCTGGGCAGTGGCCCTCGGGCTGGTGGCGCACTACGTCATCATGCCGGGGCTCGGCTGGGCCGTCGCTCACCTGCTCGACCTCCCACCGCAGCTCGCCGCCGGTGTGATCCTCGTCGGCTGCGCGCCCAGCGGCACGGCGTCCAACGTGGTGACCTACCTGGCCCGCGGTGACGTGGCCCTGTCGGTCTCGGTCGCCACCGTCTCCACGCTCGTCGCTCCGCTGGTCACCCCGCCGCTGACGCTGCTGCTGGCCGGGGAGTACCTGCCGGTCGACGCCGGGTCCATGGTCACCGACATCCTGAAGACGGTGCTGCTGCCGGTCCTCGCGGGTGTCGTCGTACGGCTCGTGGCGGGCCGGTACGTGCAGCGGGCGCTGCCGGTGCTGCCCTGGCTGTCCGCGCTGACGATCGCCGTGATCGTGGCCGTCGTGGTGGCGGGCAGCGCGGAGGCCATCAAGTCGGCCGCGGCGCTGGTGTTCGTCGCCGTCGTCCTGCACAACGGCCTCGGTCTGGCACTCGGTTACGGCGCGGGGCGCCTCGGCCGGCTCGGGGAGCCGGGCAGCCGTGCGATGGCCTTCGAGGTCGGCATGCAGAACTCCGGCCTCGCTGCGTCCCTGGCCACCGCCCACTTCAGCCCGCTGGCGGCGTTGCCTGCGGCGGTGTTCTCCGTCTGGCACAACGTCTCCGGGGCGGTGGCTGCGGCGTGGTTGTCCCGTCGGGGGCGGTGACCTGCGGTCGGCTGAGCGGGGTTGAGCGCCGTTTCGCCGGGGGCCGGTGGCCGGCTGCGGGTACATCGTGGCTGGTCGCGCTCACGCGGCGGAGCCGCACAGTGTCTCAGCCCCGCGCCCCTATGGGGCGCGTTCAGTGGGCGCTGATCAAGTTCTGGTCCTGGGTGTCGGTGGTGGTCGTTCGCCTCGTTGTGCGGAGGGCCGCTATGCCGATGAAGACCATGGACGAGACGCCGGCGAGGGCGAAGGCGGTGAAGCCCCAGTCGCCCTTGTTCGCGGCGAGCAGCTGGCCGCCGAGCCACGGGCCGAAGACGGCGCCGAAGCGGCCCATGCCGGAGGTCCAGCCGACCGCGGTGGCGCGGTTGGCCGGGGCGGAGCCGATGGAGACGGTCGCGTAGATCATGGTCTGGGCGCTGTTGAGGAACACACCGGTGAGGAAGACGACCACGAAGGTCACCGCCAGCGGCATGTGGACGCTGAGCAGGAAGACGCCGCCGGCGGTCAGCGCGAACCAGATCGCGGAGATGCGCGGGGCGCCGAAGCGGTCGGAGGCGCGGCCGGCGACCAGCATGCCGACGATGCCGCCGAGGTTGAAGAGGACCACGAAGGTGAGCGCGGAGCCGAGCTCGTAGCCCTCGCTGCGCATCAGGGTCGGCAGCCAGGTGGCGACGCCGTAGACGAGCAGCAGGCCGCCGAAGGAGGCCAGCCAGTACAGCAGGGTCTGGACCCACTCGCCGCCGCGGAACAGGTTGAGCAGGTTGGCCCAGCGGGCGCCGGCGGCGGGCTTGTCGGTGGCGGCGGCGGGCAGCTCGACGTCGTAGCGGCCGGCCAGGGCGCGGGCCTCCTCGCCGCGTCCCTGGGCGACGAGGAAGCTCAGTGACTCGGGCAGGAACCTGGCGAGCACCGGGACGAAGAGCAGCGGCACCACGCAGACCCAGAAGGCCGCGCGCCAGCCCAGCGGCTCGACGATCCACAGGGCCACGTAGGCGGAGAGGATGCCGCCGGCGTGGTGGGCGGTCATCAGCAGGCCGATGGTGAGGGCGGCGCGGCCGCGCGGGGCGTAGTCGGAGACCATGCTGATCGCGGTCGGCAGCAGGCCGCCGAGGCCGACACCGGCGAGGGTGCGGCCGAGACCGAAGACGGCGACGCTGCCCGAGATCGCGCAGATGCCGGACGCCAGCGAGAAGAGCGCGACGCAGGAGACCATCAGCTTCTTGCGACCGATCCGGTCGGCGACCGTCCCCGCGGCCAGCGCGCCGACCAGCATGCCGAAGGTGGCGTAGCTGCCGAGGTCGCCGGCCTGGCCGGAGGTGATGCCGAGCGCCTTCTCCTCGAGCATGTGGGGCAGCACCGAGCCGTAGATGAACATGTCCAGGCCGTCGAAGAGGACGGCCAGCCAGCACAGGCCGACGACCAGGAGGGCCAGTCTGCTGCCGCGGGCGGACAGCACGGGGGAGGAGGACATCGTTGTTTTCCTCTCGTCCAGGAGGAGTTCCCTGGAGGGGACGTGTGATGGGGCGACGCTAAGGACCGCAACCGAGGAGTGTCAACGCTTTTGTTGACAATCTCAGCAACAATTTGAGGGGTGGGCGTGCGCATGCGTGCGCGCGGCCCACCCCCCGGTGGAAGCGGTGTGGTCAGGCGACCGGTGGGGTCCCGTGGGTGTGGAAGGACGCGATGGTCTTCAGGCCCCAGGCCTGCCCCTTGGCCCGCTCCGCCTCGGTCCAGGTGATCAGCGGCCAGTCGGGCGCCAGCACCAGTCGGGTGAGCGGGTTGCACAGCTCGATGCGGTTGCCGCCGGGCTCGTAGACGTACAGGAAGAACGTCTGCTGGATGGCGTGCTTGTGCGGGCCCGTCTCGATGAACACGCCGGTGTCGATGGCGAGGTCGGCCGCGCGCAGGATGTCCTCGCGGGTGTCGGCGGCGAAGGCGATGTGGTGCAGACGCCCCGAGGAGCCGGTCCAGTCCTCGGTGTAGACGACGTCGTACGACTTGTTCGTGAAGGTCAGCCAGCGGGCCGCGATCTTCCCGGAGTCGAGCCGGATCTGCTCGGTCGGCCGGGCGCCGAGGAGCTGTTCCTGGAACTCGGCGTTGGCGAGCACGTCCGAGGCGAGGAAGTTGATGTGGTCGAGGCGACGCACGCCCACGCCCCGGTTGGGTTTGGCCTGCGGCTGGTTCTTCAGCGCCGGCCTCAGCTCGTCGGGTGCGCGGTAGTGCTCGCTCTCCCAGTACAGGGCGTGCTCGTGCCCGTCCGGGTCGGCGGTGAGGTACAGCTTGCCGATGCCGGGCTCGTCCTCGACCCAGGTCCCGGGCCGTCCCGCCGCCTCCAGGGCCGCGACCCGGCGCTGGAGGGCCTCCTCGCTGGAGGTGCGCAGCGCGAGCCGGCCGAGGCCGGGGTGCTCGCGGGCGGTGAGCACCAGGCTGTGGTGTTCGTAGTCGTCGTAGGTGCGCAGGTAGACGGTGTCGCCGTCCTGTCCGTTGACGGTCAGGCCCAGGAAGTCGGTGAAGAAGGCGACGCTGGCGTCCAGGTCGGGCGTGAACAGCTGGGCATGGCCGACGTGGGCGATGTCACCGAGCGGCGGAGTCATGGGAGCCTCCAGGGCGTTGTGCGGGTATCGGTGCCGTCTCGGCGGTCCGGGGGAAGACGATGCCGTCGAAGATCTTGCGTGCGGTGCGCACGACGGCGGTGCGGCGCACCACGAGGGAGCCGGGGTCGAGTTGGACGTCGACCTCGAGGAAGCCGGTGGGGTGTTCCACGCGTACGCGGTCGCCGGACTCGGCCAGTTGGGCGATCCCCTCCCCCACTCCGCCGGGGACGCGCAGTCCCGCCGCCACGCTCGCGGCGCCCAGGACGCCGATGGAGGTGTGGCAGCGCACGGGGATGAAGGTGCGGGTCATGACCGCGCCGCCGTGCCGGGGCGCGGCGAGCAGGGTCAGCTTGGGCACGGTGGTGCCCTCGACGTCGCCGAGGCCCATCAGTTCTCCGGCGGCCAGCCGGATCTCCCTCAGCCGGTCGGCGAGGGCGACGTCCTCCTCCAGGTCCCCGGGCGGCTCGTCGCCGGTCACCTCGAGCGCGGCGGCCGGGATCAGCACGACCGGCATGCCGTTGTCCACGCAGGTCACCTCGGTGCCGGCGACGGTGTCGCGGACGTTGCCGGTGGGCAGCAGGGGGCCGGCGCCCTGCGGGAACTCGATGACGACCGGGGCGGCGGTCCCGGGGACCCCGGATATCTCCGCGTCCCCGGTGTGGTCGACGCGCCCGCCCGGGGTCGGGAAGGTCGCGACGGCGCGTTCACCGGTGTTGAGCATGCGGATGCGTACGGAGGTCTCGGTGCCCCCGGCCGGTACCAGCCCGCGCTCGACGGCGAAGGGGCCCACCCCGGCGAGGATGTTGCCGCAGTTCTGCCGGTCGGTGACCTCGGGCGCGTCCACGGCGACCTGGAGGAACAGGTAGTCCACGTCCGCGTCCGGATCGGCCGAGCGGGAGACCACGGCGACCTTGCTGGTCAGCGGGTGGGCGCCGCCCAGGCCGTCGATCTGGCGCGGGTCGGGGCTGCCCATGACGCGCAGCAGCAGTCCGTCGCGGGCGCCGGGGTCGGCGGGCAGGTCGTCGGCCAGGAAGTAGGCGCCCTTGGAGGTGCCGCCGCGCATCAGCGTGCAGCGCACCTCCTCGGGGCCGGGGCCGCCGGTCACGAGGGCTCCCCGGCGGCGTACTCCTCGTAGGACCGGTACGTCACACCCAGCTGCGTCAGCTTCTCGCGCAAGCCGTAGCGGTCCAGGCCCAGTTGGCCCTCCAGGAAGGCGGCACGGGCGCCGGCCTCCTTCGCCTCGCGGGCCTCGGACGCCTCGGCGGTCTGCCGGGCCTTCTCGCGGGGGACGACCACGACGCCGTCGTCGTCGGCGACGATCACGTCGCCGGGGCGGATCACCTGGCCGTCGACGGCGACCGGCACGTTGACCGAGCCCCCGGTGGCCTTGACCGTGCCCTGTGCGGAGACGGCCCGGGACCAGGCGGCGAAGCCCATGTCCCGCAGCTCCTGGGTGTCGCGGATGCCGGCGTTGATGACCAGGCCGCGCACGCCGCGCCGCTGGAGCGCGGTGGCGAAGAGCTCGCCGAACATGCCGTCGGTGGACGGGGAGGTGGTGGTGACGACCAGGATGTCGCCCTCGCCGCACTGCTCCACGGCGGCGTGGATCATCAGGTTGTCGCCGGGCCAGCTGAGCACGGTGACGGCGGTGCCCGCGACCCGTACGCCCTGCTGAACGGGCCGCATCGCCGGTCCGAGCAGCCCGGTGCGGCCCATGGCCTCGCTGACGGTGGCCACGCCGTGTCCGGCGAGCGCCTCGACGTCCTTGGCGTCGGCCTTCGGCGGGTTGGTGACGATGACGCCGCTCATGCCAGCTCCTGCGCGATCTGCGGGTAGGGGCGCATGTACGCCTCGGCCATGGTCCTGTGCGCCAGCCCCAGGTTGGGGCCCGCGTTGCGCTTGAGCTGGACGCCGCGGCGGACGGCCAGGTCGGTGTAGTAGTCCCACAGGTGCTGCTGGGCGCCGAGGCACTCCATGGCCCTGCGCTTGGTCTCCCACACCTCGGTGATGTCGAGCAGCACCTCCGGCTTGAAGCCGCTCATCTCGGGCTGGTGCGGCTCGAAGTAGAAGACGGGCGGGGCGCCGATGATCTCGCCCTCGCCCGGGTAGCCGATGGCCTGGGCGAGGACCCGGGCCTCCAGGGCCATGCGGTTGGCGGCCGGGTGGTCCCCGTTGTACGGGTCCTCGACCGGGTGGGTGAGCACGACGTCGGGCTGGGTGGCGCGGTAGACCTCGACGAGCCGGTCGGTCAGCTCGGGGGTGGCGATCAGCGGGTAGTCGCCGGCGTCGAAGAAGCGGACCTCGGCGCCGAGGGTGGCGGCGGCCTTCTCGGCCTCCTCCCGGCGGATCGCCTTGATCTCCTCGAGCTTCCTGCCCTCCCGCCAGGCCTTGGCGGACTCGCCGCGCTCGCCGAAGGTCAGGCAGGCGATGGTGACCTTCTCCCCGCGCGAGGCGGCCAGGGCGATGGCGCCGCCCGCCCGCCACACGAAGTCCCCCGCGTGCGCGGTGACGACGAGGGTCGACCGTGGGGTGGCGGCGGGCGCGTTGCCGTGCGTCATTGCTGAAATCTCCTTGGTGGACAGGGGGGCGCCCGCCTCGGTGCGTGTGTCAGTCGCGCAGCGCCTCGATCACACTGGTGAGGTGGGCCCGGACGGCCGCCTCGGCGGCCTGTGGGTCCCTGGCCTCGATCGCCTCGATCATGGCCAGGTGCTCGTTCAGGGATTGCTGCGGACGTCCCGGGCGCAGCGCCAGCTGGAAGCGGTGGCGCACCAGCTGGGCGTTGAGCCGCTCCAGCAGCTCCACGGCCGTCAGCTGGCCGGAGAACTCCCGGATCCTGGCATGGAGTTCGTGGTTGAGCTCCGAGTACGTGAGCGGTTCGCCACCGGCCACGGCCTTGCGCATCGCCGTGCCCAGCTCCGTCAGTTCGGCGAGCTGCTCGTCGGTGACGGCGACGGCCGCCTTGGCCGCACAGAGCCCTTCGAGGACCAGGCGGCACTCGGTGATCGCGACCGCCTCCTCCACGGTCACCACCCGCACCCGTGAACCACGGTTGCGGATCCGCTCCACGAGCCCCTGGGACTCCAGGTCGATCAGCGCGGCGCGGATGCTGGCCCGTGTCACGCCGAACTGCTCGGCGAGTTCGTTCTCCACCAGCCGCTGGGCCGGTGCCATCTCGCCGCGCAGGATCGCCTCCCGCAGCTGCCCGAGCGCAAGCTGTTTGGCCTGCTCCCCGGTGCCCGGACGGGCTTGGTTCGGCATGGTTGCCCTCCCTGAGTGAGTGCCTGTCGAACGTAAATCTAGCCAAACAACATTGTCAACAATTTTGTTTGCGTTATGTGACGGACGGACCGGCCGACGGAGTGGACGACGAGGTGGGGCGACGAAGTGTCCGCGCGCCCGGCCGGATACCCCACACCCTGTCTCCCCCGCAGCACCGCACGCCCCCTCTAACGTCACGGCATGACCCACAGCTTCGTTGTCCACGTCCCCGACGCCGAGCTCGAACCCGAGCCCCTCTCCCCCGCGCAGATCGTCTCCGGCACGCCCGAGGTGACCGGCAAGGTCGTCTGGGAGTCGGCCGACGGCCGGCAGGTGCGCGGCGTCTGGCAGATCACCCCGGGCGTCGTCACCGACACCGAGGCGGACGAGATGTTCGTCGTGCTCAGCGGCGCGGCCACCATCGAGGTGGAGGGCGGCCCCACCCTCACGGTCGGGCCGGGCGACCTGGCCGTACTGCGCGAGGGCGACCGCACGACGTGGACGGTGCACGAGACGCTGCGCAAGGCGTACGCGATCGACCTCGGCCGACCGTGAGCGACTTTGTCCTGTCAAAAGGTTGACATGATGCCGAGGCACGCCCATGGTGGCCTGGACAGATCACGGTCAGGTCCGAAGAGGGGCTCTCATGGTCGATGCGCTCGGTGTCGCCGTCGTCGGTTTCGGCTGGATGGGCCGGGTGCACACCCAGGCGTACGCCCGGGTCCGGCATCACTACCCCCGGCTGGCCCTCCGCCCCGAGCTGGTGACCGTCGCCGAGGAGGTGCCGGGGCGGGCCGAGGAGGCTGCCGAGCAGTTCGGGTTCGCCTCGACCACCCGTGACTGGCGCGAGGTGGCCGCCGATCCGCGGGTCGGGGCGGTCAGTATCACCGCCCCGAACTTCCTGCACCGCGAGATCGCCGTCGCGATGGCCGAGGCCGGCAAGCACATCTGGATCGAGAAGCCGGTCGGCCTGACCGCCGAGGACGCCCGGACGGTCGCGGACGCGGTCGCCAAGGCCGGTGTCCAGGGCGCGGTCGGCTTCAACTACCGCAACGCGCCCGCCGTGGAGGCCGCCCGCGACCTGATCGCCGCCGGGGAGATCGGCACCGTCACACACGCCCGCATCCGCCTCTTCAGCGACTACGCGGCCCACCCAGAGTCCGCCCTGACCTGGCGCTACGAGCGGGAGCGCGGCGGCAGCGGGGTCCTCGGCGACCTGGCCTCGCACGGCGCCGACCTGGCCCGGTTCCTGCTCGGCGACATCGCGTCCCTGACCGCCGACACGGCGGTCTTCCTGCCCGAGCGGGCCCGGCCGACCGCCGCCACGGCCGGTCACTCCCGGGCCGCGGGCGGCGAGATGGGCCCGGTCGAGAACGAGGACTACGTCAGCTGTCTGCTGCGCTTCGCCTCCGGCGCCCGCGGTGTCCTGGAGGCCTGCCGGGTCTCGGTCGGCGAGCAGAACAACTACGGCTTCGAGGTGCACGGCACCACCGGGGCGGTGTTCTGGGACTTCCGCCGCATGAACGAACTGGGCGTCAGCCGCGGCACGACGTACCAGGACCAGCCCGTCAGCACGGTCTACGTCGGCCCCGCGCACGGCGAGTTCGCCGCCTTCCAGCCGGGCGCCGCGAACGCCATGGGCTACGACGACCTGAAGGTGGTCGAGGCGTACCGGTTCCTGCGCTCGATCGCCGAGGACACCCCGTACGGCGCCACGCTGCGGGACGCGGTACACAGCGCGGCCGCACTGGACGCCATGGCGCGGTCGGCCGAGCGCGGCGCCTGGGTCGGGATCCCGCCGCAGGGGTGAGGCGGACGCGGCCCTCCGGCCCGTCCGGCGCTTGCGGACGAGCCCGAGGGGAGATCGGGGGTCCGGGGCGAAACCCCGGCACGGACAGCAACCACACACAGGAAGCAGCGGAGCACATGCGCATCGGAATCCTCGGCCTCGGCCGCATCGGAGCCTTCCACGCCGAGACCCTCTCCGGACTCGACGCCGTCGACTCGCTGGTCTTCGCCGACCCGTTCGCGGACGCCGCCAAGGCCGCCGCCGAGCGGTTCGGGGCCGAGGTGGCGGACTCGCCCGAGGCGGTGCTGGCCGCCGGGGTGGACGGGGTGGTGGTCGCCGCCGCGACCGACGCCCACCCCGCGCTGATCCTGGCCGCCGTCGAGGCGGGCGTGCCCGTCTTCTGCGAGAAGCCCGTCGCCCGCACCATGGCGGAGGGTGTGGACGTGCTCAAGGCGGTCGCGGGCCGCGACGTGCCGGTGCAGATCGGCTACAACCGCCGCTTCGACGCGGGGTTCGTCGCGGCACGGGACGCCGTGCGGGCGGGCGAGCTGGGCCCGCTGCACACCGTGCGGTCGACCACGCTGGACCCGGCGCCGCCGCCCGCCGCGTACATCGCCGCCTCCGGGGGCATCTTCCGTGACTGCGCGGTGCACGACTTCGACATCATCCGCTGGGTGACGGGCCGCGAGGTGCGTGAGGTGTACGCCGCCGGCGGCAACCGCGGCGCCGACTTCATCAAGGAGGCGGGCGACGCCGACACGACCGGCGCGGTGCTCACCCTGGACGACGGCACGATCGCCGTGGTCTCCAACAGCCGTCACAACGCCCGGGGTTACGACGTACGCATGGAGATCCACGGGTTCGCGGACTCCATCGCCGTCGGCCTGGAGGACAAGCTGCCGCTGCGCTCGGTCGAGCCGGGCGTGAGCTTCCCGGCCGGCACTCCGCACGACTTCTTCATGGACCGCTTCACCGCCGCCTACCGCGCCGAGCTCACCGCGTTCACCGAGGTCGTCGCCGGCGCCCGGCCCTCGCCCTGCACGATCGAGGACGCGCTGGAGGCGGGCTGGATCGCCGAGGCGTGCACGCTGTCGCTGCGCGAGCACCGCCCGGTGACGGTCGCGGAGGTACGGCAGGGGTGAACCGTGCGTGAAAGGGTCGGCGGGCCGGGCGGTCAGCTCGCCGGCTCGCTGATGTTCACCATCCAGGGAACGCCGAACCGGTCCGTGCACATGCCGAAGACGTCGCCCCACATCTGCTTCTCCAGCGGCACGGCGACGGAGCCGCCCGCGGACAGCTTCTCCCAGTAGCCACGCAGTTCGGCCTCGTCGTCGCCGCTGAGGGACACCGAGAAGGTGTTCCCCGGGCTGTACTCCATCCCGGGCGGGGTGTCGGCGCCCATCAGGGTGAAGCCGCCCGGCGTCTCCAGCATGCCGTGCATGATCTTGTCGGCGTGCGGGCCGTCGGAGTCGCCGGACGCGCCGAAGGTGTTCAGCGCCAGTGTGCCGCCGAACACCTGCTCGTAGAACTCCATCGCCTGTCGGGCGTCGCCGTCGAAGCTGAGGTAGGGATTGAGACGCGAGGTCATGACCGCCTCCCGTGGCGGGACGAAGTGCCGGTGCCAGTGCTGTGCACGCTAGCGCGCACCACCGGCGACGGCCCGTCGAGCGGCGCGCCGGCGGCACCCGTCCCGCCGGCGCGGCCGGGCTCAGGCGCCGCAGGAGCGCAGGAACCTGCGGGTGCGCACCGCGATGGGCAGCGGCTTGCCGGGCTCGCAGGGGTACATGTCCTGCTCGACGATGGCGAACAGGTCCACGCCCAGCTTCTGGGCCGCCGTGAGCACCGGTCCCAGTTCCGGCACGCCGGCCGGCGGCTCGCACATCACGCCGCGCTGCACGGCCGGTCCGAACGGCACCCCGCCCGCCCGCACCTCGGCGAGGATCTCCGGGTCGACCTGCTTCAGGTGCAGGTAGCCGATGCGCTCGCCGTAGGTCTCGATCAGCTTGACGCTGTCGCCGCCGCAGTAGGCGTAGTGGCCGGTGTCCAGGCAGAGGTTGACCAGGTCGGAGTCGGTGGCGTCGAGGAAGCGCTCGACGTGCTCCTCGGTGTCGATGTGGGTGTCGGCGTGCGGGTGGACGACGATGTCCAGGCCGTAGGCCTCCTTCACCTCGTGACCGAGGCGTTCCATGCCCCGGGTGAGATGGGCCCACTGTTCGCCGGTGAGCTCCGGCGGCTCCAGGATCTCGGCGGTCCTGTCGTCGCGCCAGAAGGACGGGATGACGACGAGGTGCTGCGCGTCCATGGCCCGGGTGAGGGCGGCGACGCGGCTGACCTGCTCCCAGGTGGCGTCCCACTCGGAGGGGCCGCGGTGCAGGCCGCAGAAGATGGTGCCGGCGGAGACCTTGAGGCCGCGCCGGGTCACCTCGTCGGTGAGCCGGGCCGGGTCGGTGGGGAGGTAGCCGTAGGGGCCCAGCTCGATCCAGTCGTAGCCGGCCTCGGTGACCTCGTCCAGGAAGCGTTCCCAGGGCACCTGCCGCGGGTCGTCGGGGAACCAGACGCCCCAGGAGTCGGGGGCCGAGCCGACGCGGATGCGGTCCAGGGCTGCGGGCATGTCAGGCCTTCCCTTCGGCGGATGCGGCGGAGTCGGGCTCTGCGGTGCCGGGCGCGGGTGTGCCGGGCCCTGGTGTGCCGGGCGCGGGTGTGCCGGGCCCGGGGGTCTCCGGCGCCTCGTCCGGGAGCGCCGCCACGTCCACCCCGCCCACCTGCGCCAGTTCGTGCTTGAGGGCGGCGAGTTCGGTGCCGCCGGCCATGTGGTGGGTGAGTTCCTCGAGGGTGATGTCGGCGCGGGCGGCGCTGAGTTCGAGGGTGCCCAGGCGCAGCACGCTGAAGTGGTCGCCGACCAGGTAGGCGTGGTGGGGGTTGTGGGTGATGAAGATGACGCCGAGGCCGCGTTCGCGGGCGGCGGCGATGTACTTCAGCACCACGCCGGACTGTTTGACGCCGAGGGCGGCGGTGGGCTCGTCGAGGATGAGGACGCGGGCGCCGAAGTGGACGGCGCGGGCGATGGCGACGCACTGGCGCTGACCGCCGGAGAGGGTGCCGATGGGCTGTTCCAGGTCGTCCAGGACGATGCCCATGTTGCGCAGTTCCTCGTCCGCGGTCTGCTTCATGCGGGCGATGTCGAGGCGGCGCACGGGCCAGGGGCCCTTGGTCATCTCGGAGCCGAGGAAGAAGTTGCGCCACACCGGCATCAGGGGCACGGTGGCGAGGTCCTGGTAGACGGTGGCGATGCCGCGGGCGAGGGCGTCGCGCGGGGTGGTGAAGCGGACCGGTTCGCCGTCGACGAGGAAGTCGCCCTCGGTGTGCTGGTGCAGCCCGGAGATGATCTTGATGAGGGTGGACTTGCCGGCGCCGTTGTCGCCGAGGACGCAGGTCACCCGGCCGGGGTGGACGGCGAGGTCGACGCCGTGCAGGGCACGGATGTTGCCGTAGGACTTGCCGGCGCCGCGCAGTTGGACGATCGGCCGGTCCGGGCCGGTCTCGGGCGCCGGGTCCGCGAGGACGGCCCCGTGGGTGCCGGGGGTCTTGCTGGTCATGACGGTCACCTCCGGGTCGCCGCGCGGCGCACGTACAGGTTGATGAGGACGGCTCCGAGCAGCATCACGCCGAGGAAGGCCTTGAACCAGTCGGGGTTCCAGCCGGCGTAGACGATGCCCTGGTTGACCATGCCGAACATGAAGGCGCCGAAGACGGGGCCGATGGCGGAGCCGTAGCCGCCGGTGAGGAGGCAGCCGCCGATCACCGCCGCGGCGATGTAGATCAGCTCCTGGCCGACGCCCTCGCCGGACTGCACGGTGTTGAATGAGAACAGCTGGTGCATGCCGACGAACCAGGCGCCGAAGCCGACCAGCATGAACAGTGTGATCTTGGTGAAGGTGACGGGGACGCCGACCGCGCGGGCGGACTCCTGGCTGCCGCCGACCGCGAAGATCCAGTTGCCGTACTTGGTGCGCAGCAGCACCCAGGTGGCGAGGGCGGCGAAGACCAGCCACCACACGACCGTGATCTTCACCTGGACACCGCCGACGTCGAAGGAGGAGGCGAAGAGGGCCTTGGCCTGGTCGAAGCCGTCCATGTCGCTGATGTCGTCGGTGGCGACGTTGCCGGTGACCAGCTTGGTGACGGCGAGGTTGACGCCCTGGAGGATCAGGAAGGTGCCGAGCGTGACCAGGAAGCTCGGCAGGCCGGTCTTCACCAGCACCCAGCCGTTGAACGCGCCGACGGCGAGGGAGACCACCAGGGCGACGATCACGCCCATCCACACGTTCATGGTCAGCTGGTAGCTGAGCATGGCGGCGGTGAGCGCCGAGGTGACCACGGCGACACCGGCCGACAGGTCGAACTCGCCGCCGATCATCAGCAGGGCGACGGGCAGCGCCATGATGCCGATGGTGGACGACTGGTACAGGACCGTCGCCATGGAGCCGCCCTCGCGCACCGAGGGGGCGGCGATCAGGAAGAACACGAACACGGCCACGGCGCCGAGGAAGACCCCGACCTCGGGCCGGGCGAGCAGCCGCAGCACCAGGGAGCGCTGCCGGGTCCGCCCGTCGGTCTGCTGCGGGCCGGGAGCCGGCGGTGTGGTCACCGCCGGATCGGCCTGTTGGGTCATGCCGCTCACCGGGTGCCCTTCGCGGCGAACCCGGCGACGGCCTTCACATTGGACTTGTCGACGAAGGCCGGGCCGGTCAGCACCGGCTGCTCACCGCCACCGCTGTAGTTGCCGTTGTTCTTGTAGAGCCACAGTCCGTCGACCGCCAGGTAACCCTGGAGGTAGGGCTGCTGGTCGACGGCGAACTCGATGTCGCCCTTCTCGATGGCGCCGGTCAGCTCCTTGTTGAGGTCGAAGGTGGCCACCTTCGCCTTGCTGCCGCCCTCGTCCACCGACTGCACGGCGGTCATGGCGAACGGGGCGCCGAGCGTGACCAGGTGGTCGATGGCGCCGTCCTGCTTGAGCTTGGCGGTGATGGTCGACTTCACCGAGGGCATGTCGGTGCCGTTGACGTAGAGGTTCTCGATGGAGCCCTCGAAGGTCTTCTTCACGCCGTCGCAGCGCTGGGTCAGGCCGACGTTGCCCTGCTCGTGGATCACGCAGACGGCCTTCTTGGCCCCGTCCTCGTTGAGCCGCTTGCCGAGCGCCTCGCCGGCCACGGTCTCGTCCTGCCCGAAGAACTCCATCAGGCCGAGCTTCTTCCAGTCCGCGAGGCCCGAGTTGAGCCCGACGACGGGTATGCCGGCCTGCTCCGCCTTGCCGAGGACGCTCCTGAGGGCGTCCGGCTTGGCGAGGGTGACGGCGATGCCGTCGACCTTCTGGTCGATCGCGTTCTGCACCAGGTTGGCCTGGTTGCCCGCGTTCGGGTCGGCGGAGTAGACGAGCTTGATGTTGTCCTTGGCGGCGGCGGCCTCGGCGCCCTTGCGGACGATGTCCCAGAAGGTGTCGCCGGGCGCCTGATGGGTGACCAGGGCGACCGTCATCCGGGGGGTGTTCGCCTTGCCCGCGGAGGCACCCGCGTCCCCCTCCTCGTCGGCCTTCTTGCCCCCGGAACTGCTGGAGCAGCCGGCCAGGGTCAGCGCCGCCGCCGCGGCGAGGGCGACGGCGGGGGCGAATCTGCGGGAGCGGGCGTGCGAAGAGCGGTCCATCTTTTCCTGCACCTCACTGTGCGACTGTGCGACCTGGGCGACTGTGCGACGGGGAAGCCTGTGCCAGACCGGAGAAGAACGGCAGTTGCGCTGGGACCGGATACAAGTCCTTGGGACGCCCGCTGTCAATACTTTGTTAAGACATCATTTCACGAGCTAGTCCGAATGTAAGTACAAAGTATTGACAGGGTCGCCTCGGAGTCCTACACCTGGGAGGCGGCAGGCCCCCCGCCCAGCCCGAGGAGCGTCGCACATGGCCGAGTCAGTCCAGCATTTCGATCTGATCACGATGGGGCGCATCGGGGTCGACCTCTACCCCCTGCAAACGGGCGTGCCCCTGGCGGAAGTTGAGACGTTCGGCAAGTTCCTCGGCGGTTCGGCCGCCAACGTGGCGGTCGCCGCCGCCCGCCTCGGCCGCGCCACGGCCGTCATCACCCGCACGGGCGACGACCCGTTCGGCGGCTATCTGCACCGGGCGCTGAAGGAGTTCGGCGTCGACGACCGCTGGGTCACGCCGGTCGCCGCTTTTCCGACTCCCGTCACCTTCTGCGAGATCTTCCCGCCGGACGACTTCCCGCTGTACTTCTACCGCCGCCCCAAGGCCCCCGACCTGGAGATCCACCCGGGCGAGCTGGACCTCGACGCGATCCGCGCCGCCCGCATCTTCTGGATCACCGGCACCGGACTGAGCGAGGAGCCGAGCCGTACGGCGACCCTGGCCGCCCTCGTGCACCGCGCCAAGGCCGGCACCACGGTCTTCGACCTGGACTGGCGTCCCATGTTCTGGACCGACCCCGACCAGGCCCGCCCGTACTACGCCGAGGCGCTGCGGCACGCCACGGTCGCGGTCGGCAACCTCGACGAGTGCGAGATCGCCACGGGCGTGCGCGAGCCGCGTGCCTGCGCCGAGGCACTGCTGGCGGCCGGTGTGGAACTGGCCGTCGTCAAGCAGGGCCCCCGGGGCGTCCTCGCCGTGCACCGCGACGGCCGGAGCGCCGAGGTGCCGCCGGTGCCCGTCGAGGTGGTCAACGGCCTCGGCGCGGGCGACGCCTTCGGCGGCTCGCTCTGCCACGGTCTGCTCTCCGGCTGGGAACTGGAGAGGACCATGCGGTACGCCAACGCGGCCGGCGCCCTCGTCGCCTCCCGTCTCGCCTGTTCCTCCGCGATGCCCACCGGGGCGGAGGTCGACGACCTCCTCGCGCGAGCCACTCCCTGAACGGAGCAACGCCTTGTCCCTCAGCATCCCCGACCTCACCGCGGTCAGAGCCCGGCGCCCGCAGGCCGTGGCCGAGGCGGCGGCCCGCCGGGTACGCCGCCCGCTGATCGGCGCCTCCGGCCGTCTGATGATCGTGGCCGCCGACCATCCGGCGCGCGGCGCGCTCGGCGTCGGCGACCGCCGGCTCGCCATGGCCAACCGGGCCGACCTGCTGGAACGCCTGTGCACCGCGCTGTCCCGGCCGGGTGTCGACGGGGTGCTCGCCACCGCCGACGTGCTGGAGGACCTGCTGCTGCTCGGGGTGCTGGACGACAAGGTCGTCATGGGCTCGATGAACCGCGGGGGTCTCGCGGGCGCCGCCTTCGAGATGGACGACCGCTTCACCGGCCACCGCGCCGAGGACATCGCCCGCCTGCGCTTCGACGCGGGCAAGCTGCTGCTGCGCATCGACTACGACGACCCGGGCTCGCTGGCCACCATGGAGGCCACCGCCCGAGCGGTCGACGCCATGGCGGCACGCGAACTGCCGGTCTTCGTCGAGCCGTTCATCTCCCGCCGGGTCGACGACCGGGTCCGCAACGACCTGTCCGCCGAGGCGGTGACCCGGTCCATCGCCATCGCCTCGGGCCTGGGCGGCACCTCCGCCTACACCTGGCTGAAACTGCCCGTCACCCACGACCCTGACGACATGGGCGAGGTCCTGGAGACCTCCACGCTGCCCGCCGTCCTGCTCGGCGGTGACATAGGGGGCTCCCCCGCGGACCAGGCCGCGGCCTACGAACGCTGGCGCAAGGCGCTGAGGCTGCCCACCGTGCAGGGCATGGTCGTCGGCCGCTCGCTGCTCTACCCGGCCGAGGGCAGCGTGGAGGAGGCGGTGGACACGGCCGTCGGACTGTTGTGACCCGACAAGTGACGGAGGAGACGAGGAGATGACGTACCACCTTCCGGCGGGCAGGGCGGCGACCGGCGCCTACGCCGTGGACGTGACCCCCGAGAGCGCCGGCTGGGGCTACTCCGGTCTGCGCGTCCTGCACCTGCCGCCCGGCGGCGGCCACACCTTCGACACCGGCGACAGCGAGTGGATCGTCCTCCCGCTCAGCGGCGGCTGCACGGTCGCCACCGCCGACGACTTCGGTCGGGACACCTTCGAACTCACCGGCCGAGCGGACGTGTTCAGCGGCGTCAGCGACTTCGCGTACGTGCCGCGCGACGCCCGCACGACCGTCACCTCCACCGGCGGGGGCCGCTTCGCCCTCACCGGCGCCCGCTGCACCCGCCGCCTGCCCGCACGGTACGGCCCGGCGTCGTCGGTACCGGTGGAGCTGCGCGGCACGGGGAACTGTTCCCGCCAGGTCAACAACTTCGGCGCAGCAGGGGTCTTCGAGTGCGACAAGCTCATCGCGGTCGAGGTCATCACCCCGGGCGGCAACTGGTCGTCGTTCCCCCCGCACAAGCACGACGAGCACCGCCCCGGCGAGGAGTCGGTGCTGGAGGAGATCTACTACTTCGAGTTCGCCGGCCACGACGGCACCCCCGGCCTCGGCTACCAGCGCGTCTCCCCCTCCGGGCAGGGGAAGGGCACGGACGTGCTGGCCGAGGTCCGCGACGGCGACGTGGTCCTCATCCCCGACGGCTGGCACGGACCGTCGATGGCCGTGCCCGGCCACCACATGTACTACCTCAACGTCATGGCGGGTCCGGAGGCCGAACGCGCCTGGCTGATCTGCGACCACCCCGACCACGCCTGGATCCGCGACACCTGGCCGGACCGGCCCGTCGACCCCCGACTCCCCCTCTACACCGCACCGGAGAGGTCCGCATGAGCGCCGCAGCCACCCGCCGACTGACCACCGCCCAGGCCCTGGTGCGCTTCCTCGCCGCGCAGTACACCGAACGCGACGGCGTACGGCGCCGCCTGATCACCGGCACCTGGGGCATCTTCGGCCACGGCAACGTGGCGGGGCTCGGCCAGGCCCTCGTCGAGTACGGCACGGTGCCCAGTGGGGGGACACCCCCCACACCCCCCGTCATGCCGTACCACCAGGGACGCAACGAACAGGCCATGGTGCACGCGGCCGTCGGCCACGCCCGGCACCTCAACCGCCTGTCCGCGCAGGCGGTGACGACGTCCATCGGCCCCGGCGCCACCAACCTGGTCACCGGCGCCGCCCTCGCCACCATCAACCGCCTCCCGGTCCTCCTGCTCCCCGGGGACTACTTCGCCTCGCACGCCGCCGACCCGCTGCTCCAGCAGCTGGAGCACCCGATCGAGGCCGACGTCTCCGTCAACGACACCCTGCGGCCGGTGTCCCGGTACTTCGACCGCATCACCCGCCCCGAGGCCCTCGTCGCCTCCGCGCTCCAGGCGATGCGCGTGCTCAGCGACCCCGCCGAGACCGGTGCCGTCACCCTCGCGCTCCCCCAGGACGTGCAGGCGGAGGCGTACGACTGGCCCGAGGAGTTCTTCGCCGACCGCGTCTGGCGCGTACGGCGGCCCGCACCCGACCCGGCGGAGCTGACCGAGGCCGTGCACGCGATCCGTGCCGCCGAGCGCCCCCTGATCGTCGCGGGCGGCGGCGTCCACCACAGCGAGGCCGAACAGGCGCTGAAGGCGCTCGTGGACGCCACCGGCATCCCGGTCGCCTCCACCCAGGCCGGCAAGGGCGCGCTGCGCCACGACCACCCGGCCGACCTCGGCGGCATCGGCCACACCGGCACCGCCGTCAGCGACGCCCTCGCCCGCACCGCCGACCTGGTCATCGGCGTCGGCACCCGCTACTCCGACTTCACCACGGCCTCCGGCACCCTCTTCCAGCACCCGGGCGTCCGCTTCCTGAACCTCAACATCACCGCCTTCGACGCCCACAAGCTCGCCGCCCGCACCCTGGTCTGCGACGCACAGGCCGGGCTCACGGCGCTGGCGGAGGCGCTTTCCGGCCACCGGGTGGACGCGGCGTACGAGGCCGAGTACCGCGTCGGCAAGGCGCGCTGGGACGAGACGGTGGAGGCCGCCTGCCGCGCCGCCGACGACAGTGCCGTGCCGACCCAGACGCAGGTGCTGGGCGCGCTGGACGCGGTCGTCGGCGACGAGGACGTGGTGATCAACGCGGCCGGCTCGCTCCCCGGCGACCTGCACAAACTGTGGCGGGCCCGCTCGCCGCGTCAGTACCACCTGGAGTACGGCTACTCCTGCATGGGCTACGAGATCCCGGCCGCGCTCGGTGTGCAGCAGGCGGCGCCCGGCACGCCCGTGTGGGCGCTGGTCGGCGACGGCACGTACCTGATGAACCCGACGGAGATCGTCACCGCCGTGCAGGAGAACCTGCCGGTCAAGCTGGTCCTGGTGCAGAACCACGGCTACGCCTCCATCGGCGGCCTCTCCGAGTCGGTGGGCGCCGAGCGCTTCGGCACCGCCTACCGCCACCGCGCCGCCGACGGCACCTTCACCGGCGCCCCGCTCCCCGTCGACCTCGCGGCCAACGCGGCCAGCCTCGGCATGGAGGTGCTGCGCGCCAAGACGGTGCGGGAGCTGCGTGAGGCGCTGCGGGCAGCTCGCGCGTCGGACCGGCCGACCTGCGTCTACGTCGAGACCGATCCCACGCCGACCGCTCCGGCCGCCGAGGCGTGGTGGGACGTGCCGGTGGCCGAGGTGTCCGCCCGCGAGGCCGCCACCGACGCCCGCGCCCAGTACGAACGCGCGGTCGCCGACCGCCGCCGCCACCTCTGACAGTCCGTCACCGACGCAAGGGAGGTACGTCCATGGCGAGAACCGGCGACCCCGCACGTGCGGTGACCGCCCCCGCGCTCAGCACCCTGGACTTCGCCCTGGACCGGAGCAGCCCGGTGCCGCTGTACCACCAGCTCGCCCAGCAGCTGGAGGCGGCGATCGGGCACGGCGTCCTCGCCCCGGGGAACCTGCTGGGCAACGAGGTCGACCTCTCCGTACGCCTCGGCCTGTCCCGGCCCACCGTCCGCCAGGCCATCCAGTCGCTGGTCGACAAGGGGCTCCTGGTCCGGCGGCGCGGGGTCGGCACGCAGGTGGTGCACAGCCAGGTCAGGCGCCCGCTGGAGCTGAGCAGTCTCTACGACGACCTGGAGGCGGCCGGTCAGCGGCCCGGCACGCGGGTGGTGCGCAACGAGGAGGTCGCCGCGCCCGCCGACGTGGCGGCGGCACTCGGCCTCGCGGAGGGTGACGAGGTCACCGTCCTGGAGCGGCTGCGCCTCACCCACGGCCAGCCCGTGGCGCTGCTGTGCAACTACCTGCCGACCACCCTGATGGACCTCGACAGCGCCCGGCTGGAGGCGACCGGCCTGTACCGGATGATGCGCACCTCCGGCATCACCCTGCACAGCGCCCGCCAGACCGTCGGCGCCCGCACCGCCACCCGCGAGGAGGCGCGGCGCCTCGACGAGCAGGAGGGCGCGGCCCTGCTGACCATGCGGCGCACGGCGTACGACGACACCGGGCGGCCGGTCGAGTACGGGACGCACGTATACCGCGCGTCCCGGTACGCGTTCGACTTCCAGCTGCTGGTCAGGTCGTGACGCCGGTCGGCGGGTGGGCGAACGGGCCCTCCAGCGCCGCCCACTGGAGCAGCATGATCGTCTTCGCGTCGGCGATCTCGCCGGTGCGGATCATCTCCAGGGCCCGGCGGAAGGGCAGTTCGAGGGTCTCGATGTCCTCGCCCTCCTCGTCGAGGCCGCCGCCCTCGTGGGTGCGGGTGGCGGGGCCGTAGGCGGCGGCGTAGAAGCTGACGCGTTCGGTGACCGAGCCGGGGCTCATGTACACGTCGAAGACGTGCCGGACCTCGCCGACGGTGTGCCCGGTCTCCTCCACGACCTCGCGCCGCACGGCGGCCTCGGGGTGCTCGTCCTCGTCGTCGAGCAGCCCTCCGGGGGTCTCGATCAGCATGCCGTCGGGGTGGCCGTTGACGTACACGGGCAGCCGGAACTGCCGGGTGAGCAGGACGGTTTCGCGTGCGGCGTCGTACAGCAGCACGGTGGCGCCGTTGCCGCGGTCGTGCGTCTCGCGTTCCTGGGTGCTCCAGGTGCCGTCGGCGCGCTGGAGGTCGAAGGTCGTGGTGCGTTCGACGTACCAGTGGCTCGAGAGCAGCCGTACGTCCCGGATCCTGACCCGGGGGTTGCCGGTCAGGTCCTGGCCGGCCCGGTCGAGTCCGGTGCGGCCCCGGCGGTCCGGGGTGTCGATGCCGGCGGTCATCGGGGGCCGTCCAGTCGTGGGCCGGCCGGGGTCACGGGGTGGGGCACGTTGGTCATGTGCCCGCTTCTATCACCCGGTCCGGCTGCGTACGAAGTCGAGGGAGGCGGTGAAGCAGTCCTCGACGTCCTGCTCGGCCGCCCCGATCCACAGGTGGTCGGCGTCCGGGACGGTCCGGAAGCCGGTCTCCGTGCCGGCCGCGCGCAGCGCCGAGGCGAGGGCCTCGCCCTGGGCGGCGGGTATGACCGTGTCCTCGGCGCCGTGCAGGATCAGGAAGGGCGGGGCGCCCGGCGCGACCCGGGCCACCGGGCTGGCGGCGCGGGCCCGGTCCGGGACGTCGGCGGCCGGCGCGCCGAGCAGTGCCGCCTCGGGGGTGCCCGGCGGCGCGGTGGTGAGGTCGGTGGCGCCGTACCAGACGACGCAGCCGCGCGGGGCGGCGGCCGGGACGGTGGTGAGGGCGAGCAGCGCGGCGAGGTGACCGCCCGCGGACTCGCCCCAGACGACGGCCCGCTCCGCGTCGACGCCGAGGTCGGCGGCGCGGACGCGCAGCCAGGCCAGCGCCTCGGTCAGGTCGTCCAGCGGGGCGGGGAAGACGGCTTCGCCGCTGAGCCGGTAGTCGGGGCAGGCGACGGCGAACCCGGCCCGGGCGAGGCGGGTGAAGGGGCCGGGCCGCCAGGAGCGGAAGCGCGGGCCGAGGTCGTCGCGGAGCCCGGTGCGCCAGGCGCCGCCGTGGACGAAGAGGACGACGGGCGGCGGACCGGCCGCCGGCGACTGCTCGGGGAGCCACAGGTCGAGCTCCAGCGGGCGGCTGCCGTCGCGCACGGCGTACGGGACGCCGCGCAGGAGACGTACGCCGTCCGCGGGGTGCGCGGCGGGCGGCAGGGGCAGCGTCGCGGGGTCGGGCGGGGCGAGGAACGGGGCGAGTTCGGGGTGCACCGGGTCACTCCTCGGGGGTGCGGGTCGGGCGGCCGGCGAGGCGGGGCAGCAGTCGGTGCGCGTTGGCGGTGGTAAGGGACCGCCAGTCGGCCGCGCCCGTGGGGACGGGGGACGCGTCGACGGAGGCGACGTGGGCGTCCACGCCGTGCGCCGGGGTCCAGCAGTAGTCGCTGCCGTAGAGCAGCCGGTCGGGTTCGACGAGTCCGAGCAGCGCGGGGATCTGGCGCGGGAAGGCGGGGCCTGCCATGTCGTAGTGCAGGCGGCGCAGTTGCTCCACGGCGTCGGGGGCGTCGCTCGCGCCGGCCGGCAGGAAGAGCTTCATGAAGCCGTTGATGCGGTCGGCGAGGACGGGCAGGGCTCCGCCGCAGTGCGGGACGATCACCTCCAGGCCGGGGTGGCGGTCCAGGGTGCCGGCCATCAGCAGGTCGGTGACGGTGCGGGCGGTGTCGAAGATGAACTCGACCATGGGGCGGGGGCGGCCGAGCGCCGACTGCTCCCAGCACACCGGCGAGGTGGGGTGCAGGAAGACGACGGCGCGGCGGCGGCCGAGTTCGGCGAAGACGGGTTCGAGCCGGTCGTCGCCCAGGTAGACGCCGTGGGTGTTGGTCTCCAGGACCACGCCGTCGGCGTCGAGTTGATCGAAGGCGTACGCGATCTCCTCGAGCGCGCCGTCGACGTCCGGCAGCGGGAGGGAGGCGAAGAAGCCGAAGCGGCCCGGGTGTGCGGCGGCCGCGCCGGCGGCGTCCTCGTTCATCTCGCGGGCGAGGCGGCGGGCGGCCGTGTCGTCGCCGAAGTGGACGCCGGGGGACGACACGGACAGGATCGCGGTGTCGATGCCGTTGCGGTCCATCAGCTCCAGGTGCGCGGCGGCGGACCAGCCGGGCCAGGCGGGCACGCCGTCGGGCAGCTCGTGACCGGCGGCCTTGGCCTGGCGCACGTAGGAGTCGGTGACGAAGTGGGCGTGGACGTCGACGTATCCGGGCGCCACGTCAGGAACGGTCATGGTGGGTCTCTTCCCTCCGGTTGTGCTGGTGCGGGGCGGCGAGCCGGACGCGCCCCCAGGTGGCGGCGCGCTCGCCGAGGACGATGCCGAGGAGTCCGGTCAGGCCGATCAGGGGCGGGGCGGGCGAGGTGATGTCCAGGGCCCAGTACACGGCCCCCATCAGCAGCCCGGCCGCGAGGCTGACGACCGGGCGGCGGGCGCGGTCGAGGGCGGCCCTCACAGCGCCCCCAGCAGGGCCTGGCCGGCGAGCATGCCCAGCAGGCCGAACAGGGCCACCGGCGGGGGCGCCGGGGACCTGACCTTCAGGGCGGCGTAGAGCACGCCGACGAGGGCCCCGGCGAGCAGCGCCTTCAGGTACGCCATCGCGGTTCAGCTCCCCGTGCGCCACTTGTGGTCGGGCAGGAAGGTCACGTCGTACCGCTGCGGCACGGTGCCGAACTTCTGCGGCTCGGGCACGTACGGGCGCCGGGGCAGGCCGAGCTCGTCGGTGTCGGTGCCGAGGGTCTCGAAGAACCGCTCGAAGGTGCCGCCGGGACCGGCCGCGACGCCGACGATCTGGCTGTGGTGCCGCTCGATGCGGTAGGCGTGCGGGCAGTTCTTCGGTACGAAGCCGAAGTCGCCGACGGTGAGCAGCTTCTCGTGCTGTTCGCCCTCCAGGTCCTCCACGAACAGGCGGACGGCGCCCTGGGTGATGAAGAAGACCTCGTAGGTGTCGGGGTGGGAGTGGGCCGGGATGATGTCGCCCTTGGGGCCGTCGCAGGTGAAGAAGTTGAAGGTGTTCTCGGTCTGCGGGCCGCCGGCGTAGATCGTGAACAGGTCGCCGAAGAGGTGGGCGCGGTCGCCCATGCCCTTCTCGATGAAGTACGGCTTGCCCGGCTCGGCGGGGATGAGGGAGTGGGAGCGCCTGGCGAATTCGATGGTCATGGAAGCCTCCGACGGGAACGCACGGTCAGGTATGCACTGTCAGGTAACCTGACGTTCAAGGGTCAGGCTACCTGACAATCGTCCGGTGGCAACACCTCTCCCGCGCCGACGGCGCGCGGTGACCGCCCACGGTGACGGACCGAATGCCGCACACACCCACCGCGCCGGCGCCCGTATGCTCGTGACCGAGGATCCCGAGGAGTCATGACCGAAGCCGAACAGAACATGCCGCTGCTGCTGACCGGCGCCCGGCGCTGGTTCGAGGACGCACTGGAGGCCAGCATGCGGGCGGCCGGCGAACAGCCGGTGAGCAGCGCGCAGGCCCAGGTCTTCGCCTGCCTGGACACGGACGGCACCACGGTCTCCGAGCTCGCCCGCCGGATCGGCATCACCCGGCAGTCGGCCCACCAGGCCGTGCACAGCCTGGTCGCCATGGGCCTGCTCGAACAAATTCCGGACCCGTCGTCGGGTCGCAGCCGTCTGATCCGCATGACGGCCGAGGGCACCCGCGTCCACCACCGCGCCCAGGCCACGCTCACCGTCATCGAGGGCGTCCTCGCCGAGCGCATCGGCCGTCCGTCCGCCACGGCGCTGCGCGCCGCGCTGACCCTGCCGCGCGGTGAGCCGCCGGTGGTCCGGGCACCGTAGGGGCGCCGGGACCGCGGGTGGGTGCCGGCCGGGTCTGCGGGCTCACGGGGTCAGCCGGGACGGCGCCCCTCCGTCAGGTGCCCGCTCGGCAGTGTGTCCCGCACCGTGCGTGCGGGGGATCCGGCGGGCCGTCGCCGGTCCGAGGCCCGACCCGGGCAGTACGCGGGCGGCCGGCACCCGGTGAAAGCGGTCGACGATGTGCGGGAGGTCCCCGGCCGCGATGCCGGGCCGGCTATCGCACACGGTCGGCTCCCGCCCGGGCGACACGACCTCGCCCGCGCCGCCCGCCGGACCGAACTCGGCGGAACGGTTCCGCACCGCCTGGGCCCTGGGCCTGCCGCCACCGGGCCCCGGCGGCTCGTTCAGCGCTGTACCGCTGCCCCTCGCCCTTGCCGCACACGCGGCCGGCTTCGGGAGGGACGTACCGTGGGGCCCCGTCGGCGCAGTACCGCCGCGGCCACGCCGTGGGCCGCGACCAGGCCCGCCGGGAAGAGCAGGGCGGCGCCCGCGGTGGCCCGGCCGAGGCGGGCGTCCGCCCCGGACCGGGTCAGTTCCCGCCACGCCCACAGGGAGAACGGCAGCACGACCACCGGGGTGGTGGCGACCCCGGGGGTGTAGCCGCGCAGGGCGAGCGTCTGGCCGAGGTGGATCACCCCGTGCCAGCCGTAGCCGGCGAGGGCCGCCTGGTAGAGCCGGGAACGGCCGCCGGTGCGGCCGCCGTCCACCGCGGCGGCGGCCATCACCAGCCCCATCAGGCCGATCGCCGTACGCACCCGTTCCGGCGTCATGTCGCGTTCGAGCCGGTCCCAGGTCTCCTCGGGCACGGACGGCAGCCGCTCCCGGAGCCGGGGGAGGTTGCGGCGCAGCCAGTCGGCCATCACCGCCGCCTCCTCCGCCTCGTGCAGCGACCACGCGGCGAACAGGCCCCAGGTGGCGGCGGCGCGTGCCCTCATCCTCGCGTCACTCCTTCTCCGCGGTGTCCGGTCCGGCGTCCGGCGGCCGGACCGACAGCGTGTGCCGGAACACGTCCAGCGGGTCCCAGCGCGCCTTGGCCTCGCGCAGCCGGGCGTAGTTGTCCCCGAAGTAGAGCGTGTGCCACGGCACGCCGGAGGTGTTCCACTCCGGGTCCGCGACGTCCGCGTCGGCGTAGTTGATGTGGCACCCGTCCTGCCCCGGGCCGGGGGCGGGCACTCCCCCGGTGGCGGCGAAGACGTCCCGGTAGAACTCCCTGATCCAGGTGAGGTGCTTGTCGTCCTCGTCGGGCTGGTCCCACTCGGTGGCGAAGATCAGCCGGAGCACGGAGTCGCGCTGCGGCATCGCCGTGGCGTCGGAGGCCACCGTGTTCACGGCACCACCGTAGGCGGCGAGCATGATGCCGGCGGTCATGTTCGCGTAGTCGGGCCGGGTCAGGCTCCGGTACACGGCACCGATCTGGGCGTCCGACAGGCCGGTGCGCAGATAGGCCGACTTGAACTTGGCGCGACGGGTGTGGTCGGCCCGGTCCGAGACACCGGGCCAGCTGGTGGTGTGCAGCCAGGGCAGCTCCCGCTGTTCGAGGACGACCGGTTCGACCCCGGTGCCCTCGGTCAGCGCGTCGGTGTAGGCCCGCAGCAGCTCCTGGGTGTCGGACCGGGTGCCGTCGAACTGGATGCTCATGATGACGACGCCGTTGTTCTCGCGCGGCGTCGCACCGATCACGCTGTACATGCCGGCGTACGGCGAGCCGGGCGCGCTGTTGGCCTCGTGCCACCGGGCGTGGTTGCGCAGCAGCCGGGTGAAGCTGTCCTCGGTCAGCATCGCCCAGGGCCACAGCAGTTGCGCCACCCGCAAGGCGGCGGGCGGGCGGGGCAGCGCCGCGGCCGGGTCGACGGCGGACGCGCCGGGGGTGCGGAACCAGTAGCGGGTGACGACCCCGAAGTTGCCGCCGCCCGCCCCGGTGTGCGCCCACCACAGGTCCCGCGCGGGGTCGCCGTCCTCTCGGGTCGCGATCACGGCGCGGGCGGTTCCCCCGGCGTCCACCACGACCGTCTCGACGGCGTACAGGTGATCCACCACTGACCCGTACAGCCGCGACAGCGGGCCCCAGCCGCCGCCGCTGATGTGCCCGCCGACCCCCACCGAAGGGCAGGTGCCGCCGGGCAGGGCCACGCCCCAGCGCTTGAAGAGGGTGCGGTTGACCTCGCCGAGCTGGGTGCCGGCCTGGATCTCGACGGCGCCCATCTCCGGGTCCCAGCGGATGTCGGTGAGCAGGGACATGTCGAGGACGACGCGGACCGCTGGGTCGGCGACGAAGTCCTCGAAGCAGTGGCCGCCGCTGCGGACCGCGATGCGCCGGCCGGTGCTCACGGCGTCCTGGACGGCGTCGACGACCTGTTCCGGGACGACCGGCAGCCGCACGGCCTCGGGTGTGCCGACGAACCGCGCGTTCCAGCCGCGTGCGAGGTCCGCGTAGCGCGGGTCGCCGGGCAGGACGGCGGGCGCTGCACCGGTGGACGTGTCGGACAAGGCGCTCACCGGACCTCGGTGCGCGCGGCGACGGCGGAGCCGCCGATGACGGTGCACTCCACGGGGTGGTCCGAGGTGACCACCACGTGGTCACCCGGCGTGAAGGTGTAGTCGCCGGACAGCTTCGGCGTGAACACGGCGGTGCCGGAGTCGAGGAAGACCTGCTCGCCCCTGGGGATCGCCTGCGGGTTCGTCAGGCCGGTCACGGTGAGCAGCGCGTCGCCGTCGGGGCCCGCTACGGCGACCTGGAGTTCCGCGGTGACCTCTCCCGCCGCCAGGTCCCGGGGGGTGGCGGCCCTGCTGCGCAGGGTGAGCCGCACCGCGGTCGACTCGCCCGCGGCGACCTGCGCGGGAACGGTGAGGGTGACGTGGTTGACGCTGTTCTGGGGTTCTTCACCGGGGATCGCGCAGGCGACCTCCAGGTCGACGGTTCCGGTGGCTACGGCGTCGGTACCGGGCACGGGAGTCTCCCTTTTCGTTGCGTTGGTGTTCAGTCGGTGACGAACGTGATCTCCGGGTACTGCGAGGAGGGGCCGTCGAGCAGGCCGGTGTCCTTGTCCTTCAGGAACCGGTCGAAGAAGGCCCCGATGTAGGCGCGTTGGGCGGTGAGCGACGCCGTCGGGTCGACGGTGCCGATGAAGAGCCGGACGATCTCGGGGTCGAGCGGCTGGACCGCGGTGATCTGCGGCAGGAAGAAGGTGAAGTCGGCGTAGCTGTCGAGCGCCGAGTCCGCCAGGGTCAGGTCGCGCTTGAAGCCGGTCTGCGCGGCCCAGAAGTCGGCCCAGGACCGGTCGAAGCCGTTGACGTGGTTGTGGTCGACCAGGGTTCCGGTGGCGTCGGCGCGTTCGGCGCCCATCAGCAGCACGGGCCGTCCCACGCCGTGGCGGGCGGCCTCGCCCGGCACGTAGGGGATGCCTCCGAGGCCGGTGCCGTGGGCCAGTTCCCCGTCGAGGTTGATACCGGCGTCGATCCTGGGGTCGTGGTACATGCTCTCGACGGTGGTGTAGCCGCCCTGGACGTGCCCGAACATGCCGACGTCGCGCAGCGAGAACGCCTTGCCGAGTCCCCGGGGCAGTGTCGTGCCGCCGAAGACGGTGGCCTTCGAGCGGCTCAGCGCGGTGAGCCGGTCGAGCACGAACCGGGTGTCGGCCACGCGCGAGTCCGCGGAGATCTTCTGGGTTTCCGGGGTGCGGTCCAGGGCCTTGCCGGGGACCACCCGGCCGCCGGGGAACTCGACGGCTGCGGACTCGTAGGTGTGGTCGATGGTGACGACGACGTACCCGCGGCTCGCCAGGTCCTCCACCTGGACGGAGTTGAGCTGGCGGGTGGTGCCCTGGGCGGCCGAGAAGAGCACCAGCGGCCACTTCTTCCCGCCCTTGGTCAGCACCGGGGCGGCGACGCGGGCGTGGGTCTCGGCGCCGGCCCAGTCGACGGAGCCGACGGGGATGTCCAGATACTGCGGGATGGCCATGAGCTGCTCGAAGACGGACGCCGCGCCCGGTGACAGCCAGGGTGCGCGCGGGGCGTCGCTCGCCTTCGCCGGGTACCAGACGCTCACCATCAGCTCGCGGGAGCGGTCCGGCTCCCAGGGGTCGGGGCGGCCGGCGTCGACCAGGTGGGCGCTGATCTCGCCGACCTCGTAGGGGCCGGTGGGCTCCGGCAGGATCAGCTCGAGCGGCGCGCCGTCGTCGGCCGCCGCCGTGGCGCCGGTCAGCGGGACCAGCGCCGCCAGGAGGGTCAGCAGGACGCCGAGGACGCGGGCGGTGGTGCCGGTGCGCGTGCGCGTGCTCCTGTCCCGCACAGATCTGGTGCGCGGTATGTCTGTCTCCGTACGCATCTCTACTGTCATCCCCGTCAGCCCCACTTTCCCCGTTGTCCCCGTTGTCCCCGTCATCCCTGTCAGGTGCGATCACTGATGCGCCTGTCTACGGCCGGGCACCCCACTCTGCCCGCCCCGCACCCCTGTTCCGGCCCCGGAGAGCGGGGTTAGGGGCCCCTAAAAGACTGACCTCACAGGCCGAGCCCGTCGATGTAGCCGAGGACCTCGTCCACGGAGGCGGACTCCACGTCGAGCACGCCGTCCCGGTCGCTGTCGTCCGGGCGGCCGCGGACCGCCCGGACCCGGTCGAGGAGCCGCAGCAACCGCTCCTCGGCCTCGGCGGCCTGGGGGGCGGCCACGTCCGGCACCAGCGCGGCCTCCAGCCGGTCGAGTTCCTCCACCAGGGAACGCGGCGCGCCCGCCGGCTCGTCGCGGGTGAGCCGGGCGGCGAGCAGCCTGGCGACCGCCGCCACCGTGGGATGGTCGAAGATCAGCGTCGTCGGCAGCACGAGTCCGGTCACCGTGTTGAGCCGGTCCCGCAGTTCGACCGCCGTCAGCGAGTCGAAACCGAGCTCCAGGAAGCTGCGCCGGTCGTCGATCTCGTCGGCGTCCGCGTGTCCGAGCACGGCGGCCGCGAGACGGCGCACCTCCTCGATCAGGGCGGCGTCACGGTCCGCGGGCCGCAGCCCCGCGAGCCGCGCCCGCAGCGCCGCGCCGGCTCCGCCCGGTCCGGTGTCCGGTGCGGTGTCCGCCGCTTCCGAACGCCGTTCCAGAGCGGCTACTTCGGGTATCTCCCGCAGCAGCGGGCTGGGCCTGGCCGCGGTGAAGCCGGGCACGAACCGCTCCCAGTCGATGTCGGCGACGACCAGGGAGGTCTCGTCGGCGGCGAGCGCCGCGGAGAGCGCGGCCACGGCCAGGTCGGGGTCCATGGGCCGCATGCCCCGCTTGAGCAGGCCCTGCGTCTCCGCGCCCTCGCCCATACCGGCCCCGGCCCACAGTCCCCAGGCGACCGAGGTGGCCGTCCCGCCCTGACGGCGGCGGCGCCGGGCGAGGGCGTCGAGATGGGCGTTGGCGGCGGCGTAGGCTGCCTGTCCGCCGCCGCCCCATACGGCGGCGGCGGACGAGAACAGCACGAACGCGTCCAGATCGGCGCGGTCGGCCGGGAAGAGCGCGTCGAGGTGGCGCGCCCCGAGCACCTTGGCGCGCAGCACGTCGGCGACCTCGTCGGGGCCGGTGCCCAGCAGGGCGGCCCGCTCGCCGGTCCCGGCGCAGTGCACGACCGCGCGCACCGGACTGCCCTCGTCCGCCAGCCTCTCCACCAGAGCGGCGAGATCCCCGGCGTCGGTGACGTCGCAGGCGGCGACGGTGACGCGGGCGCCCAGCGCGGCGAGTTCGCGCTCAAGTCCCACGGCGCCGGGCGCCTCGCGGCCCTGCCTGCCGACCAGCACCAGATGCGCCGCACCGTCGGCCGCGAGCCGCCGGGCGACGTGCCCGCCCAGCGCGCCGGTACCGCCGGTGATCAGCACCGTGCCCTCCGGCCGCCAGGACGGCGCGCCGGTGCCGCCCGCCGCGCGGACGAGCCGACGTGCGTAGCGGCCCGTGGAGCGCACGGCGACCTGGTCCTCGTCCGTGCCGGACAGTACCCGGCACAGGGCCGCCAGGGCGCGGTCGTCGAGGGTGGCGGGCAAGTCGACCAGTCCGCCCCAGCGGCGGGGGTGTTCGAGCCCGGCGACGATGCCGAGGCCCCAGACCTGCGCCTGGACGGGGTCCTCGGGCGCGTCGTCCGCGTCCACCCGGACGGCGCAGCGGGTCGCCGTCCACAGCCGCGCTCCGCTCCAGGACACCGGCTCGACGGCGCCCGTCCGCGCCGCCATGACGGACCGTACGGTGGCGAGCGCGGCGGCGAGACCAGGGGCCAGTTCCTGTCCGTCGTCGCTGCCGTCGCCGTCCGGGGCGAGCAGCAGCAGACCCGCCGGCGGCCGGCTCAGCGACGCCGCGGCCCGGTCCAGCTCGGCGGCGACCGCCGTCTCGTCGTACGGCCGGGGAGGCAGTGGCACGAATACGGCGCCGGTGCCTGCACCTGCGCGGAGAGCCTCCACTATCTTCGGGGCGTCGTCGTGACCGGCCGGGGCGAGGACGAGCCAGTCGCCGTCCGGGGGTGGCGTGCCGGTGCCGGAGCCGGTGGTGGCGGCGTCACTGGTCGTAGGGGTCGAAGTCGTCGTAGTGGGCGTGTCGGCGAGGGGCCGCCACTCGACGCGGTAGCGCCAGCCGGCGATCGCGGCCCCGGTGCGGTCGGCCGCGCGCAGCGCGGACAGGGCGGGCAGCACCGCGCCCAGCGGCGTGTCCTGCCCGGCGCCGAGCGCACCGGCCAGGCGGCCGGCGTCGCCGGACTCGACGGCCGCCCAGAACCGCTCCTCCCCCGGTCCGGCCGGACGCGCGTCCGCCGCGCCGCCGACGGGGCCCTCCAGCCAGTAGCGCCGGTTCTGGAACGGATAGGTCGGCAGCGTGATCCGCCGGGCCTTGGCGGGGTCGGCGGTGTCACCGAGCACGGCGGGCCAGGGGACGGGGACGCCCCGCGTGTACGCCTGGCCGAGGGCGGCGAGCAGGGTGTCGGGACCGGGCCGGTCCCGGCGCTGCAGGGCCACCGAGGTGACGGCGGCCGCGTCCGGTTCGTCGCCCCGGCAGTCGGGCACCATGGCGGTTAGCGCGCCGTCCGGGCCGACCTCCAGGCAGTGGGTGACGCCCCGTTCGCGCAGCGTGCGCACGCCGTCGTGGAAGCGGACGGCCTCGCGGGCGTGCCGCACCCAGTAGCCGGGGGTACGGATCTCGTCCCCGGCGAGGCGGCCGGTCACGTCGGAGACGATCGGCAGGACCGGTTCGTGGTACGTCAGTCCGTCCGCGACCAGCGCGAACTCCTCCATGATCGGGTCCATCCGGAACGAGTGGAAGGCGTGACTGACACGCAGCCGGCGGGTGCTGCGGCCCCGCTCCTCCAGGACTCGTACCACCGCGCCGACGGCCTCGGCGTCCCCGGAGACGACCGTGGACGTGGCGCCGTTGACCGCGGCGACGGCCGCGCCGCCGGCCCCCTCGGCGAGCACGGTGCGCACCTCCGCCTCGGAGGCGCGCACCGACACCATGGCGCCGCCCTCCGGGAGGGACTGCATGAGCCAGCCGCGGGCGGCCACGAGCCGGGCCGCGTCCGGCAGGGACAGCACCCCGGCGACATGGACCGCGGCGATCTCCCCGACGGAGTGGCCGAGCAGCGCGGCGGGCCGCAGTCCCCAGCTCTCCAGCAGCCGGTACAGGGCGACCTCGAAGGCGAACAGCGCGGGCTGCGTGTACTCGGTACGGTCCAGCAGTCCGGCCTCCGCCTCCCCGGGCCCGGCGAACATCAGCTCGCGCAGCGGCCGTTCGAGGTGCTCGTCGAGGAGCGCGCAGACCTCGTCCAACGCGCGGGCGAAGACGGGGAAGGCGGCGTACAGATCGCGGCCCATGCCGGGGCGCTGGCTGCCCTGGCCGGTGAAGAGGAAGGCGACCTCGCCCTCGCGGGCGTCGCCGCGGACGACGGTGGCGTGGGCCGTGTCCGGTGCCGGTTCCCCCAGTTCCGCCAGTTCCGCCAATCCGGCGAGCAGTTCGTCCCGCTCACGGCCGAGGACGACCGCGCGGCGTTCGAAGGCGCTGCGGTGCGCGGTGAGCGCCAGCGCCAGGTCGGCGTCGGACACGTCGGCCGCGTCGAGCCCATCGGTGGGGGTCTCACCGGTGAGGCCGGCGAGCAGCTGCCGTGCCCGGTCGCGCAGCGCGTCGGTGGTCCGGGCGGTCAGTACCCACGGCAGCGGGGCGGCCGCCGGGCGGGGATCCGGCATCGGTCCCGTGGGCGTCCGGTCGGTGGACTCTCCCTCGGCGGACGCGACGGACGCGACGGACGCGGCGGACGCGGCGGACGGGCCTTCGAGGATCACATGGGCGTTGGTCCCGCTGATCCCGAAGGAGGACACCCCGGCCCGGGGCGGCCGGTCCGCCGTCTCCGGCCACCGACGGGCCTCGGTGACGAGCCGGACGGCACCCGCCGACCAGTCGATGTGCGGTGAGGGCTCGTCGGCGTGCAGCGTGCGCGGCAGTTCGCCGTGGCCCATCGCCAGCACGGTCTTCATCACCCCGGCGACACCGGCGGCGGCCAGGGTGTGCCCGATGTTCGACTTGACGGAGCCCAGCCACAGCGGCCGGTCCGCGGGACGGTCCTGCCCGTACGTGGCGAGCAGTGCCTGCGCCTCGATCGGGTCGCCCAGCGGGGTGCCGGTGCCGTGCGCCTCTACGGCGTCGACCTCCTCGGCTCGCAGCCCGGCGGCGGCGAGCGCCTGCCTGATCACCTTCTGCTGGGCGGGTCCGCTGGGCGCGGTGAGCCCGTTGGACGCGCCGTCCTGGTTGACGGCGCTGCCGCGCACCACCGCCAGGACGGGGTGCCCGCGGCGCTCCGCGTCCGACAGCCGCTCCAGGAGCAGCACGCCGACGCCCTCCGCCATGCCGAAGCCGTCGGCGCCCGCCGCGAACGCCTTGCAGCGGCCGTCGGGAGCGAGTCCGCGCTGCCGGGAGAAGGCCACGAACACCGACGGGGTGGCCATGACCGTGACACCGCCGGCCAGCGCGAGGTCGCACTCGCCCTGCCGCAGCGACTGCGCCGCCAGGTGCAGCGCCACCAGCGAGGACGAGCAGGCGGTGTCCACGGTGACGGCCGGTCCTTCCAGCCCGAACGTGTAGGACACCCGCCCGGAGATTACGCTGGCCCCGGTGCTGGTCGCCAGATACCCCTCGTCGCCGGCCGGTACGTGCGCGGCGAGTCCCGCGTAGTCCTGCCCGCTGATCCCGGTGAACACCCCGGTGCGGCTGCCCTTCAGGGCCTTCGGGTCGACACCGGCCCGTTCGAACGCCTCCCAGGACGTCTCCAGGAGCAACCGCTGCTGCGGGTCCATGACGGCCGCCTCGCGCGGGCTGACGCCGAAGAAGCCCGGGTCGAAGCCGGCGGCGTCGGTGAGGAAGCCACCCTGCCGGGTGTAACTGGTGCCCGCCCGCTCCGGGTCGGGATCGTACAGCGCGGCGAGGTCCCAGCCCCGGTCGGCCGGGAACTCCGACACCACGTCCGCTCCCTGGGCCAGTACCCGCCACAGCTCCTCCGGGCTGCTGACTCCGCCGGGATAGCGGCAGCTCATCGCGACGATGGCGACCGGTTCGTCGACGCGGACGACGGGCGCGGGCACGGCCGCCGCAGTCGTCCCCGCCGTCCCGGCCGTGCCGAAGACCTGCTCCCGCAGGTGCTCGGCGAGCGCGGCCGGGGTGGGGTGGTCGAAGACCACGGTGGCCGACAGCGGCAGTCCTACCGTGCTCCGCAGCCGGTTGCGCAGTTCCACGGCGGTCAGCGAGTCGAAGCCGAGTTCCCGGAAGGCCCGGTCGACGGCCACGGCCTCGGGCGAGGAGTGCCCGAGCACCTTCGCCGTCTCCCGGCGCACCAGCAGCAGCGCCTCCCTTGCCCGGTCCGCCTCGGGCACTCCCGCCAGCCAGCCGTCAGCCGCCCGCGTCCCGTCGGTGCCGGCCGCCTTCCTCCGGACCGGCGTGGGCACCAGCGCCCGCAGCAGGGCGGGCAGCACACCCTGCGCGGCCTGCTCGCGCAGGGCACGCCGGTCCAGCCGCACCGGCACCACCCGGGAGAACTGCGCGGCGAGCGCCGCGTCGAGCAGGGCGAGACCTTCCTCACTGGACAGGGCGAGGGTGCCGTTCCTCGCCAGCCGGGCGAGGGCCGTGTCGTCGAGGTGTCCGGTCATGCCGCTGCGTTCGGCCCACAGGCCCCAGGCGAGGGAGGTCGCGGGCAGACCGGCCGCGCGACGGTGGGCCGCCAGAGCGTCCAGGAAGGCATTGGCGGCGGCGTAGTTGCCCTGACCGGGCCCGCCCAGAGTGCCCGCCGCGGAGGAGAACAGCACGAACGCGGAGAGGTCGAGGTGGCGGGTGAGTTCGTGCAGGTTCCACGCCGCGTCCGCCTTCGGACGCAGCACCGAGTCCAGACGAGCCGGCGACAGATGCTCGATCGTCGCATCGTCCAGGACACCCGCGGTGTGGACGACCGCCGTCAAAGGATGCGCCGGATCGACACCCTCCAGCACACCCGCCAGAGCCTCCCGGTCCGCCGCGTCACAGACACGCACTTCCACCTGCGCACCCAGAGCACCGAGCTCCGCCACCAACTCCGCCGCACCCGGCGCGTCGGCACCACGCCGGCTCAGAAGCAGCAAGTGCCGCACGCCCCACCCGGTCACCGCATGGCGGGCGACGAGCGCGCCCAGTGTCCCGGTGCCACCGGTGATGAGCACCGTCCCCTCGGGACGGAGGACGGGGAACGGCGCCGAAGGAGACGTCGAGGCCGGGATCAGCCTCGGCACGCGGGTCCGTCCTCCACGGATCGTCAGCTGCGGCTCCCCGGCCGCCACGGCCGCGGCCACGGCGGAGGACAGTACCTGCTGGGAAGCGGTGTCGTCGTCGATGTCCACCAGCAGGAAACGGTCGGGGTGCTCGGACTGCGCCGACCGTACGAGGCCCCACAGCGCGGCCGTCGCCGGATCGGCCGCCTCACCGTCGTCGCCCACGGCACCGTGCGTGACGAACGCCGTGCGCGACTGTTCCGACGCCTCCTGGAGCAGGGTGAGTGCCTCGCCGAGCACTGCGCGCACCGCCTCGGGAGCCGAGCCGTCCGTACCCTCGTACACCGCGTCGAGGTGGGTCAGGGTGACGTGCGGCTGGTCTGAGGGGATGTCGACACCCGGGTCGGTGAGCGGCTGCCAGTCGAGGTGGAAGAAGGTGTGCGGTGAGGGCTGGTGGGTGCGGGTGGCCGGCCCGTCGTGGTGCGGGCGAAGGATCACACGGGACGCGGTGAGGATGGGTCGGCCCTGCGCGTCGACCATGGCGAAGCCGGAGGCCGCCTCTTCTCCGTCGGGTCCGTCCGACGGAGCCGGTCGGACCCGGGCCTCGGTGGCGCCCACACTGTGCAGTCGCAGGTCGGACCAGTGGGCCGCGAAGACCGTGTCGTCGTCGCGCAGGGCGCGGAGGGCGGCGTCGAGGAGGGCAGGGTGCAGATCGTGGTTGGACGCCTCGTCGCGTTCGTCGTCGGTGAGGGTGACCTCTACGTCGGCATGTTCGGGGCCCTGCGGGCGGCTGGGGAGGTGGGGCTCGGTCCGGTCGGTGTCGAGGAGACCGGTGCCGTAGCGGACCCACTCGGGGACGGCATCCTCTTCGGGCCGCTCGGGCCGCAGGTGGAGAGTCACCGTCCGACGCTCGTGCTCGTCCGGTGCTCCGACGAGCACCTGCACGTGCACCGCGTCGCCTTCCGCGAGTCCGGGCGGAGGCTCGGTCGCGAACTCGACCAGCCTCGGGCATCCGACCTGGTCCCCCGCCCACACCGCGAGCAGCGGCAGTACGGAGGCCAGCGCACCGGACCTCGCCAGCCACGGGTGCGCCCGAGCCGACAGGCGTCCGGTGGCCACGACCCCGTCCAGCGCGGGCAGCAGTGAGACCGCGCCGAGGAGGGGGTGGTGTGTGGCGTCGAGTCCGAGTCCGGAGGCGTCGCCCGGGGCGGCCGGGGACGGAAGCAGCCAGTACGACTCGTGCTGGAAGGCGTAGGTCGGTAGATCCGCGACCGGACGTGCGTCCGGCCCGAAGGCCGGCGTCCAGTCCACCGGAACACCCGCGACATACACCTCCGCCAAAGCGGTGTAGAAGCGGTCCAGACCGCCGTCGTCACGCCGTAGGGAACCCGACACGATCCCGTC